>JAMPGL010000017.1 GCA_023663945.1 Lachnospiraceae bacterium | reverse complement strand
TTGCTGCGTTACAAGTTTGATGCCCCGTCAGCTTGCTACGGGGTATTTGACTTTTTCTCTAAATAGATAATATCTTTTCTCCACTCTCTTTTCTAATAACGATATTACTAATCCTTGGTGCCACCATATGATCTCCACTTCTCTATATTATGTTTTAAATATAGTATATATTTTCCAAAATGTAATTTCAATTATTTCCTATAGGTACACAGGTTAAACTTATAAACTGTTATTTCAAGCCACCCCGTCAACGGTACTTACAATTTATAAAGATATGCCTTATTTTTGGGGAGATTTTCCTTTCGATTCCAGTGCCCTTTTTATACTCTTCACATCCGAGAGTTAATTGCCGTTCCCTGTATTTTTGGAGCTGCGGCTCATCTCAAGGAGCTTCTGGCGCATCTCGTCTTCAATGCGCTGTAATTCTTCTTCGGCGCCTTTGCGTTTCACGCGTCCGTCCGCCTGTATTTTCATGACTTCATCAAGGGTGTTGATCAAAGTCTGGTTGGTAGCCGTCAGCGTTTCGATATCCACAATACCGCGCTCGCTTTCCTTAGCCGTCTCGATGGTGGCGGTTTTGAGGGTCTCGGCGTTTTTGCGGAGGAGCGCATTGGTCATGTCAGTCACTTCCTTTTGGGCTTTTGCCGCTTCGCTGGAATGGCTTAAGCCGATTGCAATCACCATCTGGCTTTTCCAAAGAGGGATGGTGTTCACCAGAGTAGACTGGATTTTGTCAGACATGGTAATGTCATTATTTTGTATCAGACGGATTTGGGGAGCCATCTGCATGGAGATGGTTCTTGTCAGTTCCAGGTCGTAAATCTTCTTTTCGAAGCGTTCGCACATGGCTGCATAATCCTTTGCAGCCTGAGTGTCTTCCGGCAGGCCGCTCCGCTCCGCCTTTGCAAGCAGGGCGGGAAGCTCCGTATTTCTGGAATATTCAAGTTTTTGCTTTCCGGCAAGGATGTACATGGACAATTCCTTGAAATAATTCAGGTTCAGCTCGTACATTTTGTCCAGCATGGCAGCGTCTTTCAAAAGTGTAATCTGGTGGTCTTCCATAACTTTGCAGATTTTGTTGACGTTTGTTTCCGCCTTGTCATATTTCGCTTTCATGTTCTCCAGCTTGTTGCTGCCCTTTTTAAAAAGCCCGAGGAATCCCTTTTCTTCTTCCTCATCAAAATCTTTTAGTTCAGCGACAACATTGGTGAGCATTTGTCCAATCTCCCCCATGTCCTTAGTGCGCACATTGTTCAGGGCGCTCTCGGAAAAGTCCGCAATCTTTTTTTGGCAGCCTGCGCCGTATTGAAGAACCATCTGCGTGTTGGTGATGTCAATCTGCGTGGCAAAATCGTTTACCATTTTTTGTTCCTCAGGCGTCAGCTCAGGCTCGGGAATCTTGGGAGATTCCTCCGCTATGGGCATCGTCTGCCCTTGGACGGCTGGGGTGTTCGGCGCATCTGCTCCAAAAGGATTCAACGTGAGGGAGGGCGCTTCCTTTATCATAGAATCAAAATCGTTGTTCATGGGTATTTCCTCCTAATATATTATGATTTATCAGAAAATTCCGCCGCAAAATCCGCTGAGAAATTTTTGTTTCCGGTAAGCCCTTCCCTTGCAAGCATAGTCTGCAGAACCTGTGCGTCAGTAGTGGCATCCAGCACGGCATCCTGAAACAGGTTGCTGAGCAGTTCTGAAAAGGCGTGGTTAATAATATCCATGGTGCGTTCAATCTCCGCTTTTGCGGCGATAATTTCCGGACCGGGCATGCTGACTTTATCAAAATCCTCATAAGATTCCACCAGTTTCAGAGTGGTAGGAAGATAATAATCCATCATTTTGTGCATCCGGTGCATTTGTTCCGGATGCTCCCGGACACTGTCAAAAATGTCTTTCAGAAGATTTTCCAAGCGGTATAG
Organism: Lachnospiraceae bacterium; assembly: GCA_023663945.1. Lineage (GTDB taxonomy): Bacteria > Bacillota > Clostridia > Lachnospirales > Lachnospiraceae > Suilimivivens. The sequence continues at coordinate 63,636 of JAMPGL010000017.1, read as the reverse complement.
CTTTTCGGAGATCACCTCTCCCGGAATCTGCTCATTCAGCTCCCGCAGTTTGCGGATGCATTCCATTCCCTCCGCAATCATGGTATTGAGCTCGCTTTCCTGCTGGTCGCTCATCTGACCGGACTGCTTTGGTGAAACGCCTTGTTCGGCAGAGGGGGAAACGGCTTGCTGGCTCTTTGCGGAAGACTTCTCCGGAATCTGCTCCCTCTCCCGCATAAGACGGGCTTTTTCGGCTTCAAGATATTGCTGGTGAATGGAATCATTCAGCATAAAACAAGTCTTCTTTTCATCCAGATGCCCTTCGGGAAACATGCCAAGGCTCAGCATCTTATGAATATCCTTGACCACAAAACGAATGCTCCGCCCGGTGTCTCTTGCCAGAGTTTCAATCTGACCGTACATCCGTCCGCCGCAAAGCTGGATATAGCGTTTGGCGCGTAACAGGCGGTTTTTTTGGCTTACACCATGGTGTATCATGCCAAAAAAGCCTGCGATAAACAGAAGATTTATAATCCATCCTGCCAGAGTAGTGCCTCCGGCAAGTGCTGCAAACAGCCGGAAAAAGGCGGTTATGGAAGAAATCCCTAAGCCGATTCCGCCGAACACCTGATAAAGGACGTTGGAAACATTTCCCACCTGATTAAATTTTGCGGGGACAAGTTTTGGAGCCTGTTTCGGGGGAGCGGAGACAGTACGGCTCTTGCTCCGGCTTTCCTTTGGATTTACGGTGTTTCTTTTTTCCTGCTGAGTGAAAAAATTGTCAGCAATATTTTTTCCAGCGTCAGTTAACGCATCGGTGACGGTCTGTGACACAAGTTCGTTTAAGAGCGAAAAATCACCGGTCTGCAAAGCATCAGAGAGCGCACTTTTTATTTGTTCGCCCATAATATTCTTATTCTGGCTGTCTTTCATCCTATTAAACCTCTTGGGAGAATTTTATCTGCTTTGGCATCTGATGCTGCCGTTGCTTCTGTATCTGCTTCTGCATCTGTTCCAGCAAGCAATTATCGAGTGCTGTCTGCAATGATGTTGACTGCTTCTCCTGATAAATTAGTTTATCATATCTCGTTGGTTTGTGCTATACTGTATTCAGTGTTTTTTAGAAATGGGGATGACAATATGGAAATTAAGATATTGGAAAATGTTTTTTCCGTATGTAAGGTGACTGATTATTCTGAGGTTGACTTTAACGCGGAATTTTGTTTTGTGGGAAAAACTGACGAAGAAAATTCTCTGGTCTGTGCCGTAGAACATGTCCCATCCAATGTGACGGAGCGGGATGACGGCTGGAGAGCATTTCGGATACAGGGGATTTTGGATTTTTCGCTGATTGGGATTTTGTCCAAAATAGCAGGGCTGATGGCTGAAAATGGAATCGGTATTTTTGCGGTATCGACCTATAATACGGATTACATCTTGACTAAGGAGGTCAACTTTGAAAAAGCATTGAGAATATTGTCCGGCGAGGGGTATACGATAGTTTGATGGAAGAGTTATTTCAAATTGACTTGCGGAGTGCATTAAAACAGGTAAAGCTGCCTTATAGAATCTTGCAGGGAAGTACGGATATTGTGGCATCAACGAAATCGATTATGGAGTTTACAAAAGAGATAAAAAATCCTTATGTCACCTGTCAGGTGATTGAAAATTGCGGACATATGCCGAGTCAAAAGGGGATGGATGCCATAATGGAGATTATCAACAAACGGAAGGAATAAGCGCGAAATTTAACAATATTAAATTCAAATCCGTTTTAAATACAGGTAGGAATTTCTATCAGGAAAATCATAAGGAATAGGCAGATTGTCTCTGGTAATTTGTACAAAACCATTCCTTTCATAAAATCTATGTGATGCCGCCGCAACTGCCGGAGTATCGAGAATCAGCGTCTTTATGTTGTTATGGGTGCAAAAATTCAACAGTGATGAGTATAATTGTAAGCCGATTTTTTGACCGCGGCAGTCTGAGCGCACAAAAAACTTTTTCAGAATACCAACCCCGCCCTTTTTATTCATAAGGGCGATGGTTCCGATTACTTCATCCTGTTCGTTAACGGCAAGCCAAAAATGACCGCCGTTTTTTGTATAAAAGAAATCTATGTCGCGCAGGTCAGGCTGTTCGTCAAGGGACAGGTTAATGCCGGCTTCTTGATTTTGGATAGTTAAAATTAATTGTATGATTTGTTCTTTGTACTTTTCTTGATAATCGGTAATCAACATGATGCTTCTCCTTGGATGAATTTTAAGCGGCTGGTAATTTTTATCATCGGACCAAAAGATAAACTCCCGCCATCAAAAGAAGCAGGATGCCCCAACAAAGGGCGTGAACCAAAAACATAAGCTTATCCATCAGCCGATTCAGGGAAAGCAGAAATTTCAGGCGTGAGCGTTTCAGCCTGCGCTCATAAACGGGACGCAGTTTTATTGCAGGAATCCATGCAAGGATAAAGCTGAGAATAAGGAAGATAAGTAAAGTGATTTCTGTTTGATCCATCTCGATAATCCTTTCTGACTGGCTGCGCGTTCGCGTATGACTATTATCATAACATAATTTTTTACAGGCGGAAACAGAACTTTTGTAATTAGGGTCAATTGATAATACCTCTAAACAAAAACCACTTGCCATCCCTGTCTCACTGTGATACAATATCCATCGGCAACAAACAAGTGTCCGCGATAGAAGAACATTCGCGGGCTTTTGTGCGCCGAAAGGTATATTTTTGCCGTGAGAGGCGGAATCTATGAGTGTTCTTTTGAAAAGACAGGTGCAGGAATGGGAACCAGATATTTTGTGGTGAAGGAGCAGGCGGTGCCGGAGGTGCTCCTTAAGGTGGTGGAGGCCAAAAAGCTTCTTGATACGGGGCGGGCGCACACCATCAACGAGGCGGCGGACAAGGTCGGAATCAGCCGAAGCTCCTTTTATAAGTACAAGGATGATATTTTTCAATTTCATGACAATGCGCAGGGGACTACCATTACGTTAACCTTTCAGATGGAGGATGAGCCGGGGCTTTTGTCGGATGTGCTTAAGATTGTGGCGCAGTTTGGGGCAAATATCCTCACGATCCATCAGAGTATTCCCATTAACGGAGTGGCGTCCTTAAGCTTAAGCGTTCAGGTGCTCCCCACAACAGGGAACGTATCGGAAATGCTTGAAACCATGGAACAGCAAAAGGGCGTCCGAAATGTCAAGATATTGGCAAAAGAATAAAGAAAATGGAGGAGACAACATGATACAGATAGCGGTTTTAGGATACGGCACGGTAGGAAGCGGTGTTGTGGAAGTAATCGAAAAGAATAAGCATGAGATTAACAAGAAGTCAGGAGAGGAACTGCATATTAAATATATTTTGGATCTGCGGGATTTCCCGGGCGATCCTTATGAGGATAAGGTAGTTCATGATATAGAGCTGATTTTAAATGACCCGGAGGTCAAGATTATCTGTGAGACCATGGGGGGAATCAAGCCTGCATATGATTTTACCAAGAGGGCGCTTATGCTGGAAAAAAGTGTATGTACCTCCAACAAGGAGCTGGTTGCGCTGCACGGACCGGAGCTGATTCAGATTGCCCATGAGCATAAGTGCAACTATCTGTTTGAGGCAAGCGTGGGAGGGGGAATCCCCATTATCCGGCCGCTCAATTATTCTTTGACGGCAGAAAAGATTGACGCCATCACCGGCATTTTAAACGGAACCACCAACTATATTTTGACCAAGATGGAACGGGAGGGGGCAGATTTTGACGCTGTTTTAAAGGAAGCGCAGGAAAAGGGATATGCGGAGAGAAACCCGGAGGCGGATATTGAAGGCTATGACGCCTGCCGCAAGATTGCAATACTCTCATCTCTGATGTGCTGCCGGAATGTAAAGTATGAGGATATTTATACAGAAGGAATCACAAAGATTACCCCCAGGGACTTTATTTATGCAAAGGCAATGCGGAAGACCATCAAGCTGCTTGCGCTGAGCAAGGAGAAAGACGGCGATATGTACGCTATGGTGGCGCCTTTTCTCATCAGCATCGACCATCCGCTTTCCATGGTAAACGATGTGTTTAACGCGGTATGGGTGCATGGGAATATGCTGGGAGATTCCATGTACTACGGAAGAGGAGCCGGAAAACTGCCCACGGCAAGCGCGGTGGTATCGGATGTGGTGGACTGTGCAAGGCATATCGGCAAGGTGATCATGTGCTTTTGGGATAATGAAGATGTGGAGCTTATGGGAATTGAAAAGGCAAGCCGGCGGTTTTTTGTACGGGTTTCGTCGGAAAAGGATCATGAGGCTCTGCATGTATTTGGGCGGGCGGAGGTAATTGAAGCGGATGTGCCCGGAGAGTTTGCGTTTGTGACGGACGTGATGACCGAAAAGGAATTTAACGAAAAGGCGGAAAAGGTGGGAATCATCAGCCGTATCCGTATTGAAGAATAAACAGATAATGAAAAAGAGGAGTCAGGAATAAAATGAAAAAAAAGAAATATGTGGTAGTTTTGGGTGACGGCATGGCGGATGAGCCTATTGAAGCGCTTTCCGGCAAGACGCCTTTGGAGTATGCGGATACGCCTGCCCTTGACAGGCTCAGCAAGCTTTCAAGAATTGGGCTGGTGCACACTATTCCGGAGGGCATGAAGCCGGGTTCCGACACGGCGAACCTTTCGGTGCTGGGCTATGACCCCAAGAAATATTATTCAGGGCGTTCGCCCTTGGAAGCGTTGAGCATCGGCGTTCCTATGAAGGATACGGATGTGGCGCTTCGATGCAATATTGTGACCCTCTCGGAGGGGGAGGAGCCTTTTGAGCGCAAGACGATCATAGACCACAGTTCAGGAGAAATTCCCACCGAAGAGTGCGGAGTACTCTTGGAAGCGGTAAAAAAGGAACTTCAAAACGATACTTATCAATTTTATGTGGGAACAAGCTACCGCCATTGTCTGATCTGGAATCAGGGCAGCGTGATTGAGCTGTCTCAGCCCCACGACGTGCTGGGGCAGGTGATCGAGCCGTATCTGCCGGAGGATAAGCAGCTTCTTTTTATGATGAAAAGGAGCTATGAGATTTTGGTGAACCACCCTATCAATGTGGAACGCAGAAAGAAGGGGTTAAACCCTGCAAACTGCTGTTGGTTCTGGGGAGCGGGAACCAAACCGGCGCTCTCTTCCTTTGAGGAAAAGAATGGCGTAAAGGGCATGATGGTGTCGGCGGTGGATCTGCTAAAAGGAATAGCGGCAGGCGCGGGAATGGGCGTTGCGAAGGTGGAAGGCGCCAACGGCGGACTTCACACCAATTATGAGGGAAAGGTGCAGGCGGCGCTTACTGCCCTTAAGGGAGACTATGACTTTGTTTACATACATGTGGAAGCTCCGGACGAGATGGGGCATCAGGGCAGTGTGGAAAAGAAGGTGCAGGCAATTGAATATCTGGATCAGCGTGTGATCGGACCGCTCACCAAAGCGCTGGATCAGGAGGGCATAGATTACCGTCTGCTGGTTCTTCCCGACCATCCGACCCCTATCAGAGTGCGCACGCACACTTCGGAAAGCGTGCCGTATCTTTTATATGACAGCAGTGCGCCTAAGAGCGAAACATGGAACTACAATGAAAGAGAAGCAGAAGCCGGAAGCTACGTTGCAATAGGGCATACACTGATTGACAGGCTTCTGGAAAAAGAATAAAAGAGGAGCAGAAAAATGAAAAAGGTTGTGAAATTCGGAGGAAGTTCTTTAGCAAGCGCGGAACAGTTCCGGAAGGCGGCAGATATTATCCATGGAGATAAGGAGAGAAGATACGTGGTTCCTTCCGCTCCCGGTAAACGCTTTCCGGAGGATACCAAGGTTACGGATATGCTTTACGGCTGTTATCATTTAGCGGAAGCGGGAGAAGATTATTCCAAAGAATTAAAGGCGATAGAGGAGAGGTATCAGGAGATTATTGACGGACTGCAATTGTCCCTTTCCCTTAAAGATGAGTTTCAGGAGATTGATAAGCAGTTTCAGGAAAAAGCAGGCGAAAACTATGCCGCTTCCAGAGGAGAATATTTAAACAGTATTATCATGGCGGCGTTTTTGGGGTACGAATTTATTGACGCCGCACAGGTAATCCGTTTTGATGAAAACGGGGATTTTGATGCGGAAACTACCAACCGGATTTTGCGCGAGCGCCTAAAGGAGGCTGACTGCGCCGTTGTTCCCGGATTTTACGGCGCTTATGCTGACGGCAGGGTAAAGACCTTTTCCAGAGGCGGTTCGGATATTACGGGAGCCATTGTTGCAAGGGCGGCGAAGGCGGACGTCTACGAAAACTGGACGGATGTGTCCGGATTTTTGATTGCAGACCCAAGGATTATAAACAACCCGGAAGCCATTGAAACCATCACTTACCGGGAGCTTCGGGAGCTGTCTTACATGGGGGCGGGCGTGTTCCATGAGGACGCCATCTTTCCGGTGAGAAGAGAGGGAATCCCCATCAATATCCGCAATACCAATAAGCCTGAGGATGCAGGCACATGGATTGTGGAGAGCACCTGCCAGAAATCGAAATATGTGATTACGGGAATCGCCGGCAAAAAGGGATTCTGTTCTGTCAATATCGAGAAAGCAATGATGAACTCTGAAATCGGATTTGGACGGAAGGTTTTACAGGCTTTTGAAGATTACGGCATTTCCTTTGAGCATGTGCCCTCCGGGATTGATACCCTGACGGTGTTTGTCCATCAGGATGAGTTTATTAACAAGGAACAGAAGGTGGTGTCCGCCATTCACAGGCTGGCAGATCCCGACAGCATAGATATTGAATCGGATCTTGCCCTGATTGCAGTGGTGGGCAGGGGAATGAAGTCCACAAGGGGAACCGCGGGAAGAATCTTCTCAGCGTTGGCGCACGCCAATGTGAATGTGAAGATGATTGACCAGGGTTCCAGCGAATTAAATGTCATTATCGGCGTGGCGGATGATGATTTTGAGGAAGCAATCAAAGCAATTTATGATATTTTTGTGTTGTCGCAGTTATAATCTTATCTCGAAATTTTAAAGAGCCGCAATCCCCCGCACGGTGCACAGTTTCGCCGTCAGGGAAGCGGCTCTTCCTGCATGGACGCAAAATCAATCTGTTCATCCCAGAGAAATTCCAGATATTTTTTGGCTGTATCAAGCCGTGTGGTGGTGGCGGAAATGCCGTACACCGGCTTTAAAATATCATAAGCTTTTGATTTTTGGACAAAAGGAGAATCTTCAATAAAAATTCCTACGGGAATGGGCTGTTCCATGTTCTCCGGGTGGCGGTGCGTTTCCGCCTCTTTCAGAACATCGTCATTGGAAAGCATTGCGCTCTCGGCGGAAGAGAGAAGATCCTCATTGACATAGTCCGTATCTTCGTCTGCGCGGTCAACCTCCGCCTTATCGATATAGTAAAGATAGTCCTCGTACTTTTGGAGCTCCTCTGCTGTAAAAACGGTGGACAAGTCCAAAAATAAACCGTTATTTGCATAATTATTATAAACCTCCGAATCAAAAACGGCGGCGTCTAAATCCTTGGTCTGGACAAGGGCAATCAGCTTTTGGGAAGTTGCCATATCGTACTGGGTCGCGGTGCGGTAGGATAAGGTGGAAGACGTGTCGATAAAGCACTCGTAGGTATCTGCATCCAGTCCGGCGTATTCGCTGAAAGCATTTTCCATGCCCTCCTCAGAGAGCTGGACGGCATTGAGCATAACGCCGTAAAAAATATAGTCCTTGGCGGAAGTAATGTCGTGGATTAAAGTGATTCCGAAAAAGATTACGGCAAGGATCACGATGGTATGAATCTTGTAATAATACCAGAAATACTGCAGTTTTTCCTTGAAAGGCCTGCCCTTCAGCTTTTGCTGCTGCTGGCGGATTTCATCCTGTACTCCCTGAGTAATTTTGGGTTCTTTTTCTGTTTGGCTCATATGCATTCCTTCCCTGCCGTTTCGTTGTAATGGGAATCTTCCCTGACCGTCCGCGCCGGGCAAGACCCATAATCTACATCATAGCTATTTTGGAAAAGGGTGTCAATGGCAGGAAAATGAATATCTCTAAAAAATAAATAAACATTTATTAAAATATTAGAAATGCTTTTTTGGCTGTCCGATATGACTTGAAAGTTTCCAGAAAATATACTATGATTAATTTTACAGTAATCTGGATGGAGGTTAAGTATGAACGAAACATATGTGGAATGGCTGGTAAAACGAAAAACGCCAGCATACATGTCATTGCTCAAATTTTTGACCATTATTCTGGCGGTGTGCTTTATCCTGCTGGGATTGTTTTTGATACCGGCAATGATAGTCGGGATTCTATTCGGGGTGGCGGCATATTTTGTGAATTTGAATGCTGACTTGGAATATGAATATCTCTATGTGGACAAGGAGCTGACTGTGGACAAGGTTCTTGCCAAAAGCAAACGGAAACGCGCGGCGGTGTTTGACATTGAAAAGATGGAAATTCTTGCGCCGATAAAGTCCTGGCACCTTGACAATTACAAAAACAGAACGGATAAAACCGTAGATTACAGTTCCGGAGAGGAAAAACAGCCGGATCGCAGGTATGTTTTTTATTATGATGGTCAAAAAAAGGTGATCATCGAGCCTAACGAGGAGATGATTCAGGCGATCACTATGGTTGCCCCTAGAAAGGTATTTAAAGATTGAGACGAGAGATAATGGAAGGATAAATCACAGGAGGAGAGATAATGGGTCAGATAATAGGAGAAGGGATTACCTTTGATGACGTGCTGCTGGTGCCGGCTTATTCGCAGATTGTCCCCAATGAGGTGGATTTGACCACATGGCTGACAAAAAAGATTAAGCTGAATATTCCCATGATGAGCGCGGGGATGGATACGGTTACCGAACACAGGATGGCAATTGCTATGGCAAGGCAGGGAGGAATCGGCATTATTCATAAGAATATGTCCATTGAAGCTCAGGCAGAAGAGGTTGATAAGGTGAAAAGATCGGAAAACGGCGTCATTACGGATCCATTTTCCCTGACGCCGGATCATACCCTTGCGGATGCCGATGCGCTTATGGCAAAATTCCGCATTTCAGGGGTGCCGGTTACGGAGGGCAGAAAGCTTGTAGGAATCATTACAAACCGTGATTTGAAATTTGAGACAGACTTTACCAAAAAGATTAAAGAATCCATGACCTCCGAGGGGCTGATTACGGCGAAGGAGGGAATTACTTTGGACGAGGCGAAGCAGATCCTTGCAAAGGCAAGAAAGGAAAAGCTTCCCATTGTAGATGACGATTATAATCTGGTGGGGCTTATCACCATCAAGGACATTGAAAAGACCATCAAATATCCCCTTTCGGCAAAGGATAAGCAGGGGCGCCTTTTGTGCGGCGCAGGCGTGGGAATTACCGCAAATGTGCTCGACCGGGTAGGCGCTTTGGTGGATGCCAAGGTGGACGTGATCGTTCTTGACAGCGCACACGGGCATTCTGAGAATGTACTCCGCTGTCTGTCCATGATCAAGGGCAAGTATCCGGAGCTTCAGGTAATCGCAGGAAACGTAGCCACCGGAGAGGGAACAAGGGATTTGATCAAGGCGGGCGCGGATGCGGTTAAGGTAGGCATTGGCCCCGGTTCCATCTGTACCACCCGTGTGGTAGCGGGAATCGGCGTTCCGCAAATATCAGCGATCATGGATGCTTATTCCGTGGCAAAAGAATTTGGCATTCCAATTATCGCAGACGGCGGAATCAAGTATTCAGGGGACATGACCAAGGCGATTGCGGCAGGCGGAAATGTCTGCATGATGGGAAGCATCTTTGCAGGCTGTGATGAGAGTCCCGGAACCTTTGAATTATATCAGGGACGTAAATATAAGGTATACCGGGGAATGGGTTCCATTTCCGCTATGGAAAACGGAAGCAAGGACCGGTATTTTCAGGAGAATGCCAAGAAGCTTGTGCCGGAGGGCGTGGAAGGGCGCGTCGCTTATAAGGGAACCGTGGAGGACACGGTATTTCAGCTTATGGGCGGTCTCCGTTCCGGAATGGGTTACTGCGGAACGGGTACGATTGAGGAACTAAAGGAAAAGGGGCGTTTTATGAAGATTTCGGCGGCTTCCTTGAAAGAAAGCCATCCGCATGATATTCATATTACCAAGGAAGCGCCCAACTACAGTGTTGATGAATAACTGTGAGTTACAAGCTGTAGGTTACAAGATGTAGGTTACAAGATGTAGGTTACAGGCTGTAAGCCGTAAGTTGTAACTTACAGGGTATGCATAGGGGAGCAGGAGGAGTACGGTTAAATGAGCGATATGGAAAGGACGGTGCATCACCGGAATACGGCGCCGCTGATTCAAAGTCTCATTGAAGGGAAAGAGCTTAGTCGGTGGCAGGAGCACTTTTGTGACATAGCAAATGTATTTATCTGCTGTGTGGACGGCAAAGGAAATCCAATCACCGAGTTTGGCGGCAACTCAAAAGATAGGGATAGAATTAAGAGGGTTATAGATAAAGAGCAGCTGCAGAGTATGCTGCTGCGGGTATCGGAAAGCACGCTGGAAGATCAGGCGATTGAGACAACGGCATACCCCAATCTGCGTCTGGCGGTAATCTCCGCCAGAATGGATGGGAAACCGCTTATCAATTGGCTTATTTGTGGTGTGCTTTCTGACGTTACGGATACGCAGGATTACGAAAAGGAGCCTCTTTCCGGTTTTGAAGGAACCATAAGTGAAAAGCAGTTTGCGGAAGTGGTGGATGCACTGCATGAGATTACGGATGCGCTGATTCACTATAAAGGCGCGATGCTGAGCGCAAGAGCGGAGAGCCGGAAGAGCCGTGACTCCGAGCTGGAAATGGGAGAGAATTTAAAACGCGCGGAGGCACTTACCGAGGTGGTGCAGCTCTTAGAGAACGAGGAGTCCTCTAAGGCAGTCATGAACCGGCTTTTGAGCATTGTGGGGAACTATCTGCTGATCAGCACGGGAGCAGTGTGTGAGATCAGCAAAGATGCAAAGACCCTGAAACTGATTGCCGGGTGGAGCAGAACCGGCAGCGCGGCGGAAGCGGAGACGGGCAGGGAATACGATTGCCCTTCCTTTTTCCAGACGGAAAAGACGCTTGTGCTTTCTGGAAACGCTATGATAGGGGAAGAGGAGCGCAGAGAATTAAACAGTCTGGAATTAAAGTCAGTGATCATTGTCCCTATAAGGAGCAGTGACGAGATCAGCCGTTATGTCTATTTTGGCGAAAAGGTGAAAGAGCGGGTATGGGAATTAGATGAGATTAAGTTTGTCAATGATTCCGTAAAGATTCTTCAAAGCATTTTGAACCGGAATAAACAGAAAAGCTCTCTGGCGGATTCATATGCTTCTCTGGACACGATTTTGAATCATATCGGAGCCGCCGTTTATGTGCGGAGCACCATCACCGGGGAGAGTCTGTTTGCCAACAAGAGCATGTGCACGGATTTTGAAAAGGAATTGGCGGATGGAAGCCTGAATGAACTTTTAGATAAGAATATCCATAAGGAAAACGGAATCAGTGAGATTTATCATGTCGGTCAGGAACGCTGGTATGACCTGTATTATACCAATATCAGATGGATTGACGGCAGTCTGGCGCTTTTGTGTGCCTTATATGACATTACCGAAAAGAAGGGATACCAGAAAAAGGCGGAGCAGCAGGAGTATACGGATTTTTTGACAGGGCTTTACAATCGAATCTGCTGTGAGAGGGATCTTGAAAAATACGTGGAGGAAGCCGAAAAAGAAAAGAGCAGGGGCGAACTGCTTTATCTGGATTTGGATGATTTTAAGCACATTAATGACGGGTTGGGGCATCAGTATGGAGACGTGCTCCTAAAGGCGATTTCCAACAGCTTAAAGAGAATTGAAGGAATAGAAAACACCTGTTATCGAGTGGGCGGAGATGAGTTTGTGATCATTATCCCGCCCGGGCAGATGGACAGACGTGAAAAGATTATCGCAGCCATCCGGGAAATCTTTATGAAGCCGTGGTTTCTCAAGGATTCGGATTATTACTGCACCATGAGCATGGGCGTGGTGGACTATCCCGATAACGGGGACTCTGTCCACGACCTGATCAAAAAAGCGGATATTGCCATGTACGAGGCAAAAAAACGAGGTAAAAGCCGCGTGGCAAAGTATTCGGACAGCATGGGAACCAAGTCGGGCAAGAGGCTTGACATGGAAAAGAATATGCGTGATGCCACGGCAAGAGGGTATCAGGAATTTGAGGTGTTTTATCAGCCGATTATCGATGTGAAGCATAAGAATCTGCCCTGTACGGGCGCGGAAGCGCTGATCCGGTGGAACAATGCGGAATTAGGGTTCATACCGCCGTCGGAGTTTATTCCCTTAGCGGAGTACTTAGGGTTGATTAATCCTATCGGTAATTATGTGCTTCGGGAAGCATGCAGGCACTGCAAGAGCTGGAACGATAACGGGCATCCGGATTACAAAGTAAACGTGAATCTGTCGGTGGTTCAGCTTCTGCAGTCGGATATTGTGGAGATCATTGAACAGACCGTGAAGGATTCGGGGCTGAATCCCCAAAACCTGACTCTGGAAGTAACGGAAAGCCTTGCAATTAACGATATGGAGCGCATGAAGGAAATCCTTGACAATATCAAAAAGCTTGGAGTCCGGATTGCACTTGATGATTTTGGAACCGGTTACTCTTCCTTAAATCATATCAGGGAGATTCCTTTTGACGTGATCAAGGTAGACCAGAGCTTTGTCCGGGATCTGGAGAGAGACGCTTACGCCAAATCTTTTATTAAGATGGTAGGAGACCTGGCGGAGGCAATCGGAGTGAATCTGTGCATCGAGGGCGTGGAAACCCGGAATCAGTATGAGATTTTATCGGAGATGAATATCGGGTTGATTCAAGGGTATTATTTTGACAGACCCATGCCGAGAGAAGTTTTTGAAAGTAAGTATGTTCCGGAACTGGGACGGGAAATCATAAGTATTATTTAGGCGAAAATTTTCTTTATAATTTTGGGTCATTGTGCTATGATAATATATTATGCGGAGGTTGACAGCGGGATGAGTGAGACAGAGTTAAATAAGGAAAGTGCAGAGCTTGCGGATGCAGAGGAAAAGACGGCAGTTTCCAGAAACTTTATTGAGCAGATCATAGACAGGGATTTGGAGGAAGGCGCATGCGACACCGTGCATACCCGTTTTCCGCCGGAGCCCAACGGATACCTTCATATCGGGCATGCCAAGAGTATTCTCTTAAATTATGGGCTTGCTAAGCAGTATGGCGGTAAATTTAATATGCGTTTTGACGACACGAACCCAACCAAAGAAAAGACGGAGTTTGTGGATTCTATTTTAGCGGACATCAAATGGCTTGGAGCAGACTGGGAGGATCGGCTGTTCTTTGCATCCAATTATTTTGAAGAGATGTACGAGGGTGCAGTAAAGCTGATCAAGAAGGGAAAGGCTTATGTGTCCGACCTTACCCCGGAGCAGATGCGGGAATACCGGGGAACCCTTAAGGAACCCGGTAAGGATGATCCCAACAGGGACAGAAGCGTGGAAGAGAATCTGGAGCTGTTTGAGAAGATGAAAAATGGCGGATTTAAGGATGGAGAGAAGACGCTCCGCGCCAAAATCGATATGGCTTCTCCCAACATTAATATGCGCGACCCGATTATTTACCGCGTGGCGCATATGAGTCATCATAATACAGGAGATCAGTGGTGCATTTATCCCATGTACGATTTTGCCCATCCAATAGAGGATGCGATTGAGGGAATCACGCATTCCATCTGTACGCTGGAATTTGAGGATCACAGACCCTTGTATGACTGGGTAGTGAGGGAGCTGGAATATCCCAATCCGCCCAAGCAGATTGAGTTTGCCAAGATGTACTTGACCAATGTGGTCACTGGAAAAAGATATATTAAAAAGCTGGTGGAGGAAGGCATCGTGGACGGCTGGGATGACCCCAGGCTGGTTTCCATTGCCGCTCTTCGGAGAAGAGGATTTACGCCGGAATCCATTAAGATGTTTGTAGATCTGTGCGGAGTTTCCAAGAGCAACTCTTCAGCAGACTATGCGATGCTGGAATACTGCATCAGGGAAGATCTGAAACTGAAACGTCCCCGCATGATGGCGGCACTTGACCCCGTCAAGCTGATCATAGATAATTATCCGGAAGATAAGACAGAAATGCTGGAGGTGGCGAACAATTTAGAGAACGAAGCGATGGGAAGCCGTCAGGTTCCTTTTGGCAGAGAGCTCTATATTGACCGTGAGGATTTCATGGAGGAACCGCCTAAGAAGTATTTCCGGCTGTTCCCGGGAAATGAAGTGCGCCTGATGAACGCTTACTTTGTCACCTGCACCGGCTGTGTAAAGGATGAAAACGGCAAGGTCATCGAGGTTCACTGTACCTATGCTCCCGAAACCAAATGCGGAACCGGATTTACAGGACGTAAGGTAAAGGGAACCATTCACTGGGTTCCTGCCAAAGAGTCCGTAAAGGCGGAAGTAAGATTATATGAGAATATCATCGATGAGGAAAAGGGCGTGTACAACGAGGACGGAAGTCTGAATTTAAATCCCAATTCCTTAACGGTGCTTACAGAATGCCGCTTAGAACCGGCGCTTGGGGACGCGAAAGCATATGATAGTTTTCAGTTTGTAAGGCAGGGGTACTTCTGCGTGGACGCAAAGGATTCCAAAGAGGGAGCGCTGGTATTTAACCGGATTGTGTCCTTAAAGAGTTCCTATGTACTGCCAAAGGTTTAAAGGATGGAGGTTTTAAAATGTCAGGGTTATTAGATGGTTTAGGAGAAATGGGCCTGAAAAATTTGGAGGGGATGGATTTGTACGAGAAGCCGGGAGCTAAAGAAGCTAAGGAAGCCGAAAAGAAGCAGGCAGCGGCGGCTCCGGTGATCAAGGAAACGGATTTTTTGTTTGATAAGGGGTTTGACTGTCCGGTATGCGGCAGGAAGCTTAAAGTGAGAACTTTAAGGTCAGGGCGTGCAAGGGTGGTCCGCACAGATACGGATCTTCGTCCGGTATATGAGAATATTGAACCGCTTAAATACGATCCGGTTGTCTGTCCCGGCTGTGGATATTCCGCGCTTGCAAGATTTTTCCCAACGATTACCCAGACTCAGGTTAAGGAGATTCAGGAGAAGATTTCCAAGGCGTTTCAGGCAAATATTGCTGAACAGGAGACATACAGCTACGAGGAGGCGCTGTACCGCTATAAGCTTTGCCTTGCCAATGCCATTGTAAAGAATGCAAAAGCAAGTGAAAAGGCTTACATATGCTTAAAGACCGGATGGCTTCTTAGAAGCTGGCAGGAAAGCTTATCGGCTGAGGATACGCCGGAAATCCAAAAGAAATGTGAAGAGCTCAAAGAGCAGGAGGTAGAATTTTTAAAAAAGGCGCTGGAAGGCTTTCTTTCGGCAAGACAGACGGAAGACTACCCGATGTGCGGAATGGATGAGATTACATTGGAGTTTCTGGTGTCGGTTCTTGCTATGGATTACGGCCAGCTCGATACGGCGTCCAAGCTTATTTCCATGGTTATCACGTCCCCTGCGGCAAACAGCCGTATGAAGGATAAGGCGCGGGATATAAAGGATATGATTCTTGCCAAGATGAAGGAAAATAAATGACATGACGGAATTGACCATTCAGTTGTCGGATGAGACCAGCAAATGTCTCTATCTACAGATTTATGAATATATTCGGGATGAAATCAGAAAAGGGAAGCTTCTTACAGGTGAGAAGCTTCCCTCAACTCGTTCTCTGGCTGAATACCTGCAGGTGGCGCGCAGTACGGTGGATTCTGCGTACAGCCAGCTGGTGGCGGAGGGGTATTTGACGGCAAGACCCCATAAAGGATATTTTGTTAATCCGGTGGAGGAGCTTTTGGAAATCCCTTCTCATGAGGCGGATACGGATAAGAGGAACGTTTACAGGGGGACATATGGGGAACGCCGGGAAGAAGGGAAATCTGTCCGCAGGAGAGAGGAGAAATCTGCCTGCCGGGAAGAGGGGAAACCTGCCCATAGGAGAGAGGAGGAATCCGCACACAGGGAGCAGGCGGACAAGAAGCCTTTATATGACTTTTCTCCCCACGCAGTAAGCCTTAAGGATTTCCCCTATGCCACGTGGAAAAAGATCACCCGGAATATTCTGGTGGATGCCAACCGGGAGATTTTTGCAAGAGGGGACGCCCAGGGAGACCTTCCCTTAAGAGAGACCATTGCCAGATACCTTCACTCCTCACGGGGCGTGAACTGCCGCCCGGAACAGATCGTGGTGGGGGCGGGAACCGATTATCTGTTTATGCTTTTGGAAAAAATTCTAGGACGCCATGTGCCTATTGCCATGGAGGAGCCCACCTATGAGCGCGCCTATCAGATCTTTCAGTCCTTTGCCTACGAGATTACGGCAATTCCGGTGGATGGAAGCGGAATGAGCGTAGAGAAACTCCGCCAAAGCGGGGCAAGACTTGCTTATGTGATGCCCTCCCATCAGTATCCTACGGGGATTGTCATGCCGATCGGCAGACGGATGGAACTATTACGCTGGGCAATGGAGAAGCAGGATCGCTATTTGATTGAAGATGATTATGACAGTGAATTTCGTTACCGGGGGAAGCCCATTCCCTCCTTACAGGCATCCGATGGAGCCGGAAAGGTAATCTATATGGGAACCTTTTCCAAGTCCATTGCTCCGGCAATCCGCGTGGGCTATATGGTGCTTCCGAAAAGCCTTTTGGAAAGCTATCGAAATAATTGCGGGTGTTATGCATCTACGGTATCCCGGATTGACCAGCGCATTTTAGACGAATTTATCAGAAACGGCTATTTTGAACGCTATTTAAATAAGATGAGAAAAATTTATAAGGAAAAGCATGATTACCTGCTGACGCTGCTTCACCCTTTTGAAAAGAGTTTTCGGATTTCGGGAGAAAACGCCGGGCTGCACCTTTTGCTCACCAATGAAAATGGGGTGCCAAAGGAGGAGCTTCTGCTTTCGGCAGAGAAAGAGGGAATCCGCGTTTACGGCATGTCCAAGGCGTGCATGGAAGGGCAGGAGACGGAAAAGGCGTTTCGCAATACGATTCTGCTGGGATATGGAGCTTTGGATAAATCAGAGCTGAAAGAGGGCATAGAACTGTTAAAAAAAGCCTGGAGCGCTTATTTATAAACGCTTCAGGCTTTTAAACATAAGAACAATGTTCTGGCTGTTTTCCACAAACAACGCCGCCAAGTCAGGATTTAGAGCGTGTCGTCATCGTCAAAAAAATCTTCGACCTGTCCATTGGAACCATCGCTTCCAGAACCATTGCTTCCAGAACCATCGCTTCCGGAAGGAGCGCTTTCAGAGGAAGGAGCGCTTCCGTAAAAAGTTTCCTGAGATGCCGGGTTTGCAGCTGCATTTTCTGCTTCCGGTGCTTCCTGTGCGAAGAACTCCTCGGTTACGGGTTCATCAGATGCAGTTTCAGCATCAGATGCAGTCTCAGCATCAGAGGTTTCAGCTTCCGGAGTTTCTGCTTTGGCAGCCTCAGACTCTTTTTTTAAAGCCGTTAAGTCAGTAAAGTTTGTCTCAGAAGACACCTGCCCCTCGGTAACAGACTTAACAGTCGCACGGACTTGCTGCACGGAGTCGGCAATCACTTCTTTTGCTTTATGGAAGGATTCGCTGGCAATGGCAGCCGCCTTATCAAGATTTAACGAAACGTAGGAGCGGTCTTTTTCAGGAGCGGGTTCCTCATCCAAATCTTCATTAAACTCGTCAAAATCATCATCTGCATCGTCTGTATTTACAGGAGAGGCAGTCTTATCCTTGGATTGCAGATATTGATATGCTCCATAGGCAGCGGCGCCTGCAACGGCGGAGAAAAGTAAAAATTTTCCAAATTTTTTGGACATAGCTAAACTCCTTTCGGTTTGTTATGTTGTCAACTAATAATATCTTAATACTATTCTTTGAAATTGAAAAGGGAATATGTATAAAAAATCCATAAATTTATTGCCTGATTAAGAAATATGTGGTATATTAGATTTCGACTCATAAGGTCAACGGATAGGAAAAAGCAAAGAAAAGAGGGGGATATGAACGAGAAATTTTTTGATTTAAAGAAGGAAAAACAGGACAGGATGATCAATGCGGCGCTAAAGGTGTTTGCTGAGAATGGATATGGACACGCCAGCACGGATGAAATTGTCAGGGAAGCAGGAATCAGTAAGGGACTTTTGTTCCACTATTTTATCAGTAAGCTGGGGTTGTATTCTTTTATATACGATTACAGTGTCAGATATATGATGCTGGAGCTGATGTCAGGGGTTTCCAAGGAGGAGACAGACTTTTTTAAGCTGATGGATCAGATTCGGTTTGCACAGCTTCAAGTGATGAAGAATTACC
Source organism: Lachnospiraceae bacterium (assembly GCA_023663945.1). GTDB lineage: Bacteria > Bacillota > Clostridia > Lachnospirales > Lachnospiraceae > Suilimivivens. Next base: position 45,227 of record JAMPGL010000017.1, on the reverse strand, counting down.
CGCACATGCTGCTTTTTTTGAATAGAAGCAAGCAGGAGGATGTAAGTGAGGCGTTAGTGGAGACGGAGGACAAGCGCGGGATCCTGCCCGGCTGGTATGACGAGACCTACAGCCGCGCCGATTTTTCTGTCTTTCGGAGTGATATAGATGCGGGCAAGCTTCGGAAGATTATTGATTTTACGGCTTCCGGACTGATGGCGGAGCATTTTGCGGAAAGCTCCTTTCAGCCTGAAATTTATTATGAAGAGATGGGACAATATTTGCAGATGATTAGGAAAATGAGCTGTAAAAAGTAAAGGAGACGCCATGAAAGAGACACTTTATACCATACCTTTAAATGATGCGGTAAATGCAGATGACGAATGCCCTTTTTGCTATATTGAGCGTGAGGTGGAGCAGGACTTGATGGATTTTGTGCTGGGTTCCGGTTCCTCTTATATGGAGAGCGACGTGCGGGAAGCCACGGATAAGGCTGGATTTTGCAGAACCCATTTTAAAAAGATGTTCGATTACGGCAATACGCTTGGAAACGGCTGGATTTTGAAGACCCATTATATGCGTATGCGCAAGGAGATGAAAGAGCAGTTTGATAAGTTTGCACCCTCGAAATCATCTCTGATGGGCAAATTGAAGAAAAATACCGAGCGGACTAATCCCATCGGCGTCTGGATGCAGGAAAAGGAAAATTCCTGTTACATTTGCAATCGTTTTGCAGACACCTATGACCGCTATATGGATACCTTTTTCTTTATGTATAAAAAGGACGAGGACTTCCGCAGACGGATTCTTTCCGGAAAAGGCTTCTGCCTCCATCATTTCGGGGATCTCTGCGAATATGGGGAAAGCCGCCTGTCGGATAAAGAAAAGAAGGAATTTTATCCCGCAATGTTTGAGCTGATGGAAAAGAACATGGAACGGCTTCAGGAGGATGTCACTTGGCTGGTGGATAAATTTGATTATCGAAATAAAGATGCGGACTGGAAGACCTCCAAGGATGCCATTCAGCGGGGAATGCAGAAGCTGAAAGGCGGTTATCCTGCGGATCCGGTCTATAAGATGAATAAATAGCAGGAGCGGTCATATGGTTTTGAACCAGCCTTCTGCTTGGAAATCCCTTCCCTTTCGTTGGTGCGCTGTGCATGATGGAAAGGGAGGGGAGTTTATTTTTTAAGGCGATATACTCTTGTACGATTTGCTCCTTGTGCCTCAACATCATACATCTCGGAAAGCATAGCCCGCGTTCTGGGAACACTCAACCCGAGGATTTCTGCAATGTCCTTTGCTTTTGCAGTCTCATGCTCTCGCAAATATAACCGGATTTTTTCCATATTAGTACTTGTTTTTATTGCTTGCTTTTTATCGCTTGTTTTTATCGCTTGCTTTTTATCGCTTGTTTTTATCGCTTGCTTTTTTACAAATTTCAATATTAACGATGTTCTATCCGGGTCAAAACTTTCTTCTATGATAGGTTCTTCCCAGCCTTCCTCTTCCCACACATTGAAAATGTTAGGCACTCCGCTTCCCGCATGCTCACCAATATCTATCATATTGAACATTTTCATCAAATTCTTATTTCGTGGGTCAGATTTGCCTCCTTGACGCATCTGCCCTTTTCCAAGTCTGATATAACCCGGATTCTCCAAGATAAGTTTATTTTCCTCTTTGATTATGATAATTCCATACTTCCCATAGAAATCCGCATTGATAATGCAATTTGCCAATGCCTCCCGTAATGCCCTGTGAACCGAAGTGTCATCAACCCGAAAGCCGCCTTGCATTTGGAACGGAATCTTAATATCTTTTACTATTTTATTGTAAACACGAAAATAAAAATCAAATAAATTTCCGGACCATTCACCAGAGGAAGACTGTAGTCTGTCGGTCCATCTGATTACAGTATTCGGATTTTCCCTGTAATCCAAAAAGTATTCCGGAAAATACCGCACAATATCATATTCATTTCCGAACATAAGCATTCCGGCGGCAGTGGGATGAAGCTTTTGGTCTTCTTTTGAAAGACCAGCTGCACCAATCACCTTGAGATACTCTGTGTCCTCCAAGCGTTCAAACGGATGTCCTGGTTTTAAAGATTTATGACTGTTGCGGTAACCTCGGATGGACTCCATATTCAAATCCTTTATTTCTGCTTCATCAAGCACTTCCATATCCATGGTTTCTTCTAGCTGATCCCTCAGCATTGTTTTAACTTGTAATCTGGTACAATGATAATCTCCCTCCCAATTTCTGCGGAAAGTCCCTCCAAACAAGTCATCATTAATGTATATCGGTTTTTGCTCTCTTTTCGCGCATGGCACCCCAATTACCATAATTATGTCGCCTGTGTCATCTATTAAAAAAGTTTCAACATCGTCATCTTTTAAAAGATTAAGACTTACTTTTTTTCGATTATTGATTGTATCCCAGAAATCTTTTTTTAGTTTCGATGCATTTTTCAATCCGGTCGTATGCCAGCCGCCATTTTTATCTTCCTTCACGCCAAGAATGATAACTCCGCCATAGCAGTTTGCAAAGGCAGAATAGGTATCCCATAAACTATTAGGCAGGCCGCCTTCCGCCTTTTTTACCTCCCTGCGGTTATCTTCTTTGTATGAATCAAACTTTGCCAGATCAAATATCTCTTTCATCTCTGCTCCTTTTAAATCCATATATCCATCCAAAAGAATATTAGCAGTAAAATACACTAGCTTGTCTGCATATTAATATTATAGTCGAAAAAGCTAAATAAGCAAATAAAAAGACAGAGTTAACGACCAATATCGTCACTCTGCCCTTCGTGCAATTTGCATAATTTTCTTTAAAAAATACCCATCAGCTTTCCAAGCCAATAACCAAGCCCAAGCACCCAGCTTGTAAAAATCCCATATAAAATCACTGGTCCCGCAATGGTAAATATCTTACAGCCGATTCCAAATACCTGTCCTTCCTTTTTAAACTCCACAGCGGGAGCCGCTACGGAGTTGGCAAATCCGGTGATGGGAACTAAAGCGCCTGCGCCGCCGAATTTAACAATGGACGGATAAATATTAAAACCGGTGAGCAGGACACTGACAAGCACCAGAATCAGAGAGCAGAAGCTGCCTGCCATGTCCTGATCCATGCCGAGAGTGTTTTTGGCAAAATTAAGCAGAAACTGTCCGACTGTGCAGATGATGCCGCCGGTAATAAAGGCTTTGAGCATCTGCAAAAGCAGGTTGTGGGTGGGAGTAATCCGCTTGATATATTCTTCATAGTCTTTTTCAAGAGAAAGCTGTTCTTCACTTTTTTGTCCGCTCATAATTTCCTCGTTTCCGCCCGCAGGCATTTTTCTTTTATTCTGCCGGATTTAGGAAAAAATATGCAAAAAATTAATAATTAAAAAACCGAAATGAGCGGTTGTCGTATCTTGTAGATTTTTGAAAGGGGTGATAAACTATAACTGGACAAATTGCAAGAATGAAACAAAGAGGTTTAAGAGATGGTCAGCTTTTCCAGTTTAGAATTTTTGTTCCGGTTCCTGCCGGTTTTTTTAATATTTTATTATATAACGCCTTCCAGACACCGGGAGATGACCCTGCTTGTGGGAAGTTTTATTTTTTATGCGGTGGGGGAGCCGTTATTTATTCTGGCGCTGGTGCTGACTACTTTAATGAACCACGCGCTGGCAGTCAGTTCATGGAAGGTCAGCGAGGGATTTGAGCTTCACGAGTGGCAGACAAGACGGCGCAGGCGTTACTTGGTGCGTGCGGTGATTCTTGATGCGGCGGTTCTCTGCACGTTTAAACTGCTCAGCGCTTTTGTGGACAGCGCCCTGCTTCCGCTTGGAATCAGTTTTTATATTTTTAAGATGATTTCTTATCAGGTGGACTTGTATCGGAGAGAGATTTGGAGCAGACCGCGGTTAAAATATACGGCGCTTTATTTTATGATGTTTCCGCAGGTGGTGTCCGGACCTATTATGCGGTATCAGGACGCGGAATTCGACATGAAGAGGAGTTACAGTCCGGAGCAGTTTGAGGATGGGCTGAAATACTTTGTGCTGGGGCTGGGGATGAAGGTGCTCTTGGCGGACCGGCTTGCTATTTTGTGGAACGACCTTCAAATGATCGGGTTTCAAAGCATTTCAACGCCTCTGGCGTGGTTTGGGGCGGCAGGCTATTCTTTACAGCTTTATTTTGACTTTTGGGGCTATTCCCTGATGGCTTCGGGGCTTTTGGTGATGCTTGGCTATCAATTTATTGAAAATTTCCATCACCCGTATGCTTCCAAAACAATTTCCGAGTTTTACCGCAGATGGCATATGACCTTGGGAAGCTGGTTTCGGGATTATGTCTACATTCCCCTTGGAGGGAGCAGGTGCTCCGGCATCCGAATGGTCTTTAATCTGGCGGTTGTATGGCTTCTGACAGGGCTTTGGCACGGAAACGGAATAAACTTCATTATCTGGGGCGCGGTGCTGGGATTTCTGATCATTCTTGAAAAGTTACTATATGGGAAAATATTGACTAAAATTCCTGTTTTGGGACATTTGTATGTGCTTTTGATCATTCCGCTTACGTGGGTGGTCTTTGCGATTACGGACATTCCTAACCTGGGCGTTTATTTTGGACGGCTGTTTCCCTTTTTAGGAGGCGCAGGCATTGCGGTCAATTCTCAGGATATTGTCAGGTATGCGCAAAATTACGGAATCTTTTTTGCAGCGGGCATTATCCTGTGTATTCCAGCGGTGTTCCGGTTTTATGAAAAGCATAAAAGAAATCCGGTTATTCTGCTGCTGCTTACAGTTATTTTCTGGGTTTCCGTTTACTTTTTATCCAACAGTGCGGGAAATCCTTTTATGTATTTGAAATTCTAGTGTTATGGATTGCAGTTTATACAGAGTGAGAATGTTGCGAAAGACAATTTTCACCTAAAGAGAAAAGAGGAAGATTATGAAATTTATCAGGAAGTGTCCCCTTTTTGTGATTTTATTGAGCACGGGGCTTCTTTTTACCATAATTGCAGTGGGCGGAAAGCAGACGATTTATGCCATGCAGGACTATTCACCGTGGAAGGCGCCGATTTTGTCCGTGATGTTTACCGCGTTAAATGATGATATTTATCCGTGGCAGATTTTGGATGAAAATAGTGTGCCGGTAGGTGATTTTGTGATGGAGCCGGATATGCAGGAGGCGTCGGCAGAAGGAGAGCTTCCGCTGGTTCCCGGGGCATCGGAGGAGCTTTCAGCATCTTCCGAAGCATCTTTGGATGCATCGGACGGAAATCATTCCATGGGCGGGGGAGAAGTGCTGCCAGCGCAGATTCCTTCCCTGAATGAGAATGCAGATGCCGGAGACGGCGCGGAAGAAGAGGATGGAACGCCAGACCAAATTTCGCAGGGAGAAGGGCATGCCGGGGAAGCTTCGCAGAGTGGAAATTCCCAAGGTGAAAATCCACAGAGCGCAAATTCGCAGGAAAATAACGAAAATATGGCGGATATTCCGTCGGGCAGGCTGGAACCCCTCAGAGAGAGTACTTATGAAGAGTATATTAATCATATTTCTGCGGATATATATGGGGATGCGGGAGTGATTCGTGCGTCGGCATATGAGTTTGCACAAGTGGATGAAAGCTATTTTGACGACGCTTTGTTTATTGGGGATTCCCGAACCGTAGGTCTTAGGGATTATACGGATCTTTCGGAGCATGCTGATTTTTATTGTGAGACATCCCTTACGATTTATAAGGTTTTGGAAGAAAATTTCAAGGGGCTTGGAACCATTCCGGCTGCATTGGCGGCTAAGGACTATGGAAAGATTTATATTATGGTAGGGATTAATGAGCTGGGACGGGGCACCACCGAAAATTATATGGAAAAATATACCGAGGTAGTTGATACGCTTCGGGAACTGGAACCGGGAGCCAAGATTTTTATACAGGGCGTTATGCGGGTATCCGGCAAAAAGAGCAGTGAAGATGCTATTTTCAATAACAGTAATATTAACGCCCGAAATAATGCAGTGGCAACGCTGGCGGATAATGAGAACATTTTTTATATTGACGTAAATGAGGTAATCTGTGACGAGGAGGGAAACCTGAATGCGGATTACACCTTCGACCAGATTCATCTGCTGGGAGTATATGATGAAGTGTGGAAACAGTTTTTGCTGGAACATGGAGTTGTGGGGGAGTGAGAAGCAGGGAGAAGTTAAAACAACCATAACGGCAAAAAGATAAAAAAATGCCGATATGGTTGTTATAACAAACCATGAAAATATACCTTTTGAAAAATAAAAACGCATGTTATTTTATGAATAAAAATCTCCGGATGAGAAAAACTAACCAAAAGTAAATCATCTGGAGGTTTTTTATGGAAACGACAGTTGGAGCGATTTTTGAGCAGGGACAGCACAGCATTAAGGTGCCTGTGCCCGTTTATATAAGAGCAAGCGCATCCGTGGCGGGGTCTAAAGAAGGAGAAGGACCGTTTGGCGGTCTTTTTGATATGGTAGGAAAAGATGACAAATTCGGTTGTGATACCTGGGAGGAAGCGGAAAGCACTCTGCAAAAGGAGGCGTTACAGCTTGCAATAGGAAAATCCGGGATTAAAAAGGACGAGGTACGCTATTTGTTTGCTGGTGACCTGCTTGGCCAATCAATAGCCAGCAGTTTTGGGCTGGCTTCCTTTCAGATTCCGCTGGTGGGAATGTATGGAGCGTGTTCCACCTGCGGTCTTACAATCTCTATGGCGACAGCTATGATTGCAGGGGGGATGGCGGAGCATGCGGCATGTGTGACATCCAGCCATTTTGCCAGTGCGGAAAAGGAGTTTCGTTTTCCTTTGGGCTATGGAAATCAGAGACCTCTCTCTGCAACATGGACAGTAACGGGAAGCGGTGCATTTATCCTGAGCGGAAGCCGGGGAGAGCACGACCGGGCAATGATTGCGGGGCTCACAATCGGAAAGATTGTTGATTACGGGCTGAAGGATTCCATGAATATGGGAGCCTGCATGGCTCCGGCAGCCTGCGACACGATTTACCGGAATTTGATGGATTTTGGGCGTCTGCCCTCAGATTATGATAAGATTATCACCGGGGATTTGGGAAGCGTGGGACAGAAGGTGCTTTGGGATATGATGAGGGAAAAAGGGATGGACATTTCCAAGGTGCATATGGACTGCGGAATGGAAATCTATGACCAAAGTCAGGATGCCCATGCAGGAGGAAGCGGATGCGGATGTTCTGCGGTGGTCTTGTCGGCATATATCTTGAAACAGCTTGAAGAAAAGAAATGGAAACGGGTGTTATTTGTTCCTACCGGCGCATTGCTTTCCAAGACCAGCTTTAATGAAGGACAGAGCATACCAGGAATTGCTCATGCGGTGGAGCTGGTGAGTTGTAAGTAGTTTAAGTTCCGGTTTAGTTTGATTAGGCGTATTATCAAGACGACCACTCGTATCAAGAATAACTTCTACGTCGCCCCACTCTCGTTCACTAAAAAGCGCAGCAGTACTAGGTTCGAAAATACCTCACCAAGTACTGCTGTGCTTTTTAGTGAGCGAGAGCGTGGCGACGTAGAAATAAATCTCCATACAAGCGTCCGTCCTCCAACCACCCTTTACCACATTAAACCAAAATATAACACACCACAATCAGAAAAAGAGAAAAATACGATAATTGCATAAATGTGTGATAGAATAAATCCCCCATCAATGTTATCATAGCTTAAGAATAAAGAGAATGACACAAGTGTCACAATCTTTTAGATGCGGAGGGTTACAACTTATGGAAAAAATGAAAAACAAAAGCATTGCACAGAGACTTGCGAAGAACAGTTATGAGAATTTTAACGTGGCTGTCTACTGTCCGGTTCAAAATGTAAACAGTATCACGGATTTGGATGAATTTGACCGGAAATTCCGACTGCTCTCTGACAATGTAAAAATCGGACGTGCTTATGTGGAATGCTACAGAGGCATGAATTGGGCGTCCAAAGAACAGCTTTTTAAAGTAAAAGAATACTTTGAGGGCAAAGGAATTGCCGTATCCGGCGGCATCACCACATGCGCAGGGGAAACCGATGAGGATGGATTCATTTCCTTATGCTATTCTAAGCCGGAGGGGCGTGAAATCCTGCGGAAAGCTGTCGCGTTGAATGCGGAAGTCTTTGATGAATTTATTTTTGACGATTTTTACTTCTTGAACTGCCGCTGTAAGGACTGCGTGGCAAAAAAGGGTGACCGCACATGGTCTCAGTTCCGTTTGGATGAGAAGCGTGAAATCACGGAAGAAATCGTGATGAAAACAGCAAAAGAAATCAATCCGGACATCAACGTAATCGTGAAATTCCCTCAGTGGTATGAGGTGTTCAATGAGACAGGCTACGACCTTAAGATGGAACCGGCGTTGTTTGACTCTATTTATACCGGGACAGAGACTAGGAATCCTGCGTATTGCGCACAGCACCTGCCTAAATATTTAAGCTATTTTGTAATGCGCTATCTGGAAAGTGCGGCGCCGGGACGGAACCTTGGCGGCTGGTTTGACCCTTATGAGTGTACATATAACCTGACTTCCTATTTGGAGCAGGGGTATCTCACGCTGTTTGCAAAGGCAAAGGAAGTGACCCTGTTCTGTCTGGATTCCATCATCAAAGAGCCTTCGTTCAGGCTGTTTGCCCCTGCTGTAGGGGAGCTTTTTAAGGAAGTGGATGAATATCTGGGACAGCTTGGCAGTCCCATCGGTGCGGCGGCGTACCGCCCGGCAAACGGAAGGGGAGAGGATAATCTTCACAACTACCTTGGAATGTGCGGAATCCCCTTTGAACCTTATATTGACTATCCCAAAGAGGAGAAGGTAATCTTTTTGGCGGAGGGTGCCGCGGACGATGCGGATATTGTATCCAAAATGAAAAAGAGCATGCTGGACGGCGCTTCCGTAATCGTGACCAGCGGTTTTGTGCGGAAAATGGGCGATGCGTTTAAAGAGTTTGTCAATGTGAAGTACTCTTCCAGAAAAGCGCTGGCTTCGGAGTATGCATTCAGCAAAAACAGCGGAGTAAATATCAGCGGTAAGTATGCCGGAGATGTGCCGGTGCTCATTCCTCAGCTTGACTATTGCACCAATGACATTTGGGAGCTTGCCGCCGCCTATGGCACAGGCAATAACTTCCCCATTGTGCTTCGATGCAAGTATGGAGAGGGAAGCATCAGCATCGTCACAATCCCCGATAATATGGGCGACCTTTACCATTATCCCGCAGAGGTGCTGAATGTGATCAGAGGATTATTCTGCAAGGAAATGCCGACTGTCATTGAGGGATCTGCGCAGATTCAGCTTTTTGCTTATGACAATGACAAGATCATCCTTCGGTCTGACCTTCCCTACGGGGAAAGCATTGTACTGAATATGTCAGACGAGGTGAAAGCAGTGAAAGATTTGGTCAGGGGAGAGGAAATCCCTGTGACGGGAGGAAAGCTTGCCGTGGAGATTATGCCCGGCGTGAACTATGTGTTGGAATTGATGAAATAGGATATATTATTAAAATTGAAAGGCGCAAGGTCTCTTATCTGTTCGAGGCTTTGCGCCTTTTTGCCCCCAAAATGATTGCAAGCCATTTCTTTAAAGTGTATAATATTGAAAAAGAAGGGCACAATGTCCCTAAAATGTCAAAATGGAGAATCGGAATGGAAATTAAAAGAGACCAGTATTTGCAAAAATTAAAAGACCGAATGCACAATGGCATGATTAAGATTGTTACAGGAATCAGAAGATCCGGCAAATCCTATCTGATATTTCATATATTTAAGGAATATCTATTAAGCATGGGAGTGGACAAAGAACATATCATTGCAATTGAACTGGATCGAAGAGAGCATAAGAAATACAGGAACCCCGATACGATTTTGGAATATATCTATTCACAGATTACAGATGAAAAAGATTATTATATTCTGCTTGACGAGGTGCAGATGCTGGACGAATTTGAAGAGGTATTAAATTCCCTGCTTCATGTGACAAATGCTGATATTTATGTAACGGGAAGTAATTCTAAATTTTTATCAAAGGATGTTATCACTGAATTTAGAGGGCGCGGCGACGAGGTTCATATTTATCCGGTAAGCTTCCGGGAATTTATGGGAGTTTATGAGGGAGATAAGTATCAAGGATGGGCGGATTATGTGACTTACGGCGGGCTTCCCCTGACGCTTACCATGAAGACGGAGGAGCAGAAAATCACATACCTTACAAGGCTTTTTGAGGAAACTTATATAAGAGATATTATGGAAAGAAATCACATTGAAAAAGTGCAGGAATTAAATGACCTTATCAATGTGCTTGCATCAGGAATCGGTTCTCTTACCAACGCGTCAAAGATAGAAGCAACTTTTAAGAGCGTTATTCAGTCAGATATTAGTCTAAACACAATCCGGATGTATATTGAATATTTAAAAGATGCATTTATAGTAAGCGAAGTAAACCGCTATGACGTAAAGGGAAGAAAATATATCGGAACGCCGTTAAAGTATTATTTTGAGGATGTGGGGCTTAGAAATGCAAGATTAGGATTTCGACAGGTCGAGGAGACTCATTTAATGGAAAATATTATTTATAACGAATTGCGGATGAGAGGATTCCAAGTAGATGTAGGTGTTGTTGCCAAAAGAAGCAGGACACAGGATGGCAGACAGGAGAAGAAACAGCTGGAAATTGATTTTATAGCCAATATGGGGAGCAGGCGTTATTATATTCAGTCGGCGTACAGCCTGCCTGATGCAGAAAAGATTACTCAGGAAAAAGCTCCTTTTTTAAATGTGAACGACTCGTTTAAGAAGATAATTATCGTAAAAGATGTGAGAAAAGTGCAGAGGGATGAACACGGAATTGTGACCATGAGCATTTATGATTTCCTTCTGGAAGAGAACAGTTTGGAATTATGACGGAGAAGGCGGCGGTGATAAAAGATGATTCATGTGTTATTATGTGATGATGAGCCGGTAATTTGCAGAGAAATAGAGCAGACGCTTATGGAGTACGGATTAAAGCATCAGGAGCAGATTGAAGTGACGGCGTTTTCTGGCGGGGAGGAGCTGATTAAGCATCTGAGCGGAGACAGCACTGACGATTTGCTGTTTCTTGATATTGTGCTGTCCGACGGGGACGGGGCGCAGATTGGGCTGAAGATTCGGGACGAGCTTCACAATGAAAAACTACAGATTATATATATTTCAGCATACGAGCAATATGCTATGCAGTTATTTCAGACAAGACCCTTTGATTTCTTGCTTAAGCCGATTTCCAGAGATAAAATTACAGCTGTTTTTGAAAAATATATGAAGATATACGGGAATCATACGCAGTATTTTGAGTATGCAGTGGGCGGAAGCAGGGAAAAAGTTCCGCTTTCAGAAATATACTATTTTATGTGCGAGGGCAGAAAGATTGTGATTGTCACAGGCGGAGGAAAAATATCCTTTTATGGAAAGATGAAGGACATGCACGATTTTCTCGATGCAAGGGATTTTTGGTCGGTGCACATGTCGTTTATCATTAATGTTAAATATGTGAAAAGATTTAAGGAAAATGAGATTATCATGTGTGATGGAAGAGTGATTCCGATAAGCTATACATACAAAAAGGCAGTGAAAGGAAAAATACGGCAGTTAGGAGAGTGAGAGATGGCGGGAACAGCATTTTATCTGATACTTAATGCATTCAGGATCTATATTTTTATCCGGTTTTTTAATCTGTTTCTGAAAAGAAGCAGATCGAAGCAGTGGATATTTATCAGTTGTGCGATTTATTTTGCGGTAAACAGTGCAGGGTATTTGTTTATAAACAATGATAAATTAAACTTAATTCTAAATATTGGTGGAGCACTAATTATTGCTTTAGCAGGGTATCAAGGAGGAATCATAAAGAAGGTAATAGTTGCATTTGCCTGTTTAGGAATATCCATACTGGCAGAAGACATGGCATGGGTTGCCTTTGTTAAAGATAAAAGTGATCAAATGATGGAGTTCGGTTTTTTCTTTTATGCCGTTGTATTTTTTGCCTTAGAGATGATTATTGAAAAAACTGTCAGACTGCGAAAAGAAGCCAATGTATCTCCCTATAAAGGTATGATGCTTATTGTGATTTCTGTAGGAAGCATTTTTTTGTGTAGTATTATTATTGAAGGAGTCTATCATAACCCAATCTTGCTGGTTATAGCCTTATGTCTTTTGTTGGCAATTGATGTTTCTGTAGTTTACTTTTATGAGAAGCTGTTAAATAATTATGAAAAGCGTAAAAATGAAGAGATGTACCAGTTACAGCTTACCATGTACCAGAATCAGTTAAGGCTGATGCAGAATGCCAATGATACTTACAAGTCCTTAAGGCATGACATGAAGCAGCATTTGGCAATGGTGACGGATTACATTCAAAATGATGAAAAAGAGAAAGTATTAGAGTATATGGCTAAAATGAGCAGATACGCCAACAAAGACGGTCAGTATCTCAGCACGGGAAATGAGGGGATAGACAGCATCTTCAATTATATTATCGGAGAGATCAATGAGAGTGGAGGAAGCATAGAAACGGAAATCAAAATACCAGAGAAACTTCCGGTTGATGATTTCGATATGAATGTAATCTTAAGTAATCTATTGCTCAATGCCTGTGAAGCAATTCAGCAGTGCGAAAAAAAGGAAGTCCGGGCAGTAATGAAATATGACCGGGGAGCACTTAAAATCAGTATTGAAAATACTTATAGTGGAGCGCTTAAGATAAAAGGGGAGGAGTACCTGTCCACGAAACAGATGAAAGGAGAACATGGGATTGGGCTTGGCAGTGTGAAACGGACAGTGGAAAAGTATGATGGTGAGATGAATATTTCACACACGGAAGATAGATTTAAGGTGGAGGTTCTTTTGTACATATAGGTAAGAAAATGATTTAGGCAGTGGAGAAAATCCACTGCCTTTTAATAATTACCATTTGAGATTTAAAAATTACAATTAGATATGTTTACAGCAAAAAATATGTTATTGTAGGTTTATTAAAAGGAAAATTGGAGCAATCGCATACATTGGTAATTGTGAAAATTAGCAGGCGCAGAGAACACATAAAATAAATAGTTAGATTTGCGAAAGGAGGTGCCAAATTGAAGCAGGAGACCGAAAAATATGGAATAAAACAGGTGTTATCAAATAACTTATTCCTGTTGAATCATATTGGAAGAGTTTCCCCGTGGCGGATTCCGTCAATTATGGTCAATGCGATAGCGGACTGGTCAAAGGGGCTGATTTTCCGGGTGTTCGTGGTGGGATATGTGCTCAATCAGATTCAGTCTTCCACACCACTTCCAAAGATTTTTTCCGTTGTGGGGCTTTTGGCGCTCCTTTCCTTTGCGTGCCATTTGGTGAACATTCTTTTGAAGAATTGTTTTTTTCCGCGATCCGATTTGAAGATTCAATCTCACTTTATGAAGCTTGCTTTTGGCAAGGCTCGGGAGGTGGACTTGGAATGCTATGAGAATGCGGAATATTTTGAAAAGCATATCAGGGCATTAAATGCGCTGAAAAGCCGTCCGCGGATGGTTCTTGATTCCATAGAGATGCTTTTCGGGGCGCTCTTTGGCTTTCTGGCGTTGTCCGGGCTGGCGCTTTCCTTGGACGTGTCTATGATTTTGTTTATCGCGCTTCAGATTATAGCCAACTTTGTGTTTGCCCGGAAAGAAAATTACGAACGGCGCGCTTATGAAGTGGAGCTTGCCGAGTCAAGCCGTCAGGCTGACTACATACGGCGGGTGCATTACATGCCTGAATATGCCAAGGAGCTTAGGACAACCAATATCAGCGATGTGCTTTTTAAGCGTTTTATTACGGCAACGCAGAATGGAATTAAGGTCATTGAAAAGCATGGGTTCAAGTGTGCGGTATATCGGCTGTTTGTGGATGCGGTGTGTACGCGGATGGGTTATTATCTGGTTATTTTATTTACAGCTTTCCGTATTTTAGTACTTAGGAATATGATGATCGGTGATGGGCTTATGGTGGTTATGGCGATGTTCAGCGTGACGGAGGCACTGCTGGATCAGGAGAACAGCTTTTTTCAACTGCATGAGCACGCTATGTACATAGGAGATCTCAGGGGATTTTTGGACTATGAACCCAAAATACAGGAGGATGAAGCGGGGGCTGTCCCGGAGATGCCGGTGGAAGAGCTTCGGGTACAAAACTTGTCATTTTCGTATTTTGGTTCCGATAAAAAGGTGATTGACGATATCAGTTTTACTATCAAAGGCGGACAGACGGCCGCGATTGTCGGTCATAACGGAGCCGGAAAGAGCACGCTGGTGAAGCTCCTTATGCATCTGTACGAGCCGGATTCCGGCAAAATTTATTTAAATGACAGGGAGATAAGTGAGTATAAGCTGAGTGCTTACCGGGACAGTTTTTCTACCGTATTTCAGGATTTTAAGGTATTTTCCCTTACGGTCGGAGAGAATATCCTGATGCGGCGCACTGCCAAGGACGATGCAGAACTGATTGCAACGTCCCTGCGTGAGAGCGGTATGATGGATAATGTTTCATCGTTTAAATATGGTTTTGATACGATGATGACACGGGAATTTGATGACGAGGGTGTTTCTCTTTCCGGTGGGCAGAACCAGAAAATTGCGTTATCCAGGCTGTATGCGAAGGGTGCGCCCATTGCAATCCTTGACGAACCTTCCAGCGCCTTAGATCCGATTGCTGAATATGAATTATTTGAAAATATGAAGCGCATCTGCAAAGGGCGGACGGTAATCTTTATCTCCCATCGGCTTTCCAGCGCGGTTTCGGCAGATGTGATTTTCATGATGGAGCATGGGAGGATCATTGAGCGGGGCGATCACGAAAGCCTGATGCAGCAAAACGGAAAATACGCAGAAATGTTTAGAAAGCAGGCGGAAAAATATGAGTAATGGAAAATTTCCGAAAAAAATTCCAGAAAAAATTCCGAGAAAAAATTCTGGAAAAAATTCCGAGGAAAAGATTGCACTTTCCACGGGGATAAAAAACACGGCATATCTGATCAGCTATGTGCGCCGTCATGTACCGGCTTTGTTTTATACAAATATTTTGACCGGTATTTTATGGGGATACCTGAATGTGGCATCCTCCGTGCTGGTGATTAAAGTCGTATTTGACATGATAGGGGAAGGACGTCCTTTTATCGATGTATGCAAGTTCCTTTTGGTGATGAGCATGATCTTGCTGCCGGTTCTTGGGATTATTTATTTTTGTGACAAAAGGCTGTGGCGTGCCCTGAAATTGAAATTGGGGAAGTCGCTTCATACCGAGCTTTTTTTGAAGGCGCAGAAGGTAGATCTCCGCTGTTATGATGATGCCGGGTTTTA
This sequence comes from Lachnospiraceae bacterium, assembly GCA_023663945.1. Classification (GTDB taxonomy): domain Bacteria; phylum Bacillota; class Clostridia; order Lachnospirales; family Lachnospiraceae; genus Suilimivivens. The sequence continues at coordinate 29,861 of JAMPGL010000017.1, read as the reverse complement.
TACAAATTTCGTCTGGACAGTCCGGGAAGCGGAAGACCATGTCTATACGGCTGTTAACAATATGGGGCGGGTACTGCTTCATGTTCTGGCGTGTCTCGGCGTTATTGCGATTATGCTGGAGATTGATCCTGTGATTTTGGTGATTGCCATAGCCTCCATGATTTTTACGTTTCTGTTCCGGATGCTGAAGACCAGAATTGAATTCCTTCGGGAACAGCACCTGATGCCCCTCATTAAAAAACATGAGTATATAAGCCGGGTGTTTTATATGCCGGACTATGCGAAGGAGCTGAGGATGAGCAGGATTGACCGTCTGCTTACGGAGGAATTTGACGACTGCGTATCCCAAATGGACACGGTATACAAAAGGCTGCAGTTCCGGCTGACCGTATTGGGGATCGGGGAACAGGTCTGCAATGTCTTTTTGACGAATGCGCTCCTTATTTTTGTCTTAGTATATAAGATTCTTATTGTAAAATCCGTCTCGATAGGCGACTTGTCGGTGTCCATAGCTGCAGTGGGGAAATTGAATTCTATGTACAATGGCTTGCTGGAGGCACTTTCGCAGTTTGTACAAAGCGGAATGTTTGCCGATAAACTGCGGACATTCTTATGTACGGAGCAGATGATTACCTCACCGAAAAACGCCGCAACACTTCCGGCATTCCCCGGCGACATTGAATTCCGTGATGTTTCTTTTCGATATGACGGCAGTGACGCGTGGGTGCTTCGGCATATCAATATGAAAATCAAAGCGCAGGCAAAGACAGCCATTGTAGGATATAATGGGGCAGGGAAATCTACCCTCGTGAAACTGCTGATGCGCTTATATGATCCTACCGAGGGTGAAATTTTGCTGAACGGCAAAAATATCAAAGATTATGACGTAGAGGAATACCGCCATTCCTTTGGCACCTTGTTTCAGGATTTTCAGATTTATGCCGCCGATTTGGGCGAAAATGTGAAAATGGGTTTGGTTGACGATAAGGATGAAGAGCCAATAAAGGAGGCGCTTATGAAAGCAGGAATTGCCGGAGATTTTTGCGATATTTCCGTCCCACTGCTTCGGGAATATGATAATAACGGGCGGTCGGTATCCGGCGGAGAAGCTCAGAAGATTGCGATAGCTAGAGCCTTTTTAAAGGATCCGCACACGTATATTCTGGATGAGCCGTCCAGCGCGCTGGATCCCATTTCCGAATACAATCTCAATCAGACGTTGTTTGAACTGTCAAAGGATAGGACGGTTATTTTTATCTCCCACCGCCTGTCCACAACCCGCATGGCGGAACAGATCTTCATGATGGAACAGGGCAGGATCATTGAAGAGGGAAATCACGAAGAACTGCTTGCAAGGGGAGGCAGGTATGCAGAAATGTTTGAAAAGCAGGCAGAGAAGTATCAGGAAACTTTTAAAATATAGGATTTTCAAGCGTTCCTAAATAAATGGGTAGTAAAATATAGTACGGTATATTTAAATTCTATAAAGACAATCGGAACTTGCGGAGGTGGAAGATGTTCTATTTTGTGAGACATGGTGAGACAGATTATACAGAAAAGGATTCAAAAATTTATCAGGGTTTTGGAGTAAATCTTGCGGGACTTTCAGCAATAGGAATACAGCAGATTCAAAAGACTGCTAAAGATGAAAGATTGCAGGGCGCAGACATTATACTTAGTTCTCCCTATACACGCGCTTTGCAGACAGCCGCAATTTTATCCAAGGAGTTAAACGCTCCCATTGCTGTAGAAACAAATCTTCATGAATGGCTGGCAAATAAGAATTACATATATGAAGAAGATGCAACAGCAGAGCAGGCATACTTGGATTATACCTTCAATCATGGAAGCTATCCGGAGGATAAAGAACAAACCTGGGAAGATGCAAAATCTATAAAAGAAAGAGTTTTGAACGTCCTTAAAAAGTATTCCGGTTATAACAAGGTAATAGTTGCCAGTCATGGAATGATGATTCAGGCAGTAACAGAGATTGGAGATTACCCTCAAAAGGGTGAGATTGTGGAGTTTGATTTCTAAAACTCTTATCATTTTATCGTAACAACCGCTTTTCGCAGTTTGACACCAGACAGACTGCATCGGATACAGATGAATCGCATGAGCTGGTACAGCTTTTACGGCTGCTTTGACACGGCGCACTTGGAAAAGTATAGAGAAATGGATTGAAATGCGAAAAGCTTGACATTCTTCACGCCTTTTGATAAGATGTGATTCGTAAATATTGTAAGGCAATGATGGAAAGAAGTATGTCAGATTTCTTTTTCCAGAGAGCAGACGGCAGGTGCGAGTCTGCAAAAGAACTGAACAGAAATACATTCCGGAGCTGCTGCCTGAATTGCAAGAGCATAGTAGGGTCAGACGGGTGCGCCCGATAACGCGCTGCGTGTATGTTAGTACACAATAAGGAATGCTTTGTGAGAAGCATTTGAACCAGAGGTGGTACCACGGTTATTTATCGTCCTCTGTCCTGTTTATTCAGGACAGAGGGCTTTTTGTTTTATCGGGAAATTTTGGGACTTTCCTTTGAGACAAGGGCGCACTATGCATAATACGCAGTCTGTAGAACTTCATTGCTGCACGGACGATCAAAAGGAGGAAAAAGTATGTATTTTGAAAACAACAAAAAAACCCTAAATGTACGAGAGGAAGTCCGCACAGAACTTGAGTCAATGAGTAAAGAGGAGGGTGAGATTGAAAATCAAATTGCAATCATGTTAAAAGGGGCTGCCGATCATACGGATGTTTCTGAAATAAGAGAAAAAATCCGTGCGGCAAAACAACAGCATAGACCCTTAAGAATCAAGTTTGGTTTAGACCCTTCTGCTCCTGATATTCACATCGGACATTCCGTTGCCTTGCGAAAGATTAAGCAGTTACAGGACTTGGGGCATGTGGGCGTTATTGTAATTGGCGATTATACCGGGATGATTGGCGATCCGACTGGAAAATCGAAAGCCAGAAAGCAGTTATCGCGTGAAGAGGTAGAGCGAAATGCCGATAGCTACATGGAACAGATTTTCAAGATTATTGACAGGGAACGTACAGAAGTACGTTATAATAGTGAATGGCTCAGCAGGATGGACTTTGGAGATGTAATCGAGTTAGCTTCAAAATGCACAGTTGCAAGAATGTTAGAGAGGGATGATTTTAATAATCGATATACCAATCACTTACCGCTGTCGGTACATGAATTTTTCTATCCATTAATGCAGGCTTATGATTCTGTTGTGACAAAAGCAGATATAGAATTGGGAGGCACGGACCAGACATTTAATATTTTAATGGGGCGGAATATACAGAGAGATTACGGTCAGGAACCGCAGTTAACGCTTTTTATGCCATTGCTGGAGGGCACGGACGGCATAGAAAAAATGAGTAAGAGCTTTGGAAATTATATTGGCATCTGTGAACCGCCGGAGATAATTTATGAAAAAGTTATGAAAATACCGGATAATCTGATCATAAAATACTATAATTTATGTACAGATGTGCATCCGAGGGAGATTTCTAAACTACAGGCGATGTTAGATGACGGCATGAATCCCAGAGATATTAAAATGATGCTCGCCCATGAAATTACGGAACTTTATTGCGGCAAAGAAAGCGCTGATTCGGCGGAAAAAAGGTTTATGCACATATATCAAAAAGGCGGAACCCCGGAAGATGCGCTGGAAATATCGCTGGATTATTTATCCGACATTCCACAAGGAGAGCAGATAATTAATGCGCTTGTGAATAGTGGAGGCTATAAGTCAAAAAGTGAGGCAAGAAGAGTTTTTCAGCAGGGAGGCGCTCAAATCAACGGCGTCAAAGTAACGGAAACAAGCATGATTAATTTAACGGGAAATGCTGTATTGAAGATGGGTAAGTCTAAGTTTTTTAATATATGCATAAAATAGGTTTCAATTTTTGTTTAGCTCTTGTAAATTATACCGACTGTTACTATAATATACTTACATAACTCCATAGGAATTATGTAAGTATATTATTTATTTGTTCAAAAATGAGGTGATTCTATGGCGATTGTAAGCGATGAACAGGTCATTAAGGTTTTACGGCAGTATAATCCATGGTGGAGAAATCCATCTGCAATCAAAGAAGAGAGCAAGCCGCAGAAAAGGCTTGCCTATTATGAAGCGCTTAAAATAATAAAGCATAAATCACTCAGACGATTTGCCGTATTATCCGGTGCAAGGCGTGTCGGCAAGACAACGATTATGTATCAAATGATAGACAGCCTGATGGATGAGGGCGTTACTCCCCAGAATATCCTTTATGTGTCCTTTGATAATCCGATTATAAAGCTTGTTGATGTGGAGAGCGTTCTTTCTATTTATGGACAGCTTTATCCCGTTGCAGGGATACGCTATATTTTTCTTGATGAAATTCAATATACAGATAATTGGGAGTTGTGGATGAAGGTTATCTATGACAGCAGAAAGGATATCCGCCTCACTGCAACTGGTTCAGCAAGCCCGATTCTCGAAAAAGGTGCATCGGACAGCGGTACAGGCAGGTGGAGCGTCCTAAAGATACCTACTTTGTCATTTTATGAGTATTGCAGGTTATTGGAGCTTGACGAGTTGACACTGCCGGACAATTTGAAGCTTACAAAGCTTGTAAAAATGACGAATGCGGAACTTGGCAATTTGATGGATAAATTTGCACCGCTTGAAGGACACTTCAATCGTTACCTTATGATTGGAGGCTTTCCAGAGCTTGTATTGTCTGACGATGATATTTATGCTCAGAGAATGCTGCGGGAGGATGTGGTTGACAAGGTTATTAAACGGGATGTTCTTACCTTATTCAATATTCGGAGCCCGCTTTTAATAGAAAAGCTATTTTTGTACCTCTGCATGAAGTCTGCGGAGATTTTCAGCGTGACCACGGCGGCAAAGGAGTTAGAGAATATTTCTGCCGCTACGATTGACAGTTACATTGAAGCCTTGGAAATGTCAAATCTAATTTATCTTGCAAAGCCGATGGATGTAGGCAGTAAAGGCGCCTTAAAAGGCAGACCCAAAATCTTTATTGCAGATGCGGCTATCCGCAATGCAGTACTGATGATCGAGGATGTTCTTTCAGATGAAAAAGAGCTTGGCGTTATGGTGGAAACAGCGGTTTATAAACATATTGCGTCTTTTTATCAAGGTAGTACGGTACAACTCGGTTATTTCAGAAAAGCAAAGAATAACCAGAAAGAGGTCGATGTTGTGATAGAACTTCCCCGTGAAAAAATTTTGTGTGAAGTCAAATACCGCAATCATTCACACATCCCTGCTTCGGACGCGATTGTGGAGCTTTGCAGTGACGAAGAATCAAGAGTGACAAGCGCATTTTTGATTACAAAGCAATTAGAGGATTTTGGAATTGTAAAGCATAAAACGCAAGTACCGATTTTACGGGTTCCTGCAATTGCCTTCTTGTATCTTTTGGGAAAGATAGAAGCAGACGGACAAAACGGGAAAATGTAAAAAGCCGGTAAAAAATCACATTGGATTTACCGCATTTTCTTCGCCAGTACTTTAAGAACCACGCGAGCTATTCCCCCGCATATGAAAATCCAAAACCCATCCCTTATCAATATCTCGCCAATCCCCATATTGACGGCATACTGTATTTGTAATTCTAAAGGCGGGTCTTGATAAGGGATGCCTGCTTTCATGAAGTAATAATATGCACCGATAGACATAAGAATAATTCCGGATAACAGGACAGAGTTGATTATTTGACGAAAGATAGTATTTATTTTTTCCATTTTCATATTATCCATCCAACTCCTTGATTTTAATATTTTAATTTTACTATATTGGAATGCCTATTTCAAACCAAAGATTTCGTTTTGATAAATTTTATTTTAAACGAACATAGTATGTTCTTTTTCCCGAACCTGCTCTTTCTAATTCTCCTCCCTTTACCAACTTTCGAAGCGCCCCTTCAATAGAACTTACACTAAGCGACGGGCACAGCTCTCTAATATCTTGTTTTGTAAATTTCCCGATTTTATTTCGTGTTGCCTTTCTGACAATATCTACAGCAGGAAGCTTTTTTTCCACAATTAAAAATCTGTCCTCAAAGTCCTTATATGCCGCAAGGATTGTGCCTAATAAATATTTAATAAAAGGCACAACGTCCTCAATACCTTTGTGCCATCCGTCCTGAGACCGTCCAAGAGCATCATAATATAAATCTTTATTCTTTGCTATCTTTGCCTCCAAAGAAATATATTTACCTACATAAAAACCGTTGCGATATAAAAGTAATGTAGTAAGTAATCTGCTCATTCTGCCATTCCCATCACAACTATGAACATAAGTCAAAGACTTTTTTTAGTATCTTCAAATATGCTTAATTCTGTAAAATCATCCATGGAATGAATGCAACCTCTTCTCAAATAATCTTTTCCACCATCAACAGAACAGCAGCCACATTTGCAGGTCACGAAATCATGTCTATATGTTGATTCTATAACATCACCACATAGATTACATTTAATCATATTTCTAACTATCTTTTGCATTTTATACCACCATTCCAATATTTCTACTTGTAATTTGTATTATAGTATATTTTATCTCAAAATACCACTATAAAAAATAGGGGCGCAACGCCCCTATTTTTTTAATCAAAAGAAAAATCAATCTTTTACTATGCTCCTATTATTTCATTTATAATATGGTTTATTTTAAATAGTAAAATTTTCGTAATGCAAGTAATATATTAATATAGATTTTTTCGCTGTTTTGTATTAATATAATGATGTTGCCAAATCGGAATTTGGAGGGAGAAGTATGTGCCTTGTTTGCGATAGAATAAATATGATAAAAAGCGGAAAGAACCCATATTTTGTAAAGGAATTAGAAACAGGATATGTCGTTATTGGGGATCATCAACATTTTAAAGGATATTCCTTATTTCTATGTAAAGAGCATAAGGCAGAACTATTTCAACTAGACTACTCATATAAGATGAAATTTTTAGAAGAAATGTCACTTGTAGCAGAAGCTATATCTATGGCATTTGCGGCAGAGAAAATGAACTGTGAATTATTGGGGATGGGAGAATCACATCTGCATTGGCATTTATTCCCCAGAGTGAACGGCGATATAGGAAATTATGGAAATAATGGTAAAGGTCCTGTTTGGTGGTATCCAATGGAAAAGATGTATTCTGATGATAACAGACCTTCAGACACGGAATTGGAAGAAATGAAATCGAAATTATTAGAAGAATTGAATAATCTATTGTAAAACAACTTCCAGTTTGTCAAACTAATAGTATAAGCAATCAAGGGATTGATTAAAAATCATCAATCCCTTATTATTGTTAGTATATTATAATTCTTGTTCATCTTCATTTAATGTCTGCTCTAACTGGTATAAGTAATCATGTGCAATAGTCAAACTATAAAGATATTGTTCATATTCTGAATCTAATTCATATTTGATTTCATCAAAAATATTATCGTAATAAGCCAAAATCTCTTTTGCTTCTTCTAACTTATTTGATACCTTTTTTAGGTTATTTTTGGCAAGCCTTTGTTGTCTTTGTATGTCACCCATTTGTGAAAAATGCTCATTGAGAATATCACAAAGTATCTTTGTTTCTTTTTGTATTTGATTATCAAGCTCTTTAATTTTATCTTGTTTGAGTTTATATTGTTGTATCGTATCGCTTGACTGTGATCTATCTGCTGGATCGTCTGCTGCTACTTTATACTGGCGTCCCCGTGCACGGGGACGCATATAACATCAAAGGAAAAAACTATCTTTTTGCAGCCTGTCATAATGCTCTGTCATCCTCTGCTTGTATCGCTTTCTCTTGATTGCAATTTGAATTGTTTCCCCACCTGAAACTGTCTGGAACACCAGCCCTGTCTAAATACTCCAGGCGTGCTTTTTCTTGTTCCTCTTTTGGAATATTATCGTTGTGAAACTTAGAATACAATTCTCTCTTACACATATTGTCAAATTTATTTTGAATCCCATCCACACATTTTTTATAGACTTCCGGATCATCAATCTCCAAGACAAAATATTTTATTCTTACCTTTCCATTTTCATCAAATATATCAGGAATGAAGTTACCTTGTTGTGCCCCACCTCCCAGCCGCAAAGAAATAATGTCTCTTGCATTATCTGTCTTTAATTTCAACTGTTTATCTTTGATTTTGACAATGAGTGAATCCATTTATATTTTGATATTGGTATTATCGGCAATGTTTTCACTGAATTGTATTAAATCAATCAGATTGTTCAACTGTCTTTCTAATTCTTTGATTCCCCTTTCCATAACTACTCTTTTTTTGAATTTTTCCTCTACTTCTTCGTTCAGTTTTTCAAGTCGTTCCTGAATGAGTATGGCAACATTATCCTGCACAGTTTCAAGTTTCAAACCTTTAAAAGATACAGAGCAAATTCTTTTTTGACTTCTTCCGGTACAGGTTAAAGTTGGCCGTGCCTGCATTTTAATAGCAGACTTACACCCTGCACATTTTAATAATCCAGACAGTTCTTTCAGGTTATTATTTGGACTATTATCAGAAGCAATGGCAAAATTTTCTTCCATTCTTTTTTGTACCATGATAAAAGTGTTACTGCTAATTATTCCACGTACATTAGTAATATAAACCTTGATCCCATCCAGGTTTTCATTTCTCAAAGAACGATTGTTTTTACCTACGATAGCCGCAGAATATTCACCATTCCACATATCAGGAGGATTTACAAATTCAATTAATTTCGTTTGGTAATACTGATACAAAAGTTGATCCGCCCTACAATAGACAGGGTTTGTTAAAATATGGCCTATTGTTGTTTTGCTGAATCCCTTTTCTGATTGATGGCCTGTTATGTTCTTTTCAATTAATCTGCTTTGTATATTTCCAAGAGAAATACTTGTGCTTTCAGCATAGGTTTTAAACATCCACTCCACAACTTCTATTTCTTCAGGAACAGGAATTAATGTTGTCTTACCATCAATCTTTCTATTCTTAAATCCAAAAGAGGTCTTACCAGATGCCCATCGTCCATCTCTGATTCTGTATTCATAATTATCTTTTATCCTTGTCCTGATATTGTTTCGTTCCATTTGTGCAAATACAGCCAAAACTCCCATCACTGTTTCGCCCGTGGGATCAGTAGTATCAAAAGGTTCATTATAACTTGTAAAATTACATTCGTTTGCTTTCATTATTTCATATAGTCTATAAAAATCAGCAATATTTCTACTAATCCTATCCAGTTTATAAACAACAACTTTTTTGATTATTCCTGATTCAATATCATTAAGCAGTCTTTGGAGTTCTGGTCTTTCTGTATTTTTTCCACTATAACCTTTATCCCTGTAAATGCGTGGATTATCAGAACATAACCTTTTGCAGTCATCAATTTGTGTTTCGATTGAAACACTGTCTTTCTTATCTACTGATTGCCGAGAATAAATCGCATCATACCTTACATCATTTTTAACCATAAAAAAACCTCCAACTTGTTTAATATTCAAGTCAAAGATTACTGCAACATTTCTATCCTATAAACACAATGTATATCTTTGACTTGTGTTTATAGTTTATCGTTAAACGGATGTATGCAAAGAATATCATGTATAAAAATCGGTATGACGATAAGCGGTTCCACCTCAAAGTTTCCGATGACACGATTATATTCATCACAGATTCTATCAAGCGCTTCGGGTGTTTCATATGGTGCAAGCGGCGTAAAAAGCACCTCCGTATGTCCATCCGAATAGGTTGCGCTGATATAATTCTGCACGTTCTTAGTCTGACCTGCAATAGGATTATTCATATGACTGTAAAGTATCTTATGCAACTGAAGAATATAGTTCCTAGTGACAGGAATTGCGTCAAAACTTTCATGAATAACATTTAACACATCACGATAGCCCGCAATTTCCTGCTCATCACGGTTCCTCGGTGTGGTCTTTTCTTCCACTAACTGCCTTATTCTGGTATTGGTAGTCACAATACCCTCGATGGCATTAGATGCCTCGGTACTCTGTACTTTTGCTATTTCCACAAGCCTTTCAAGTTCGTTCGGCTTTTGTTTGAGATAAAGTTCCTGTTTTCCCGCATATTTATAAATAGCTGCGACAAGTCCAAGAATGTCCGAATCCCATTTCTGCTCTTTAATGGCTGAATAATCAAATCTTCTCATTCCCTTATTTACCGCCCTTTTCCCTTAAATACTAGCATACTTTAAGGGAAAATCGATAGCTTGTGGGTATTTTTCCTTAAAAATCAACTCATTTTTCTATTAATGTCATCTTCGGAAGCTCATTTGATTGTGGCTGCAAATCTTTTTGTCGAATAATTTGTTTGAGAAATGAATAGACGGCTGAAAGATAAAGTTGGATTTATAGTTTTTTCATGATATGATAGTTTTATATGAAACATGGAAGACTACAGATCATTGGCAATCAGAGGATTAGCGGAAGGGGATTATTGCATGGGAATGTTTTTAAACAGCAAAGCGCCGTATGAAGCATACAAAAAAATAAAGCAGAATCCATATTTTGTCGATAAATCTTTGCTGATAGCTGAACTGATGCCATATTTTGGAAGCGCAAATTGTTACTGCTGTATCACAAGACCCCGCCGTTTTGGCAAAACCGTAATGGCAAATATGGTAGGCGCTTTTTTGGGCAGAACCAGCAGGGAAGACAGGCTGTTTGATGATTTGGCGATTTCCGGAAATGAAGCATACGAATCCCATAGGAACAGGCATGATGTTATTTTCATAGATTTCAGCCGGGCGCCTCAAAACTGTGAGGACTACAGGCGTTATATAGAGCGCATTGAAAATGGGATTATAGCTGATTTGATGACCGTCTATGCAGACAGCGGTATCGGAGAGGGAGATTCCGTATGGGATGCTTTGCAAAAAATTTATGAACATACAGACAGCAGGTTTGTTTTTGTGCTTGATGAGTGGGATGCGATTTTTCATATGCCGTTTATTACTGCGGAGAATCAAAAGGAATATCTTTTGTTTTTGAAATGGCTTTTGAAAGACCAGCCTTATGTAGAATTTGTATATATGACAGGTGTTATTCCAATTGAAAAATATTCCAGCGGTTCGGAATTGAATATGTTTGTGGAATATGATATGGCAACATCAGAGAAGTTTAGCGGATATTTTGGCTTTTCGGACGAGGAGGTAGACTGCCTTTATAAAGTCTATCAGAGAGAAATTCGGGTTCCTAAGTTCAGCCGTGAGGAATTGCGCATCTGGTATGACGGGTATTATGCTGCCACAGGTGTCCAGCTTTATAATCCGCGTTCAGTGGTTCTGGCATTGACCGATAATCAGCTTCGGAATTATTGGATCAGTTCGGGACCGTATGATGAGTTATTTTATTATATTCGGCACAATATTGAAGGCGTCAGGGAGGACTTAATCCTTTTGGTATCAGGAGAACGCGTTCCGGTAGATATTGGACAGTTTTCAGCCGTTTCCATGGAAATACATTCAAAGGAACAGATTTATTCGGCTATGGTGGTTTATGGGCTTCTTACTTATGAAAATGGCGAAGTCCTGATACCGAATAAGGAGTTGATGGATAAATTTAACGAACTGTTGTTATCCAGAGATTCTTTGGGATATGTATATGCACTTGCAAAGAAATCGGAGCAAATGCTTCAGGCAACCATTGCCGGCGATACCAAGGTTATGGAGGAGATCCTTCAATTTGCTCATAATACGGAGTCGCCCATTTTGTCTTACAACAATGAGGTGGAGCTGGCGGCAGTGGTAAACTTGTGTTATCTTTCTGCAAGGAACAAGTACCGTGTTGTGAGGGAAGACAGGGCTGGAAAGGGTTTTGTTGATTTTGTTTTTTATCCTGAGAGAAAAGGGGAGGACGGCATCATTCTCGAGCTGAAGGTGGACGGCACGCCGGAAGAGGCGGTTGCCCAGATTAAGGATAAAGCTTATGCGTTATGCTTTAAAGGAAGGCTGGGGAAAGAGTCAGAGGGCATTGGACGGATTTTGGCGGTTGGCATCAGTTATAATAGAAAAACAAAGGAACATAATTGCAGGGTTGAAGTATTATCGTGACTTAAAGGAGAGATTTCTTGAAAAAAATATTAAAACGCGTTTTAATAATAACAATCGTTCTTATTCTGGCGGCGGGTATCTATGTTTGGTATGTGTTCCGCACCTATTACCGTCTGCCGGACCGGCTGCCCCTTGAAGTTAACAGAAGCGGTGCAAACACTTATTTTGATGAGGATTTTGCGCTTGAAGAGGGAGGGGACTATCTGATTCTTACTTACAATATTGGATTTGGCGCGTATCGTAAGGATTTCAGCTTTTTTATGGACGGCGGTAAGTCTTCCTGGGCGAAGGATGAAGAAAGTGTTTTGGCGGGAGTTTCTGCAATGGGGGAGATTATCACCAATGTTAACCCGGATTTCATTCTGTTGCAGGAGGTAGACCGTGACAGCACCAGAAGCTATCATGTGGACGAGCTGGAGCTCTTGAATCAGTATGTGAGAGGTTATTACTATAACTATGCTCAGGATTATGATTCCCCGTTTTTGTTCTATCCTCCCTGGCAGCCTCATGGGGCAAGTGAAAGCGGACTGGTGACATATTCCAGAGAGGAAATTAAAGACTCTATGCGGAGAAGCCTGCCGATTTCAGAGTCATTCAGCAAAATCCTTGACCTGGACAGGTGTTATTCTATTTCCCGCATTTCAACGGAGAATGACAAACAGCTGTGCATTTATAATATTCATATGTCGGCTTACGGAAGCAATGATGCGATCCGCGAAGGGCAGATTGCCACGCTCTGCAGGGACATGGAGGCGGATTATAATCTTGGAAATTATGTAATCTGCGGAGGCGATTTTAACCACAACCTAAAAGATGCCGACGGTGAGGATGTTCCGGAGTGGGCTTATCCCTTTCCCAAGGACAAGCTTCCGGAAGGATTTCATATGGCAATTGATTCAGCAAAAGCCTCTGACGTGGAACATAATTCCTGTAGAAACGCCAATGAACCATATACGGAGGGGCATACTTATACGGTGACGCTTGACGGGTTCATTGTTTCCGATAATGTGGAGGTGAATTTTTATCAAAATATGGATTGGGGATATGAATTTTCAGACCATGATCCGGTTTTAATGCAGTTTATATTAAAATAAGGAATAGAAAATAAAAGTGCGGTCATACTAACCGATAGAAGCATGATTTTTGCGAAAACGGCGGAAATGAAGCAGAGGTGCAGGATGGCGAACACAGTTGTTTATTTAAAAGCAGAACAAAATGCGGAGGTAATGGAGCCACAGGTGAGTGTGAAGGACATTGCCTCCGTTTATTGTGCCGACAAAAATATCAGTGCAAAGGTTAAGGCTGTCAGGGTGCATCATTTTCATGAAAAGGAACAGAAGCGCCAAGTGGTAAGCATTTTAAAGGTTATTGAGCTGATGGAAAAAGAATGCGAGGGGATTACGGTGATCAGCGTGGGAGAAAACGCTACGTTGATTGAACTGGTGAATGTAAGCAGGCATAAGGGACTGGTTCAGACGTTAAAAATGGTTTTTGTGGCGGCAATCAGTTTTTTTGGAACCGGGTTTACGATTATGGCGTTTCATAATGATATTAGTATTAACAAGATTTTTGCCAAAGTGTATGAACTGGTGATGGGAGTGCCCTCAGACGGATACAGTGTCTTGGAAATCTCTTATTCGCTGGGGCTGGCGGTTGGAATTATCCTGTTTTTTAATCATATTGGCGGAAGGCGGATCACAAAGGATCCTACGCCTATCGAAGTAGAGATGCGGGTTTATGAGACGGATGTCAATAAGGCGCTTATTGAAACCGCTGACAGGGAGGGGAAAAGCATTGATGTTTCTTAAACAGATGTTTTTTAAACAGGTTTTTATGTGTGTCTGCGGGCTGAGCTTTGGGTTTCTGGCATCAGCAGGCGTGTTTACCGTTTTGGTTTCCGTGGGATTGATTCCGCGGTTTGCAGGAAAAATGCATGTTGCCCAAAAGATATTTGCGCTGGAAGAGGCAGTAGTATTTGGAACCCTGACCGGCGGATTTTTCAGCGTGTTTTATGAGTGGATTGATATCGGCAGCATGTTACGCGGGAGGCAGGCATTTGGAAGCCGGACTGCGGAAATCATGCAGGCAGGCGGGAATTTGTTTTTTATTATTTTTGGTATTTTTGCAGGTATTTTTGTGGGATGCCTTGCGCTTGCAATTGCTGAGATGTTGAACTCTATTCCCATTTTTGCAAGGAGAATCGGCTTTCGTCATGGGCTGGGAGTGGCAATAAGCGCCGCGGCGCTTGGAAAGCTGGCGGGGAGCCTGATTTATTTTGCTAAAGGGATTTTTCTTACGGGGCAGTAGGAGATTTGATGATCCAAGTATTTTTTGGGGCTGACCAAACCCCCTCAAATTCAATTTCGTTTAACATTGCTTCATATAGAGGGCTTATAAATAGATTTATTTTTGTCAGTACAGTATGAAAGTCGGGTTTTTCAAGTCCTAATCCGGGATTATAATTGTTCCATAGAGCTTGAAGAAAAGTATTTTGCTCAAAAGCTTTTATCTTTTCCAAACTGTCTTTTTCATATGCAGTTGCTCTATGTTGTAAAGTCTCATAAATTGCCTTTTGCAGCGTTCTGCCGTCAAAGTCTCTCAATTGCGACCAATAATAAATATCATAAAAATCTTTCATGCGGCTGGAAGCAGTCATTCTTTTTAGGATAGCATCAAGTTTTTCTGCTATTGTGCTTTCTAACGAATATGTATAGATGTTGGGTGCTTTAAATCCTGCCAGCCTTGTTGTGACAGTTCTTTTAATTGCCCCGGGAACTATTACATCATCAACGCCAATATCAACTGAAAATGGAATCCTGACATTTTTTATATGAGCCATTAGGCTTATGCCTATACCGGGATATTTCTTGTCTGGCGTAATTTTTCTTGCTCCAAGAACTTCCATGCTGATAAAATCATTATGAGTGTCTATTTGGCAAACTTCCTTGATGATTGATTCCATCTCAGGAACATTGTTGGATATTTGTCTGAGCATAAAATCAATATCCATTGTGGGTCTTCCTTCAAAATTAGAAATTATGTATAACAGCATTCCGCCCTTCAAAATGAAGTTTTCCGAGTATTTTGATTTTTCCAGTTTTCTCAAAAATTCTTCTTGGGCAAAGAGCTGCAAACAGGTCTGATAGTTCATGCCTGTTTCCTTTGCCTGTTTTTTTAATCTTGTAAGCACGGAAGCCCCCATGTCTTTTATTTCTTTTAAAGCCATATGCCAATCACCCTTCTTGCCTTTTTTTCTACACCAAGTTTTGAGGCATATTCCATCAGTCTTGCAGCATCCTTTTGTGCATCATTAACGTATCGTTGAATTATGGTATTAAATATTTCTCCATCCATTGTATCAATATGCCGAAGGCAATCACAAACAATACGTTCCCGATCATAGATATTCACGGCAATTCCGTCAATATTTCCAACGCTTACGCCGATACTCAGTCTCTTTTCATCAATAAAATGTGGCTTTATTTTGGGAAAATCCAGTTTAAACTTGTTTCTTGCTGATTTATTATTTACGGCTATGTGCCAAATTTCTGGAGTACGGTCTGTATATCCGTAATACATTGCGGCGGACACATCACAGATAACTGCTTCTGGAAATAGTGAACAGATAACCGAGGCTTCTGTAAATGCTTTTTCATTTTGCCATTGATAGTAACCATATTTAATCTTCTCTACACTTCCCTCTCTCATTAGATTTTGAAGTGTCTGATAGGAGATTCCTTCTTTTGTAAGTTCGCATGTGCGCATTATTCCACTATATCGCTCAAATATTGCCTCATAATCTGTAGCGGCATTCATATATATCGCCTCCAAAGTGATTTGTACAATTATTTTAAAGTTTTTGTATTAAGTTATATTATATATAATTATAAAAACAAAATCAACATTGTTCAAAAAATAATTAGTTTTTGTATAATGCTCTTGCATTAATCGATTATGTTTCGGTATTAAGTCAGATGATTTTAATGGAATTGTGCATAAGGTTGTGCTATAATCTTCAATTAGAAAATGAGGAGTCTGTAAATTATTACAGTTGACAACAGGCAAGCGATTGGAATGGGAAGGAAAATGATATTTCAGATTTTAGCAATAACGGCACTGACATTATTTTACGGGTGCTACCTACATAAAATGCTGATGCAGAGAAAAGCAGGCATACAGACGGATCAAATGGGAAAAGGCAAAACAGGTTTTACAAAGACGATTGAGATTTTCATGAAAATAATAACATACCTTGTGGTTGTGGTGGAAGTCGTCTCTATTGTGTTAAACACCAGCGTTTTTCCAACTTGGCTGAGGATAATCGGATTAGTGTTAACGATTGCCGGAACGGCTTTTTTCATGACCGCAGTTTACACGATGAAGGACAGCTGGCGTGCAGGAGTGCCTTCTGCGGATAAGACGTCGCTGGTCACTGCGGGCGTTTTTCAAATCAGCAGGAATCCCGCATTTTTGGGATTTGATCTGGTTTACATCGGCATCATGTGTCTGTTTTTTAATGTGCCGTTGTGGGTGGTCAGTGTAGCGGCATGCTTAATGCTTCATTTGCAGATTGTGAATAATGAGGAACCGTTTTTGCAGGAGGCATTTGGAGCGGAATACCTTGCGTATGAAAGACGCGTCAACAGATATTTGGGAAGACGCAGGTGAGTCCGCTGTAAGAAAGGATGGGGAATGTCTATGCGCAGAATGGAATTTAAGATGGAGCGTCCGGGGCTTTTGAAGGAGGGCGATCCGGTTACGGTAACGGAGGGAGTGCTTCCCAGTAATTATTATTATACCATTGACCCGGCGCTTGCTATGTCAGGGAACATTCCTTTCAGAGAAAGGCTTTTGGCAAGGGAGGGAGTTGTGGTCAGCGTGATTGAAAATGAGAGAGGATTTTATGTGACAGCACAATTTGAGGAATAAGATTTTAAAATCATAGGATGAAATAATGATAAGAATGATAAGAATGGAGGAAAGTTATGTTAACCAAAGTATCAACAACAAAAGCACCAGCGGCAATTGGACCGTATTCACAGGGGATTATTGCAAACGGTATGCTATTTGCATCCGGTCAGATTCCTATCATACCGGAAACGGGAGAGATTCAGGAGGGCGATATTACGGCGCAGGCGCAGCAGGTAATGCTCAATGTAGGAGAAATCTTAAAAGAAGCGGGAACTGCCTATGAAAATGTTGTAAAAACCACCTGTTATTTATCGGACATGGAGGATTTTGCGGCATTTAACAGTGTATATGAGCAGTATTTTACAGGAAAACCCGCCAGAAGCTGTGTGGCAGTGAAACAGCTTCCCAGGAATGTTCTGTGCGAAGTGGAAGTGATTGCAGTTTTATAAAAGCAATATTTGGGATTCGGATTTGGACATTCAGGAGAAAAAGATGAAAAAGACAGCACTGAGAAGCAGTTTTTTATTGTTTTTAGCCGCCTTTATCTGGGGCGTGGCATTTGTGGCTCAGAGTGTGGGCATGGATTATATGGGCCCTTTTACTTTTATCGGGGCACGGTTTTTGATGGGAAGTATGGTTCTGCTTCCGCTGGTTGTTTACCGAAGAAAGGGAAAGGCGGTAAAACAGCGGACATTTGGAAGCCGGAGGGACACGCTTATAGGAGGAGTCTGCTGTGGGCTGGCGCTTTGCAGCGCAGCTCTTTTGCAGCAATTTGGTATTGTGTACACGACAGTGGGAAAAGCTGGGTTTATCACTACCCTGTACATCATTATTGTCCCGATTATGGGAATCTTTTTAAAAAGGAGGGTGTCGGGAAAGGTATGGATTGCGGCGCTGATTGCGGCAGCAGGGATGTACCTTTTGTGCATGAGCGAAGGGCTCCGGCTCAGCAGAGGGGATACTTATGTATTTATCTGCGCTATCCTGTTTTCGGTACATATTTTGGTTATTGACCATTTTTCGGACAGGGCGGACGGCGTGGAGCTGTCCTGCCTGCAATTTCTCACAGCGGGAATAATAGGCAGTGTGCTTGCGCTTATTTTTGAGCATCCGACGCTTTCTAATTTTGCAGGGGGAATCATTCCTCTTGCCTATGCGGGAATTATGTCCAGCGGAGTGGCGTATACTTTGCAGGTGATTGGTCAGAAGGATTTGGATCCGACGGTCGCATCTCTGATTCTTTCTATGGAGTCTGTGGTTTCCATGCTGGCTGGATGGGTCATTTTAGGGCAAAAATTAAGCCACAGGGAGTTATTTGGCTGTGTTCTGGTATTTGCCGCCGTGATTTTGGCTCAGCTTCCCGAAAAGGAGAACAGAGAGGCAGGATGAAGATATTGACTGAAACGGTCATGAGAGGAGAAACATTATGGTCAAGGTAACTTATCTTTATCACAGCGGATTTGCGGTGGAGCTTTCGGAGCATGTGCTGGTGTTTGATTATTATAAGGGGCGGCTTCCGGAAATCCCCCATGGAAAAAAGCTTTTGCTGTTTGCCAGCCACAAGCATCCGGATCATTTTCAGCTTTCGGCGGTTAAATGGGCGGGTGAGCAGGAGCAGGCGTGGATTTTTCTAGGAAAAGACATTCGCCTGAATGAAAACTATCTGGAGCGGAAGGGGATACCGGCGCAGATTTTAAAGAAGGTAACAAGGCTTCACGATGATGAGCTTATGGAGGTCCCGGAAGCAGGAGTGACAGTGCGCGCACTGCGTTCAACGGATCAGGGGGCGGCATTTGTAGTTCAGACAGAAGGAATCTGCATTTATCATGCAGGGGATTTAAATCACTGGTACTGGTCAGAGGAAAGCGAGAGCTGGAATGCTCAGATGGAAAAGGACTATAAGGAACAGATTGATAAGCTCTCCAAGAGGCATTTTCAGCTGGCATTTGTGCCCTTGGATCCCAGACTTAAAGAGGGATACCGTCTGGGGCTTGACTACTTTCTACAAAAGGCGGAAGCAGATGCCGTGTTTCCTATGCATATGTGGGAGGATTATGCCGTCATCCGGCGGTATAAACAGACGGAGACTGGAAAACGGTTTGCCCCGGTCATTCAGGAGATTAAGGAACCGGGACAGGTTTTTGAATTTAAAAACTTTTGACAAGATAGAATGAGATGGAAGGAATCAGCACATAATAATCCATGATAAGTCCGGCAGAAGACTGCCGACAAGGAGGAAATCATGGATTATTTTAATGCATTTTGGGTGGGAGGGCTGATTTGCGCCCTGGTTCAGATTTTAATGGAAAAGACTAAGATGATGCCGGGAAGAATTATGGTGCTCCTAGTGTGTCTGGGTGCGGTAATCGGCGTATTCGGCTGGTATCAGCCTTTTGTGGAATTTGCAGGAGCAGGGGCATCTGTCCCGCTTTTAGGATTTGGGAATGTGCTGATGAAAGGGGTCAAGGAAGCAGTAGATAAGGAGGGCTTTATGGGGCTTTTCGCAGGAGGTTTTAAGGCGGGAGCCGTGGGCTGTTCGGCGGCGCTTGTCTTTGGCTATCTGGCAAGTCTTATATTTAATCCTAAGATGAAAAAGTGAGGCTGGGCTACTTGATAAAAGACCGGGATACCACTATAATTTGCTATAACAGGAAACGAAAAGCGGTTATGGCATGGAGGCGGAAAATGATAGAAGAGCGATTGAGCAGGTTAAGAGATGTTATGAAACGGGCGGGGGTAGACTGCTGTCTGATTCCCACTTCGGATTATCATGACAGTGAATATGTCAGTGATTTTTTTGCAGTGCGCCGATATTTCAGCGGTTTTACAGGCTCGGCGGGAACATTGATAGTGACGGAGTCAGAGGCGGCGCTTTTTACAGACGGAAGATATTTTATTCAGGCGGGCAGGGAGCTTGCCGGTACACAGATTCAATTGATGAAGATGGGAGAGCCGGAGGTTCCTTCCATAAAGGAATATCTGGAAAAGGTTTTGCATACGGGACAGACGCTGGGCTTTGACGGCAGGGTGATTCCGGCAAAGGAAGCTCAGGATTACGAAGCGATTCTTAAAAGGAAACAGGGAAGAATTGTCTGGGATATGGATCCGGCGGAAGGAATCTGGAAGGACCGCCCGCATCTGCCGGCAAATCCCGTGTATATTTTGGAAGAGTGCTACTGCGGGGAATCCGTGGAAAAGAAGCTTGCCAGAGTGCGGGAGCAGATGAAGGAGAGGGGCGCGGATGTACATATATTGACTACACTGGACGATATTGCATGGCTTTTTAACCTAAGAGGAAGCGATGTGGATTACTGCCCGGTATTTCTTGCTTATGCAGTAATCCGCATGGACGAGGCGCTTCTTTTTGCCGACAAAAGTGAAGTGAGCTTTTACTTAAAAGAAAATAAGGTGACGCTGCGCCCTTACAGCGATATTTACGATTATACAGCAAGGCTTCACGGGGAAAAGGCGCTGGTGTGCAGGGAGAGGATTAACTATCGTCTGTACAAGACCCTTGCCGGGGATATGGAAGTGGTAGACGGACCGAATCCTACCGCATTGATGAAAGCAGTAAAGAATCAGGTAGAAATCGAGAATCTGCGAAAGGCGCATTTGAAGGATGCGGTGGCGGTTACTCGTTTTATGTTCTGGCTGAAAAGGAATGTAGGGGAAATCCCCATGACAGAAGTAAGCGCAGGGGAATATTTGGAACAGCTCCGCAGGGAGCAGGCAAACTTTATTGAGCCCAGCTTTGAAACCATCTGCGCCTATGGAGCCAACGGAGCAATCATTCACTACAGCGCAAAGGTGGAAAGCTGTGCGGAACTTAAGCCTCAGGGGCTTTTGATGGTGGACAGCGGCGGGCACTATTCGGAGGGAAGCACCGATATTACAAGAACCTTTGTGCTCGGTCCGGTGACTGCGGAGATGAAATATCATTTTACGCTGGTTCTGCGTTCCATGATGCGGTTATATAACACGCGTTTTCTTTATGGATGCAGAGGCTTCAATTTGGATATACGGGCAAGAGAGGTGTTATGGGAACAGGGATTGGACTATAAGCATGGAACCGGGCACGGAGTAGGGTATCTGCTCAATGTGCATGAAGGACCCAACAGCTTCCGGTGGAATATTGAGGAGGGCAGACCCCTTGGCGCCGTGCTGGAGGAAGGAATGGTGACCACTGACGAGCCGGGCATTTATATCGAAGGAAGTCATGGAATCCGGCTTGAAAATGAGCTTCTCTGCCGTAAAGATGAGAAGAATGAATTTGGACAGTTTATGTGTTTTGAGAATCTTACATGGGTTCCCATTGATTTGGACGGGGTGAACGTTAACCAGCTTACCGAGCAGGAGCGTGAATGGCTGAACGATTACCATCGGCAGGTCTGTGAAAAGCTGACGCCGTTTTTTGAGGGAAAAGAGCTGGCTTGGCTGGAAGAAGCTACAAGGGAAATATAATTCCCGCGTATCTGACAAGGTCAGATAGAGCGGCAAAGATGCAGGCTTACAGATTGAATGTGGCAGGAAAAGTTTAGAAGGCAGGAGATTTATGATACCGGAGAGAAATACAGACAAGAAGCAAATATTAAAGGATATTCGGTGCTTTGCGCTGGACATGGATGGAACCGTTTATCTCGGGGAGCGATGGATTGAGGGGGCTTTGGAATTTTTGCGGGCAGTGAAAGAAAAAGGAAAACAGTACATATTCCTTACCAATAATTCCTCCAAAAACCCACAGGCGTACATAGATAAGCTGGGAAGAATGGGGCTTATCATCGATGAGTCCCAAATTGTCACTTCGGGGCAGGCAATGATTGCCTACCTGAAAAGAAATTTTCCGGATAAACGGGTTTTTCTCTTGGGCAATGACCTTCTTAGGGAGGAATTTGAGCAGGAGGGAATCCGGCTGGACGAACAGGCGCCGGAGGCGGTGGTGGTAGGATTTGACACTTCTCTCACCTATGCAAAACTGTGCAGGGTCTGTGATTTGGTGAGGGAAGGACTTCCCTACCTTTCCACGCATCCGGATTATAACTGCCCCACCGAAACAGGATTTATCCCGGATGCCGGGGCGATTCACGCGTTCATTCATGCCTCGACATTCCGTTATCCGGATCATATTGTGGGAAAGCCTAACGGAGATATTATGGATTATCTTGCAGGACGTGCCGGAGTGGACAAAAGCCGCACGGCAATGGTGGGCGACCGGCTGTATACGGATGTGGCGGCAGGCGTAAACAACGGATATACCGGAATCTTGGTGCTGAGCGGGGAGGCTTCGCTGGAAGATGCAGAGGAATCGAGCGTGATTCCGCACCTGATTTTTGATTCGGTAAAAGAAATGATTCCTTTTCTTTAAGGAGGTGCTTTTTTGGGCTTACGATTTTGTTTTGGAGGCTCCGGTTCGGGAAAGAGCCGAAAACTGCATGAATTGACCGTAGAGTGGGCGGAACGGGAACCGGAACGGAATTTTCTGTTTCTGGTTCCGGATCAGTTTACCATGCAGACGCAGGTTGACTTGGTAAATGCAAGCCCCCGGGGCGGTATTATGAATATCGATGTGCTCAGCTTCGGCAGACTGGCACATCGTATTTTTGAGGAGACAGGATATGGATCGAAACCGGTTCTGGATGATACCGGTAAGAGTCTGGTGCTCCGCAAGGTGGCCTCCGGGCTGAAAGAAAAGATGCCGGTGATCGGAAAGAATTTAAATAAAATCGGTTATATCCATGAGGTAAAGTCGGCGGTCTCTGAGTTTATGCAATACGGCATTTCGGTGGAGCAGACGGGAGAATTAGCGGAATATGCAAAGAAACGGGGCGCGCTGCACCGCAAATTGAAGGATTTGGAAATCATTTATGGGGGATTTCGGGATTACATTCAGGACAGATTTATTACAACGGAAGGAACCTTGGAGCTTTTGACAGAAGCGGTAAGAAAATCCGAAATTGTAAAGGGGAGCGTCATTGTTTTTGATGGTTTTACCGGCTTTACACCGATTCAGTACCGCCTGATTCAGGAACTTTTGAGATTGACTGAACAAGTCATAGTTTCTATAACGGTTGATATACGGGAAAATCCATTTCAAATAGTCGGAGAACAAGAACTATTTTACCTCAGCAAGAAGACCGTAGGGGATCTTTGCCGGTTTGCCAGAGAAGCAGGGATTAAAAGAACAGATGATATTTATATGGAATATCATCCGCTTCCACGGTTTCAGGACAATAAGGAATTGGCGCATTTGGAGCAGAACTTATTCCGTTATCCTGCCGTTCCCTATAAGGGCAGTGTGACATCTATTCATCTGCGGGAGGCGGTGAACCCGGCGGCGGAGGTACAAAAGACTTGCATTCAGATTAAGAAGCTTGTTTTGGAACAAGGGTACAGCTATCGGGACATAGCGGTGGTGACAGGGGATTTGGAGACCTACGGTGATTATTTTGAGAGAGAGGGGCTTATCTACGATATTCCCTTTTTCCTTGACCGGACAAGAAGCCTCCGGTTAAATCCTCTGATTGAGTACATACGAAGCGCCCTTAAGATGGTGATTCGGGATTTTACTTATGAGACGGTGTTTCATTATCTGCGCTGTGGACTGATGGATTTTGCGCCTGAAGAGATTGACCGCCTGGAAAATTACGTGCTTGCCTGCGGAATAAAAGGGAGGAAGCGCTATAGCCAGACCTTTGTGCGGAGCCGTGAGGAGGGGGCTTTGGAAGAGCTGAACGCCATGCGCGAGCGGATTATGGAGCAGATTGCCCCGCTTCTTGAAAGGAAGAAAACGGCAGGCGAATTGGTGAGAACCTTATATGACTTTATTGTGGCGGGACGGATTCAGGAAAAGCTTGCGGTATACGAGCAGGAATTTCAAGCGGCGGGAGAGCCGGAGCGCGCAAGAGAGTATGCTCAGATTTACCGGCTGGTCATGGAATTGCTGGAGCAGATTATCGCCCTGCTCGACGAGGAACCTATGACTTTGCAGGAGTTTGCGGAAATATTGGATGCAGGATTTGGAGAGATTGAGGTAGGGCTGATTCCGGGGAGCATTGACCGAATTGTAGTGGGAGATATGGAACGAAGCCGTTTGAAACAGGTAAAGGTTTTGTTTTTCTTAGGAGTCAACGATGGAAATATCCCAAAAGGAAGCTCCAAAGGCGGAATTATTTCCGACATTGACAGGGAGTTTTTGCAGGAATCAGAATTTGAGCTGGCGCCGACACCGCGCCAGCAGATGTACACACAACGCCTTTATCTGTATATGAACCTCACCAAGCCTGCACAGTGCCTGTATCTGTCCTTTTCCAGAATCAGCAGTCAGGGGAAGAGCATCCGCCCCTCGTATCTGGTTGAGCGGATCGAAAAACTGTTTCCGGAAATCAAGGTGGAGAGGGCTGCTTTTACCAATGCATTTGACGAGATGACCGGAAAACGGGACGGGCTTTCGGTTTTGGCGGGAGAACTTCGGGAGTATGCCGGAGGAAGAGATGGCGCGCTTACAAAAGAGGAGCTTTATTCCCTTTATCACTTTTATGGAAAGGATGAAAAATACAGTTGTTATGCAGGAAAACTTGCACAGGCGGCTTTTGAGCAATACCGGCACAAGCCTTTGGCAGGCGCAGTAGCCAGGGCTCTTTACGGAAATATGCTGGAAAACAGCGTCAGCAGGCTGGAACGGTACGCCGCCTGCGCGTATGCACATTTTCTGCAATATGGTCTTTTATTGAAGGAAAGAGAAGAATTTCGCTTTGAACAGGTGGATTTAGGAAACATTTTTCACGGCGTACTGGAGATTTTTGCAGGAAAGCTTTCCGAAAATAATTTCACATGGTTTGATTTTCCGGAAAAAGAGGGAGATGAGCTTCTTTACGAGGCTTTGCAGGAATGCGCCTTGCAGTACGGCGAAAATGTACTGTATAGTAACGCCCGTTATGAATATATGACGGAGCGCATGTATCGAATCCTGAAAAGAACCATTCGTACCTTAAAGGCACAGCTTAAGGAGGGGGATTTTGTCCCGGCCTCCTTTGAGATGTCTTTTCAGAGGGTGGAAGAACTGGAATCAGTGAACATTGCCCTGTCGGAGCACGAAAAAATGAAGCTTAGGGGAAGAATTGACCGTATCGACACCTGTGAGGACGAGGATCACATCTATGTAAAGGTGATTGATTATAAGTCCGGAAACAAGAAATTTGACCTTGCGGCGTTGTATTATGGGCTTCAGCTTCAGCTTGTGGTTTATATGAATGTGGCAGCGGAAATTACGGCGGCAAAGCATCCGGATAAGGAGGTGGTTCCGGCGGCGCTGCTCTATTATCATGTTGCAGACCCTTTAATCCGGTCGGAAGAGGAACTGAGTCCGGAGGAGCTGAACAGGGAATTGCTGAAGGAACTGCGGACGACCGGTGTGGTCAACAGCAGTCAGCAGGTCATCAGCCTGTTAGATAAGAACTTTTCAGATAAATCGCTGATTGTTCCGGTGGAGCGCAAAAAGGACGGGACATTTTCCGCCCGTTCCAGCGTGATTGACCGACAGGATTATGAGACAGTGTCCCAATTTGTCAATCACAAGATTCGGGAATTTGGACGAGAAATCTTAAATGGAAAGATAGAGATTAACCCCTGCGAACAGGGAGGGAGAAATTCCTGCACCTATTGTACTTACCGGGGGATTTGTGAGTTTGAGGCGGGAACGGCGGGATACCAGACCAGAGTACTGGCGTCTTATCCGGAGGATGAACTGCTTAGAAGAATGAGTGAGGAGATTGGCGGAGATGGCAACGAAATTTACCCCAGAACAGCAAAGAGCAATTGAACTGCGTGACAGAAATATTCTGGTCTGCGCGGCCGCCGGTTCCGGCAAAACGGCAGTGCTTGTCCAGCGGATTATCGGTCTGGTCACAGATAAGGTCTCGCCGGTGGATATTGACCGTCTTTTGGTGGTGACCTTTACCAATGCGGCGGCGGCGGAAATGCGGGAAAGAATCGGGATTGCGCTTGGGAAAGCCTTGGAGGAAGAGCCGGAAAACGTTCACCTTCAAAAGCAGCTTTCCCTGCTTCATAATGCTCAGATTACCACAATAGACAGTTTTTGCCTGTTTCTGCTCCGCAATAATTTCAATGATATCGGTCTGGATCCCGGTTTTCGGATTGCAGACGAAGGAGAATTGACCCTTTTAAAGCAGGATGTGCTTGCAGAGCTGTTGGAGGAACAATATAGGGAGGGGCGGACAGAGTTCTTAGACTGCGTGGAATACTTTGCAGGAAGCAGTAATGACCAGATGCTGGAAGAATATCTAACCAGACTCTATGAGTTCTCTATGAGCTATCCGTTTCCGGAAGACTGGATTGGTCAATGCAGAGAAGAATATAAAATATCAAGTGTTACTGAAATGGAAAATATACCGTGGTGTCAATTTCTCGTCTCCTATATCCGGACAATGACACAGGAGTGGAAACGGGATATGGAGGAGGCTGTTTCTATTTCCTTAAGGCCTGACGGTCCTTATATGTACGGGGAACTTCTTGAAAAGGAACAGGAAATGCTGGAAAAGCTTTCTGACGCGGAGCGTTTATCGGACTTTTCTGCCCGTTTTGAGACAGTTGCTTTCGGAAGGCTTCCTTCTAAAAAGGATGATACGGTGAATCCTCTGCTTAGGGAAAGAGTTCAACAGATTCGGAAGAATATCAAAAAAGGAGTGGAAGATATTCGGAACACTTATTTTGCACTTTCCATGCAGCAGGCATTGGAACGAATGCAAAAGGCATCCGCGGCAGTTACGGAGCTTCTTTCTCTGGTACTGCTCTACAAGATGCGGCTGGATGAGCGGAAGCGGAGAGACAATATCATTGACTTTCACGATATGGAACATTTTGCCCTCCAAATTCTGTTGGAACGGACGCAGGAGGGCGGATTTGCTGCGTCGCAGGCGGCAAGAGAATACCGCCAGCACTTCAAGGAAATTTTGATTGACGAGTATCAGGATAGTAATCTGGTGCAGGAGCTAATCTTAAAGAGTATTTCCGGCGAAGAGGAGGAACAGTATAATCGGTTTATGGTAGGCGATGTGAAGCAGAGTATTTATCGCTTTCGTCTGGCAAGACCAGAGCTTTTTATGGAGAAATACGGGTGTTATTCTATAGACGACGGTCCTTGCCAGCGTGTGGATTTGCATAAAAATTTCCGAAGCCGGCATCAGGTTTTATCCAGTGTAAACGCCGTTTTTTCCCAGATTATGGGGAAAGGGCTTGGGGGCGTGGAATACGATGAAGAGGCGGCGCTTTATCCGGGAGCAGAGTTCCCCGAGGCAGGAGATTCCGGGGAGGAAGCAGTGGATGCCGGAATGCAGGACGAAGGAGCTTTGGAGAAAGAAACATTGGATGCCGAATTTCGTGGGGCGGGAGCTTTTGAAGGCGGACTTACGGAAAGTGCTGAGGGGAAGGGAGAGGATCCGTATCGCACGGAATATCTTATTGTAGGAAAAGACGAGTCTTCATCACTTTCGGTGAGAGAGCAGGAAGCAGCGGCGGTTGCTCAAAAGATCCGTAAGCTGTATGGGACTTTGCAGGTGACAGACCGGGAAAGTGGGAAGCTCCGCCCTGTGCGCTACCGGGATATGGCAATTTTGCTTCGTACAACCTCCGGCTGGGCGGATGAATTTAAGCAGATTCTGGAAAAGGAAGGAATACCGGTTTATGTGGCATCCCGCACCGGATATTATCAGACGGCGGAAATCAAGGCGCTCTTGCAGCTTCTTCATGTGATTGACAATCCCTATCAGGACATTCCTTTGTACGGCACAATGCAATCCTATTTTGGAGGCTTCAGTCAGGATGAGATTGCGGAAATCCGGGCGGAAGATAAGGCGGTGCCGTTGTATGAGCTTCTCCGGAATTATGAAGGGGAACGGAAGGAAAAGGTGCAGGTTTTTTTGGCGTGGCTTTCACGTTACCGGAGAAAAACAGCATATACCCCGATTCACAAGCTGATACAGGAGATTTTGACAGATACGGGATATTTGGATTATGTGACTGCCAGACCGGGCGGCGAACAGCGAAGGGCAAATGTGGAAATGCTTCTGACCCGGGCGGCTTCCTTTGAGCAGACCAGCTATTACGGATTATTTCATTTTTTGCGTTATGTGGAACAGCTTGAAAAATATGAAGTAGATTACGGGGAAGCGGATGTGATGGATGAGAATGCCGATGTTGTTCGGATTATGAGCATCCATAAGAGTAAAGGGCTGGAATTTCCGGTATGCTTTGTATCAGGGCTTGCAAAGCGGTTTAACATGCAGGATACAACCAGCCGCTTAATTGCGGATGTGGACATGGGAATCGGCGTGGATTACGTTGACAGTGCGCTCCGCATTCAAAGCAGAACCTTGAAAAAGAGCGCAGTAGCGTTGAAAATGAGACTGGATGCGCTGGGGGAAGAAATGCGTGTGCTCTATGTGGCAATGACCAGAGCCGGAGAAAAGCTGATTCTTACGGCAATGACACCTGACGCGGATAAATTTGAGGAAGAACTTCAGAGTCGAAGGCTTTTGGAAGAGGAAAAACAGAAATATCAGAGAGGAAGCCAAGAAGAGAGCTGGGAGGAAAGTCGGGAAGAAAATTGTAGAGAGGGCAGGGGAAAAGGACGGGAAGATAATCAGGAAGAGAGCTGGGGGGAAAGGCAAGAAGAAAATTGGGGAGAGAGCAGAAGAGAAGGACGGGAAGACAATCAGGAAGAGAACTGGAGGGAAAGACAGAAGGAAAATCAGGGAGACAAACAGCTTCCGATTGGATACGAGAAGCATAGAAGGACGGCATTTTCTGCTTTGGCTGGGGCTTCCTGCTATCTGGATTTTTTGTTGCCCTGCCAGCCGGATATACAACTACTGCGCCCGGAGCAGCTTCTTATGCAAGATGTAGAAGGTGCGGCGGAGGAACTGCAAAGAAAACAGCGTTTACTTGTAGGGGAAGTGAGTCAACAGATAATGACGAGTTTGTCGGAAAAATTTGGGAAAACCTACCCTTACCAGTATTTGTCGGGGTTATTTGTCAAAACAACAGTGTCGGAACTGAAAAAGAAGGCAATGCATGCAGGAACAAAAGAATTAGAAAATAGACTTGATGAGTCAATAGATGGTGTGGGAAGCGCCCGGGGAAATCAGGCATTTACCAGAGAGATGTTTGAAGAACCGGAGATAGTTCCTTATATTCCTGCTTTTATCAGCAGCCGGGATGGAATGTCAGGTACAGATCGCGGAAGCGCGTACCATAAGGTGATGGAACTGCTTGATATGAAAGCTGTCGGTGAGGGGCGGGTGGAGGAAGAGATTAACCGCCAACTTGATTTATTTGTAAAAGAGGAACGGCTCAGCGAACAGTGGAGGAACAGTATTTCTGTGCCGAAAGTTAAAAGGTTTTTGGAAAGCAGTCTGGCAAAGCGGATGAGGAAGGCGGACAGTCAGGGGAAACTTTGGCGTGAACAGCCTTTTGTCATGGGGCTTCCGGCAAAGAGGCTTGACGAGAACTGTCCGGATACGGAGCAGGTATTAATCCAAGGAATCATTGACGTTTTTTTTGAGGAGCAGGGGAAAATTGTAGTGGCTGATTATAAGACTGATGCGGTCAATGAGCCGGAAGAGCTGATAAGACGGTATCAGGTTCAGCTTGATTATTATAAGGAGGCGCTTGAAAAGCTTACCGGGAAGGAAGTTGTTGAGAAGATTATTTATTCCTTTGCGCTGGGGAAGGAAGTTTCGGTTTAATGTGGTAAAGGGTAGTTGGAGGACGGACGCTTGTATGGAGATTTATTCCCGCGAGCAACGAGTCAAAGTCATGCTTGCATGACCTTGACGACTG
>JAMPGL010000016.1 GCA_023663945.1 Lachnospiraceae bacterium | reverse complement strand
AAATCCTTATTTTTCAATGCCTGTAATACTATTTATGACTTTGCGATTGCCCTACGGCAGGACAGGCAGCGGTCAGACCAAAAGCGGGCAGGAAGTATGAAGAATGCCGGTATTATATATGCAGCATAGGAGCGGAAGCAAGGGAATTTGAGAGGGTGGCCAGGGGGCACTGGAAAGTGGAAAACAATTTACACTGGCAGCTGGATTTCACATTTCGGGATGATAAGAACGGCAGTATGGCAAAGACAGGAGCGAAGAACCTGCAGACCATAAAAAAAATAGTGATGGCAATATTAAATATGGTAAAGGCAAGCTATAAGCTGAGCATGAAACGCATCCGGTATGAGTTGTCACTGGATTACGAGAATGAAGCAGAGAGATTACTGTCAATGCTGGACATAAATGCAGTAAAAGAAGCACTGTATTCAAAAGGAAAGTCTTCCGAAAAATAGGACATATCTTTATAATTTTTAAGCAGCACCATTAGGTGCTGCTTAAAATAACAGTTTATAAGTTTATCCTGCTCAAAAGTAAAATAACATTGACAAATGCTATTAAACGGTATAAACTAGAAAAAAATGTGAAAAAACGCAGGGAGGTTTAATTAATACTACTATGCGCTGATTACGGAAGCTGCCTGTATGAAAGGTAGCGCAGGAATGAGGTATGTATTAAGGAAGAGAAAAAACGACAGCAGTGAAAGAAGCAGTAAAAGATACAGCAAAAAAGTGGAGAAGGCAGTTGCACCCACAGTGGAGAAAGTGGTAGAGAAAGCGGCGCCTGTAGCAAAGAACGTAGAGGAAGCGGCGGCTCCTGCAGCAAAAGCTGTGAAGAAAGAGACTGCTAAGGCAGCGACGAAAGCGAAGACCGCAGTCAAATACCCCACAGCAAGCTGACGGGGCATCAAACTTGTAACGCAGCAAGCTGCGGGGTATTAGACCCTCGCGGCAGTCGTCAAGGTCATGCAAGCATGACTTTGACTCGTTGCTCGCGGGAATAAAGAAAACAGCGGAGAAAGCGGCAACGAAGAGGGCAGAGGTCGAAGAAGCTGCGGTGTCTCTCAGCGTCCAGTTCTCCGGCAAGTCCTACACAACGGAAGAGCTTGTTGCAATCGCAAAGGATGTATGGAAATGCGGCTTAAAGTAGAAAGCATCCGATTTCAAGAGCGTAGAGATCTATGTAAAGCCCGAAGAGAATCAGGCTTACTATGTAATCAACGGCGAACATAAGGGAAGCTTCTTTATCTAAGAGGATTTTTCGGAGTGCAGTTTGTGATGTAAAAGAGAATAAGAAAATGAGAAACCGGCGTGGATTTCAGATGATTTACACCGGTTTTTGTAATCTACGGACTTGCATAGAGGAAATATATCACTAAAGTGACATTTGGGTTGTGCGGCGAATAGGGAGGAAACGCTTAAAGTATTTAGTTGTGAAATAGAAAAGACAGGGTTATAATCAAAATAAAGGAATAAAATCAACGTGTAATGATTGGTATAAAGCTGTTTACGAAGCTTGCAGCTATTGTCTTTTAATAAGACATAAATATGTTAGAGGGAGGATTTCGGGGTGAGCTTATATCGCATAATGTTAGTGGATGATGAGGAAGAAGTCCGCAAGGCGATGATTCGCAAGATGGACTGGGAAGCGCTCGGCTTTACGGTGGCGGGGGATGCGGAAAACGGTGAGGACGCGCTTGAAAAGTTAGAACAATTGGAGCCGGATGTGATTATGACGGACATCCGTATGCCGTATATGGACGGGCTGACCTTTATTGCAAAAGTCCGGGAGCAGTATCCACATATAAAAATTCTTATTTTTTCCGGCTATGATGATTTTGAATACGCGAAGCAGGCAATCAAACTCAATGTCACGGAATACATTTTAAAGCCTGTCAACGGTGAGGAATTGGGCGAGATTTTAAAACGCGTGCGGCTTAGTCTGGATGAGGAAATCGAGCAGCGCCGCAACATTGACACTTTGCGGCAGAGCTATCTTGCAAGTCTGCCGATTTTGAGGGAATTATTTTTAAATAATTTAGTGAGCAGCACTGCGGATGTATCCGGGATGGAGCCGAAACTGCGGGAATATGGCGTTGATATTTTGGATGCCCGCAAATGGCTGACGGCGGTAATTCACATAGAAGAACAGGAACAGCTGGAAGATAAAGTTCTTTCGCAGCATCAGGAGCTGATTCCGATTTCGGTGCGGGGAGTGGTGGAAGACCGATTGAAGCGGTACTGCCGTCACGCTGTTTTCAATTCTGTGGAAGGGATTACCGTAATCGCGGCGATAGATCGGAACAATACTCAGACGGGGCTGATTAATCTGCTGAATGATATCTGTAAAGAAAGCAGGCGCCTGCTGGAAATTACGATTACAATAGGCGTAGGACACGACTGCAGTACGCTGCAGGAAGTTGGTCATTCCTATCAGACCGCGGTGGATGCATTGGGGTATCAGGGTATCGTGGGAAAGGGTAGGACAATCTATATCAATGATGTGGAGCCGGTGAGTCGTGGTAAGCTTGAATTAGATACAGCCGGAGAGGCGCAGTTGATATCGGCTGTGAAATTCGGTCCGGAAAAATTGATAGAAAATGTGCTCCATGAGCTGGCAGTCTGTATGGATGACGCAAAAGTCCATGTAAACCAGTATCAGGTCTATATGCTGAGTATTGTCAACTGTCTGATTCGGTTGATGCAGCAGTATGATTTGAATATGACGGAGATGTTTGGATCGGAAGAACGCTATGCAGATATTATGCGCGGAATCTGCCGGAAGGAAACTTTTGTGGAGGATTTGTTTCCGGTTGCTTGTCGGATGAATGAAGCCCTGAACAGGGAGAGGGATAATACGACAAGAAGGGCAATCTTGGAGGCGAAAGAATACATCCGGGAAAACTACGCGGATCCGGGGCTATCTGTGGACATGCTGTGCAGGCATCTTCACATGAGTCCGGCCTATTTTTCCACTGTATTTAAAAAGGAGACGGGACAGACCTATGTGAATTATTTGACGGAAGTGCGGCTTCAGAAAGCGGAAGAGCTTTTGCGGGAGACAGCGGATAAGACGTATACGATAGCGGAGAAAGTCGGCTATCAGGAACAGAATTATTTCAGCTATGTATTTAAAAAACGCTATGGCGTGTCGCCCACAAAATACAGGGGAATAAGGGGAAATGGATAAAAAAACGAGAACCGGTCTCCGGGAAAAAACCAGCATCCGGTATACGATTTTCGTATATTTTACGGTCAGCGCATTAGTGGCTATGCTGCTCGGCGGAGAAGCGCTGTACGTGCAGATATCCCGCCGGTTGACAAGCGTGGTGCAGGAAGAGAGCCAGGCGGTGCTTAGTCAGGTGAACCGTTCGGTGGATTCCTACCTGCGGACAATCATGAAGCTGTCGGACAGCCTGTACTACGGCGTGATTAAGAATGCAGATTTATCAACCGATTCGGTCAATGAAAGGGTGACACTTCTGTATGACAATAACAAGGACAGCATCGCCAATATTGCCCTTTTGTCAAAGGACGGCGAGCTGCTTGAATCGGTGCCGGCTGCCCGTCTGAAAACGGATTTGGACGTGACAAAAGAAGAGTGGTTTGATAATACGCTTGAGAGGACGGACAACCTGCACTTTACGACGCCCCATGTGCAGTATATTTTTGACAACAGCGAGCAGCAGTACCGTTTTGTTATCACGCTGACGAGGGCGGTGGAGATTACCCACGGGACGTCCACGGAGCAGGGGATTTTGCTGATTGATATCCGCTATAGTTCGCTGCAGCAGATTTTGGAAAATACTGCGCTCGGCAATCAGGGGTATCTTTATATGATAGGCAACAACGGGGAACTGATTTACCATCCAAAGCTGCAGCTTATCGAGACGGGGTATTTAAGTGAAAATATTTCCGCCGCGATGGAATACCGGGACGGAAGCTACAAAGAAGAATACGAGGGAGAAAGCCGGGACGTCAGCGTGAAGTCTGTGGGATATACCGGCTGGAAGCTGCTCAGCGTTACGCCGGAAGAGGGACTGTCTTTAAACACGCTGAAAATGCGGCTGTTCGCGGTGTTTGTGGTCGCAGCGTTTTTGCTGGTGCTGGTGCTCATCAATGCCTTTATTTCTTCGCGTATTACAAACCCCATCCATGAACTGGAAAAATCGGTCAATGCCATTGAGGCGGGGGATTTGGATGCCGAGGTATATATTGGCGGATCTTATGAAATCAGGCATTTGGGGCGTTCTATCGGCGATATGGCAAAGCGGATTAAGACGCTGATGCAGGATATTGTGGTGGAGCATGAGGCGAAGCGGAAAAGTGAGTTTGATACGCTGCAGTCCCAGATTAATCCGCATTTCCTCTACAATACGCTGGATATCATCGTCTGGATGATTGAGAATGAACAAAGACAGGAAGCGGTCAGGATTGTGACGGCGCTTGCAAGATTTTTCCGTATCAGTTTGAGCAAGGGGAAGAGCATTATTTCCGTGCATGATGAAGTGGAACACATCCGGAATTATTTGACGATTCAGCAGACGCGGTTTAAGAATAAGTTTATCTATAAAATCGAAGCGGGAGAGGATGTAATGGTGCTTGCCAGCCTGAAACTGATGTTGCAGCCCCTTGTGGAAAATGCTATCTATCACGGCATGGAGTTTATGGATGGCGACGGGGAGATTTATGTGAAAGTTTGGAGAGACGGTGAGGAGCTTTTTTTTGAAGTGCGCGACAATGGTTTCGGTATGACGAAGGAACAGGCAGAGAATCTGCTCGGGGATGCACCCCATGTTTCTTCCAGACGGGGCTCGGGCATCGGCGTGAAAAATGTAAACGAAAGAATCCGCCTGTATTTTGGGGAAGATTACGGTCTTACCATCGAATCGGAACCAGACGAGGGGACAATTATCCGGATTCATCTGCCGGCAAGAACATATTCAGAAACAATGGAGAAAGAGCAGACATGATAGGAAAACGTGCAAAAATATTCATACTTTTTTATTTGGCAGGTCTGTTTGTATTGTTTTTAATGTGCTCTACGGATTTGATTATCAGAGAGCCGGAGAAGGAAGTCTATGAGATAGCGGTTATCATTGAAGATGTCGGAGATGATAATTACAGTAATTTCCGGAAAGGAATGGATCAAGCGGCGATAGAATACAATGCGGACGTGCATTTCATTACGCTCTATGAAAAATTGGATGAGATGCAGCAGATGGAACTGATTAGCCGGGAAGAGCAGGATGGTGTGGACGCTTTGATTGTGGCGCCGGTGGATGAAGAAAGATTTGGCGGGGCACTTTTGGAAAAACAGACAGCTGTGCCGGTGGTGCTTCTCAGCACGGGGATAGCGCAGGAAAAAATGGCGGGAAAAGTGATTGTCGATTACTGGAAGATGGGGGAGATGCTTAGCGAAAAGATGGCGGAGAAAATACCGGAAAACTGCCCGGTAGTGCTGCTTACGGAATCTGGCAGTGAAGAGCCTATGAGCGATGATTTTTTGGAAGGGGCAAAAGAAGTGCTGAAAGAAAGCGGGCATGTTTTACAGACCGCAGAGCCTGACGAAGAGGAAGGGTATCAAAAACTGTTTGAAGAATCTTTTGAAAACAGACCGGCACTTTTAGCTGCAAATCCTGAAATTTTAGCGGAAATGGCGGGAATTTTGGCAGGAAATCCCGAATATGCGGAGCAGATAGTGGGGCTTTACGGCAGGGGAAATACGCAGGAAATATGGAATGATTTGGACAGGGAGCTGATTGCGGGAATCTGTGTGACGGATGAGTTTGGCAGGGGATATTTCAGTGTGTATATGGCAGTGCAGGCATTGGAAGGAAAGGAAGTTAAGGAACCGCTCATCATGGAATCCTATTATATAGAGAAGAAAGATTTGAGGAAACCAGAATATGAAAAAATATTGTTCCCGATGGAGTAAGTGCAAAAGAGAAGCCGAAAAGAAAGGGCGGAGCAGAAAGATAAAAGTGGTAGGCTTTCTGCTCGGGGTAAGCCTGCTTTTGACAGGATGTGAGGGCGGAAAGAAAGAGGAAAAAAAGAACTCCATCCGCATTGGAATCAGTTTTTACAGGAATGACGATACGTTTATTACAAATCTCCGTAACGAACTGGAAAACAGGGCGAAGGAATATGAAAAAGAACACGGCATCAAAGTAATGCTGGATATTCAGGACGCGAAAAGCAGCCAGAGCACGCAGAATAATCAGGTGGAGCGGTTTATTTCTCTTGGATGCGATGTGCTGTGCATTAATCCGGTGGACCGCATGGATGCATCCATGATTATTGATAAGGCCATGAGCGCGGAAGTTCCGGTCGTGTTTTTTAACAGGCAGCCGGTGGAAGAAGATATGAACCGCTGGGATAAGCTTTATTATATTGGAGTGGATGCGAAGGAGACGGCAGTTCTGCAGGGGCGGATGGTAGTGGATTTTTACAAAGAGTCTCCGGAGACGATAGACCTCAACGGGGATGGCATGGTGAATTATGTGCTGCTTGAAGGGGAGACAAGCCATCAGGATTCCCTCATTCGCACGGAATGGTCCATCCGGACGCTGAAAGACGGCGGCGTGCCGATTGAAAAGATTACTGGCGGTATTGCCAACTGGGAGCGCAGCCAGGCCTCCGCGCTGATGGAACAATGGCTTGGGGCGTACCCGGATACGATAGAACTTGTGGTCAGCAATAACGACGACATGGCACTTGGCGCAATCGACGCGCTGGACAGGGCGGGCATTACGGATATCAACGTGATCGGGATTGACGGGACGACGCCGGGAATTGAGGCATTGGAGAGCGGAAAATTTTTGGGGACGGTGTCCGCCAACAAAGAAATTTATGCCGATGCCATTTTGGAACTGGCGGCAAGCTGTGCCCTCGGAGAGGAAAAACCAGAAGAATATCCGCTGATAGACGGTACTTATTATTGGACGCCGCAGGAAATATTAGTCAGAAATATGGAGAATGAACCATAAAAAGTAAAAAACTACGAAAAAATTCAATAAGAATCAAAGAATTTCTTAATTGAAAATTATCAGACATTTCTCTATAATAAATTTGTAGGTAGCCATAATGTACAAAGAAATATCTGTATATATGGCGCCAAATAAAAAGCACTCAAAAATGAGCAGAGAAAGGGAGGATTTCAGACTATGAGATCAAAGAAGTTAATTGCACTGACGCTTGCATCCTTGATGGCTTTATCTTTGGCTGCATGTGGAAACAAAGCAGAAGAAACACCCGCAACAACTCCGACTGATGAAGCAGCTTCGACTGATGAAGCAGCTCCGGCAGAAGACGGGGGGGCAGAAGTTACTGCATCCGGTGATGTTGCTAATGCTGACAAACCGGTTATCTGGTTTAACCGTCAGCCTTCCAACAGCACAACAGGTGAGTTGGATATGGACGCTTTAACATTTAATGACAAGACCTATTATGTTGGATTCGATGCTGTTCAGGGTGCTGAGCTGCAGGGTCAGATGATTGTTGAATATCTGCAGGCGCAGGGCGAAGGAATCGACCGTAACGGTGATGGTGTCATCGGTTATGTTCTGTGCATCGGCGACATTGGCCACAACGATTCTATTGCTCGTACACGTGGCGCTCGTTTAGCTCTTGGCACTGCAGTACCCGATCCTAATCAGAGTTTGACAGAAGTTACAGGCATCAATGATGTTGATTCCCAGCCTGTCGGTACTAACCCGGATGGTTCTGCTGAACACGTCCAGGACGGTTCCATTACAATCGGCGGAAAAGAATATGTTGTTCGTGAGTTGGCTTCTCAGGAAATGAAGAACAATTCCGGCGCTACATGGGATGCTCCTACTGCTGGTAACGCTATCGCAAGCTGGAGTGGTCAGTTCGGCGACCAGATTGATGTAGTTGTTTCCAACAATGACGGCATGGGCATGGCTGTGTTTAATGCATGGTCTAAAGACAACAATGTTCCTACTTTTGGTTATGATGCAAACAGCGATGCTGTTGCAGCTATTGCTGACGGTTACTGTGGTACGATTTCCCAGAATGCTGACATTCAGGCTTATCTGACACTTCGTGTACTGCGTAATGCTCTGGATGATGCGGATATCATGACAGGTATCAGCACGCCCGATGCAGCAGGCAATGTTCTGGATGCGTCTCTTTACAAATATGATGACGCTACACGCAGCTTCTATGCATTGAACGGTGCTGTTACGGCTGACAATTATGAATCTTATCTGGATGCTACAGCTCCTAACGCTGCTTTCAATAATCAGTTGGATGAGGCCGATGCTCCTACAAAACATGTATGGCTGGATATCTTCAACTCCACCGATAACTTCCTGAATGCTACATATCTTCCTCAGTTGGAGAATTATGACGGTATTCTGAATCTGGATGTTGAATATATTAAGGGTGATGGTCAGACAGAAGCTAATATCACTGACAGACTGGCTAACCCCAGTGAGTATGACGGCTTTGCTATCAACATGGTTAAGACTGATAATGGTGCTGCATACACATCTAAGCTCCAGTAATATCAGCTTAGAGATTCTGCAGCTAAAGAACGGGTCATTAGGAAGACCTCTTCCTAATGACTCGTTAGCATAAAGACACCCGCGAAGCGAGTGGCTGTTGCTTTATAAAGTATCTGGTAAAAAAGAAAGGTGTTAGTCAAAAAATGGGTTGGTCGCCCTTATAAGTCTGTTTACTTGGACAGTTGAATCGATATAATGGTCTCAACATTGAAGAAAGGCATCCTGTGCTGTCAGGATTATGGTGATTAATATGTTGGACCGTCAGACCCTTGTTGAATATCTGAAAACGTTATCATAGGACGAAATAGCCGGACTGCTCCTTGCTTCTAATGTGATTCCGCATGGCAACGGTACGGAGCAGATTACACCGGAGCGCATCCCGTGTCCGCACTGTGGATCCCATAACATAATCCTTTATGGGTTTAAACGCGGAAAGCAGCATTATTTCTGCAAGTTCTGTGGGAAAACCTATGTGCCGGCCACAGGAACCGTACTGTCCATGTCACACTTTGGAATGGATGTGTGGCAGGATTTTTTAGACAGACTCTGGAGGAGGGTTCCCTCAGTTATGCTGGAAAAACGCTCGGGCTCACACATCAGACCGCTTTCAACATGGAGCAAAAGCCCAGAAACGCGGTATATCCAATGAGTACGTCTGCGTCTGTATCGGTGCCCAGCGGAAGGGCGATGTGGTCATCCGCACGGGAAACCGGGAAAACCTTCCCGTGAAGAGTTCCAGGCCATATTTGAGGGATATATCCAGTCCGGAACGCTTGCCTTGACCGATGGCTTGCGTAGTTATTCGGTTCTTGGAACACTGGCGGGCTGTAAGGTTGAAGACGTAAACGGGCAGAAGTCAGGTTTTTATAATCTGAACACCGTAAACAACCTGCATTCTTTCATAAAGGGCTGTTATATCTTCTACCGTGGGGTGGCAACAAAATACCTTAACAGGTATAATGCATTGTTCCAGATAGCATACCGCTCCATAGAGGCAAAAATCGCACTTCTCATAAAGAAGCTGTTTAGGC
Organism: Lachnospiraceae bacterium; assembly: GCA_023663945.1. GTDB lineage: Bacteria > Bacillota > Clostridia > Lachnospirales > Lachnospiraceae > Suilimivivens. The sequence continues at coordinate 58,336 of JAMPGL010000016.1, read as the reverse complement.
CGGGATGCACTATAAATATTCACACGGTAAAGGACATCGTTCCACACAGCTTACTGGTGGTATAGATGATGCTATATTTACCAACTCATTTTTTGACTAACACCAAAAAAAATAAAAAGGCAGGAGTATAGCAATGTCTGATAAGGAAACAAAGAACGTCTTATCGATCTGTGGTATGTGTAAGTCTTTCGGCCGTAATCGCGTTCTTGACCACATCAATTTGGATGTGAAAGAGGGCAGTATTATGGGGCTGATGGGAGAGAACGGCGCTGGTAAGTCGACAATGATGAAATGTCTCTTCGGAACTTATCAGAAAGACGAGGGAACAATTTTTCTGAATGGCAAGGAAGTCAATTTTTCAGGACCTAAGGATGCTCTGGAAAATGGTGTTGCTATGGTTCATCAGGAGTTGAACCAGTGTCTGGAGAGAAATGTTTTGGATAATCTGTTCCTAGGCCGTTATCCCAAGAATTCTATGGGGGTCGTAGATGAGGCTCGTATGAAGAGGGAAGCAGCCGATTTGTTTAGAAAGCTGAACATGACCGTCAATCTGACCGCTCCGATGAAGACCATGTCGGTCTCTGCAAGACAGATGGTTGAGATTGCAAAGGCTATTTCGTACGATGCAAGATTGATTGTGTTGGATGAGCCTACCTCTTCCCTGACTGTCAGAGAGGTAGATAAACTGTTTGAGATGATGCGTAATCTGAGAGAACAAGGTATCTCTCTGGTTTATATTTCTCATAAAATGGATGAGATATTCGAAATTTGCGATCAGGTATCTATCCTTCGTGATGGTAAGCTAGTTGCGACAAAGGACACCAAAGATACAAATATGAATGAATTAATTGCAGCTATGGTCGGCCGGTCGCTTGATAACCGTTTCCCGCCGGTGGACAATATCCCGGGAGATGTAGTACTTTCTGTGCAGCATTTGTCTACGAAGTATGAACCTAACCTGAAAGACATCACGTTTGATGTGAAGGAAGGAGAAATATTCGGTCTTTACGGACTTGTAGGAGCAGGTCGTTCAGAGCTTTTAGAGACAATGTTTGGTGTCCGCACCAGAGCGGCGGGCCGTGTGTATTACAAGGGGCGGCTGATGAATTTTGAAAATTCAGAAGATGCTATGAAACATGGCTTTGCCATGATTACAGAGGAACGAAAAGCCACCGGACTTTTCCTTGAGGGTAATTTGACGTTTAATACGACGATTGCCAATTTGGGACACTATAAAACCGGTGTTGCGCTCTCAAATGATAAAATGGTCAAGGCAACCGCCAACCAGATAAATGTCATGCGAACCAAGTGCATGGGTCCCTCCGATCTCATTACCGCGCTGTCCGGCGGTAATCAGCAGAAGGTTATCTTCGGGAAGTGGCTGGAACGCGATCCAGCAGTATTTATGATGGATGAGCCTACCCGGGGTATTGATGTTGGTGCTAAATATGAGATTTATGAACTGATTATCAGGATGGCCAAGATGGGCAAGACAATTATCGTCGTTTCTTCTGAGATGCCTGAGATTCTGGGAATCACAAACCGAATCGGCGTTATGTCTAACGGGCGGCTTTCCGGTATCGTTAATACCAAAGAAACGAATCAGGAGGAGCTCCTGAGACTTAGTGCAAAATATTTGTGATTGGAGGGAAAACGAAAATTATGGCCAATGAAAATGGGAAAATCCTCTCTCTTGAGGACGAGCAGAAACTCCTGGCGCCCATTGACGAATATGTGGGCAAAATTCAGGAAAAAATCAATGCGCTTCGTGTTGACGGAACAGATAAGGTAACTTCTCTGACGAACCATATCGCAATTGTCAAGGAGAATGCCAACTATACGAAGAGCGAAAAGGCAGCTCTCATTGAAAAGGATAAGAAAGCACTTGTTCAGGCGAAAGCTGTCGAAGAAAAGAATAAGGCAGAGATTAAGTCTTTGATAGATGAAGCAGTTAAATATCTCGATGCCAATTATGACAAGGATTATTACAGCAAGGTTGTTGCTTCCTGCGTGGAAGAGAAGGCAGTGGAGGATAAGCGTTATGAAGCTGAACTGGCTGAATTAAAGAGCCAGTATAAATCTGAATTAGCTGGGTTGACCGACCAGAGTGAAATTAAGGATGAGAAATACGTTTATAAAAACAGACAGTTTGACGCAAAGTTAAAACATACCGCTGCATTGCAGGAAATTAAGGATCGTCAGCATGACGCTTATACGCACAGGTATCATCTGATTGATTTGCTGCGTCTGTCTAAATTTACTTACGGAGAAAAGCAGAAACAGAATTGGGAGGCCTACAAGTATAATTTTAATATCAGACAGTTCCTCTTGAACAATGGTCTGTACATTGTCATCATCTGCGTTTTTATTATGCTGTGTATTCTGGCTCCTGTGGTGAAACATACGAAGCTTCTGACGTTGACAAATATTTTGAATATTCTTCAGGCGGCGTCTCCGCGTATGTTTTTAGCTCTCGGTGTAGGCGGTTTGATTCTGTTGGGCGGTACGGATTTGTCTGTTGGGCGTATGGTCGGAACTACGATGGTTTTGTCAACCATGATTATGCACAAGGGTGCTAATACCGGCGCTTTGTTTGGACATACGTTTGATTTTAGTGCGGTTCCAGTGGGGATCCGTGTTGTGTTGGCTCTGATTATCTGCTGCTGTGTGACGACGCTTTTCACCAGCTTTGCAGGATTTTTCACCGCAAAGTTTAAGATTCACCCGTTTATTTCAACAATGGCTAACATGTTGATTATGTTTGGGTTGATGACTTATGCGACGAAGGGTGTATCGTTTGGCGCTATTGAGACCGAAATTCCGGCGTTCATTATGCCAAAGATTGGCGGTAAGTTCCCGACAATTATCCTGTGGGCAGTTGCGGTTGTATGTGTTATGTACTTTATTTGGAATAAGACTACTCTCGGCAAGAATATGTATGCTGTCGGCGGAAATTCTGAGGCGGCGGCTGTGTCCGGTATCTCTGTATTCAAGGTGACGATTATCACCTTTGCCATTGCCGGTATTCTGTATGCTTTTGGTGCGTGGTTAGAGTGTATTCGCATGGTGGGTTCCGGTTCTGCCTCTTACGGTCAGGGCTGGGAAACTGACGCGATTGCGGCCTGCGTAGTCGGCGGTATTTCGTTTAGCGGTGGTATTGGTAAGATTCAAGGTATTGTTGTTGGTGTTCTGATTTTCACCGCTTTGACTTATTCCCTGACAATTCTTGGTGTGGATACCAACCTGCAGTTTGTGTTCTCCGGTATCATTATTTTGGCGGCTGTTACTATCGACTGCTTGAAATATGTTCAGAAGAAGTAATTGTCGCTCAATAATTAAATAGAATGTTTAACCGGGTATGTCCGTTTTTGACCGGTATGTACCCGGTTAGCTATGTGAGTTTTAAGCTGTTGAGCTTAAAAGAAAAAGCAATAAATTAATAAATAATCAAAAGCGTCAGAGTATTCATAGCGCTTTAACGAAAGACGGACTTTCTTGATTTTTGTATCGTATTCGTTACTATATTTCATCAGAAAAATTTTCATAGTATAAAGGAGTTTGAAATGTATAAAGCATCAGAAACAAGATATGACACTATGAAATATCCTCATTGCGGAAACAGCGGTCTGCGGCTTCCGGCGGTTTCGCTGGGATTTTGGCATAATTTCGGCAGTACCAGCAATTATGACACCATGCGAAAATTGTGTTTTACAGCTTTCGATAACGGCATCACTCATTTTGACCTCGCTAATAACTACGGTCCGGAAGACGGCAGTGCGGAAACTAATACGGGGCGTATTTTAAAAGAAAATTTTTCGGCTTACCGCGATGAACTTATTATAAGCACAAAAGCGGGATATTATATGTGGCCCGGTCCTTACGGCAACTGGGGCAGCCGCAAATATCTGCTTGCCAGTCTTGACCAAAGTTTGAAACGTTTGCAGCTTGACTATGTGGATATTTTCTACCACCACCGCATGGATCCGGATACGCCTTTAGAGGAGACAATGGGAGCCCTTAATCAGGCGGTAAAGAGTGGTAAAGCACTCTATGCCGGACTCTCCAACTATGATGGGCCAACGCTGGAAAAGGCATGTGCCATTTTGGATTCGCTGCATTGCCCTTTTATTATTAACCAGAACCGGTATTCTATCTTCGACCGCACGATTGAGAAAAACGGTTTGAAAGAAACTGCCGCAGCATTAGGAAAAGGGATTATTGCTTTCAGCCCTCTTGCGCAAGGTTTATTGACTGACCGTTATCTGCATGGAATTCCTGAGGATTCTCGCGTGAAAACAGACGGCAGATTTTTGAATATGAACTCTGTCACAAAAGAAAAGCTTGCGAAAATATGTGCGTTGAATACACTTGCAGGTGAGAGGGGACAGACGCTGGCGGAGATGGCGCTTGCATGGGTATTAAAAGATAATATTGTGACAAGCGTTCTGATTGGCGCTTCCAAACCGGAACAGATTTTGGATAATATTAAAGCGATACAGAATACTGCTTTTTCGGCGGAAGAGTTGCAAAAAATTAATGATATTTGCGGTTATCCATATCCCTAATAATCAGATATAAAAATATACAATTGCATCTTGTGCTGTCAGGTGCATCTAAAAATACCCTCTGCATTTTTTAACAGGGGGTATTTTATGTAGTTATGCATTTTGGGTTGTAATTGTTGCCGCTTCCATATAATGTCATCTTTATTTGATTTTTATTGTTGATATTTTCATGATGTGGGTGTCAAAAGTCATTTTTCCAAAGTCTTTTGATACATGGGAAGGATGGGAGATTTCTTATAATAGCTGGAAACTGATACTTAGGAAAAATCGAGAAAGGAGAAGCTTGGGAGGTTAGCTTAAAATCGAAATATCAAACAGAGAATTGCTGAATCTGATAAAATGTGGTACAATTGATATAGATTTAGAGGACGTGGCAGATGTCCTTCTTGATAAGACGCAAGAGTAGATTGCCATGAGTGAGATTACAATTCCGAAAATCAATTCCCGGCAGAAGGGACAACAGATACAGTATTATACCACGATTCCTACTAAGTATTCAGAGAGCGGAAAACGCCACCAGATCACAGGGGCTTCAGAGGATGAAGTAAAGAAGAAATTTCGCAAGGAAGCCAAAAGAGCAATGACGGATCAGGTGGATTTGGAGAACTTTAAACACCTATTATAAGTGCAAAAACGATTACGAAGACAATCTGGCTATCCAGAATGAAATCTTTAAGATATACGATTTCGATTTTAGTGGTAGTGGTCAGAAAGTTACTAAATAAAATCCCTAAAGAATAGCACCAAACGCCTGCTCCGCGGACAGGCTTATTGGTCAAACATAGCAAAAGCCCCTAAAAATGCGGTTTCCGCATTCCTAGGGGCTTCCTTAGGGGAGGATAAGTATTCATTTATCTTCAGGTACTTGTGGCTTTTTGAAGCGGCCTGCCTAACACGCCGTATCCAAATTTCCACGTCATCAAAGGAGGGGGTTCCAATGATTATTAGTATTATTGACCAGTTTTGGAATCTTATTCATTTTAAATAAAAAATTTTACTTTTTCCCTAAAGTAATATATAATGTCAAAAAGGTGCTTGTCACCGCAAATTACAATATATCTGTTGACGGCAGGTAAGGAGGAATCGTTTTATGGCATTGCTTAAAACATGGCGCGATATGGCGTATTCAGAAACAGCAAATAAAGGAGATCTGCAGAGACTCTGGTCGGATTATTTTCAGAAGGAAAAGGATATATACGCAGAACTTTTAAAGAATCCTGATGAGACAGTATCCGGTACGGTTGCAGAGCTGGCTGAGAAATACGGCATTGACATCATGACTATGACAGGATTTTTGGATGGAATCAATGACAGTTTGAAGGAAGCCAATCCGATTGAGGAGATGGAGGAGGATACGCAGGTCAGCCTCGCATTTGACAAAGAGCTTCTTTATAAAAACATGGTGGCGGCGGGAGCCGACTGGCTGTATGGGCTTCCTGAGTGGGAAGAGATTTTTGACGAGGACAAGAGAAAAGAGCTTTACAGAGAGCAGAAGTCTTCTATGACCATTGTGAAGCCGGACAAGGTATACCCCAATGATCCCTGCCCCTGCGGAAGCGGCAAGAAATATAAGAAGTGCTGTGGAAAGAAAAGCTGATGGAGAAACAAAACGGATTAATTTTCAGAAGAATACTGGTCTTTTTATTGGCAGCTATGGCGCTGTCTGTTACATCATGTGCTGATTCAGGAACAGAGGCAGAAGAATTGTATAGTGTGAAGATAGAATTGCAGCCGACTGTAGAACCGGTTAAAACGCCGGATTTACAGCCGGCTGTGATGCCGATACAGACACCGGATAACCCATTGGATAACCCATCGGATAGAAATCAGAAGGCTGAAACATACCAGATGGAAGATTGGGAAAAGGCATATTTGGAGTATCTGGAATCATATGAAGGTAAGGATAAGTGTACTTACACTTTCATTTATGTGGATGATGATAGTATTCCTGAATTGGAGATAAATACAGTCGGTAGTTCTCTGCTTTTGACGTATCATGACGGAATATTGGATGAGGTAGATATTTACCGTTCCGGGTTATACTACATTGAAAGAGGCAATCTTGTATGTAATAGATCAGGAAATATGGATTCCTATTTTGATTTTGTCTATACGATTCAGGAAGGACACTGGAAACAGATTGGATGCGGCGAATACTGGCTGAATTACGAAAACAGTACGGAAGATTATATTGATTATATATATGAATGGGATGGCGAATCCGTGACGGAGGAAGAATATGAGCAGAAACTTCAGGATATTTATCCGGAGGAAGAATCTAAGGAACCGGAAGGGCATTATTATATTTACAAAGATATTTCTTCTCTGCTAAAAACAGGCGCAGTTGCTTCTGCTAATCATTACTATAAACTCGTAGAAGCCGACATGACGTGGACAGAAGCGGAGGCGGCTTGCAGAAAATGGGGAGGATATCTGGCGACCATTACTTCGTGGGAAGAGTTTGAACGGATCCAAGAACAGATTATTCAGGAGGAAAAGACAGATATTGCCTTCTGGATTGGCGCTGCTAGGCGGGGCGCAATCACTGACTTTTATTGCTTAGAGCCGGGAATGGATTTAGGATATAGTATGCTTTCGCTTTATAAAGCGTTGTGGAGTGGATTCTGGTGGGAAAAACCGCGTCTTATTGAAGCCGACGAAGGAGCGGAAGAAGGCTTTGTGATGATGCGTTACAGCAGCGATGACGGCAGGTATTATTATTGGGACATACCGGATGATATTTTGGCTGTCAGACCGACCTTTACCGGAAAAATTGGATATATCTGTGAGTATGACGGATGGCGGGAATTGCCGGGAATGGAACAGGTGGGAGAGTGGGGAAAGGCTTATCTGGAATATCTGGATTCCTATGATGACAGGGATAGCGCTAAGTATGCATTTATTTATGTAGATGATGATGATATTCCTGAATTAGTCGTAGACTCAGGCTGGGCATTAAACAGTAAGGTATTATCTTTTCATGATAATACGGTAAGTGCATTAGAAACCTATCGTTTTGGGATTCGTTATGTGGAAAAGGAAGGTTTGCTGGTTAACTCAGGTTCTCATATGTGGGAAGGCTTTGAAATTTTTTATGCTCTTCGTGACGGACAGTGGGAGCAAATCGGCTTTGGAAAAATGCATGAATTAGATGAATTAGGAAATGAAGGGCGTTTCTTTGAATGGGAAGAGAAAATAGTTGCGGAAGGAGAATATATACAAAGGGTGAAAAGTATTTATCCGGTAGAAAAGGAAAAATTACCTGCATATCTTTACAAATTTGATGAGCTGCATTTCATTTTAGGCGGGGAATAAGAATGTGAAATTTCCCTCTTTACAGATTGACAAAAATATCATATGATAATTCTATCATCTGATAAAAAACAGTAATAAACAAAACGTTGATGAGACGAGTAATCTGCGGAAAACAGCAGAGAGAGACATCGGTGTGAGTGCGCCGGGCTGAAAATGTCTTTGTGGGAAGCAGACGAAAACTAACTCGGAGTGACCCCAATCCGGTTCGTATGCCTGCGTTAAAGGCAATGAGTGGTCTTGGAAGAAGGATGCTTTTAAGGAAGCAGATTCTTTTTAAGGCAAGCAGGGTGGAACCGCGTATTTTACGTCCCATGCATTACAAATCGTAGTGCATGGGATTCTTTTTTTGAAAGAAAGAATAGACTGCCCGGCGGGACGAACCGCATTGAAAAGCCAGCTTTAGAAAGAGTGTTTGCAGAGAAAGCAGAAAGGAAGGAAAGAAATGAAGATTACATTAAAAGATGGTTCCGTAAAGGAATATGACAGCGCGCTCAGCGTGTATGAGATTGCGAAGGATTTAAGCGAAGGGCTTGCCAGAGCGGCGTGTGCCGGAGAACTGGATGGGGAAGTGGTGGATCTGCGTACCGTTATCGACAAGGACTGCGCTTTGAACATTTTGACGGCAAACGATGCGGAGGGGCTGCGTGTGGTAAGGCATACCTGTTCCCATGTTATGGCGGAGGCGGTGAAACGCCTTTTTCCGGAGGCAAAGCTTGCTATCGGTCCCAGCATTGATACGGGATATTACTATGACTTTGAGCACGAGCCTTTTTCCAGAGAGGATCTGGATAAGATTGAGGCGGAGATGAAAAAGATCATCAAAGAGGGGCATGAACTGAAACGGTTTACCCTTCCCAGAGCGGAAGCAATTAAGTTTATGCAGGACAAAGGGGAGCCTTACAAGGTGGAGCTGATTCAGGATTTGCCGGAGGATGCGGAAATCTCTTTTTATGATCAGGGAGAATTTGTGGATTTGTGCGCAGGCCCGCATTTAATGAACACCAAGGGAATCAAGGCGTTCAAGCTGACCTCCTCCTCGGGTGCCTATTGGAGAGGTGACTCCAACCGGACTATGCTTCAGCGGATTTACGGCACTGCTTTTAATAAAAAGGAAGAGCTTGCAGAGTATCTGGAATATCTGGAAAATATCAAGCTCCGCGACCACAACAAGTTAGGCAGGGAAATGGAGCTTTTTACCACGGTGGATGTGATCGGACAGGGGCTTCCGCTTTTGATGCCCAAGGGAGCCAAGATGATTCAGACGATGCAGCGCTGGATTGAGGATTTGGAGGATAACGAGTGGGGCTATATCAGAACCAAGACGCCTCTTATGGCAAAAAGCGACCTTTACAAGCTTTCCGGCCACTGGGATCATTACAAAGAAGGAATGTTTGTGTTGGGGGATGAGGAAGTGGATAAGGAGGTATTTGCCCTCCGCCCCATGACCTGTCCGTTCCAGTATTTTGTTTATAAGGCAACCCAGCATTCCTACAGGGATCTTCCCCTTCGCTATGGAGAGACTTCCACGCTGTTCCGCAACGAGGATTCCGGCGAAATGCACGGTCTTACCAGAGTGCGCCAGTTCACGATTTCGGAGGGGCATTTGATCGTCCGTCCGGATCAGATGGTGGAAGAGTTTAAAAAGTGTATTGCCCTTGCACAGTATTGTCTTAAGACTTTGGGTGTGGAAGAGGATGTGACTTACCACCTGTCCAAGTGGGATCCGGATAATAGGGAAAAATATATTGGCGAGCCGGAGGTTTGGGAGCAGACTCAGGATCATATGCGCAATATTATGAAGGAGCTGGAGATTCCCTTTGTTGAGGATGTGGGGGAAGCGGCGTTTTACGGTCCGAAGATCGATATCAACACCAAGAACGTGTACGGCAAGGAAGACACCATGATCACCATTCAGTGGGATGCGCTTTTGGCGGCGCAGTTTGATATGTACTACATTGACCAGAACGGCGATAAGGTACGTCCGTATATTATTCACAGAACCTCCATGGGCTGTTATGAGAGGACCCTTGCATGGCTGATTGAAAAGTATGAGGGTAAATTCCCTACATGGCTTTGCCCGGTACAGGTGAGAGTTCTTCCCATCTCCGACAAATATGAGGATTATGCGCAGAAGGTCCGCGGTGAGTTAAAGGCAAACGGAGTGCTGGCGGAGGTAGACAGCCGTTCCGAAAAGATTGGATTTAAGATTCGTGAGGCAAGGCTTGCCAAACTGCCTTATATGCTTGTGGTGGGACAGCAGGAAGAGACCGACGGCACGGTGTCCGTAAGAAGCCGTTTTGCAGGGGACGAGGGAGTGAAACCTCTTTCAGAGTTTATCGACCAGATCTGCAAAGAAATCCGCACCAAGGAAATCCGCAGGGAAGAGCCGAAGGAAGAAGCAAAGTAACCAAAGAAACGCAAAGCAGTCGAAGAATGCAAAGGAACGAAGGAACAGGGTATGAAGCAAAGGGCGTCATGGAAGGATATCATAGGAATCATTCTGCTCACGGCAGGCATTATGATGCTTGGAGCTTCCGTGTTTCTGTGTTTTAGCGGCGATATATGGTATGATGAACTGTTCACAATGGGGCTGGCAGGACAGCCCCTTAGGGAACTGATTGACATTACGGCGGCGGATGTCCATCCGCCTCTTTATTACATGATTGTAAAGTTATTTCTGGGAAGTCTTGGAGCGGGAAAAAGCGGCGCGGAGCAGGTCATGATCGCAAAGCTTCTCTCCGTGCTTCCCTTTTTCCTGTGTATGCTTTATGCTGTGACTAAAATTAGAAAGCATTTTGGAATGTTCAGCGCAGGGCTGTATTTCTTTTTGCTGATAACCATGCCGCAGATGGCGGATTATACAGTAGAAATAAGAATGTACGGCTATGCGCTTTTCTTTATTACGGCGGGAATGCTTCACGCCTATGAGCTTACCGACTTTTCAGAAGACCGGAGAAAAGATTGGATTCATTGGGGCATGCTGACCGTGTACGCCCTTGCCGCCTGCTATACCCACTATTTTGCGTGCGTGGCGGCGTGCATGATTTATGTGTATTTATTTGGGGAGGCTCTTTGGAGCCGTCGCCTTGGGAAGAGAATAAAACCGTTTCTGGCAAGCGGAGCGGTGTGCGCATTGGGTTATCTGCCGTGGCTTGCCACGGCGGTGGTGTCCCAAGTAAAAAATGTGAAAGAGAATTATTGGATACAGCCGCTCTCCATACGGACGCTTTTGGGATGCGTCAAGTTTCTGTTCTGCCCGGCGCTTGGACATGAGATGCTTGGCAATATTGCGGCTGTTGCGCTGTGTCTTTTTTACGGGGCAGGATTTGCAGTATGGATTCTGCGGAGCATCCGGAGAAGAGAGGACAAAAAGGCGCAGAGGAAGCTGATTTTTTGCGCAGGCTGTCTGTCTGTGCTGATGGGAATTATTGGATTTGGCTTTTTGGCGTCTGCGCTGGTGCGCCCGATTTTTGTCTACCGTTATATGCTTCCGGCAGCAGGCGTGTTCTGGCTGGCATTTTCGATTATGGTCTCGGAGCTTAAACCGGGCAGAGGGGCAGGAACTGTCATGGTCTTAGCGCTGGCTGTGATAGGAGTGAGGAATTATCGTTCCTTTTACGGGGAAGAGATGTGGAAAAGAGTCCAGATGGAAAAAACACAGGAAGTTCTGGAGCAGATTGGCGGGGAAGATATTTTAATTTTTAATTTTGACCAAGTGCAGGCGGTAAATTCTTTTTATCTGCAAAATGATTCCTGGCTGTGGTATCAGAATCCGGAGCCGTTGATTTGCAGAATGTATCCTCAGAATCACAGTCTCGTGGAAGGAGAATTTGAAGATGAGGCGGGAATCCGGAGGATTAAGGAACTGCTGGGAACAGGCAGGAATGTCTGGTTTATAGGAAGCGGCGAGGCAAGGGAAGAGATCATACAGAAGTGGGAAGCGGAAGGAATCGGCGCGGATGAAGTCTTCAGCGTGATGCTGGAGAGGTACTGGTTTAATATCTATTCGATAAAGAAATTTTCTGACATTGACGGGAGAAGCAAAAAACGATAAAATAGAAAATATAATAGATTCTGACAGAGAAGACGGGGGAAAATATGGACAAACGGATTATACATAAAAAGGACAATCATATAATAGGTCAAAACCGCGGTTTTACGCTTGTGGAGATGATTGTGGTAATGGTCATCTTGACGGTGCTTGCAGCCATATTGATACCCGGTCTTATGGGATGGATTGATGAGGCAAAGGGAAAGCAGTATGTGCTCAGCGCCAGAAGCATTTATATGGCGGCGCAGGCAATTGAATCGGAAAAGTATGCCGCTTGGGATGGAACGGCTGCTCATGCAAACCATGATTTGTCGGAGAATGATAAAGAGAGAATTTTGCGGATGGCGGATGCGGACGGTGCATCAATCGAAAGCGTTGAATTTGAAAGCGACACCTTAGGAGACAGCGGAATGTCATCGAATCACGGATATTTTACAGTTGTGGGCATTACCGTTCAATATGAGGGCGCTACCGTGACATTGGCAGACGGTATATGGACAGTAATTCAGTAGCAGAAGAATCCAATGGATGAGGTTAGCGGTGTTATAGGCACCGCTAATCTGATATATGAAAGCATTCATATATGAAGGTATTCATACATGAAAGTAGTATTTAAAGAAAGGCATGGTTAAAAATGGCGAAATACAGATATCTGGCCAGAGATAAACAAGGTGACACAATCAGTGGAATCATGCACGCTGTCGATGAGGATGAATTATACCGCAAGCTGAAGGAACAGGACAAATTCTTAATCGACACGGAAAGCGGAATGGAGGATTCTGCCACCAAACAGCTTCCGCAGCTTATGCTTTCCGAGTTTAACCGGGAATTGGGAGATATGCTGGGAGCAGGGGTGACGCTGGTTCGCGCCTTTACAATCCTTTCTCAGGAGGAGACCAGAAAGCCCAAAGAGAGGGCGGTGCTGACCGCAGTGCTTAAGCTGATCCGGCAGGGGGAAGCGGTTTCCGATGCCATGGAACAGCAGAACGGGGCGTTTCCGCTTTTGATGGTGAATATGTACCGTGCGGCGGAGACCAGCGGAAAGCTTGCAGATACAGCCAAAAGGCTGGCAGTGCATTATGAGAAGGAGCATCAGCTTAATATTAAAATCCGTGGGGCAACGGTATATCCGAAGATTTTGACAGGGCTGGTGTTTGTGGTACTGGTGTTTATTATGAGCTTTATTCTCCCCCAGCTTACAGATATGTTTGACAGTTTGGAAACACTTCCGGCGCCTACCAGGGTTTTGTTTGGAATCAGCGGATTTGTGGGGCGCAACTGGAAGGGAATCATACCGGTAATTATTGTGGCGGTGGTAATTTTGGTAGTGATGGGAAGAATGCCGGCGGTGCGTGTGTGGCGTGATCGGATGAAGCTGAAATTTCCGGTGATTGGCAGACTTCTGATGGTGATATATACCGCAAGGTTTGCCAGAAATTTAAGCTCGCTGTACAGTTCGGGCATTCCCATTATCACAGCCATGCAGATTTCAAGAAAGACGATTGGAAACAGTTACATAGAGAGACAATTTGACACGGCAATCAGCTGTCTTCGGGCAGGCGGTTCCCTGAGCGAATCCTTAGAAAAGATAAAGGGGTTCCGCAAAAAGCTTCCTTCCGTCGTCAGGGTCGGTGAGGAGAGCGGCGATCTGGTTCAGATGCTGGACGCGATGGCGGATTCCTTTGACTACGAATCCGAGATGGCGGTCAACCGGCTGATCAGTTATTTAGAGCCGGTGCTGATTACGGCAATGGCAGTGCTGATTGGTTTTATTATGATAGCGGTCATGATGCCGATTTATGAGTCTTATTCGGCGATTGGCTCCTCTGCATACTATTAAAGGGAGAAGAAGTCTATGATATTATATTTATCGAATCGTCTGGTTCAGGCGGTGGAAATCAGGGATAAAAATACGGTTCTTGTCTGTCAGGGTATGGCTCCGGAAGGAAGCATCATCAATGGGATTGTGACAGACGAGGAGATGTTTCTTTCGTGGATCAGACAGTTTATGGCGGATAACCGGCTGCCTCACAAGGAGTGCAGGCTGGTCATCAACAGCACGCAGCTGAACAGCAGGGTGCTGGAGCTTCCCAAGATTGGAAACAAAGAATTAAAAAAGATGATCGCCAGAGAGTTTGCAGACAGCAGAACCGAAAATACGGTGTTTTCTTATCATGTGCTGGAAACTTTGAACGGCGGAAAGATGCAGAGAATTTTTGCTGTTGCCGCGGAGAGGGAGTTTTTGGAAGGATACATCCGGCTGTTTGCCCAGGCGGGCGTGGAGATTATTTCCATAGAACCGGCGATAGCCAATTTTGTAAGAAGGTTTATGGATGCTCCTGAGATTCGCAAAAACAATTGTATTGTCCAGATTTTAGACGGACAGGAGATTATCAGCATTCTTTTTGTCAAAGGGGTATATCTTTACTCACAGAGAAACCGGATTTTCTCAGAGGACGACCAGAAGGCGCTTGCTTCCGAGGCGGGAGCGGTGGTGGAGCGTCTCCTTCAGTTTGCAACTTCACAGCATGTAGAAGACCCTATTAACGTTCTCTATCTGTGCGGACAGAATCAGACAGAGCTCAAAAATGTGATTGAGGAGAACAAAGAATTTACCCAGCAGATTGCGCCCCGCATTTACCGGGACGATAAACGGAAGATTAAGAAGCGCACAGGAAATACGGGGACAGTGGAATTTGTCTATCCCATGGGCGGTTCTCAAAAGGTAGATAAAACGGCGGACTTTGTCAGACAGCTGAAGCAGGAGAGCGCTAAGAACGTCAGGCGCAGAGAGGTTATGGAGATGATTCTGCCGGCGGTGTTATCCCTGTCAGCCTGTCTTCTTATCACGGCGGTGATGGGGGGCATGTATCTGTCGCGGGATTCCAGGCTCCGCAAGATGGAGAGGGGGATGCAGGATTCTTCCGTAGCCGACAACCGCGCTTCTTACGAACTGGCGGAGGCAAGCATTTCCAATATGGAAAAGCGGATGGAGGAGGCGGGAAACCTCTGGAATCAGCTGATGAGCTATCCCACATTTCACTCATCCCTCAATGATGTCCTTCAATCCTGTGCAGGAAGCGAAGTGACGGTGGAGGTAAGGAGCTTTAACAGAGACAGCGGAATCCTGACAGTCAGTGCCTCGGCGGGCAATGTGCAGGAGGTCAGTGATTTTGTGGAGCGTCTCCAGCAGCAAGGGATATTTGAATCGGTGGAGTACAGCGGATATACCTTGGTGAGCGGGCAGGATGTGTATAATATTCATGTAGTGTGTGCCCTTTCAGCAGGAGCAGGAAGAGGGGAGGCGGAATAATCATGAACATGGTCATTACAGAGCGGGACAAAAAGCTTCTCGGTATTCTGGCAGCGTTTTTAATTGCGCTGATGTTCTTTTTGCTGGTATTTAAACCGTTAGCCGCCAAAAATAAACAGATTAAAAGTGAGCTCCGGGTGACGACGGAACAAGAGGCTGATTTTGATAATAAAGCTTCCAGCGCTCAGGATATGGCGTTAAAAGAAGAGCAGACAAAAGAGCAGCTTAGAAATGTGCTTGCACGCTACTATCCCATGCAGCAGAGTCAGGGAGCAGAACGAATGGTGACAACCCTGATGCTCAATCACAATATGTCGATTCAGAGTCTTTCCGTTACCATGCCGGAAACGTCAACTGTGGTGAAGTGGTATCAGTATTCCGAGGCAGGAAGGGAAGCGGAGATTACGCCCAAGGGCAGCGACGAGACGGAGGTTCTTCTCCCACTTTACACGGCGAGGGTTACCTGCGTGATCGAGGGGTCAGATCAGGATCTCTGGCAGCTGGTGGATGATATTTCCGAGCATTATCCGGCAATCAGCATTTCCAGCGCGGAGTGGGTGACCACGGAGCAGCCTGTGGCAGAAACGCCCCGCCCCACGCCGGTTCCCACTCCGGAACCCGAGCTGGATGAGGAGGAGACGGATTTCGATATGGATGAGGATGGAGAAGCCGGAGAGGAAGATCTGGATCTTTGGGAAGAGGAGTTTACGGAGCCGGAGCCGCAGGTGGTTATGCCGGTAACTCAGACGGTTAAATCAGACCGTTTGACAATCAGTTTTGAAATATACATGTGTAATCAGTGATGGAGGTTCAGCGTATGGAAGCGATGACCGGCAAAAATTTAAAAATCGGTGATATGTTAAAGGAACAGGGATACCTGTCCGATGAGGATCTGCAGAAAGCTCTGGAGGTTCAAAAAAAGGAAAAGGGCAAACGTCTGGGAGAGGTTCTGATTGAACAGGGCTATATCACGGAGAGCCAGATGCTGGAAGCAATGGCGGTAAAAATGGACTGCGAGGTAATCAATGTCAGTAGTCTTACCGTTGATATTGAAGCAGTTGAAAAGATTCCCAGACAGGTAGCGGAGAAGTATTGTGTACTGCCGGTGGGAATGCTGGGAAACAGCCTTCAGGTGATTGTCAACGATCCCTTAAACTTTTACGGTCTGGAAGATGTCCGTCAGATTACGGGCATGGAGCTGACTATTTTTCTCAGTGAGAAGGCGCCATTGTTAAAGGCGATTCACTTTTATTATGCGGAGGTTTCAGCCAAGGAAGCCGCCAATAAAGCAAATGAAGCCACTGAGACGCAGAATGTGGAAGAGATGGAGGTGGAGGAGGGCGATGACGATACTCCTATCATCAACCTGCTTAATTCCCTGATCCAGCGTGCTTACAGCACCAATGCCAGCGACATTCATATCGAGCCTTTTGAAGATAAAACCAGCGTCCGGATGAGGATAGACGGAACCATCGTTGAATATGTTACCTTGAAGACGAATGTACATAATTCGCTGATTGCCCGTATTAAGATTTTGGCGGAGCTGGATATTGCAGAGAGAAGAGCACCTCAGGATGGGCATTTTAAGGTGCGTCAGCCGGAAGGGTACTTAAATATTCGTGTTTCGGTGATTCCTACCGTATTCGGCGAGAAAGCAGTGCTCCGCCTTTTGGCAGGAAATGCAAGAATTGACAACAGCAATCAGTTTGGGATGCTGGATGAGGATTACCAGAAGCTTCTGCGCATGCTGCGTTCCCCCAACGGGATTATCTACTTGACGGGACCTACCGGCTCCGGCAAGACAACCACGCTTTATATGATTTTGGAGGAACTGGCTAAGCGGAACGTAAATATATCAACTATTGAGGATCCGGTAGAAAAGAATCTGCCCAGAGTCAATCAGATGCAGGTCAATCCGCTTGCGGGGCTTACCTTTGAGACCGGGCTTAGAGCGCTGCTGAGGCAGGATCCCGATATTATCATGGTGGGTGAGACCAGAGATTCGGAGACGGCGTCCATTTCCGTCCGCTCCGCCCTTACGGGACATTTGGTTTTTTCCACTCTTCATACCAACGATGCGGCGTCCTCCGCTGTCCGCTTGAAGGACATGGGGCTGGAGCCTTATCTGATCGCCAATTCTCTGGTGGGCGTAGTGGCACAGAGACTGATGCGCAAGGTGTGTCAGGAATGCTGCGAGGAAAGAGAGCTGACCGAGGAGGATGAGAATCTGATCGGCGTAAACGTTGCAGACGGAACCCTTCCCCGCATGGTCAAAAAGGCGTGCGGATGCCCGGTCTGCAACAATACCGGTTACCGGGGACGTATTGCGGTTCATGAGATTATGACCATCGATAAAGAAGTGCGCCGGATGATCACGGAAAATGTTCAGGTAGAAGAGATAAAGGAATATCTTTTAAAGAAACAGGGAATGAAGACTTTAAAGCAGAGTGCGCTCTATTATTTAAGAAACGGCATTACAACGGTAGAAGAAGTTATGAAGGTGGCATATTATGAGGAATAAGAAGCGGCAGGCTTCAAACGGGGGATTTACTCTTGTGGAATTGGTTGTCAGCTTTGTGATCATGTTGATGCTGGTGACCCTCAGCGTGGCAGGCGTGCTTGCTTATCAGGACTATGCGGATTATAAAAGGCAGAACAGTTATGCCCAGACGCTCTTTTCGGCAGCCCAGACGAAGCTTGTGGATTACAGTGTCAGAGGGCAGTTAAAACAGTTAGAAGAGTCGGCATCCGATGTGGTAGACTTATCCCTAATTGTTACGCCGGATGGAACGCCTGCATCCGAAAGTGAAAGAGCGGAGGAGGCCAAAGACGGAAAGATTTACTGTCTGACAGGCGACCGGGACAGTTACGAGAAGTACCGTGCCGGGGAATATGAAGGGCGGAGCGACCGGGAGAGCAGGGCGTATCAGGCTTTGTATGGGATTTTTGACGAGTTTTTGTTTGACAAAAGTATTTTGAATGCATGTATTGCCCTGGAGTTTAATCCGGACAGCGGACAGGTGTACAGCGTGCTGTACAGTGACAAATGCCGGAAATTTACCTATATTGAAACCAGCCGGAACGGGAGAGTCAACATCAGTGACAGGCAGGATGAATATCGAAATGAATATATGATAGGCTATTACGGTCTTGATTAGAAAGGAGCCTTCTGTGAAGAAAGAGTGTAATATCAGCCGGGATAATACCGGAGCAACCACCATTGTAGTAATTTGTGTGATGGCTGTTATTATGGCACTTTCCATGGGATTGTTCCTGACGGCTTCGGTGCTTTTAAGCACCTCGGGAAGAACGCTGGCTTCCGAACAGAGCAGAATCCTTGCTGTTTCCTTCAGTGAAGAACTGGAGGAAATGCTTACGTCGGAGCGATATGCCTTTGGCAGTCTGATGGCGGAGGAGGAAGGACGTGCGGAAAACACTACCGGGAGTTCCATCTGGTATTATGTGAAGCAAAACATTACTGACGGCACCTGGCCCTATTACGATGAGGAGGATACCGCAGTTCACAGCCGTGAGAACGCAGTCCGCACTTTTCGGATTAACCGGGATGGAACCGTAGGAGAAGTGGCGGATATCAGCCTTTCCATGTATTGGACACGGCAGGGGAGCGGCAACCGTCCGGGAGAGCTTATTGTGGAGACTACGGCGGTGAGCAAGGAACAAAGCTGCAGTGTCACCGATGTGTACGAGCTGGATTTGACAATGCTTGGCGATTATGAGAGATGGAGCTGGAAACATGTGGAAAAGAAGTAAAAAAAAGAAAAATCAGGGAACAACAATGATTACAGTGGTGATTTCTTTTGCGCTGCTTCTTTTGTTTGTGACCAGCTATTTCAGGATTCAGAAGCTTTCTACCGGAATGATGATGGATTCTAAGGATATGATTTTAAATAACAGTCACTTGATCGAAGCGTTTTACTTGGGAGAGACAAACGAACAGATCGTAGCGGATCAGACAAATATCAGTTTTTCCGGAGAATGGGGTTCTTTTTATGTGACGGGAACACTGAAAAAGGCGGACAAAGAGAATTTGAGCGGAACAATCTACTATTTTGACACTACGCAGAATGGTCAGTAACAGTCAAGGGAATAAAAATGGACAAGAAGCTGTTGATACAAAATAATAAATTTTCAGATGACAATCGCGGCATCACGCTGACGGAAATGATTGTAACCTTTGCGCTTATCGGCATCTTTATGGCGGCGGCCGTTTCGGTTATTTCTTCTGCGGTGATTACCCACAGTGAGCTGACGGCGTCTATGTATGCGCAGAGCGTCGGGGAGATGCTCCTTGATAAGGTTACCGGAGAGCTGGCTGCGGCGCGGGCGGATGAAGGAAGGGACATTGCGCTCGGCACGATTCCGGCGCAGGAGGAAGAGGATTCCTGTCCGGTCAGTGCCGCCTTTTACGACCGGGAGGGGAAGCCGGTGGTCTGCACGGTTGAGGATGGACTGCTGTGCCTGCACTATGAAGATTCGGACTGGATGCTTGACTCCAAGGCTTACATGGGATTTCGGATTACCCAGATGGAAATTAAAAGGCGGAATGACCAAAATATTCTGGAAGTAAGTTTTACAATCAAAAACTTAAAGACTGGATTTGAATATTCCACTTCCCGCTGCACCAAATGCTATAACTTTAAGACGGAGCAGGACTTTCAGAGAATCACGGAGGGAAATGAAATTTCTGCATAAAAGAGAATAAAGAATGTATACGGAAATGCAGAAACGGTCATACTATTACTGTCATAGGTAAAGGAGGTAAGAAAATGGCCGAATTAAGGTGTTCCGTAGACAATTGCGTTCATAACAAAAGCGAATACTGCTGTAAGGGAGACATTCTTGTGGGCGGACAGCGCGCCTGCTGTGATGATGATACCTGCTGTGAGAGCTTTTCAGAGTCCAAAAACGATCGGTTTACCAGTTCCGTCGGGCATCCCAGTTCCGTAATCAGCATTGACTGTGAGGCGGTTAAGTGCATTCATAACAGTGATTATAAATGTACGGCAGACCATGTGGACATCCGGGGATGCGGAGCCTGCAGCTGCAGGGAGACAGCCTGCTCCACTTTTCAGGAAAGGTAAGACAAGACAGATACCTGTTTTTCATCAAAGTGAAGAACAGGTATTTTTATGCAATATTTCAGGGCTTGAATATTTTAACCGTTTGTGTTTAAATATTTGGTAGCGGCGTCTATAAAGTTTTAAGGAATTGATAATATGAAAAAGAAATTAATGCTTGGGCTTTTGCTGGTATCCCTGCTTACGGGCTGTGAGCAAAAGGTTATCACGGTTGCCGGCATTCAAACTGAGGATGGGCAGGAAACCGAGTACATAGAAATGAAAGAATTTGAATTAAAGACCAGTCAGGTGCAGGAGGAGGATTCCGTGCAGTACTGTGCGCTTTTAATCCCTGCCGGGTATCAGCCTTCCGAAGAGATAGAGGGAATGTATGTCCATGAGAGAAGCCCTCTGGATTCCTCCAATATTTATTATACGGTTTCTCCGGGAGAAGAGGCTGGAAAGGTGTCGGACAAGCTGACCGGAAAGATTTATGAGGAAACGGTTGAGAATGCTTTTGCAGAAGAAGGCTGGGACGTAGACCTGCAGGTAGAATCCTTTGAGGAGATTGACATGGAAGGAGTTCCGGCATATAAAATCAGAAGCACCTATCAGGCGGGGGAGGGTCAGATTGAACAATTGACTTATCTGATTACGGCGGATGATACTTATACTATCACTTACAGTCAGATGGCGGATGACCAGCTTATGGCGGATTTTGATATATCGGACGGAGAGATTCGTCTGGTCAGGGACGAGGAAAGCAGTCTTGCCAAGTCAAAATAAATATTTGGGTCAAAATAATTTGCATTTGGTATTGACTTTTGAAAATTCAGATGCTATAGTAATAAAGCATGCGGTTGGCGCATGAACAGTCAAGCAGAGTATCCACTCTCACCCTGTGGCGAACGTGCTTACAGGTGTTAATACTTTTAAAGAATCTTTTACTTTGAAGATTTTTAGATTCCGGAAGCTTTGCCGCGCGAAGACCGGCAGGAGGAAGAGTATGTAGTGGATAGCTGTGCTATTCACTTTTTTTATGTAGGGAGGATACAGCCATTAGCGAATTATTCATTAACGAACAGATCAGAGACAAAGAAGTACGAGTGATTGGAGAAGACGGAGAGCAGTTAGGGATTATGTCTTCAAGAGAAGCGTTACAGATGGCAGAAGATGCAGGTGTCGATCTGGTTAAAATCGCACCAACAGCGAAACCGCCGGTATGTAAGTTGGTAGATTACGGAAAGTATAAATACGAGCTTACCCGCAAGGAAAAGGAAGCCCGTAAGAAACAGCGCGTTATTGAAATTAAAGAAATCCGCTTATCTCCCAATATTGATACCAATGATCTGAATACTAAGGTGAATGCTGCAAGAAAGTTTCTGTCAAAAGGGGACCGCGTTAAGGTTACGCTTCGGTTCCGCGGACGGGAGATGGCGCATATGGCAAACAGCAAACATATTCTGGATGACTTTGCGCAGGCGCTTTCCGATGTGAGCGTGGTAGAAAAAGCCCCCAAGGTAGAAGGAAGAAGTATGACAATGTTTTTAACTGAAAAGCGTTAGCCTGCCAGTTAAAATAAATGACAGGGACATGCCTGTCGGCAGAAATAATTATTAGGAAACAGGAGGAATCAGTTATGCCCAAAATGAAAACAAGCAAATCTGCTGCAAAGCGTTTCAAAGCTACAGGAACAGGTAAATTAAAAAGAAGTAAAGCTTACAAGAGCCATATCTTAACCAAGAAGTCTACCAAGAGAAAGAGAAATCTCAGGCAGCCTGCGATTACTGACAAGACAAATGTTAAGAATATGAAGAAGATTTTACCCTATTTATAAGGTCGTAAGGAGGATATAAGACATGGCAAGAATTAAAGGCGGCATGAATGCCAAGAAGAAACATAACCGGGTATTAAAGCTTGCAAAAGGCTACAGAGGAGCCAGAAGCAAACAGTATAGAGTTGCAAAGCAGTCAGTTATGAGAGCGCTTGCTTCTTCCTATGCAGGACGTAAGCAGAGAAAACGTCAGTTCAGACAGCTTTGGATTGCGCGTATCAATGCTGCTGCAAGAATGAACGGACTTTCCTACAGCAGATTTATGCATGGTCTTAAGCTTGCAGAGGTTGACATCAACAGAAAGATGCTGGCAGAACTGGCAGTGAATGATGCAGAAGGCTTTAAGACGCTGGCAGAACTTGCAAAGAGTAAGCTTGCTTAATGAGGACTGTCAAAGAAGTACTTTACAGGCGCAAATAAGAGACCAAAGACCTTATGATTGAACGAATTTGACGTTCAAAGCAATAAGGTCTTTTTTCTGCTCCGCACATATGGTATGATGCAAAGTAGGAAGATGCGAACTTAAAATAAAGATAAAGAGGTGGAAAATGAGAGTATTAGAAAATCTGGAACCCAAGGCTGTTTTTTACTTTTTTGAAGAGATATGCAGAATACCGCACGGTTCAGGGAACACGGCTGGAATCAGTCAGTTTCTTGAGGATTTTGCCGTGGAGAGAGGGCTGGAGCATTACCGGGATGAGATTGGAAATGTGATTATCATTAAAGAGGCATCGCCGGGATACGAGGAGCATGAGCCTGTTATGTTACAGGGGCACATGGACATGGTAGCGGTCAAAGAACCGGACTGCAATTTGGATATGACCAAGTTTGGGCTTCGGCTGTTTGTGGATGGCGACAGGCTTTCCGCGGTGGATACCAGTTTAGGCGGCGATGACGGAATTGCGCTTGCTTACGGGCTGGCGCTTCTTGACGGGCAGACGTACCGCCATCCCAGAGTTGAAGTGGTGTTTACGGTGGACGAAGAAGTGGGAATGGACGGGGCGCGGGTTCTGGATGTAAGCCCTCTGAAAGCAAAGCAGTTGATTAATCTGGATTCTGAGGAGGAAGGAATCTTTTTGGCAGGCTGTGCAGGAGGCGCCAGGGTTAATTTAGCCCTTCCCGGCGAAATGGAAAACAGGGTAGGGATTCCCTGCGAGATTCTTATTGACGGGCTGAAAGGCGGGCATTCCGGAGGAGAAATCAATAAACAGCGCGGAAATGCAGTCTGCCTTATGGGAAGAGCCTTGAGAAAGCTTTCGGAAAAGGTTGATTTTGTAATCAGGGACTTAACCGGCGGCGCGGCAGACAACGCGATTCCGACTTGGGCGAAAGCTCAGATTTTGATTACTGGATACGAAAACCGGAGCGGAAAACAAAAGGTGATGCAGGATGGATTTGCAGAGCAGGAGTATCTTGCACGCCTGAAAGTCTCCTGTGATAAATTACAGAAAGATCTTTCGGATGAATTTGCCGACCGCGATGAGAACGTTAAAATTACCAGCACCTATGGGAAGATTGGGGAGTTTACCGCCTTACAGGAAGCACAGAGCAGGCGCGCGGTAAATCTGCTGAATGCGCTGCCCTGGGGCGTTCAGACCATGAGCACTGCCATGGAGGGGCTTGTGGAGACATCTTTAAATCCCGGTCTGCTTTCCTTAGAGGAGGGCTGCGTCCGAATTGGAATTTCTGTGCGAAGTTCGGTGGAGAGCGCAAAGGAAGCCTTAATCGAAAGGCTTATCAGCCTTGCGGATTTGGCGGGAGCGGATACCGAGGTGGTTGGAGACTATCCGGGGTGGAATTTCCGCAAGGATTCTCCGCTTCGGGAAAAGATGGTAAGCACTTACGAGGAAATGTATCATAAGAAGCCGTTGATTCAGGCGATTCATGCAGGCGTAGAGTGCGGGCTGTTAATATCTAAAATTCCGGGACTTGACTGCGTATCTATCGGACCGGACATGAAGGATGTGCATACTACCGGTGAAGAACTCAGCATTGCATCGGCAGGGAGAATGTGGGAATATCTGGTGAAACTGTTAGAGAATTTGTAAGCGTTTAGGGAGAAAAAGATGAATTTAAATCAGAAAAACATGAGAAAAATAAAAGGCTTGATTCTCTTTACGGCAGTTGTGATTCTGGCGCTTCTGAAGTTTGACTTTTTGTGCACGGCATTCTTATTTGTACTTGGAATTATGAAGCCGTTCCTGATAGGCGGGATGATTGCCTTTGTCATCCACATTCCTATGGGATTTTATGAGAAAAAGCTGTTCAGCGGACGCAGGGGCAGACCGGCGGGAAAGTTTGCGCAGAAGTGGGGAAGAGGCATCAGCCTGATAATGGCATACCTTTCGGTTGTTCTTGTGGTTACATTAGTTCTCATTACGGTAATTCCCCAGCTCATTGAGACCGTGGGAATATTGGCAAATAAACTGCCTGTTTTTTATGGGAATCTGATTCAGTATCTTGAAGTGGTCTTTGAAGAAAATCCGCAGTTGTCCGCGTGGCTTGAAAGCTTGGAAATGCCGGAGGTCAATTGGGATGATGCAATTAACATGGTCATTAATTTTTTGAAAAATGGGCTGGGAAGCATGCTTTCTTCAACCGTTACTGTGGCGGGCAGTATTATCAGCAATACGGTCAATTTCTTTATTGCGCTGATTTTTTCCATCTATCTGCTGATTCAGAAGGAAAAGCTGTTAAACCAGTTTGACAGGCTTTTGACGGCGTACACTAGGCCTAAGCTTTACAAAAGCATCCGCAGGGTGCTTGCGCTTCTTAATCAGAATTTCAGCAATTTTATCTCTGGTCAGTGCACGGAGGCAGTGATACTTGGCTTAATGTTCGTGGTGAGCATGACGATTTTCGGCTTTGACTACGCGGTGATGATTGGAGTGCTGATTGCCTTTACGGCACTCATTCCCATTGTAGGCGCGTTTATTGGATGCTTTGTGGGAGCCTTTTTGATGCTGGTGGATGACCCGGTAAAGGCGCTTTGGTTTGTAGTGCTGTTTATCATTCTTCAACAGATTGAGGGAAATCTGATTTATCCTCACGTGGTCGGGAACTCGGTAGGACTGCCCTCTATCTGGGTGCTTGCCGCCGTGACAGTGGGCGGAAGCCTGATGGGTGTACTTGGGATGCTGGTGTTCATTCCCTTGCTTTCTACCGTTTATGTGCTGCTCCGCGATGATGTAAACAGGAGAAACAAAGAGTCTGTGATGACGGCGGAAAAGATGAAAGCAGGAAAGACATAATTAAAGCAGAGATAGATTGTGGGATATTAGAATCAATCTTATGCGGGAAGTCGAAAAAGAAAAACCGCTAAATACAGTCTGCATGCATTTAGCGGTTTTGATAATCGGAGTGACAAGACTTGAACTTGCGGCCTCTACTTCCCTAAAGTAGCGCTCTACCACCTGAGCCACACCCCGATGTTCCTATAATCGAACCACGATTTATATATTATCATCAGGTGTTTTGTTTGTCAACTCTTTTCTGGAAAATGGCTTTTCCGGCTTTTTGTTTATATAAGAAACTCAAGCTCCCATTTTTAATATGGGAAATTTGAGTTAAGAAATTAATACAATCAATCAGAAAGGTTTACAAAAGCAGATGATAGAGAAAGATAAATTTCACATTTTCAATTATGTGAAGAAGGAAGAGTATTCCGCCAGCATGGATGGGATGCGGTATATGCTCAAAAAGAAAGAGGGCGGAGAGGGAGAAGTTCTGGAAGTGATTATTTGGCCGGAGCCCTATTGTTATGCTAAGACGGAGGAGGCGAAGAAGCAGCGGAAGGAATTTCCATTCTCTGCGGAAGGAGTTATGCAGGCGGCGGATTGGCTGAACGAACAGTACACAGAGCAGAAATCGTTGTGGGAGCTTTCAAAGAGAATGGCACTATAAATCCAAAAAATTTCATTTTCCTGTTGAAAAGATATAGGGTAGTGAATTATAATAAAAGAAGTTAACATAACGCAATATCAAATGGCAGGGGAGACAGCAGATGACAACGTTGGTTTTTGATAACCAGAGATTTAACAGGGAGGTGCCCTTTTGCAGGGTATATGACCAGGAAAGCAAGGAGAAATTGGAAAAGCTTTTTTTAAAGAATAGAATTTCCTATTTTATTGAGTGGCAGGAGCGTCCTTTTTTTTCCAGAGTATTTGGCGCGGACAGAAAAAAGGAAAAGAATATATTTGTCATTCATATCAATGAAGCGGATATTGAGAGGGCAACACAGCTTGTTCAGGGGATGGAAGCGGTCAAGATTAGAAAGACAAAAGAAGATTCATGAAGTTCCAGAGAATCCTGAGAGCAGGGTTCTCTTTTTTTGCAGGCAGTGAGCCAGACGCCGTGCCTGCGCAGACAGCCGGCGAATGCCGCGAAGGCCAACGCTCTATGCCAAAGATTTGTTTGCAGCGGGGATATTGACCGAAAAAGCAGGAGGAGAGATGAAAAAAGAAGAAAAAAGAGAAGAAAAAAAGAAAGAAGTATACGGGCAGAAAGAAAACAAAAAGGGAGAAAGCAAAAAAGGAGAAAACAAAAAGGGAGAAAGCAAAAAAGGAGAAAGCAGAAAAGAGGAAAATAGAAAAGAAGGAAACGAAAAAGAGAAAAAGGGAAAAGGAGCGGTACTTTGTCCCGTATCAAAAAAGTGCGGGGGCTGTCAGCTTTTGTATATGGACTACAGCAGGCAGCTTAAGTGGAAAAAGGAACAGGCGGCGAAGCTTCTCGCTCCTTATGGAAAGGTGGAAGAAATAATCGGCATGAAAGATCCTCTCCATTACCGCTGTAAGGTTCATGCTGTTTTTGGAAGGGACCGTAAGGGAAATATCATTTCAGGAATTTATCAGAATGGGACGCACAAGATTGTTCCGGTGGAGAGCTGTCTTTTGGAAGATGAAAAGGCGGATGCAATCATAGGCACTATCAGGGGACTTCTGAAATCTTTTAAGATTAAGGTTTATGACGAGGATACCGGTTACGGTCTGCTTCGTCATGTGCTGGTCAGAACAGGATATGCAACGGGGCAGATTATGGTGATTCTGGTGCTTCGCTCCCCCATCCTGCCATCCAAAAATAATTTTGTTAAAGCGCTTTTAAAAGAGCATCCGGAGATTACAACCGTGGTGGTTAATGTAAACGACCGTAAGACCAGCATGGTGCTTGGAGACCGCCAGCAGGTCATTTATGGTCCCGGTTGCATCGAAGATGAACTCTGCGGAATGCGGTTTAAGCTGTCGCCTAAGGCGTTTTATCAGGTGAATCCCGTTCAGGCGGAAAAGCTGTATGAAAAGGCGATTGCTTATGCGGGGCTTACCGGAAAAGAGCAGGTACTGGATGCTTATTGTGGAACGGGGACTATTGGGATGATCGCATCGCCCCGGGCAAAGCAGGTGATGGGAGTGGAACTAAACCGGGATGCCGTCAAGGACGCCATAGAGGGGGCAAGGAAAAATCAACTGTCCAATGTCCGGTTTTATCAGGCGGATGCCGGTGATTTTGCAATGGATATGGCGCGGGAGGGAGTGCGCGTCGATGTTGTGCTGATGGATCCGCCAAGAACCGGAAGCAGTGAGAAGTTTCTTGAAGCGCTAAATACGCTGAAGCCGAAGAAAATTGTCTATGTGTCCTGCAATGCGCAGACTTTGGCAAGGGATTTAAAATATTTGTGTGATAGTGGTTATCAGTTAAAAAAAGCGGCTGCGGTTGATATGTTTCCTTATACCGACGATATTGAGATGGTGTGCCTTCTCAGTAAGAATGGCAAATAAACATGGATTAGAAGAAAGATAATAAAGTCAGATAAATTATTTTAAAATTTTAGCACTCACGTGTTGACAGTGCTAATTCTATGTGTTATATTATTTGTATAACAAAGAAAGAATAAAGATAAATCATATTCTTTCTCATATTTGCAAATAATATATTAGCTGTATCAAAACAGCAGAGGAAATGGAGGAATGATTTATGATGATGCCCAGTATTTTTAGAGATAATTTATTTGACGAGATGATGAATTTTCCGTTTGATGATGACTTTTTCGGAAGGAAGGATATGGCGCGCAAAGGTTCCCTGAAGAACATGATGAGCACGGATGTCAGGGAAACGGACAGCGGTTACGAGATTGCAATTGACCTTCCCGGTTACAAAAAGGATGAGATTTCGGCGGATCTCACGAACGGCTGTCTGACTGTCAAAGCAGAAAGAGAAGCAAACAATGACACGGAAGAAAACGGCAGCTATATCCGCAGAGAACGTTATTACGGAAGCTGTTCGAGGAGCTTTTATGTAGGAGAAGAAATTAGGGAGGAGGACATCAAAGCCAGGTTTGAAGACGGGCTTTTGAAGCTTTCCGTGCCCAAAAGAGATGCAAAAGAAGTAGAAGAATCAAAGAGAATTGCCATTGAAGGTTAATTTTTGTTAGAAAAGTGATTGGACCAGCAGATAAGCAGGGTATCCCGATGTGCCCCGTCTAAGCAGGCAGGTGGAAGTATGAAGGCTTGTCACTTAGGCGGGAGCATGTGAAGGAATACCCTGCTTTTTTGAAAAGGAAGAAAAATGGCGTTGCGATCTTGGGCGGCTCTGGTATAATATTTATATTGAATTAGGCTGATTGCGCAGACAGGGAGGAAAAATGAGAAAGAAAAAAGAAATACTGCTGGAGATATTAGACTGGTCAAGGGTCATGCTTACAGCGTTGGTATTTGGGTTTCTGATCAGTAATAAGTTAATTGCCAATGCTCAGGTTCCGACTGGTTCCATGGAAAATACCATAATGCCGGAGAGCCGTATTATTATCAATCGGCTTGCCTACATTAGTGAGGAACCGAAGCGCGGAGATATCATTTCCTTTCTTTTTCCGGATGATGGGAAAACCAACTATTTAAAGCGTATTATCGGACTGCCGGGGGAGACAGTACTCGGGAAAGACGGGAAAGTTTACATAGACGGCGAGGTTCTTGAGGAAAATTATTTAAAAGAGCCGATGGAAGGAGAATTTGGTCCGTTCCTAGTACCGGAAGATTCTTATTTTGTTATGGGGGATAATCGGAATAATTCCTGGGATTCCCGATATTGGACAGATTCCTTTGTGGAAAAAAAGGAAATCGCAGGCAGAGCAGAATTTGAGTATTTTCCGGAGCTGAAGTGGCTGTGGCAGAAGGAATGAGTGATAATGTTATAGAAAACAGCAAATTTATTTGTCATTTTCTATATGGGATCAGGATAACGAAGGGGAGAACACAGGATGAAAAAGACAGCGAAAGAAAAGCTTGCACTGGAAATTATAGAAAGATTGAAAAAGGAATATCCGGATGCAGGATGCACACTGGACTACAATCAGGCATGGAAGCTTCTGGTAAGCGTTCGGCTGGCGGCGCAGTGCACGGATGCAAGGGTTAATGTAGTGGTGCAGGATTTGTATGCCAAATTTCCCGATGTGGAATCTTTGGCAGAGGCAAAGGTAGAAGAGATTGAAGAGATTGTTAAGCCCTGCGGACTTGGACACAGCAAAGCGAGAGACATCAGCACCTGCATGAAGGTATTGAAGGAGAAATATCACGGCAGGGTGCCGGAGGATTTTGATGCGCTGCTGGCATTGCCGGGAGTAGGGCGCAAAAGTGCAAATCTAATCATGGGAGATGTGTTTGGAAAGCCTGCCATTGTGACCGATACCCACTGCATCCGGCTGGTTAACCGCATGGGGCTGGTAGACGGGATTAAGGAACCGAAGAAGGTGGAAATGGAATTGTGGAAGATTATTCCGCCTGAGGAAGGGAGTGATTTCTGTCACCGGTTGGTGTATCATGGACGAGAGGTGTGCACTGCACGAACCAAACCTTATTGCGATAAATGCTGTTTGAAAGACATTTGCGGGAAGGTTGGCATCTGATGGAAATAGGCTTCGCTTTACGTGTTCCGCACAGCATCAGCGACCTGCCGAAAAGTCAAAAAGTCTGATTTTCGGCAGGTTTGGATTAGAATTTTGATTCCGGTTTCTAGTCCGGCTTCATATCCAGCATCTTCTTTAAGATACTGCAAAATTCCACAGGAGAATCAAATTGCGGCGTATGACCGCATTCTTCCAGCAGAAAAAACTGTTTTTGGGGTGCATTGATTGCGTTATAATAATCCTCCACATATTTGCTCGGTGTTGTCCAGTCATCAGAACCGGTAATAAATCCCACAGGCACCTGATACGCCAGTCCGTAGTCGCGCACATCTGCTGCTGTTATATAATCAAATAACTGCTTATTCAGGGAAAGATATTCTTCCAAATTTCCTGCCTGCTTCAAAAACCATCGAACATCGTCAACGCCCATATAAGGTGAAGTGATTCCTTCCCAGATGGTATTGGCAGCCTTCTTTGCCACATGATATTCGCTTGTATAATTCCTTAAATCCATCATAGTAACAAGTGACCGATCTTCCATATATTTCTGATAAACAGCTTCCATTTCTTGTGTATCATCACCTAATGCAATTGCTTTTGCCAGTGCATCTTCATAGCTGTAAATATCGCTTTCCATTGTAACGACCTGACCAACGCCGACATAAGCCAAAACCTTTTCCGGATGATTCAGCACATACTGACTTCCCAACATTGTTCCGTAAGAATGTCCGACAATAATTACTTTTTCCACATGAAAACGATTGCAGGCATAATCCACCAGGGCATCTAAGTCGGCTTGAGCCTGCTCAAAGGAAACTGTTTCGTTTGAAGCATCTTTATCTGCGTTATGAAAATAAGTTCTTCCGCAGCCTCTCTGATCCCAGTTTATAAAGGTATAATCTTCTGCAAGATGTTTCTGAAAAGTATAATTTACAAATGATTCCGGGCCTGCAGGACCGCCGTGCAGCCATATAATAACAGGGTTTGCAGTATCTTCGCCCTGAATAAGCAGATATTGCTCTTGACCGCCAAGGGAAACATATGTCCCTTCGTTTACGCCTTTGTCATTATTGATATACGAATCAATATAATTAAAATTCCGGCATCCGATAATTACAACAGCAATGCACAAAAGAATGAAAAGGATGATGCAGACAACGCCTTTTATAATACGAATGAAAATATTTTTCTTTTTTGTGTTTTTAGATAAATTTTTATAGTGACCCGCATGAATGCCTATATGCCCGACTCCCAGAATGATTGTTGAAATGATAAGGAATACATTACTCCCATACACGCCAAGCAAAATAAATGCACACACCGGCAATGTTGCTCCTGCAACCGGAATCCCGCAAATACTCCTATAAAAATCAGACATTCCTTTTTCACTTTGGAAATATTTAATCCAGTAAATTTCATACAAAAGCATCAGCATAAATGAAATTAATAACCATATGCTCCAAATAGAATTAAGCCTTATGTTGAAATCAGAAAATATTAATACACAACAGCAGACTAATACTTCACCACTCTTTTCTATGATTTGTAAAACTTTGCTTTCCTGCTGGGCGTATTGTTCATAATCTACAGGTTTATGTTTTGTCCAAATGATATTAGGGATAAACAGCATCAATAGATAGATAAGCCCTACATAGGAAAATCCAAAATGGAACATATTTAAATTTCTCCTTTTTCACTGACTGTTCGTGCGAATTGACGTTTTTTATTGTATCAAACCATTTTCAGTTAGTCTACAGATATTTATAGATTATTTCGGATTGAATGTGGGGAAGTTATATATGTTAAGGAAAGCATGCTTGAACAGTTGCAAAATTTTTGATTAATCTGTTGACAAGTATCTGGTTTCGGACTATTATATAGTAAGTCCGAAACCGGATACTTCATTTAGCAGGAGGAAGCGTTATGAGCACCATAAAAAAACAAATGATCGAAATTAACCAGCTTTGCAATGAAAGTGATGAAATCTACCATAATATAGCGCAGAGTTACGGACTTACCGACAGCATATACTGGATACTATATATCCTATATAACTATGACGAGCCTGTATCGCAGGTGGACTTGTGCAATAGCTGGTCATATTCTAAGCAGACGGTCAATACTTCCATTGCCGCGCTGTTAAAAAAAGAGTGGATAACATTGGAGGTAATTCCAAATACCCGCAACAGAAAACGCATTGTGCTTACAGATAGCGGGAAACAGTTCTGTGAAAAAGCAATCGGGGAAACGCAGGAAATCGAGCAGACAGCTTTTTCCAGAATCACAGGGGAAGAAAGGGAGCTTTTTATTTCGGTTTTCCGTAAGCTCAACCAGTTTATGCAGGAAGAATACGAAAAGAAACATCAGTAAACAGGTCAAAGGAGACGCTTCAAAGATGAAAATTCAATTATGTGACCATTTTAATTATAAACGCCTCCTGCGCTTCGTCATGCCGTCGATTGTGATGATGGTGTTTACCTCCATTTACGGTGTCGTGGACGGTCTGTTTGTCTCCAATTTTGTGGGCGACACTGCTTTTGCCGCGATTAATTTAATCATGCCTTTCAATACGATACTGGGCGGAGTGGGCTTTATGCTGGGAAGCGGCGGCAGCGCTTTGACTGCCAGAATATTGGGGGAGCAGAAACAAAAACAGGCAGACCGCTATTTTACCATGATGATATGGGTATCGGTTATTGCAGGCGCCGTTCTTACGGCGGTCGGGATTGCTGTAATGAAACCTGTGTCATATTTGCTAGGCGCAACAGATGGGATGCTTCCCTACTGTGTCCTGTATGGTGTTGTCACAATGGGATTTACCGTTCCCTTTATGCTGCAGTATTCATTCCAAAGTTTTTTGATTGTGGCAGAAAAACCCAATCTTGGTCTCTTGGCAACTGTGGCGTCTGGTGTGACAAATATGGCATTGGATGCCTTATTTATCGCTGTATTTAAGTGGGGCGTTGCAGGAGCTGCGCTTGCCACGGGCTTCAGTCAGTGTGTGGGGGCGGTGATACCGCTTATCTATTTCCTGCGCCCGAACAGCAGTCTTTTGAGGCTGGTGAAAACAAAACTGGAAGTGCGGCCGATTCTGAAAGCCTGTGCCAACGGTTCTTCCGAAATGGTATCTAACGCTACTTCGGCAGTAATAGGCATTTTGTATAATTTCCAACTGCTCAAATATGCAGGTGCGAATGGAGTTGCTTCCTACGGAGTACTTATGTATGTACAGTTTATTTTTGCTGCAATTTTTATTGGCTACTCAATGGGGAGCGCGCCTGTTATCAGTTATCACTATGGCGCAGGGAATCATGCGGAACTGAAAAATCTTTTGAGAAAGAGCAATATCCTTATGTTTGCAACCGGGGCGGCAATGGTTATGGCAGCGCAGATTCTCGCTGTCCCATTGGCAAAACTATTCGTGGGCTATAATCCGGAGCTGTTTGACATGACGGTGCGGGCACTGCGGATTTCCACAGTATCCTTTATAATTGTAGGATTTAATGTTTTTGCATCGTCCTTCTTTACCGCACTTAATGACGGCGGTGTGTCGGCGGCAATTTCTTTCCTGCGCACTTTTGTTTTCAAGATGGCGGCAATCCTGATTCTGCCAATTCTGTTCAAGCTTGACGGAATCTGGTTTGCGGACGTAACGGCGGAGATTTTTGCCTTTGCTATTTCGATGATATTTCTGTTTGCAAAGAGAAAGAAGTATCAATATATGTAACGATACAGGGATATTAGTTTGGAAGTAAACTTCCCAATATTGAAATTGGCGCCTGACTGGGCAGGCATGGGGGAAAAATGGAAACAAAAGATAGAAAACCTGTGAAATACAAAGAAAAATTCAAAAAGACAATCGGATTTTTATTAAATCCACGCTTTTTACTGTGCCTTGGCATTGCCTGGATGATCACAAACGGATGGTCGTATGTTATGTTGGGAATCGGAACTTACTATGAAATTGGATGGATGATGGCTGTAGCAAGTGCTTATCTTGCTTTCCTATGGCTTCCGATTTCACCTGAAAAGATAGTGACCTTTGCCATTGCGCTTGTATTGCTTCGGTGGCTGTTTCCAAATGACAAAAAGACACTTGCCATTTTAAAACAGCTTCTTCAAAAGACAAAGGATGCTTTTCAATCAAGAAAAAAGAAAAAGATGCAGAAGGCGTTGAACGGCAGAACGCAGCAGCCGATTGTTTATTCCCATCTGTTTTGGTTGTTTATGATGGGAAGTCTGTCAGGCGTTCTTATTGAAGGAGTGTTTTGCGTATTGAGTCATGGGCATTGGGAAACCCACACCATAGCTATATGGGGACCGTTCTGCATTATTTACGGTGTTGGAGCGGTGATTACATATATCGGAGCAGTTTTGATGAAAAATAAAAGCTATGTTTTGCAATTTTTTGTATTTGCTGTGGCAATAACTGTTGTGGAGTATCTTTGTGGCGCGCTCTTGAAATATGGGCTGCATATGCAGGCATGGGATTACAGCGGAAAGTTTCTGAATATCGACGGACTGGTGTGTCCAACATTTACGGTTGGATGGGGCATTGCAGGGGCAGCGTTTTCCAGATGGTGCGTACCTGTATTGAGTAAGTTGTTTTCCAAAATGAACGGATTCATGTGGAACACTGCCTGTATTGGTCTGAGCGTGTTTATGGCAGTTAATCTGCTGATTACGTCTATATGTATTGTCCGCTGGTCGCAGCGGCATCAAGGAGCTGTGCCCCGCAATGCCATTGAGCGTTATATAGATGAAAAATGGGATGATAACCGTATGCAGAAACGGTTCTGCGAGTGGCGTTTTATCCCAGCGGAGGCTTTGACAGGGAAAGGAGGTTTGCAATGAAAAAGATAATGAAAACATTACTGATGGTAATCGAACTCATACTGGCTGGATTTGGAGTCTATGTCTTATGGGATGATTATGTTCAACAGAAGGAACAGCAAAAAAGAGCGTTAGAGGCGGAAGAAAGGGCTGCGTTTATAGCTCGCAGAAAAGCCCGCGCCAGGGAGAAAGCAGCCGAAAGGGCAGCTAATAAACCGAGTGCATTGTAGTAGTCTGCAAATAAAAAGCCAAGCAGAAATTTACGAACTTCAATTTGCATAGTGTGGCTATTGCCCTGTGGCATTCGCCAATTGTCCATGGAATCGCCCTCTTTGACCTGCCGATTCATCGAAACACGGATATATATTGCGACACGAAGCAGGATTTTGAGAGCAGTGAATTATATACTGCCTGTCAAGGGCGGTGCTTCTGCAAAAAATCTATCGGAGTGAGTGTGGGAACACTGGAACTTTTAAAATCATCCGTGTTTCTCGTGATGATATAATTCACATGTTTTGCATTTGCAACTTGCAGAAAATCTAATATTCCGAGAATCAAACGTCTGCGGTCTCCGGCAGAGTATTGTTTTCGGAGGATAAAGAAATATTTGAGATTGAGTGCAAAGCAATATATCCGGTTATTTCCTTAGAGGCACAGCATAGCAACACATTATTTATGATAAAATAGCATAAGTATATGTGCTTTTAAGGATATATTTTGTGGAAACGAATAGTAGATTACTTGTAAAACATGAGGTAAACGAAACATCGGTTGATATTTTCCATAGTTGGCATTATGGTCTAATGAGGAGGTGATGAAATGGACGCTAAAAAATTCGGTGCTTTTATTGCTGAAATGCGGAAAGAAAAAATATGACGCAAGCCGATTTAGCAATAAAATTACAAGTAACTAACAAGGCGGTAAGCCGATGGGAACGAGGGATAGGTTTTCCAGATATAAACACCCTTGAACCGTTAGCAGGAGCTTTAGGGATAAGCGTTCAGGAACTTATGAAATCTGAAAAGGAATATGGTGAGAGCATTTCAAAAACAGAGGTGGCAGAGGTATTGAATGAAACGTTAAGCATAGCAAAGTATCAGTGTCAGCAGGAGCAGAAAATAATTCCAATCATTATTTATGCGGGAAGTTGTATTGTTGCGTGCATCGGATTAACAAATCATGATAACCTATTGACTATTGTTGCTTCGTTTGCTGCACTGGTAAGTGCAATAATTATGGGAATTTATACATGGAAAATGCCCATCAAATACAGAAAAAAGATGGCGATAGCGGAACTGATGTATTGCCTTTCTGTATATCTTTGTTTTGGAATTTTCAGTTGGTTTATTGGTAATGTTTTATCTTCGGTCATTATTGTTGGAATAACCTGTTTATACGCAAAATGTGGGGCAAATAGGTATTAGAGCGTAAGGACGTATAGAAAAAATCTATGTGTCCTATTTGTATCTAAAACCTATTCCTTTCCAAAATCCTATATCAGCTGCCACAAGCCGAGGATAGTCGTCACAGAGCAGAGGAAACAGGCAAAGTGATGTTCCATCGCTTCTGTAGATGATGATCAAACGGAATACGGAAAAGGAAATTGAGAAAAATTTAATGGAATTACGAGTGTGTTTGTGGTAAGATAATAGCATTAAACAATTTAATAAATGGAAATTTAATAGATATAATTTCGGGGAGACATTGCAGTGGAAGAATGGTTAAAGCAAATCAAAGACAGCTGGAATGAAACGGCAGAATCAGACTGGTATCAATCACTCAGAACAGATGTGAAAATTGAAGAATTGATTAAAGAGCCAGCCAGTGCCTTTCATCCCACAGTATATCAAATGATAAATAAATATATACCTGAATTGCATGGAAAAAAGGTGTTGTTGCCTTCAAGCGGGGATAATCATGCCGCTTTTGCTTTTGCATTATTGGGTGCAGAAGTTACTTCAACGGATATCAGCGAGAGGCAATTAGAATTTGCGCGGGAAATTGCAGATAGAAAGAAACTTAGTATTCGTTTTATTTGTGATGACACAACACAGCTTTCAAATATTGAAGATAACAACTTCGATTTGGTTTATACATCAAATGGTACACACACTTGGATTGCGGATATAGCGGCAATGTATAAAAACATATACAGAGTATTAAAAACAGACGGAATTTCGATTATGTTTGATATCCATCCCTTCAACCGCCCATTTACAGGCGAACCTTGGAAAGAACCCCAAATTATTAAGCCATATGAGCAAATTACGCCACATTGCCATTGGCGTGTACAGGATTTAGTAAATGCAATGATACAGGCGCGGTTATCTATAAAGGAAATGGAAGAACTACAAGCTGTAAACGCATCATTTTGGTTTTCATATGAGGAATTAACAAAACAGGACAAAGAGAAATTTGCACAAATAAATAACTGGAAATATAATCCTATGGCAGCGCTGCCAGCGTGGATTTCCATTGTTGCACAAAAATGATTGAAACAAATGTTGAAGTCAGCATAATTAGGACAGGAAATGGGGCTGCCGGACTATTGATTTTTCAATCACTAGTGTGACAGCCCCTTGTAAATAAAGCTATTCTTCGTTATACTGGTATTTCTTCAATTTTTTCCCGGTGATGAGGCAGATCAAACTTCCGCTTACTCCAAGTATCAGCATCATAAGCGCAGCACCGGAACCTTTCCCTGAGCCAAAGAGCGTTTTTAAAACGAATAAATTACCATATGCTCTCATAAACGGTTCACACACGTTATCCACCATAAAACCGCCGATAAACAAGCCTATGGGAATTGTAAAAAATTGAAGCGTATTGCGGCAGGCATAGACACGTCCCTGTAATTCCACGGGAATGGCGGTTCTGAGAACCACATCCAAATTTGCACTCATAATCGGTACAAGAATCCATCCGATCATCTGCCCGATACACCATAATAATGATTCTCTTGAAAACGCTAACAAAAAGTTTTCGGTTCCCAATGAAAACAGCATCGTTAAATAAATAATCTTTACCCTGTTTTTTGGCTTTGGCAAAACGGAAACTGCCAGACTGCCGATGATCATAGCAATGCCGGAACAAGATGTGACAATTCCCAAAACAGATGAGCCGCCTTTCGGATTGGGGAGCACATAACCGGGCAGCACGGCATCAAAGGCAGACGCTGTCAGATTAACGCCGGACATAAATAAAATCAATGCCATAATAAGCGGATTTTCTCTCAAAAACACAAGCCCTTCTTTAGCAAGAACGAGTACACTTTCTTTTTGACCGCCTTTATTTTTCGGAATTTTGACCAAAAACAATAATGCCGAAAACGCAACAAAAAAGCTGCTGATGTCAACCGCTATTACACCATTAAGCCCTATAAATGAGTATAATGCTGTAGCAATCAAAGGATTCAGTATAGAAATCAGGCTTCTTGACAGAGAACGGAGTCCGCTTGTTTGTTGGTAATACTTTTCCGGCATAATAAGTGTCATAGCAACCTCACTGGCAGGCTGTTGGACTGTATTCATTAATCCAGAAACTGCATTCAAAGCATATAAATGCCACGCCGTCAAGCTGTTTGTCCGAAACAATACAAATACAATAATCGTGCAAATTGCAGCAAAGGTATCGCAGCCAAGCATTGTCCGCTTTTTGTCAAACCGGTCTGTTAATGCGCCGGCAAATATGCTCATTAATACGTATGGCGCATAAGAACATATCGTAAGCGCTGCTGTACTCAGGGAGGAACCTGTTTTTTCATACAGCCACAATGTCAATGCAAATCCTGTCATGCTGCTGCCAAGCTGGGATATGCTTTGCGTACTCCAAAGTATCAAAAAATCCTTTAACTTATATAGTTCATTCTTTTTTATAAATTTCATTTCTTTGCTCCTTTTGTTTTACATATTTACAAACCAGAAGCAAAGTCTGAGGATATCAACCAAAATGATTCCTCCATGCAGTCTCCTCAGACTCTGCATGGAGCTGTTGCAATGCAAAGCATCTTTTTGTCTCCTTTCATATTGCCGCATTCTATTTTATAGTAAACCATTAACCACATAGAGACAAGTGTTTTTTGGGTTGATTTTAAATAAGACTACTGGTATTATGTAAAAGAAATTTCAGAAGGAAAGGGGACTTGTATATGAGACGATATGTTATGTCTGCATAGCACTGGCTATTGCAATAAAAGACAACGGATGTTGCCGCTTAATGGTTCATCTTTATGTTACTTAGATTGTTATAGCCAATGCTATTCCTAAAAAATATTTGTTTAGGAGGCAGACATGGGCTATATAAGAGCAGAAGAAATTCTGCCCATTGAAG
Organism: Lachnospiraceae bacterium; assembly: GCA_023663945.1. Lineage (GTDB taxonomy): Bacteria > Bacillota > Clostridia > Lachnospirales > Lachnospiraceae > Suilimivivens. The sequence goes on along the minus strand of JAMPGL010000016.1, from coordinate 19,127 downwards.
TAATCGAATTGATACAGCAGTATGTTGACGGGGAAAATATTTACATTCCACGCAAGTCAGCAAATAGACAGGCATGGGGCGCAGGCACACAGATTAAGCAGGAACTTCAGATGCGTAACCGGCAAATTTACAAGGATTATCTTGCCGGGGACAAAGTTTCAGAATTAGCTTCTAAGTATTATTTGTCTGAGAAAAGCATACAACGTATTTTGAGAAAAGAGAGCGAGTAAAAAATGAGTCGATACTATAATGGTATTGACTCATATTTTTTTATAAAAATGTGTGAGGTGGAATGCCATATTAAGATATGTTATATTAAGTTCCTAAGAAAGCAGCATCGAAATAATAATTATAACGGAAGGAGAACTATGTTTATGACTACACCCGTTTGCTTTGCATAGCGTGGCTATTGCAAATACAATAAACAAAATAATGTAATAGCCTGCGCATCATACCGCAAAATGAACAGGAGATGCAAATGTGCTATTTAAGAAAAATAGAATATGAAATTGCCCTAAAAGAATCATTTTGGATTGTTCGGGTCTGCCCCAAATGTGACAGAAAGACATATTTTCAAAATACGAAAAAGTTCCGTATCAATGCCAACGGCAATAAAGTGGATATCTGGCTGATTTATCAATGTGAAGAATGTAAACATACCCTTAATCTTTCAATTTATGAACGGCAAAAAGTTTCTTTCATACCAAAGGAAGAATACCAGTGTTTTTTGGACAATGATGAGCAATTAGCGGAAATGTATGGTAAAAGTGTGCAGTTATTTCATAAGAACAAAGCAACCATTGATTTAGAAAAGGTGAATTATGATTTTGTAAAACTGCATGAAACTACGGAGCACAGTGATTTCGGAGAACAGGTTGTGATTACAATAAGGAATCCTTATCAACTGAAGATCCGCCCTGAAAAACAAATTGCTGAAATTTTGGGAATGTCAAGAAGCCAGGTCAAAAACTTGTTGGAGAATGGAAAAATGGAATTAAGGAGGGAACTGCCGCAATCTATTTCTATTCATGTAAATGTAGAGAAATTTTCCCAAACAGATTGACTATCTTTAGAAATATAGTATTATACTATTAGTGGTGAGTCCTGCCGTAAAATGGACTGCTAAAAGCATTAGCAACTCTAATGGAGTTACTACACAAATGGCTATGTGGAAACGCATAGTCATTTTTACAAGGAGAGATATACAGACTGATTTTAAATTTTGTCCTTATGAGAGTTCAGTAACATAAATAATCCCGTTAGATTGTTTGGGAAAGGATTATAACAAAAGCCATTTGTAAAATGGATTTGGGAAAGTTTAAGGGCAAACTCACTTGCATAGTTATGGATAAAAGTAAATGGAACAATATGTTTTATAAGCAAATTTGTATAGCAATATATTGATTGGAGATGACACTATGGAACTTGAGATAAGCGTAGAAGATTTATTAAACAAAAGAAAAATAGAATCAGACCGCATAGAGTTTAAGGCAGGATGGAATCCTGACGATGTCTATCATAGTGTCTGTGCATTTGCAAATGATTTCAATAACGATGGTGGTGGATATATAGCTGTTGGAGTGGAAGAAAAGAATGGTGTAGCAGTACGTCCGGTAAGAGGAATTCCGGAATATATGTTGGATGATATTCAAAAAGATATGATTGGTTACAATAACATGATTTCTCCACCATATTTTCCAAAGGTAATTCCGGCAGAAGTAGATGGTAAGTGGATTCTTGTCATTGTAGCAAGAACCGGGCAACAGCGACCATACAAATCTCCAGAATATGTTACAGGTAAAAAGGACAAGAAATACAGCTATTATATTCGCTATCTTACCAGTTCTGTGAAAGCAAACCCTGAGCAGGAACGAGAATTGATTAATATGTCCGATCAGACTCCTTTTGATTGCAGGGCAAATCATAAAGCAACTTTTGATGATATTTCTCCTGTTCTTTTGGAAGATCATTTACGTAAGACAGGAAGTAAACTTGCAAAGCAGGTTAGAGAGCGTGGCGTAGAAGAAATATTGGAAGATATGCAGTTGTTAGTGGGACCACCGGAACTTAGGTATGTTCAGAATGTGGCAGTTATGATGTTCTGTGAACATCCAGACAAATTCTTTCCGTATACTTATGTACAGATGACATCATTTCCTAAAGGAAGTGTAGAAAATCCCAGTGTTAGTGAAGATTTTCCCAATATTACAGGCTCAGTACCGCAGATGATTCAGGCAACAATGGAACGTTTTCGCAATCTTTTTATACGAGAAAAAGTAATTAAGGTTCCAAACCAGATGGAAGCCCTAAGGATTATGAACTATCCATATCAGGCGATTGAAGAAGCTGTTGTTAATGCATTTTATCACAGAGATTATATGTCTTGTGAGCCGGTGACAATAGAGATAGAGCCGGACTGTATCAATATTATGAATTTTCCGGGTATTGACAGATCTATTTCAGAAAAGACAATAGCTGAAGGAAAGAGATTTGTTTCAAGATATTATCGAAATAGAAGACTGGGAGAATTTTTGAAAGAATTGGATTTGTCAGAAGGTCATTCGTCTGGTATTCCTACGATACAGGAAGGGCTGGAAAAGAATGGTTCTCCACGTGCAGAATTCTTTACAGATGAAGATAGACGTGCTATGAGAATACGGATTCCGATTCATCCGGCGTTTTTGGAAGAAAAAGAAAATGTCATAGAAAATGTCATAGAAAATGTCATAGAAATTTCAGAAGAAAAATTGAAAATTTATATGTGCGAAGTTTCTAATAAAAAATTGGAGAAGATTGTAAAAATCATAAAAATGATTTCGGAAAATCCGTATATATCAATAGATGAGATGAAAACAAAATTGCACGTTACGGATAGAACAGTTGCCAGATATATATCAGATTTAAAAGAAAACAAAATTATAGAACGCGTAGGACCTGACAATGGTGGAACTTGGAAAATACTAATATAGATAGTTTATGATGCTGATGTCCATATTAGTGTTGACATAAAGAACTGTGATACGAAGGAGGGAAACATGATTTTATATAGACCTGTCGGAACAAAGGAATTGGAGCTTATCAGGGAAACAGAGTATTGTGCGTTTCCGCCCAGATTACCGGAACAGCCTATTTTTTATCCGGTTCTGAATGAGCAATATGCGGCAGAAATTGCTTCCAGATGGAATGTAAAATACAATGATGACCATAAAGGCTATGTAACAAAATTTGAGATGGATGATGACTATTGCACTCAATTTGAGATTCATTGCGTTGGTGATAAATATCATAACGAACTATGGATTCCAGCAGAAAAATTAGAAGAATTTAATGCGCATATTGTTGGGAAAATAGATGTTATAGGTGAGTTTTCCGGTGCATAAATTTTGGTTTGCTGGAAGATACAGAACTAAGCATTGAAGCGCAAAATCACTTAACAACTGATTCCCCATCTTTCATAAAATGGTTGACATAAGTTATAAATTTACCTATAATGTACGCAAAGGGCAGAGTCAAGCACAAAAAGCCACATCTGCCATGCTTGCATGAGCAGATGCGGTTTTTTGTGTTTGACGAGCGAAGCGAGACAGCAAAAGCACTGCCTTGGCGTGCTTTTGCTGTCCTCTGCCCGTAAGGGGGCAGATAAGGCTCCTCTGCCCGTGAGGGGCAGGGAAGCTTTGCTCAAGCACAAAAAGCCACACATTGAGGGAGGAAAACATATGAAATGTCCGTTTTGCGGTCACGAAAATACCAGAGTCATTGATTCAAGACCAGCGGAGGATAATAATTCCATCAGACGCCGCAGGGTCTGCGATGAGTGTGATAAACGTTTTACCACATATGAAAAGGTGGAGACAATCCCGCTGATTGTGATTAAAAAGGATGATAACAGAGAAACCTACGACCGGTCCAAGATTGAAGCAGGGGTGCTTCGCGCGTGCCATAAGCGTCCCATCAGCGCAAACCAGATCAAACAGCTTGTGGATGAAGTTGAAACAGAGATTTTCAGCGGAGAAGAAAAGGAAATTCAAAGCCGTGTGATCGGAGAGCTGGTGATGAACAAGCTGAAAGATTTAGAGGCAGTTGCCTACGTGCGTTTTGCATCCGTGTATAGAGAATTTAAAGATATTAATACATTTATGGATGAACTTAAAAAGGTACTGGAATAAAAGCTTTGGGAGCAGGCAGATCATGCAGTTACACTATGGAGGCAAAAATGTCAGAGAATACCGGCGGTAATGGGGGAAGGCTTACAGAAGAACAATTAGCGGTTTTGGAAAAGGCGAAAAGACCAATTGACATAGCAAACCGGTTCCGCATATTTTTTCTGTTTGCAAGCATTGTTCTTGTGGCGGTAGTTTATTTGGGGGACAAATTTGGAGGAGGCGGTTATTCCAAGATTTCTGCATGGATGTATCTTCTTCTCTGGCTGGATATTGTGCTGATGCTGGTTTCCATTTTTGTTAAAATTGGCTTTGCAGTGCGGTATAATCACATATTAAAAAAATTGTAAAGGAGAAAACGATGGCAACGGAATATACAGAAAAAAAGAGATGGCTGTTTTGCGGACTGCCTTTTACATTTACAAATTATTACATAAAGGAAAACACCATCACCATAGACAGCGGGCTTTTCAAAAAGATTGAAAATGACTGCTATATGTACAAGGTACAGGATGTGGAGCTGGTGACGTCCCTGATGGAGCGGATTTTTGGGCTTGGAACCGTAGTCTGCTACACCGGAGACACAACGCACCCGAAGCTTGCTCTTGAGCACATCAAAAATGCGAGGGAGATTAAAAATTTTATTCTGGAAGCTTCCGAGCAGGCAAGAATGAAACGCCGTACCTTAAATACATTGGATATTGGGGCTGCGGAATTGGATGACGGAGATTTCTCAGATTAAGGCGGTAATAAGTGGTATATCATAGGCGGTATGAGTTTTTCATACCGCTTTCGTGCTGTTATCCGAAATATCCTGCTTTTTGGAAAGCACTTTTTCAAATAAGAGACCGGCAAGAAACCAGTTGGGAAAATAGTCAAGGCGTATGACCCTTTTGATGTTCCAGCGGGATTTTTCGTAGTCCCAGGGACAGATTTTGTGTTTGGACAAAAGCGCGCCGGTCAGGTATTCGCCGATATAAATACAGAGGGCGTAGACGCTGCCTCTTACAAAGGCGGGCAGTCTTTTCAGCGGTTTGAATAAAAGGGACAACAGGCAGGCACTTCCGTAAATGGGAAACATCCACAGAGAGGTCTGCCCCATAAGGCGCATGTCCCGGCGCCGGAAGGAGTCCAGTGCGGTAAAGATGATTTCCATGCACCATCCGATGAGACCGCATTTGAAAAAGTTTTTCAGCATGGCAGTTACCATCCTTTACAGGTTTGTTATTTGACGGCATTTGAAATTGCCATTTACTATAATAGTATGGCGGTGAGGACAAAGATTATACGCCGAAAAACAGAAAGAGTGAAAAGATGAATGAACCCATGAATGAACGTATGAATGAACACATAAATGAAAACATGAATGAAAAGATAAATCATCATATGAATTATCAGGAAGCGCTTGATTATGTGGAAGAATTAAAAAAATACGGAAGCGTTCCGGGGCTTGCCAGTATTCAAAGGCTTTGCGGACGGCTTGGAAATCCTCAGGATGAATTGGAGTTTATCCATATAGCGGGAACCAACGGGAAGGGCTCCGTCCTTGCGTTCTGCTCCGAAATATTAAAAGCGTCGGGGTATCGCGCAGGCAGGTATCTTTCCCCCACGATTTTTGATTACCGGGAGAGGATACAGATTGGCGCAAGACCCATCAGCAAAAAGGATCTTTGCCTTTGGCTGGAACGGATAAAGGGAATCTGTGAAGAACTGACGGCGGAGGGAAATCCGCATCCCACAGCCTTTGAAATTGAAACTGCTATGGCTTTTGCTTACTTTCGGGAGCAGAATTGTGATATAGTGGTGTTAGAAACCGGTCTTGGAGGGCTGTTGGATGCCACCAATATTGTCAAGACCACGGTTTTGGAGATTATTACTTCCATCAGCTTCGACCACATGGGAGTTTTGGGGAACAGTCTTTCCCAGATTGCGGAGCAGAAGGCGGGAATTATGAAACCGGGCTCAAGAGTGGCGGTGCTTAAGGGAGAAGCCGAGGTGATGGAGGTTTTAGAGAGAAGGGCAAAGGAGCTTTCGATTCCCCTTGCCGTGACAGACCCGTCGGAGATTACCGGAGTTAAGAGCAGTCTGGAAAAGCAGAGCTTTTGTTATAAGGGATACCGGGAGCTTGCCATAAGCATGGCGGGAATCTATCAATTGGAAAATGCGGCGCTGGCGGTGAGCGCTATGGAAGAACTTAACGCCGCAGGATTTCCGATTAAGGAACGCGCAGTTTATAGAGGGCTCTTGCAGGCTTCCTGGCAGGGGCGTTTTCAGGTGCTTGGGAAAAGACCTTTCTTTATTGCGGATGGGGCGCATAACCGCGGCGGAGCACAGCGTCTTGCACAGTCTGTACAGTTTTATTTTACAAATAGAAGAATTATATATATAATAGGAATATTAAGAGACAAGGAACAGGATGAGATTTTGAGGGTGACCTGTCCGCTGGCAGAACAGATTCTCACAGTGCCAACACCGGGGGAGAGAGGGCTGTCAGCTTATGAACTGGCATGTATGGCAAGAGAATATCACGGTAATGTTACGGCAACGGACAGTGTGCAGGAAGCGGTGGAGCTGGCGTATCTGCTGGCGGATAAAGAAACGGTGATTGTTGCTTTTGGATCGCTGTCTTACCTTGGAAATTTGATAAAGATTGTGAAAGCTGTCTCTGATAAAGAAAGCAGGAAGAAAATGGGGAGAGACTCACATGGTAAACAAAGAGAAAGTTGAAGAGGCGGTCAGGCTCCTTTTGGAGGGAATTGGAGAGGACTGCGGGAGAGAAGGGTTAAAGGACACGCCGGAGCGGGTGGCACGGATGTACGAGGAACTGATGGAGGGAATGAACGCTGACCCGGGGGAGCATTTGTCCAAGACCTTTGCGGTTCAGGATAACCAAATGGTTCTGGAAAAGGATATTACCTTTTATTCCATCTGTGAGCATCATATGATGCCTTTTTTCGGGAAAATACACATAGCGTATATTCCGGATGGAGAGGTGGTTGGAATCAGCAAGCTGGTGAGAACTGTTGAGGTTTATGCAAGACGCCTTCAGATTCAGGAGCGTTTCACAGCGGAAATCGCAGACGCCATTATGGAAAATTTAAACCCTAAGGGGGTTATGGTAATGGCGCAGGCGGAACATATGTGCATGACTATGCGCGGGGTCAAAAAGCCGGGGAGCCGGACGGTGACCGTTGCCGCAAGAGGCGCATTCGAGGGGGATGAAAGCCTTAGGACGCTGTTTTTGAATCTGGTAAATCAAGATTGAGCATAAGGAGAGGGGCAGAATCGAGATGGACCGTATCAACCGTATTCTGAAGCACGCCAAATATCAGGAGTACCTTGCCAAGAATGAAAAGGCGGAGGAAACGCGTATCTTCTGCCGTCATAGCATGGGACACTTTTTGGATGTGGCAAGGCTGGCGGTAATCTTGAACGAAACAGAAGGGTATGGGGAGAACAAAGAAAGGGTTTACGCCGCGGCGCTTTTGCACGATATTGGACGCTGGGTTCAGTATCAGGACGGAACGCCTCATGAGCAGGCTGGAGAAGCTTTATCCGGAGAGATTCTTACGGACTGCGGTTTTGATGAGGAGGAGAAATCCAGTATCTTAAAGGCAATCCGCAGCCATCGGAATGGAGAGGCAAGGGAGGAGAGAAGCCTGTCAGGGCTTCTTTACCGGGCGGACAAGCTGAGCCGTCCCTGCTATGCGTGCAAGGCGGAAAAGGAATGCGATTGGAAGGAAGGCAGTAAGAACACGGAATTAATTTGGTAAAAAACAAATGGGGGATACTTATTATGCAGATCGGAAATCGTGATTTTGACCTTGAAAACCATACTTATGTAATGGGGATATTAAATGTGACGCCGGATTCTTTCTCCGACGGAGGGAGGTATACCAGAATTGACAAGGCGCTTTTCCGGGTGGAAGAGATGCTGGATGAGGGGATGGAAATTCTGGATATTGGAGGAGAATCCACCAGACCGGGGCATGTGCCTGTCCATTGGGAAGAAGAGGCAAGGCGTGTGATGCCGGTGATTCAGGAGATAAAGAGGAGATTTTCCATCCCGATATCCTTAGATACCTGCAAGAGTCAGGTAGCAAAGATGGGAATCTACGCAGGGGTAAATATGATCAACGATGTGTGGGGACTGAAATTTGACCCGGAGCTGGCATCAGTGGTCAGTGAGGCAAAGGTGCCCTGCGTATTGATGCACAACCGAAAAGACACCAATTATCAAAATTTTATGGCGGATATGATTTCCGACTTAAAGGAGAGTATTGAGATTGCTCATAAAGCCGGGATAACGGATGATAAGATTATCTTGGATCCGGGAATCGGATTTGCCAAGACGTATGAACATAATCTGGAAGTGATCGGACGCCTGGATGTGTTAAAAGAGATGGGCTATCCCGTCCTGCTTGGAACCAGCCGGAAATCCGTGATTGGACAGACCTTGGATCTCCCCACCAAAGAGCGGGTAGAAGGAACATTGGTTACTACTGTGTTTGCCGTGGCAAAAGGCTGTTCGTTTGTGCGGGTGCACGATATTAAAGAAAACTTACGCGCAGTAAAAATGGCGGAAGCAATTATCACAGCCGGCAGGGGTGAATGGTTTTAAAATTTTCATGCGCAGTTTTGTGCCTGCGGTATAAAGCTGCTGGCTGCGGAAAGGGCATGGGTTATAAGATGGATTCAATCATAATCAGGGATTTAGAGGTTTATGCCGGGCACGGCGTATGGAAAGAGGAGACAGACTGCGGACAAAGTTTTATGATAAACGCCGATTTAAATACGGATTTAAGACCGGCGGGAATCCGGGATGATTTGTCCTGCTCTACCGATTATGGCAGGGTGTGCCGTTTTATCAGCGATTATTTAAGGCAGAACACCTTTCTGCTGATTGAGGCGGCGGCGGAGCATCTTGCGGAAGAGATACTGCTTACTTTTCCATTGATCCGGGAGCTCACTCTTGAAATCAAGAAACCTTCGGCTCCGGTGGGACTGCCCTTGTCTTATGTGTCGGTACAAATCAGACGGGGCTGGAAAAGAGCTTATCTTGGAATCGGTTCCAATATGGGAGCTAAGGAAAGGTATCTGGAAGAGGCAGTGGAAAAGCTTCGTGCCAATCAGAAAATCCGCGGGGTGAAATGTTCGGAACTTATCACTACCGCGCCTTACGGAGGGGTAGAACAGGATGACTTTTTGAATGGAGCTGTGGAATTAGAAACGCTTCTGGCTCCAAAGGAACTGCTCGCCTTTTTGAACCAGTTAGAAGAGGAGGCGGGACGAGAGCGGAAGATTCACTGGGGACCGCGCACTTTGGATTTGGATATTTTGTTTTTTGAGGATTATGTCTCGGATGATCCGGCACTGACCGTGCCCCATCCCGATATGGAAAACCGCAGGTTTGTCTTGGAACCGCTTTCTGCGCTCTGCCCGTATTATGTGCATCCTCTCAGCGGTAAAACCGTAAAGCAGATGCTTAAGGAACTGTAAACAGCGCCCCAAAGGGCGCTGTGCTATTTTTGATTTTGAAGGGCGGCTGTTTCCGCCGCCGTAAAGGATGTCACGTCAATGTCCCCGTTTACCGGAGTGTGGTAAACAGGGATTTCCTGACCGAAGGCATGGAAGTAAGCATATCTTGAAGTCAGGTTGATGTCGGAATAATTCCCCTCGGCAACCACTTCCGGACTGCTTCCGTCAATCCCCATACGCATCAGCGCCGGTTCCGTGGCAGAATTGCGCTGGTAATAAATATATTGTTCGCCTACGTTAAAGGTGTCTACCCTGTCGTTTGTCAGGATCTCAACGGTATTCTCGGAAAGAGAGTACCGGCATAATCTGTAATTTTCAGATACATCCATATAATAAATATAGCCGTTTGAATAAGCCGGATACCATAGATTCCCCTGATAGATGGTGGAAATCGTATCTGTGGCGGTATCAAGGGCGTACAGATAGTGATCGGACTCTGTTCCATTAAAATAAATGATGCCGTTATGATATGCGGCAGGATTGATTATGCTGTCGGACACCAGAGTGTTTTCGGATTTATCGGTTTTGACCTTATACAGCTTGGTGAAATCCTTATTGTTATACCGCTGATAATAGAGGTAATCTCCGCAAAGCTGCATGGTGACGGAGGCACTCCGGTCAAGGCATTTAATCCCCTTTCCGTTCAGACGGGAGCGATAGACTCCGTAGGTACGGACTACAAATCCCATCCCGTCATTGCCGCCGTTTCCGTCGCTGTCCATATAATAATAAAGATAATCACCGCCGGTGTTGATGGCATTTACCCGTGAGGATGCCAGCTTTTTAAGGTCTGTCTCATCGGAGTTCATGGAGTACAGGCATCCGTTGTCATAGGCGTTTGAAAAGTACACCCTGCCGTCAGACTCGGCAAACAAACCGCTGTTATTTAAATTGCCTGCGGTATTTCCGGTGACGGAAAGCTCATTATGAGGAATCCTGGATGAGAATGCGGAAAATATTCCGAATCCAGCCAGCAGTAACAGAAGAATACCTGCAAAAAGCAGGGCTTTCCAATTCTTTTTCATGAGTAACTCCTTTGAAGTGTTATTATTTTGGCAGAACCTGCCTGCTGAAATATATTATAATAAACTGGAAATTACAGTGCAACTAAATCTCAAAAGTTTTTGCCTTGATTAGCAGGTATTTTTGATATAAAATGGTATCAACATCGATGATGCGATACCGATGACGGCGGTACCGGAAGGAAGGGTAAGAGATGGATTTAGCAGACTTAAGAAAACAGATTGACGCAATTGACTCCCAGATTGTAGAGCTCTATGAACAGCGGATGGATATTTCCAGACAGGTGGCGGAATATAAGATTGAGACCGGCAAAAAGGTTTTTGATAAGGTTCGTGAAGAGGAAAAGCTGCGCAGTGTCAAGGCGCTTACCCATAATGAGTTTAACGCCTACGGAATCGAAGAGCTGTTTGAGCAGATTATGTCTATGAGCCGGAAGCTTCAATATCGTCTGCTGACGGAGCATGGAAGCATGGGCAGACTTCCCTTTATCGGCGTTGACAAGCTGGAAATGGAAAATGTGAGAGTAGTTTATCAGGGGGCAGAGGGATCTTATTCCCAAGCGGCAATGATTCAATTTTTTGGAGAGCAGGTAAACAACTTCCATGTGGATTCTTTCAGGGACGCTATGATGGCAATTGAGGAGGGAAGCGCGGATTATGCAGTGCTCCCCATTGAAAATTCAACGGCGGGAATTGTCAGTGAGATTTATGATCTTTTGGCAGAGTTTGAAAATTATATTGTGGGGGAGCAGATTATTAAAATCCAGCACTGCCTGATGGCGCTGCCGGGAACGGAGCTTTCGGAGGTCAGGAGAGTGTATTCCCATCCGCAGTCTCTGATGCAGTCGGCTAGATTTTTAGATCAATATGACTGGAAGCAGATCAGCATGGAAAATAATGCATTTGCGGCTCAGAAGATTGCAGGGGACGGGGACAGAAATCAGGCGGCGATTGCCGGGGAATATGCCGCAGAGCTTTACGGGCTTGAAATTTTGAAAAAGGGCGTAAACCAATCCAGCACCAATTCCACCAGATTTATCATTGTGACCAACCAGAAGATTTTCCGTAAGGATGCCCGGAAGGTGAGCATCTGTTTTGAGGTGCCGCACGAGAGCGGTTCTCTTTATCATATGCTTTCTCATTTTATTTATAATAATCTTAACATGAACCGGATTGAGAGCCGGCCCATTGAGGGGAGAAACTGGGAGTACCGTTTCTTTATCGATTTTGATGGAAATCTTTCGGACAGCTCCGTCAAGAATGCTCTCAGGGGGCTTCGGGAAGAGGCGAGAAACATGAGAGTCCTTGGAAATTATTAAGGACGATGTTTTCAGAGGAATCACGCAAAGACAGCTGAGACAGATATGGTTAAGGCAATATGACAGAGACGGATATGAATGAGGCAGGTACAGGAGAGTAACGGATGAAGATAAGAGTCGGGGAGTTAATTGTATATCGGAACCTTGAAGAGAGTGATGCAAAGCTTCTGCATGATATGACGGGACTGATGGAATATGACCTGCAGAAGATGCAGGACAGGGAAGCGGCGGCAGGCATTTTTTACAGCTGTATGTACTCCCTTTTAGAGCTGGCAGGAAATTACGGCTTTTATGGGAATTTGTGGCACTGCTTTCTCTCAAATCTGCTGGTAAACAATGAGAACAGTTACAGCAGAGCCTGCGAAATAAGAGGACAGGCGGAGGGAACTATTAACCGGGCGGTTCTTCATGATATTGTGATTTTTAAGGAATTGTTTGATTATGATTTTTCGGAGCTGGTCAGAGCGCTTTCCATAGACGGATTTGACCTTATTACCAATTACGAAAGCAATGACAGGGAAAGTAAAGTGTACAACAGCCGCATCAGGGAGCGGATTTGTTCCTTGGCGGTAAAGTTTGCCAAAGACCATACGCCGGAGGAGATGAAGGCGACCCTGACAGAATTTTATAAGGATTATGGAGTTGGGAAGTTTGGTCTTCACAAGGCGTTCCGGGTTGTTCACGATGAGAGCGGCGTCCGGATTGTGCCGATTCCAAGGATTGCACATGTCCGTCTGGATGATCTTGTGGGATATGAGATTCCCAAGAGAAAGCTGATTGAGAATACGGAGGCTTTTGTGAACGGCAAAAGAGCCAACAACTGTCTCCTTTTCGGCGACGCGGGGACGGGAAAGTCGTCCAGCATCAAGGCGGTTGCAAATGAATATTATGAAAAGGGACTGCGGATTATTGAGGTATATAAGCATCAGTTTCGGGATCTGGGCGACGTGATCTCCCAGGTTAAGAACCGCAATTATAAGTTTATTATCTATATGGACGATTTGAGTTTCGAGGATTTTGAGATTGAATATAAATACTTGAAGGCTGTGATTGAGGGCGGACTGGAACGAAAGCCGGACAATGTACTGATCTATGCAACCTCCAACCGCAGGCACCTGATCCGGGAAAAGTTCTCAGACAAGGAGGAGGGCAGGGATCAGCTCCATGCAGGGGATACCGTACAGGAAAAGCTTTCCTTAGCGGGCAGGTTTGGCGTGACGATTTATTTTGCGGCGCCGAATAAAAAGGAATTTCAAAATATTGTGCGTGTTCTGGCGGAGCGTTATCATGTGACCATGCCGGAGGAAGAACTGCTTTCAGAGGCAGGCAGGTGGGAGCTTGCCCACGGCGGTCTTTCGGGAAGATGCGCCCAGCAGTTTGTGGATTATCTGCTTGGGAAATGAGAAAGGAGCATGATTGAAAATTATGGCAGTAAAAACATTCGCGGCGATTGATGTAGGCTCTTATGAGCTTGCCATGAAGATTTTTGAGGTATCCAAGGTCAAGGGGATGAAAGAAATCGACCATATCCGTCACAGCATCGATATGGGAACGGAGAGTTATGCCACCGGAAAGCTCAGTTACCAGAGGGTGGAAGAGCTCTGCCGTATTCTGCGGGAATTTATGGATATTATGAAAGCTTATCAGGTTTCCGACTATGTGGCATACGGAACCAGCGCTATCCGTGAAACAGAAAATACCGCTATTTTGCTTGACCAGATTCAGCAGAGAACCGGAATCCGCATCGGGGTGCTCAGCAACTCCGAACAGCGGTTTTTGGATTACAAATCCATTGCATTTCAGGGCGAAGGATTTCAAAAGATCATTGAAAACGGAACGGCGATTGTGGATATCGGCGGAGGAAGCATTCAGGTTTCGCTTTTTGACAAGGATACCTTGGTTTCCACACAGAATATGAAGCTTGGGGTTCTAAGGCTCAAAGAGCATCTGACTCAGTTAAATGCAAGCATCAGGCAGTATGAAAATCTCCTAAATGAGATGATCGATGCACAGATGGCAGTGTACAAGAAGCTGTATCTAAGGGATCGGGAAATTCGGAATATTATAGTGGTGGATGACTATATTTCCACCCTTCTGCGAAAGAAGAGCGTCAATAACGAGATGACCGGTTACGGCGGAGTGGAACTGTTCGAGAAATTCCGCAGTGTCTATCAGACGGAGAGCATATCCAGTCTGGCAAGGCACTGGAACATGCCGGAGGAGACCATGCCCCTTTTATATATCGCGCTGATTATGATCAAGCGGATTATGGAGACTATGGGGGCGGAGCTTATCTGGGCGCCGGGAGTTACCTTGTGCGACGGCATTGCATATGAATATGCGCAGAAGAATAAAATAATAGTGTCCACACACGATTTTGAGAAGGATATTATTGCCTGTGCATACAATATCAGCAAGCGTTACCGGGGAAGCAGAAAGCGGAGCGAAACCTTAGAGCAGATTGCGCTCACGATTTTTGACAGCATGAAAAAGATCCACGGTCTGGGGAAGCGGGAACGGCTGTTGCTGCAATTGTCCACAATCCTTCATGACTGCGGAAAATATATCAGCATGACGAACTTAGGCGAGTGCTCTTACAGCATCATCATGTCCACGGAGATCATCGGGCTTTCCCACATTGAAAGACAAATTGTGGCAAATGTGGTAAAGTATAATCATCTGGAATTTGATTACTTTGAAGAGATGAACCTGTACGGCATGATTGATATGGTATCTTACTTAAAGATTGCCAAGCTTACCGCAATCCTGCGCCTTGCCAACGGGCTGGACCGAAGCCATAAGCAGAAGTTTAAGAATGTTAAGACGGTGCTTAAGGAGAATGAACTGATCATCACGGTGGACACCAATGATGACATTACCTTAGAAAAGGGATTGTTTGGCGAACGAGCTATGTTTTTTGAAGAAGTATACAGTGTGCGGCCCATAATCAGACAAAAGAGAACGATTTGAACGGAGGCTTTGGTATGAGCAAATCCAAATATGCAGACCCGGGATTTTACACAAACAGAGAGCTTAGCTGGCTCCTTTTTGACAAGAGGGTCTTAAGTGAAGCAAAGGATAAAGAAAATCCGCTGTTTGAACGGCTGAAATTTTTGAGCATCACCGCGTCGAACCTGGACGAATTTTTTATGGTCAGAGTGGCATCCTTAAAGGATATGGAGAATGCAGGCTATGACAGACCGGATATAGCCGGGATGACGCCGGGAGAACAGCTTACAAAGGTTTATGAGGCGACCCATGAGCTGGTGGAGAAGCAGTATGCGGTCTATAACCGTCTGCTGCCCCAGCTTTTGCAGAATGGTCTGCGCGTCATCGAAAAGCATGAAAAGCTGACGCCCGCTGAGGCGGAGTTTGTAGATAAATTTTATGAGGAAAATGTATATCCGGTGCTTACGCCCATGGCAGTGGACTCTTCGAGGCCTTTTCCGCTGATTCGGAATAAATCTTTAAATATCGGGGCGTTAGTGACCAAAAAGAGTGGAGGAGACTTGGAGTTTGTAACCGTGCAGGTGCCCAGCGTGCTGCCGAGAATTATACAGATTCCCTCCGAAAACGACGAGGAGAAAGCGGTAATCCTCTTGGAAGAGGTGATTGAGAGAAACATTCAAAAGCTGTTTCTCAATTACGATATTGTCTGCTCCTATCCCTTCCGAATCATGCGCAATGCGGATTTTTCCATTGAGGAGGATGAGGCGGAGGATCTGCTGAAAGAAATTGAAAAGCAGTTAAAGAAAAGGCAGTGGGGACAGGCGATCCGTCTGGAGGTGGAACAGGGAATCGATGTAAGGCTTCTGGACATCATTAAGCAGGAATTGTCTATTGAGGAAGAGGACATTTATCAAATTGCGGGACCGCTGGATCTGACGTTCCTTATGCAAATGTACGGGCTTCCCGGATACGACCACCTGAAAGAAAAGCGTTACGCGGCGCCCCAGCCGGTGCCGGAGCTTTCCGCGGACAGCGATATATTTGAACAAATCCGTAAGGGAGATATTCTGCTTCACCATCCTTACGAAACCTTTGCGCCGGTGGTGGACTTTATCCGGCAGGCGGCAAGGGACAGGGATGTACTTGCCATCAAACAGACGCTGTACCGTGTCAGCGGCAATTCGCCCATCATCGCGGCGCTGGCGCAGGCGGCGGAAAACGGAAAGCAGGTTTCCGTGCTGGTGGAGCTGAAAGCGCGGTTTGACGAGGAAAACAATATTGTATGGGCAAAAATGCTGGAAAAAGCAGGCTGTCACGTAATCTATGGGCTGGTGGGACTTAAGACGCACAGCAAGATTACGCTGGTGGTTCGGAGAGAAGAGGACGGCATCCGAAGGTACGTCCATCTGGGAACGGGGAATTATAACGATTCCACGGCAAAACTGTATACGGATGTGGGGCTCCTCACCTGTTCTCCTTCCATCGGGGAGGATGCGACAGCCGTCTTTAACATGCTTTCCGGTTATTCGGAGCCGTTATTCTGGAATAAGCTTTCGCTGGCTCCCTTGTGGCTGAAAGACCGGTTTTTACAGTTGATCAACCGGGAAAAGGAAAATGCCAAGGCAGGCAGGGGCGGTCATATAATCGCCAAGATCAACAGCCTGTGCGATAAAGATATTATAGAGGCACTTTACGAGGCGGCGTCGGAGGGCGTAAGGGTTGAACTGATCATACGGGGAATCTGCTGTCTGAAAACAGGGCTTCCGGGAATCGGAGACAATATCAGCGTCCGCTCCATTGTGGGAAATTTCTTAGAGCATTGCCGTATCTTTTATTTTGAAAACGACGGAAAACCGGAATACTATTGCGCCAGCGCAGACTGGATGCCCCGGAATCTGGAACGCCGGGTGGAGATTATGTTTCCCATAGAGACGCCGAAGCTTAGGGAGAAACTGATGAATATTCTGACTATGCAGCTCAAGGATACCGCGAAGGCGCATGTGCTGATGTCAGACGGAACATACGAAAAAGTAGACAGGAGAGGGAAAGGAACCTTTAATGCGCAGTTGGAATTTGGCAGGCTTGCCGCGCAGACGGCAAAGGAAAGCAATGAGCTGACCGGGCGCAGGGTGTTCATTCCCGAAATACATCATGAATAAGAAAACTATCTTTCTGGCAAGCGCTTCGCCCAGAAGGAGAGAGCTTCTTGCCTTGGCAGGAATCAAGTTTCAGATATTGCCGGCGGATATTGAGGAGACCACGCAAAGCAGAATACCTGCCCGGATGGTAAGAGAGCTTTCCAGACAAAAGGCGCTTGCGGTGTTTGAGGGCTTTTCGGAAGAGGAAAAGGAGCATGCACTGGTTATCGGGGCGGACACCCTGGTTGCAGTTGGGGAAAGGGTGTTAGGAAAACCGGCGGATGAGCAGGACGCTGAGGAGATGCTGGCGCTTCTGCAGGGGAATACGCATCAGGTTTACACCGGGGTGACGCTGATTTTTCAGGAATGGAACAACCAGAAAAGAGCAGTGCGCAAGGTCAGAACCTTTGTGGAAAAGACCTCTGTAACCATGTATCCGGTGAGCAGTAAGGAAATCAGGGATTACGTTGCCACCGGAGAGCCCATGGATAAGGCGGGAGCTTACGGAATACAGGGGAGATGCGCCGCATGGATTAAGAGAATCTCAGGGGATTACAGCAATGTGGTAGGACTGCCGGTGGGGAGACTTTGGCAGGAACTTAAGAAGATGGACTTGGAAGGATAAAAGAATGATCAAGCTGATAGCATCGGATGTGGATGGAACGCTGATTAAGGACTCTACGCCGGATTTGTATCCGGAAATGGCAGAGACCATCCGGGAACTGACGAAAAGAGGGATTTTATTCTGCGCCGCCAGCGGCAGACAGTATGAAAGCCTCAGGAATGTATTTCGGGATGTGGCGGATGAGATTGCCTATATCGCCGAAAACGGCGCCCACATTCGTTATCAAAATCAAAATATTTCAGTTACGCCCATGAAACGGGAACATATTGAGGGAATTATAACCATGCTCCGCCCTTATTATGGAGAATGTGAGACAATTACTTCAACGCCAAACGGAAGTCTTGTGGAAAGCCGGAATGAAGATTTTGTAAATCTGATTACTTATGGGTATCACAATGCATTCCGCAGGGTGGAGGATGTGCTGAAAGTTGACGATACGATTATTAAGATTGCAGTTTACCGGAAAGGAAGCATCCGCAAACTGGGCGAGAGCTTGTTTATCCCCAAATGGCAGGATAAAGTCAAGGCATGCATGGCAGGAGAAGAATGGGTTGACTTTATGGACAGCAGCGTGGATAAAGGAAATGGTCTGAAGATTCTGGAAAACCATCTGAAAATCAGTAGGCAGGAGACTATGGTATTTGGCGATAATGATAATGATATTGGAATGATGCGTGCCGCCGGATACAGTTATGCGGTGGACACGGCAGTGGATGAGGTAAAACAGGCGGCAGGAGGCATCTGCCCCGGCTATAAACAAAAAGGTGTTTATCAGATCATACGAAAGGAGGTGCTTTTTCATGCATGAATTTGACGATGCTGTATTGCAGTGCTTTCTGGACAATCAGAGCCAGCTGTTCCCGGAAGGAGATGTTGTTTCCAATCTTGAGGAAGCAGAAGCATTTCTGGAAGAATGTCTGGCGGTGGTGGTTCATTCCGTCCGTGAGGTATGGGATTTCTTTGAGGAGGAAGGAATTGATTTGGACGGAGCCAAAGGAGATGAAATCCTAGAGGCAGATGAAGTGTTCGACATCGGGGATGGAAGATATTTGATTGTTGAGGGATGATTTTATTCCTGCGAGCAACGAGTCAAAGTCATGCTTAGAACCAGTTAAGGCTGGTTTTGACCTTTGACGACTGCCGCGAGGGTCAACAACCCTGCATCGAAGATGCGCTATGCTTTGCATCGGGGTTGTTGGCTTCACAAGATGATATAAGAAAGGGATCAGGTCATTTCAGTTTTCTTTGATGATAGCTGAAATGACCTTAGTCTTTTTTTTCGGTTTAATGTGGTAAAGGGAGTTTAGAAAACGGACGCTTATATGGAGATTTATTTCTACGTCGCCACGCTCTCGCTCACTAAAAAGCACAGCAGT
>JAMPGL010000015.1 GCA_023663945.1 Lachnospiraceae bacterium | reverse complement strand
CAGTCGTCAAGGTCATGCAAGCATGACTTTGACTCGTTGCTCGCGGGAATAAACAGTTCTGTTGCCTCGAAATTGTTGGAAGTCGAGGTAAAGACGGCAAGCCGTTTACTGCTGAAAGCTGAAAAGCTGGGTATTCTTAAAGGCACTGGAAAAACAAAAAATAAGGTATATTTTAAAAAATAATGCAGATGAATGTCTATACAAAATTACAATCTTTACAATATATTTTAGGAGAAAACGGCATCTCAGCGGAAACAATCGAGCACAGTAACGCGCTGATTAAAAAGATCAAAAAATATGCGGGCACACGACTTTCGCTCATTAGAAGTGTGCGCCGCCAGATGCACTATCAAAAGCACAGGACAAAATTTTCTGTCCTGTGCCTTTAATATCCATAATTATACATTCTGCTTTACTATTTGCAATATCTTATTTAATCCAAGCTTCCTTTACTTTTTCTTAAAAACTCCTATGATTTCCCTTCCAAATCCCATATCTCCAAGCATACGGCGAATTTCTACGGTACGCTCCATAGAAATATCATGAAACAGGTTTTCCAGACAGACGGTTGTCCTGTGTGCAGCCTTCCCTGTTTCAGGTTTTTCATAATAATTGGAAAAAGGATTCACCAGCTGAAAATCCACAAAGGTATCACTATAAAAGTCTATGCATTCAAGACCATTTGCTTCAAACCTTGCAATCATTCCTTCACGATTAAAGTAACATGTATGAACAGGGGCATCCAGCCAGTATTCCTCTTTTAATTCTCCTCTTTCCAATAACATACGCTGTAAATTGGAGTAATTATTTGCAACCTTTGCCACCAAAATTGACTGTTCACCCATGACCTTCTTGATTCTGTCCAGACAGACATCCACATCATCGACTATATCCAGCACGCGGTCGGCGTTCACTACATCATAAAACTCTTTCCGCTGTGCCATAGCAGGGAGTATCGTCTCCATATCTCCCTTTTCAAGAAAGGGAAGGAGATTCGGGTGAAAATGCTCCAGCGCATAAGAACCTATATCAAGCCCTTTTACCTTTTTTCCCTTGTCGTAGAAATACTGCATTAAAAATCCTTCTCCGCATCCAATGTCCAAAATGGAATAATCCCCATCCTTGCCCATCTTTGCAAGATTTTGTTCTATGACATACGCCCTTTCTTCAATCTGGCTGTTAAGATATTTAAGCTCTTCCGGCGGATATTCCACCTTTTCGTAAGTGAATCCGGAATAATCCTGAAAATAGTGGTCTTCAAAATTTTCATTTCTTTCTTCCACGGTATTTTTCTTCCGAAGCTCATAATGTCCATACTCGTTCAAAAAAACCGGCTCATAAATATCCTTTTTTTCAAATTCCGGCACCTTGTTAATCTGCATTTCCTTTATCATGCTGTGTTACCATCCTTTCTCGCGATCCGCTTTTACATCCGTTTCCGGCTATTTTGCAATAACGTTTTAATTTTACACTGTATTTTTCCGCCTTTGGTCTACCGCCAGTCTACATTTGTCATATTTTTCCGGTCTTGTCATACGGGCGATAACTTTGTATAATGGGAGCATCTGTTAAGAAAGGAACGCTTTCTCATGCACAAAACAACTGCCGAATTGAATCATGAGATCAAGTCCGCAACCGACATTGAGGACTATCTGGTTAAGAATAAAGAAAATATGCTGATCCTGCGCCTGCCGGAATATTTGAATAAGCTGTTATCCGAAAAGGGAATTAAGAAGGCAGATGTGGTGCGCGGTTCCCTGCTGGGCAGAACCTATGTGTACAAGATTTTTTCCGGTGAAAAGGTGCCTTCACGAGATAAGCTGTTGGCGATTGCATATGGGCTTGGGCTCTCAGATGAGGAGACACAGCAGATGCTGAAATTATCCGGCAACAGGGAATTGTATGCACGGGATGAGCGGGATGCGCTGATTTTGTTTTCTCTACAGCGGAAAGAATCCATTTTTAAGGTAAATGAGCGATTGGATGAACACGGATTTGCTGTTCTGAACACTTCAAAAGAATGATTAAAAGGGGCTGTTATTCAAGATGAAACTCTGTGCTCCCTGTTTATTCCATAAACCGACAAGACAAGCAGCAGACAAATTAGCAGAAAACTGCACAGCACTTTAGGGTCAGTATAAAAGAGAGCTTTCCGGATCTGTCGGACAGACTGATACCTTTTATCCGGATCCAGTCTGGTGCATTTGCGGATAATACTTTTATAGCGGAATGACTGCTGCCCCCCCCCAAAAAAAGAATTGCTCCATCGTCACGCCCAAAGAATAAATATCCGTCCTCTCGTCCGTCTGGGCAAACCCATACTGTTCCGGCGGCGCATAGCCTTTCGTTCCAAGCAGTCTGGTATCCTGTTCCTGCTCCTCCTTATACATCCGCGCCGCATCAAAGTCAATCAGGCGGATATGCCCGTCTCCTGCAAGGAGAATGTTGGATGGCTTAATATCCCGATGAATGATTCCCTTTTTATGAATAAACTCCAAAACACAGCATAACTCTTTGATGATCTTTCGGAACTGTTTCCCCGATAATTCCATGGAGCCCGGCGTCGTGCCCTCAATGTATTCTTCCATCACGGTTGTCTCGTCATCTGACACCGTGACCTCATACACCTCCGCCAAAAAGGGATGACGGCAGTTTTCCAGTATCTTATAAACCTCATGCCTGCCTTTCAATATCTTCCTGACGAATACCTTTTCGGAGTCCTCATCACGCACTAACTGCACGACGCTCTTTTCACTCTGTTTCAGTTCCTTGACCAGCTCGTACCCCATAAGTTTATCCTCCCCGCTATCCTGCTTTGTAAGCTGAACGCCCAAGTTCCACATGCTTTTTGTATTATAGCAGAAAGTTTCACCCTATGCATTATCTTTTTATTTTACTTCCATTACTTAATCCGAAAACTCAATCCCGCAGCATTCTTTTAACAGCGGAAAAAGCTCTTCGATAGCCCTCAGTTCCTTATCCATCCTGCAATTGCAGTAATCTCTCAAAAAGCTGTTTACCGGGTTTTTGTCCTTCCGCAGTTCAATCACAAGCTCGCTATCCCGAATCTCAATGATGGATGCAATTCTCGGCTCTGTAAAGACAAACTCTGCCCCCTTTTTCCCATTGCCTGCGTCAATGTTCTGCCCTACGATTCTCTTTATTTTTGCAAAGGAATAGCTTCCTTCCCGCACTGCCTGCCCGCCTCTTGCATTTTTAAATTTTGAGTCCCACAAACCGCTGTAGTTATTCAGCACCGCAAGCAAAACCGCTCTTTCCTCCTCCGTAAAAAGCTTGCTCAGACTCTCCGCCTGAGACGCCTTCAGCAGAACTTCAAATTTCAGTTTTGCACTGGAAGCCTTGGTTCCGGTTGACGCTCCTTCGTGGGACTCCACATCTTCTAACATTTCCTTCGTAATGGCATAGTCCGGATAGCAAAATTCTGTTGGAACAATCTCGTACCTTGTATATACATAGGTCTGATAAGCCAGCTGTGCAAAAAATGACAGCAGTCTCTTTTTCAGCCCTTCCTGCAGTGTCCCTCCGTACTTTGCGATCATGTCGCCTGCAATTGCCTTTGCCTTCTCAAAATCCTCCCCAAGATTCAGTTGATACAGCCTTGAATACGGGATGTTCAGATTCGTTTGTATAAAAGGATTTTTTGCCTTCACCACCGAGCGGTACACAGGCAGTTCCGCAGGCGTTCCCGTTGCCCTGCTTCCTGCATATTCTTCAAGGATTTTTAAGGAATCGCTGAAGGTTTTCTCACCTGCCTTCATGCAAAACTTCTTGATCACTTCAAAGAAAAAACGAATCTCTCTTTTGGAGGCAAAGGGCGCCGAAATAATCTCCGGATAGGCGGCTTCTCCTTTCAGCACCTTTTGTCCTTCTGCCTCTATCCGGAAAATTTCCTCCCCCTTTTTCGCAAACACTGCAAGCGTCGTGCAATTTTCAAAGCCTTTCTCAAACTGCATGCTTCCCATTTCTAATTCAAATCCTGCCTTTCCCATCTTTCTTCCTCCTTTTAAATTTTTACCATATCCGAGCAGTACAGGTTCATATGGTCGTCCCGGATAAGAAATCCATAAGCCAATTTCTGCTTGTCCACATCCCTTATAAGCTCCAGCCGGTCGTCTCCGGCAAGCTTGCTTTCAATCGTTACTTTCTCACCCATGTAATAGCGTTCGTCATAAATCTTTGAACCCGAAACAGTTGTGCTCTCTCCCTCCCCAAAATACAGGGGATAAAGTGGGATCAGCTCATCTCCCTCCTCCAAGGTATAAATCTGTTTTTCAACCGTAACCGGCGTGATTTCCTTTATCGTCCCATCCGGATAATCCTCCGAAAAGTCTATGTACATCATGCACTGGATCCACTGTTCACCGCCTTTCTCCCGATACAAAATTGGAGCCATATATTCCGTCATATCCTTTTGGTTAAAGACTTCTATCAGACCTAAGACCTCCCCTTTGATTCCCCAAAACTCCGTCTCCATGTCTGTATGCAGATACCCCCTTTTGTCCAAAATCACGCCGCCATCCGCAAAGAGATAGAAGGCATTTCCATCCTCAGCGTGGTAAGTCACCGCGGCATAAGAGTTTGCGATATGTTTCATCTGCTCCTCATCGAGCGGAAGGCACAGCTGGCTTTCTTGTACTTGGGGAGCATCCCAGCTGTATTGACTCTCCTGATTCAGGTAGTCTGTATACTCCCTTACAAAACTGCTGTACAGGGTGCAGAATTTGATGGTCTGGTAGACGGCAACGTTTTGTTCTGTTTCCTCCCCCGCCTCGCCGGGTAAAAAGATGCTCAGACCGCAGGGCTCTCTCTGATACCCCTGTGAAATCGTCCGGATAACAAGCTGTTCATAGCCTTTCCGCATCTCTTCCGCTTCTCCCTCAGCCGAGAGAGCAGTATCCGGATAAAAGTTTTCCTCGGCGCCCTCCAAGGTCAAAAGAAAATCCAGCAGGTCAATCTGTTCCCACAAATTGGTTTTACTCTGATGCCCAAACCCTAAGAGTCCGGCTCTCTCTTTTCCAAGCTCCTGAAAAAACAATTCCTTATCCGCCTTGGTTGGAAAGCTGCTGTTAATCTCTTCCAGCACCTTATCAAACCTCTCATGAAACTCGTGAAACGCAGTTACATCTACAAGGCTTAAGCACAAAGTCAAGCCATGGTCTGCATCCGCGATAGACTGCTGATAGGCGGTCAGGATAGCATCCCCGATTTGTTTTCCGTACGCTTCGGAGGTATCGGTTGCATCCAGCATTTTCATCCAGCAATAGTCATGCCCTTCCTTGGGCTCCAAATCCTCCGAGGCAATCAAGTAGTCTGCTTTTCCCTCCAAAACCGCCGCCAATTCCACATTTCCCATCAGACAGGCATCCATCGACACAAAATCCAAAGGATCTGCAATGACTGACATGTCAAAAGCCTCCCGGATTTCGGCAAGGGTCAGAGAATCCTCATCAAAGTTCAGGTCACATCCAAATCCTTGAATCTGCCCTTCCCCGTGATTCCAGCACACCAATCCGTAATGCTCCGCCGGATAAGACCCGATCCCATAATTCAGGAAGTCTGCAAGCGTGTCGGATCTTCCCATATTGCGCGTTTCCAATTCCTCCACCTGAACCCCGTCCATATCTTTGGTCAGACAGAACCGCCCATAGGGGATACCTTTCATCGGTTCATAGCTCCATTCCGTGGTTCCTCCGGCTTCCACCACAACACGTATTTCTTTTTCGCTGTCAATCTGGTTCAGTGCTTTTTCCATCTCCTCCAAATCCGCCGCCGCACATCCGTAACCGCTTTCCAGATCGCTTCCATCCATGTAAATCAAAACCGTACAGTAGCCTGTTTCCGCTGCAGGAGGATAAGTCCTCACATCGATCCCTTCCTGGCGGATTGTTCCGGTTGCCAGAGATGTGATGGCAGCCAGCAGCGCCATCACCCCCCGGAGTTTTTGGAATTTCTCCCACATGCTTCTCATCTCCGCTTCAAAAGTAATTTCATTTCTTATCGTTCTTTACAGTCTGTTCTGATAAGATCCCTTCCGTCCCCGGCTGCGCATATCCAGCACATACTGATCCGGTTTAATATTCAAATGCTTCTCCGCCTCCTCAAAGCTCTCCCGAATCTTCTGCTCTCTGGAAATATTGATCAGGCGGCTGCCGGATCGGTCTACCGGAAAGGTCCGATACATCTGCTCTTCTACCGCGGTGACCACCTTCCCCAGATTTCCATCCGGATTTACATAAAGACTGCGGTTTTGTTCCTCCTCGTCATGGAGCTTTTGGTTGTAATCAAGCGCCTCCGTTCTGCTTTTTTGAATCTTTTCCATAACCAGATTTATTTCCTTGTACAGGTCATTTGCCTTATCATACTTTTCAATTGACTCTTTGACCGCAGACAGTTGTTCCCCGTTTCTCCCCATCTCCTCCAATGGTTCATCTGCAAGCTTCCTTAATTTTTCCACCGTCTCGTCAAGCTCCTTCAGCTTGCTTGCCTGAGTGCCTGTATTTAAAATGTTTTCCGTCTGGGCAAGTGCATCCGTCATGGACAGATTCATTGCGTCAAACTCTTCCATGGGAACGCAAAACTGTTCCATATAGCTCTCCTGCATGGACTGCATCATAAAGACAGACCCTTCGATTTGGTCAACCGCTTCCCTTAAGTTCCTCTTGTTCTCCTCCACGGTATACTCGTCATGCTGGTACTTTCTCCAATTGCTTCGATTTGCAGCCTGCTCAATCTTATCAATATCATTAGAAATCTGGCTGTCGGAATTGATCGCGCGCTCCAAAGCGCCCGTGGGATCGCTGCCGCTGATTGCACTCTTTTTCACATTGCTTCTGATGGTATATGTTTTCCCTAACAGCACAACCTCCATCTCTGCGCAAAAGTCAGTCCCCTGCTTGTCTGCATCAATTTCCAGTTTGACGTAGTTAATATAAAATAGCGACATAGCTCCACGGATCACTGCATTTACCGCATTTAAGACGCACGTTCCCAGCTTGCCTGCAAAGTTGACCACTGCACGTGCCGTCTCCAGTGTGGCGGTGGCAATGCCGATTGCCGCGTAAATCCCGATTTTTGCCACCTCATAGGCTCCAATCTCAATCCCTTTTCCAATTGCAATAAATGCCTTTTTCCACCAGGAAGCGCTGCTAATCTCCCTCTTGCAGGCGTCAATCTTTCTATCCAGAGAGCGAATCTGGCTGTACAATTCATTTACATGATTCTGGGCTCTTGTGAGTTCTCTGTTGGCGTTGTCAATTTTATCTTTCAGTTTTCTCACCGCCGCATTGACCCTGTTGGTAAAATTCTTCATCTTCTCCGCTAACCCGGTGGTATCAACGATCAGGCAGAATTGAAACGCCCCGGAATTGAAATTCTGGTACGCAGCCCTCAGATGAAGAGAAACCTTTAATATGGAGCCAAGATTGGTACAGATGTCCAGCGAAATTAAACCCCGGACAAATAAAATCCGCGCCTGCACCTTGAGCATGTTCAAAATATTAACCATTCCGTCAAAGTAAAAAGATACATCGCTTTTACTGGCGGACAAAAAGAAAACCATCCCTTCTTTCCGCAGGTCAACAAACTGCGCCATAACGCTGTTTTCTGCAATTGGAATCCCTCCGCTCTCCTTGGAGGAGAGCCCTGACGAGCCAATCTCTAAAAATCCCAGATTAATAGGCTCCACTCTTGCATAGGCAAGGATGCATTCATCGGATTTCCGCCACGAAAACAGCACCTCAAACCGGGCTTTCAATATCTCAAGAACCCCGCAGAAGAAAAGCCCCTGCTCTACGATGTAATCCCCCAAACGAGTATTTACAGAAGCATAATAAAACTGTGCAGACAGCTGGATATTCCCGTCTTTGTCAATAAAATAGTGGCGCGTCCGCTTTAAATCCGCAAGATCCGTTCCCTCCTTATAATTGGTAAGCTGTATTTGCTCCGGGTCAAGCGCCAGCGCTTTGCAGTCAACATGATGGTTAAAAGTCTCTGCCGTATACTTTACATCTCTTTCCGCAATCTTTTCCTTGTCAAAAGGAGGCATTTCTTGAAAATTCAGCCCTTTTATCTTAATAAAATCAATGTCCGCATTCGCTTTGATATCTTTTCCCGTCAGTGCGCTGAGAAGGCTGTTGATTGTCAGTTCGTTAATCAGCGCCGCAGAAATCATCTCCGGGACAAAGGATGGTCCTGTTTCTTTGAGCATAACTGCGCCAAATATGGCAATCCGGTTCAGATACAAGGTGCTGTACATCCCCAGCTCAATCCCCTTCCCTATCCGGAACATCAAACAGGTATCGCCAATAGACAGCGCATCCACCAGATAAAACGGTTTCTCCATATGCGCCGCCGCAGACAGCTCAAAAGCGGAATTGGATACCCCGCACTTCAGCCGGAACTGGATTCCCTGCAGCATGCTGAATTCAAAACTGCCCTCCAAGAGAAATTCCAAATTTTTCCCGAACTGCATATGCATTGACATATCGGTGCTTTTTACATACTTGGTCTGAATCTCCGGCAGCGAAATCATCCCCACAAAATTGTCAGAGTCCGCCCCCAAATACAGCTCCGTCCTTTCGATGTCAAACAGACTCCTGATTCCCTTTCCTAAAGGGCTGCCTTCCGGAAATTCTATCTGCGCGTAAGTGAAAAATTTA
The DNA here is from genome assembly GCA_023663945.1 of Lachnospiraceae bacterium. Taxonomy (GTDB): domain Bacteria; phylum Bacillota; class Clostridia; order Lachnospirales; family Lachnospiraceae; genus Suilimivivens. The sequence goes on along the minus strand of JAMPGL010000015.1, from coordinate 61,001 downwards.
CACTTTCGTATTTCCACGGGCGCGCTGTTTCCTATCTCCCCGCATTTCATCTCCGGCAGGAGCCATCTGCTGCCTGTCTGCGCATAAAACCAAAACTCCTTTATGCCAAAGAGGCTCATGACCTTTTTCAATTGGTCTGTCAGATTTGCCGTCTCTCCGGCTTTTGGCACGCTCTTTTTGCCTATTTGAAATACAAAAAGAATCGCCGCCTCGTCCGATATTTTTGCCAGCCGGAAAATGGCTCCCTCGTCCGCAACGCTGACATACATTTTGTCCTCTTTCCATAAAAAGGACAGCTCCTTCGGCTTACAGTCAGGGAGCAGAGAATCCACATAGCCGGAAACATTTTCAGAAAGCTTGCTGTTCTCTCCTAAATCCAGCGCATCCGATATTTTCTTTCCATCCCATGCTATGATTCCTCCAAAGATGAGCCCATCCGGCCCTTTTGCTATTTCTATTTTGGCGGGACATGACAAAATTGCTCCTTCCGCAGACACGCTGCATAAAACCTTTGTACTCTCCATCTCTGCTCCTCCTGCCTGTGCCGTTATGCCTGCGCCGGTACTTCTAAATAGCTCTCGATGGTTTCAAGCGCCATCGCATCGATAACCTTCCGGCGGTTGGTATTCCATACTGCGATTGCTACTTTTGACACGTCAACAATCTTTGCCACCGCTTCCGGAATCAAGCCTTCCGTGATAATGGTCATCTGAAACGCATACTCCACAGTACGATCCTTTCCGTCTTCCGAATTGATATAGAGGTACGCCATTCCCAGCTTAATCTCTACCGCATCCAGCCCCTTTTTGCTTCCGCTGTCATCAAGACTGGCAACGCTCTTTTCAAGTGAATCCGTCAGTCCGCCTGCATCCACCGGGTCTTTGCTTCCGGCTGTCAGCTTCTTGATGTCCTCAACAACCTGTCCAAGATTTACGGCCTCGTCCGCATTTTGAGCCGAAGGAATCAGCAGTATTGAATACCCGTCTTTTTTCTTTTCGTATACCGCATGTAATTTGGTTCCGATCAAGGAAAAATCTACTCCTGCTAATGCATTTACATCACTCATTGTTTGTCCCTCCTGAAATTATTAAATTTGATACTCTTTAGCTAAAGCGTGGCTCCATCATAAAAAATCTCCCGGGTTCCTTCCACAATTTCTCCCTAATGACCTGTCCGGGACGGCGAATGACACATCAGCTTTTCCCTCACGCTCACATACTTTTTGTAAGGTATCGGGATATTACAGTCATTGGACATGGTCACGCTGCACCGCTGAATACTCCGGATCCGGTTTTTATTTACAATGTAGCTCCTGTGTACCCGCACAAACTCTTCCGACAATTCCTGCTCCAGGCGCTTTAACGTATCCACGGCTTCCACAACCCTGCTTTGGCAGTGCCAGAGAATACGGTCGTTCACCGCTTCCACATAGAGTACCTCCCGCTCATTCAGGCAGTAGACCGCCTCATTAACGGCGGTTATTTGATAGACCCTTACCGGGATATATTGAAAATCAATCTGTATAAATTCCGCAATCCCGTCCGCCAGCACCATCGTATATTCAAATCCCTTCGTCCTGACCGACATGCCCGATGCATACTCAATCTGATACCTGCCCGCTACAATTCTGCCGGTTCCATGCAGATGCTTCACATACTGCCCATACCGGACAAATCTTTTGACTGTCTCCGGAGCTATCAGATCCGTAACAATGCGGATAGCCGTATTATCCTCCGCACCGCTCCCGTAACAGCCTCCGCATCTCCACATCACATTTTGAGTGCAAAGCCTCTTTACGCTCCGCTGATCCCCCTTGTGAATACTCAGCAATATCTGCACCGCTGTATCCATTGTTTTTTCATTTGTTTTTCTCATCACCATATAGCCTGTTGCTTATTCCCTTTTGAATCAAAACCTGTTTGTCCAACTATGTTTATAGTTGTATTTTTCCGAAAGAAAATAAACGAACAATAATTCCATTTCTCCGGTTATCTGCATTGCTAATCCTAAATAAAAGCAAAACTCCTTTCCGCAATTTCCGGTCAATGACTCATCACAAACGCCAAAAAGCTTTATTTCCTTTGAATGCCGTATATAGATTTTTGTCTCAATTTCTGCACACAAAAAAAGACGGCTGATTTCCCATTTGAAAATCAACCGCCTTGTGATTGTTTTATCTTATTAAATTGATTATAAATATGCTATTTCATTTTGCCTTCCAATACCTCAACCGCCTTCAGCACTTGATTGTCCGTGCCGTCCGCCTCATTTGCCTCGTAATCATATTCCAGCTCAATATCAGGCTCAATTCCTATTCCATGAATGTTTCTGCCGTTTGGCGTAAAATAAGCGCTCACGGTAAGCTTTAGCGCGGTTCCGTCATCCAGCCGGTGAATCCTCTGGACAATTCCCTTTCCGTAGGTAGTGGTTCCAATCAGCGTTCCTTTATTGTAATCCTGAATTGCCCCCGCAAGGATTTCGGAAGCGCTTGCCGAATACTCATTTACCAACACCACTAGCGGCATCTGCAGCTCATGCTCCCCGTCGCAGGTATATTCCGTGCGCTCTCCCTTTTTGTCCTCCGTGTAAACCACCAGACCTGCCGGAAGAATCTTTCTGGCAATATCCACTACCGCGGACAAATCTCCTCCCGGATTGCTGCGAAGGTCCAGAATCATTGCTTCCATCCCCTGTTCCTTTAAGACCGCAACGGCTTCCGCATACTGATCTACTGTAACGCCGTCAAACTCCCTGATGCGGATATAACCGATATTGTCATGGTCTTCTACCATGCCACTGTCCACCGTCGTGGTTTCAATCTGCTTGGCGCGGACAATATCCAGATCCAGATAATCCGGTTCTCCCTCCCGGTAAATGGTGAGATGCACCGTTGTTCCTTCCCTGCCTTTAACCATGCTTACCACGCTGTTAAGGCTGAGGCCTTGGGTAAATTCCTCCTCCACCTTATAGATAATATCTCCTTCGCGCAGCCCTGCCTCCTTAGCCGGGCTGTCCTCCATCACCCCGCTGATCATTGCCGTGTTCATCTGCTTATTGATGGAAATAAGCGCCCCGATTCCATAGGAGATACCTTGATTGCTGTTTACCGCATCCTCTAACTCCTCCATGGAGTAATACTCCGAATAAGGGTCTCCTAACGCTGCCATCATTCCCTTGTAAACTCCATCCTGAAGCTCTCCGGCAGTCACCTCATCCCCATAATAATAAGCATCTATCACGTTCTCGATTGTTTTCATCTTCTGGACGGTTTCTGTGCTGACTACGCTTCCGCCTGTGCCGCCTGCGCCCGCCGGTCTGACCCCGAACAAATCAAAAGCCAGCTTTCCAACATAGATGCATACGCCCACCAGCAAAACAGTGAGCATGCCGAACAGCATACCGCCTAAAAAGATTTTGCCGGAGCCCCTCTTCTCCTCTGTGACGGTTCCGCTCTCCCCTGCCGTAATATTCATATCTTCTGATTGCTTATCCAATCTAATCTCTCCATTCTGTCTAAGACCTTAAATAACTCCACGGATTCACATAATTTCCATTCAGCCGGACGCTGAAATGCAGATGGTTTCCGGTAGAGCGTCCGGTACTTCCTACCGCCGCAATCTTGCTTCCCTTGGAAACCTCCGTGCCCTTGGAAACATAAAGTGCCGAAGCATGCATGTAAATCGTATACAGGCTGTCTCCGTGGTCAATCATAATATAATTTCCCATGCTGGAATTGTAATCCGCCGCAACCACTTTCCCATCGTAAGCCGCCAAAATCGCGCTGCCTCCGGGAGCCGCCATATCAATTCCGTTGTGGAATTTTTGAATGCCAAGGGTTGGATGCATCCGGTTTCCGTAGTCATCCGAAATTCTGGTATAGGACGGCGCCGGCCATGTAAACACGCCTCCGTCATATTTGCGTCCCTGCTCTGCAGCCAGCTTTTTCCGTTCTTCTGCGACTGCCGCCTCCAGTGCCTTAATGGCATCGTTCTGCATGGCAATATCCGCTTCATATTCCTTAATTGCGGCTTCCTTGCCCTTGATGTCGCTGGTTACCTGATAAATCTCCTGTTCCTTGGCAGAGATTAATTCATTTAAAGATGCCTCTTCCTCTTCAACCGCCGCCTTCGCTTCGTCGAGAACCTCTTTTTCCTCCTCCAAATCCTCCTTGCAGAGCGCCACATATTCCGCATAGGCTACATATTCGTCCAGCATCTTCCGGTCATAAGCGGAAAGCATCTCGATGTATTCCGCTTTATTGAGCATTTCTCCAAAGCTCTCCGATGAAAAGATAAGCTCTAAGGATAAGCTGTCTCCCTTTTCGTACATAAACTTGATTCTGGATTTCATTGCCTCATACTGCGCCTGCTGCACAGAAAGAGCCTCCTCCAGCTCCTCCGTCTTTTGTACGATTTCCTCTTCTTTTTGAGAGATCTGCTCCTTTAAGCTGTCAATTTTTGCCTGAATCTCCACCAGATTTGCATCCAGCTCTTCCACGTAATTGGCAAGATCGGTTTTCGACTGCTCAAGCTGCTTCTTAATCTCCTTAACATTGCTTAATCCGCTCTGCAGCGCCTTTTTCTCTTCCTTTGCCTTGTCAATCTCTGCCTCCTTCTGTTTAATGCTCTCATTCGTCAATTCACTGGCTAACGCCGTTGTCTGATATTTGAGAGCCGTTCCAAGGAGCAGGCAAAATCCGAGCACGATACAGAACAGTCTCTTCCATCGCTTCATTGTAATCTCCTATGCCTATACTCTTAAGTGCTTTCTGACTGTTGTGATACTTCCAAGAAAACCGATTCCCACACCCATAAGGACGGATACCGGAAGGAGCGTGCCAAAGACCTGCTCTACCGGAAGGAAAGACAACAGCGATGTCAACATATGAAATTTTAACATAATATATTCAATCACCTTGTTATAAAGAACATAAATGATTCCAATCGGTATCAGAGAGCCAAACACGCCAATCAGCATACCTTCAATCACAAAAGGCGCCCTCACGAAAAAGTCGGTGGCTCCTATGTATTTCATGATGGTGATCTCTTCCTTGCGCACCGCAATGCCAATCGTTACCGTATTGCTGATCAGGAAAATGGAAACCGCAAAAAGAATAGCGATAATGCCTACGGAAATATACGCCACCAGCCCATTTACGCCTGTCAGAGTGGAAGCCGTAATCTCCGAGCGGTTTACCGTCCTTATCCCGTCTACTCCTTCCAGATAACTTACCAGCGCCGGCTGCATGGATACGTCATTTAAATAAATCTCATAGCTTGCGGAGTCCGCAAGAGGATTCTCCGTAAAACCGTCGGCATACTCGCCCAGATATTCCTCTTTAAAGCTTTCCCACGCCTCATCAGCCGAGATAAATTCCTTGCGCGACACCTCCACGCGCTTATCTATCAATGCGCCAATCTCTTCAATCTTTTCCTGACTGATTCCCTCGTCAAAAAACACGGTGACGGACACACCCTCCTGTGCCGTTTTGACAATGTTCTGAAAATTAGCTATCACCGCATAGAATAACCCAAACAAAAATAAGCATGCCCCTATTGTGGCTATGGATGCCAGTGAGAACCACTTGTTCCGAAAAATATTTATGATCCCCTGTTTGATCGTATAAAAAAATGTACTAATCCTCATCGATATAACCACCTTTTTCTTCGTCGCTTACTATGACGCCTTTCTTCATAGTCACAACTCTCTTCTGCATAGCATTGACTATTTCTCTGTTGTGAGTTACCACCAATACGGTTGTACCATTTTCATTGATCTGTTCCAGAAGCTTCATAATCTCCCAAGTATTCTTGGGATCCAGATTACCGGTAGGCTCATCCGCCAGCAGGATGCTGGGGCGGTTCACAAGCGCTCTGGCAATCGCCACTCTCTGCTGCTCCCCCCCGGAAAGCTGTCTGGGCTTCGCCTTATATTTGCCTGCAAGCCCCACCGTTGCCAGAATGCTGGGCACGTTGCGCTTAATCTCCTTGCTGGATGCTTGGATAACGCGCTGCGCAAACGCCACGTTCTCGTAGACATTTCTATCCTTCAATAAGCGGAAATCCTGAAATACAATCCCTAGATTTCTGCGGAACTTCGGTATTTTCCGGTGACGGATCCGCACCAGGTCGTATCCCATCACATTAATGTTTCCGGATGTGGGAACCAGTTCACGGAGAAGAAGCTTGATCATGGTTGACTTTCCGGAACCGCTGTCCCCCACGATAAAAACAAATTCTCCCTTCCGGATATGCAGATCCACGCCGTTTAATGCAGGCGCCCCGGTAGCATACGCCTTGCTTACATTGTTAAGCGTAATAATCTCTTCACTGCCTCCGGACTGCCTTCTTCTCTTCCTGCCTTTTACTTCACTCTTTGCCAAAATCTTTCACCTCTGTTGATTATTCTTATTGATCTTTTAGTACTCAAAGCTCTCCATATAATTCATATACTTGACAACCATCAGCGCAATGCGGAATGTGATTGCATCTTCAAAAACACGCAGATCCAGCCCTGTGTTCTTCTGTAATTTGTCCAAGCGGTATACCAAGGTATTTCTATGGATAAAAAGCTGTCTGGACGTTTCTGATACATTCAGGCTGTTCTCAAAAAACTTGTTGATCGTGGTGAGCGTCTCCTCGTCAAAATCATCCGGACTCTTCCCTCCAAAAATCTCTTTGATGAACATCTTGCACAGAGGTATGGGGAGCTGATAAATCAGACGCCCGATTCCAAGTTCGCTGTATGCCATAATATTGCGGTCGTCAAAAAAGATCTTGCCTACATCCATCGCCATTTTGGCTTCCTTGTAGGAACGGCTGACCTCCTTAATCTCCTTTACCACCGTTCCATATGCAATATGAATATCCTTCATTCCTTCTTTGGTTAAATAGCCCTCTATCCCCAAAGCAGCCTTCCCAATATCGGAGGCGTTGTCTCCATCCGAAAGATCCTTGACCACGATTACGTTATTCTCATCCACAGCCGTAATAAAGTCCCTGCTGCCGCTTCCAAAATAAATCCTCATTGCCTCTAACACATTATTGTCCCTGCCGTCCGCCGTCTCCACGACCATAACCACGCGTTTCACATCGGTCTGAATGTGAAGCTTCTTGGCACGGCTGTAAATATCAATCAAAAGCAGGTTGTCCAAAAGGAGATTTTTGATAAAGTTGTCCTTGTCAAACCGCTCCTTATACGCCACCAGAAGATTTTGAATCTGAAACGCCGTCATCTTCCCCGCCATATAGACATCCTCACCGGTTCCTGCCGCAATTAAAATATACTCAAGCTGCTGCTCATCGTAAATTTTAAAATACTGAAACCCCCGGATCTCCTGCGAATCGGCAGGCGATTTGGCAAACTCCGCCGCTTCCGTGGCACAGCCTGACATACTGGATGCAGTGGAAGCCGTCTCCTTGCCATCCGTGTCCATAATACAGAAGTCTACCCTTGCTATTCCCTTAAGACCGTCAATCGTATTCTGCAAAATCTGATTAGAAATCATATGCCTTTTCCCCCTTTAAAAACACCTGCGCATTATACAATTTAAACAATATTTCCTGCCCATAAAAAGAAATTCTGACAAACTCACTTTTTATTTTAATATAAATGTACAAATAAATCTACCTCTAATTATGAAATTTTTGTGTATTTTTAATGCATTTTGCCGATTTTTACCTATTTTTCGTCTCGTCAACCTATACAAAAAAATAATGCCCATACCGTGGCATTTTCGTTCTCTTTGTGATATACTGGAAGTGATAAGGAAACCATAAGTTTTCCTTATATGCACTGCAAATGGATGCACCAGAATCGGAAAGGAGTGATTAGATGAATATTCCAGAGTTATCAACCGCTTTGGCAAACGTCAATCTGATGAGTCAGGTAGGAATCGCTGTTCTTGATAAGGCAATGGACAACTCAGAATCAGCAGGCGCCAGCCTGATTAACATGATGGATCGCTCCATGGAGTTATCCGTCAATCCGGCTGTCGGAAGTAATTTTGACATGTATGTCTAGTGTGCTGTTAGTTTGATTATGAACGTGTCAGCACACTAACTGTCCGTTATCCGCGGACAGCTAAGATTATCTGCACAATTATTTCAAAGAATATACCGGTCATCACAAGCAGGCAGAGGATAAGCGTAAGTACCAGCGGTACGGTAATCAGCTTATCCTTTTTCATTTTCCCTTTTTTGTTCTCGTAAGGCTCAGGCGTCCATTTTCTTTCCGTCCAGATTCTTCTGAGGGTTCCCTCTCTTCCCTCGTGTCTTTCCATCCACGCCAGCACCGCAAATGCAAAGGGAAGGAACAGCGCCGCCAGCATCAGATACGCTCCCGTGACATAAAATAAAGCCTCCAGTGAAACCTCAGATTGGCTGAAAACCTCCGGATTCATCTTTAACTCTATATACATCAGCACACAGTTTCCTCCGTTAATCAACCCATGATAAATAATGGAAGACCATAAGCTTCCTGTAGCCTCCACCAGCAGAACCGCCAAAATTCCCATAACCACCGCATATGCCGCCTGATTAAAATTCATGTGCAGGCAGGCAAAGACAACCGCCGAAAGAATCATTGCACGGAATGCGCTTCCGCTTCTACGATAAGAGCGGTAGACGGCTCCCCTGCAGATTACCTCTTCAAACACCGGTGCGACAACTCCCATGGAAAACCATAACGGCAGAAAGGACATCTCCGCCACCTGATAGCCGCTTATCATCTCCGTCACTTCATTCTCCACCCAAAACTGAGAAATCACATTAAAAAGCGTTATAACCGGAAGCGTCAAAAAGGTGTATAACCCGGTCATAAGCAGCGTTCCCGGTTTCATTTTGTGAAATCCCAAAAAGCTTGTTATCTTTTCCTTCGAACAGAGCACAAAAATCATAATCGGAATAAAAATAGCAATTTCTACCATCAGGTTTGACAGCACAATATTACTTGTCAGCGCCGGAAAAACCCATGCCGCCAGAATTGCCACGCCAAGATACGATACGATCATAAAGAAAAATGCCCAATTTGCCCTTTTCGCGTTCATACCGTTTCCCCCTGCACTCTCCGAATCCCATCCGGCTCTATGAGAATAAGACGCTGTTTATACAGGCTTCCAACAGCCCTCTTAAATTCATTCTTGCTCATGCCGGTCTGCTCCCGGATAAGCTCTGGATCTGCCTTATCGTGAAGAGGCAGTCTTCCCCCTGCCCGCTCCAGCATTTCTAATATTTTCTCTGCGTCTTTTCCAATCTGAATATAAGCCTTTTCCCGAAGGCTCAAGGTCAGCTTTCCATCCTCAAGAACGCCTGCAACCCTTGCCTGTACCCGTTCGCCTACCTTCACGTCCTTTGCAGGCTCTTTCGCCGGAATCAATCCGCTGTACCTATCATCCACTGCCACAAACACTCCAAACTGTTCACTGATCTCGTAAACCAGCCCCTGCACCGTATCATCCTTCTTGTAAGGGCTGTCCGTTTCCAGATAATGATAAACTTTCATGGTGGTGCACAGCCGATTGCTTTTGTCCACATAAAGCGCCACAAGGCACTCATCCTGCTCCTTTACGGGCGCCGTCTGCTCCCGGAACGGCAAAAGCAGATCCTTTTCCAGCTCCCAGGAAAGGAAAGCACCGATTTTGCCGACCTCCTTAACCTTAAGCAGCGCCACGTGCCCTACCGTAAGGGAAGTCTGCCTTGTAGTCGCAATCAGCCTGTCTTTGGAATCCCGGTAGAGAAACACCTCCATCTCATCACCGATCTGCGCCGTCTCCGGCACCTCCTTCTTCGGCAGAAGAACCTTTTCCTCCGGGTTTCCGTCCTTTTCGTCCGCAAGATATACTCCAAACTCTACCTTTTTGACAATCTTCAAAATCTGCCTTTTTCCAAGCTCCATCATAATTAATCCTCAATTCCTTTCACGCCTTCTTCAAACTCCGTAACGCAGCACACATCACCTTCTGAATTATACAGCACAACCACATGCCTTCCCTCCTGCGTCCGGGAAATATGCGGCGTGAGAACCTCCCCAAGCAGCACTTGCCTTTTGTACTCCGCCCGGAGCTGGGCAATGGGAAAGCCCTGTTCCAAAGAGTCCACTGCAATCCTGATAAACTGACCGTTATTGACATGCTGGTTCGTGTCAAGATGATGGCTTTTAATCACAATCGGTTCCCCCGAAACGCTCTCATCCGGAATCCTTATCCTTCTGGGAGCATACTCCATCGGAAGCCTTTGCTCCAGCTTATATCCTTCCAGCATCCTTGCATCCGGTTTTGCCGGTTTCCCTGTATCCGTGCTGAGCAGGCTCCAAATCGTATTTGCGCAGGCAATCTCCCCTCCCTGCTCATCCGTCATACAAAAATTCCGATACCCGACAAATCCCTTAAACTCGTAAGGCAGTGTTCCGATGGTCACCCTTTCACCCATCTGCGGATACCGCTTTACCACAATCTGCCAGGATGACATCACCCATACCACATGATGCTCCCAGCAATAATCCAGCCCAAGACCAATATCCTCCGAATGAAAAGTGGAGCAATCCTGAAAATAATCCAGCAGGGATTCCAATTTTAAATGCCCTGTCTGATCCGTCTCACTGTATCGTATCCGGCTCTGAAAAGTATACATCGTTTTCCCTCTTTTCAAATTGTAATCTTATTGATTATAGCATGAACTTTCAGAAAGAGACAATGCTCTTTGTCATTTTTCCATGAAACATTAAAACTCCGGCAGATTTCTGCCGGAGTCAAACTACATGATTTCCATTCCCTGTGCACTTTTCATTCCCTGTACACTGTTTACATTCCCTTAATATCAAGCGCGTGCATGTAAGCGTCCGCTCCTCTTGCACAGGTTACGGTAAGCTTCTTCCCACTGACAAATACCTTACAGCCCACAACGCTGCTCAGTGCATCTAACTTTAATTCCATCTCTCCCTGAGGCGTCTTAAGAAACAGTATGTTTTCCGTTGACTTACTGCCTACCGTTCCGCTTACCTCTGCTTTCGTGTTCATGTCAATCTGTGCCGGAAATACGCTCTCTTTTGTCCCTGTAATGCTGGCTGCGTGGAGATAAGCATCCGAGCCGTTATATACGGAAACCGACAGCTTCCTTCCGGAAGTGAGAACCAGACCGTTTCTGCTGTCCGTATTGTTGTCAATCACAATCTGCATTTCTCCGTCATTGGTTGACAGATAAAGAAGATTCTCCTTGGTCTTATCGGATACGGTTCCCGTTACGGACATGGTCTTAGCCGTCACTGCCGATGCAGGCGCAGGCGTAATGGACGTGTCAACCGTTCCCGTCCCCGCAGCTGCGGAGGAAGAATCCGAAATACTGATTGCATGCATGTAGGCATCCGATCCTCTTGCACAGACAATGCTATAACTCTTATCCACAACCAAAACGGAACATCCGCTCATGTTGGTAGTTGTGTCCAGCTTAATCTGCATTTCGCCCTGAGGAGTGTTAAAATACAGGACGTCGCCTTTCGTCTTGTCGCTGATGGTTCCCGTCACGGCAGCCGCAGATGATGTGTCTATGCTTAAGGAAACCACCTGCTCGTCCGTTGAAAGCCTGGTTGCATGTAAATACTCATCGGAGCCATGAACGACAGAAACACTAATTTTTTTGCCGGGAAGCAAAATCTTACAGCCGCTGGTATCTGTTCCGCTGTCCAGCTTAATCTCCATCCTTCCACCGTCTGTGGAAAGCAAAAGAAGCTCAGAGGTTGTTCCTGATTGAACAGTCCCCTGTACGGTAACTGCCTCCTCCGCGCGTACTGCCTGCGGATTTCCTGCTGTCATGAACAGCCCCAGCGCAAGACAGACCGCCATACACTTTTTAACGATTTTTCTTGTTCTCATATGTATCCTCCGTAACATTCATATTGGATTACCATAATAATAAGATTATGTAAACTCATCATACTGCATTCGTCGCAGAAAATCAATACTAATTCCGTATTTTGGAAATAAAAAGTTTACATAAATTATTTTACATCTCCCATAATGAAGTTACGAGTTCATCTATTGGATAATACTTATTATTACCTGTTATCAATCTGGCATGACAGCATTTTGCAATATCATAAAACATTCTGTCCTTCTCATCCGGAATAAGTATATCAGACTTTGTTGCTTCATCATATTCTGCATATACCTCCATTCTTCTTATATTTAATATTCTCTCAATTGATATCTTTTCATCTTTGTTGAGCCTGTTTCTAAAATTTTTCCATCTGCAGCCAATATTTTTAATAATGTTCTTGCTCTTGTCCTGCCTACATCCAACCATTCTGCCACATCTTCTACTTTATATTTTATATCCGGCTGCATTCGGCTTAAAATCTGCAACATTTGCTTCTCCGTTTTTTCTGTCACTTTTTTTCTGTCACTTTTTTCTGTCACTTTTTTTCTGTCACTTTTTTCTGTCACTTTTTTAACCTCCACATTGACAAATGACAGTTTTAAAATTGTTCTATCCGGTGCGTACTCTTCTATCACCTCCGGTGCAATCCAGCCTTGATTCTCCCATACAGAATAAATATCCGGTACGCCACTGCCTGCGCGTTCTCCAATGCCAATCATATTTAGCATCTTCATAAGTGTCTTATTTCTTGGGTCAGATATGCCGCCTTTCAACATTTGTTTTTTTCCTGTACGTATGCTTCCGGGATTTTCCATAACAATACTGTCAGCATCCTTTTTAATAACAATACCGCGCGGCAGATAGAAATCCGTATTCACAAGGCAATTTGCAAGTGCTTCCCTAATTGCCTTATGTACGGGCGTATCATCAATTCTTACCACTCCCTCCAGTTTAAAAGGGATTTTAACATCCTTTACCAGCTTTCCATATACCCTGAAAAAGAAATCAAACAGATTACCTGTCCAATCTCCCGAGCTGGATTGCAACCGGTCTGTCCATCGAATTGACGGATCCAATAATTCCCTGAAATCCAAAAAATAATCTGGGTATTCATATAAAATTTTATATTCATTTCCAAACATCAAAAGTCCTGCCGCCGTAGGATGCAGCTTACCATCGGTGCTGAGCACTTTTGCCGCTCCAATTCGCTCTAAATAATCCTCATCTTCCAACTGTTCCCATACATGCTCTCGCCGATATGCTATATGACGATTCCGGTAAGCATGTACTGTTTCCATATTAAACACATCCATCTGCATATTTTCAAGGATTTTCATATCCATAGTGTCTTCCGTCTGATCGCGGAGCATCGCCTTTACCTCACTTGGCGTGCAATGATAATCTCCTTCCCAATTTCTTCGGAAAGTTCCCCCGAACAGGTCATCATTGATATACACAGGTTTTTGCTCCCGCTTTGCCGCCGGGACATAAATAACCATTATCGTATCCTGATTCATTTGATATGTCTGCACATCTCTATCCAGCAAAAAATTGGCACTCACTTTTTGCTTGTTATTAATTATATTCCAAAAATCTCTGCGTAACTTATTCTCATCCCGTAAACCTGTTGTATACCAGCTTCCATCTTCATTTTCTGCAACACCGAGAATAATCACGCCTCCGTAACAATTAGCAAATGCTGAATAGGTACTCCACAAAGAATCCGGCAAGCCGCATTTCGCTTTCTTGACTTCCATTTTATTGTCTTCTTTATATCGTTCAAATTGGGATAAATCGAACATCTGCCACCTCCGAAGCCGGCTTTATTTCTTTTCTCTAAGTATTATACACATCTTTCCTTCCAATTACAATAAAGCAGAAAGCTCGGCTCTCTTTTAATATTTCACAGCACAAAACCCGATGAACCATGTTCACCGGGTCAATTTCGCTGGGCTACAAGGATTCGAACCTTGAAATGACGGAGTCAGAGTCCGTTGCCTTACCGTTTGGCGATAGCCCAAAGTAGATTACTTTTGGTATTATACACGAATAATACCTGTTTGGCAAGTAAAAAATTAAAAATTTTATTGTAAAAACGGTTTTCTTTTCCCTCAAAATTTGTTATCGTTTAAACATATAGTAAACGACATAACAGAAGCGTATAAATTTCACATATGCTTCAGAAAGGCAGGTTATTTCTATGAGGTATTTTTTTGACGGCAAAATCGAAAAGCAAGACGACATTTACTGTGTCCGCATTCCCTTTAATGTATGGGAAGTGTGCAAGCTCAGGGACATTATCAAGGCTGATCTGGTTTTGGACAACAAGATCATAAGCTGCGAGCTTCTCCCGGAGGCAAAAGGCAACTACAAAATTCATTTAAAAGATGAGGATGTGTCCCACATCAATATCGACCAGAACCACAAAATTCTGCTCCACATTAACGGAAGCCTCATTCAGATGAACCAAAACAGCCCTTACAGCTTTGACAACCCGATCCGCAAAATCGACCATATCGATGTGATTATCCAGCCCGAGGATGGGCTTTGCGGACAAACCTGCGTGGCAATGCTTGCAGGGGTCACGATTGCAGAAGTAATCAGCGTTATGGACTGCCGGGAATGGCAGGCGACCATGGGACGCGTCATTTCTGCCCTTAACTATTACGGCATCGACCACAATGATATTATTATGTACACCGAAGGGCAGGAGGCTACTCTTCCCAAATGCTGTATCATGATGGAAAAGATGGGGCTTTACTGCCATTATCTGGTTCATTTTGACGGCAAGTTTTATGATTCCAACTTAGGCGTCCTTCAGGAATACGACATGAGCAAGCTGTTAGGTTATCTGGAAGTAAAAGTTGACTGATCATCCTGTTTCGGCTATTTATGCATGTTTACAGCCCCATCCTAAGACGGGGCTGTATTTTTAACTTTCACGCAGGATAATCTTACACTTCAAAGATAAGGTCTCCGTATGTAGGTATAGGCCATACTTTCTTGTCAACCAGCATCTCCGCTTCATCCGCGGGCGCTCTCAGTTCATCCATTGCCTTCTTTACCACATCTTTATAATAGAAAGCCTGCTCTTTGACATCCGCAATGGTTCCCGCCTTTTCTTCCACTTCCTGCAATTTGGCAAGAGCCGCCTTCATAGCCGAAAGCTTTCCGGAAAGCTCCTTCAACAAGTCTGCCGTCACGGACGCATCCGCTCCCGCTTCCTTCACTGCGATAACCGTATCTGCCAGCGATCTGCTGTACTTGATCACTGCCGGAATAATCTGCTTGGAAGCCATATCAATCATGGTAAGCGCTTCTATGTTAATGCTCTTTGCATAGGTTTCATAGAGAACCTCTTCTCTTGATTCCAGCTCCGCCTTTGTAAAGATGCCGAACTTTTCAAACAGCTTGACGGACTTCTCGGTTGTCAGCGTATCCACCGCTTCCACCATAGACTTAATATTGGGAAGTCCCCTGCGTTCAGCCTCCGCCACCCATTCCGGCGCATAGCCGTTGCCGTTAAAAATGATTCTCTGGTGGTCGGTGAGATATTTCTTGATCAAATCGTGAACTGCCAGATCAAAATCATCCGCCTTTTCCAAAACGTCAGCGGCTTCGCAAAAAGCTTCTGCGACGATGGCGTTCAGTATGGTATTCGGGCTTGCAATGGAGTCCGCCGATCCCACCATACGAAACTCAAACTTATTTCCTGTAAATGCAAACGGCGAAGTCCTGTTTCTATCGGTGGCATCCTTTTCAAAATCAGGCAGTGTGGAAACGCCGGTTGCAAGCTTCCCGCCCTGCAGCACATGCGCCGCCTCACCGGTTTCAACTAACTGCTTCACCACGTCCTCAAGCTGCTCTCCAAGGAAAATAGAGATAATAGCCGGAGGCGCTTCGTTAGCTCCCAGCCTGTGATCGTTTCCTACATCCGACGCGCTCTGGCGGAGCAGATCCGCATGAATGTCCACCGCCTTGATAATACATGCCAGAACAAGCAAAAACTGAATATTTTCATTGGGTGTGTCGCCCGGATCAAGAAGGTTCACGCCGTTATCCGTGGTCAGGGACCAGTTATTATGCTTGCCGGAACCGTTAACTCCCGCAAAGGGCTTCTCGTGAAGCAGGCAGGTCATTCCATGACGTCCCGCTACCTTTTTCATGGTCTCCATCACCAGCTGGTTATGATCCACCGCGATATTGGCTGTCTCATAGATAGGCGCCAATTCATGCTGCGCAGGGGCAACCTCATTGTGCTGCGTCTTTGCCGTGACGCCCAGCTTCCAAAGTTCAATGTTCAAATCCTTCATATAAGCGCCGATTCTCTCACGGATAGTGCCGAAATAGTGGTCTTCCATCTCCTGCCCTTTGGGCGCCGGAGCTCCAAACAGGGTGCGCCCTGCAAAAATCAAGTCGGGTCTCTTTAAATATTTCTCCCGGTCTACCAAGAAATATTCCTGTTCCGGTCCTACGCTTGCAACCACCTTGGTTGCTCTCTTGTTGCCAAACAGACGCACAATACGGATTGCCTGCTCACTGACTGCCTCCATAGACCGGAGCAGAGGCGTTTTCTTGTCAAGAGCTTCTCCCGTGTAAGAGCAGAATGCCGTGGGAATACAGAGAATCACTCCGGTAGCGTCCTCCTTCAAAAATGCAGGTGAAGTAATATCCCATGCCGTGTATCCCCTTGCCTCAAAGGTTGCACGAAGCCCTCCGGAAGGGAACGATGAGGCATCCGGCTCCCCCTTGATTAATTCTTTTCCGGAAAATTCCATGATCATCTTTCCGCTCTCATCCGGATGAGATACAAAGGAATCATGCTTTTCAGCGGTAATTCCCGTAAGCGGCTGGAACCAGTGGGTATAATGGGTAGCACCGTGTTCTACCGCCCAATCCTTCATCTCCTTTGCAACTACATCCGCTGCCTCCAGGGAAAGCTCGCCTCCGTTGTCCATCACGCTTACAACCTCTTTGTAGACGCTCTTGGGTAAACGTTCTTTCATCATTGCACGGGTAAATACCTTGCTGGCAAAAATCTCTTCTACATTGATTACTTCGCTCATTTTTATACTTCCTTTCCTTAAACTCTTCCTCTTAAAAAGAAAAAAATGCCCCAAATACCTTTGGAACATCTTTGTTCAAAAAATACTATATGCGATAATCTGCAAAAATGCAATACCCTTTTTCATTTTTAGATGTTTTAGCAAAAAAATGAAAAAACCTGCCCTTTCCAGTGTGCATGTTGTACAACAAGATCCTTCGATTTCTGTTTCTATACTGCTGATGATGCAGTGCTGTCACTGCCCCTGGCTGCTCTTCTCCTTGGAGACTCTTAAAAGGTCGTATTCCTCGGCAGGGCTGCTTAAACCCACCCATAGAACCTGTCCGGGATGGGGCGCGCTGTCCACCCTCTGTCCATCCTCCGTGAGCATCGTCAGAACCTTCACCGGAATATTTCTGCCGTCCGGCTTCATAATTTCAATCTCATTCCCCACGCAGAATTTATTTTTCTGTTCAATTCTTACAAAAAATCCGCGCTGTTCCCCCGACTGCAGATCCTTAACGCTCTCCGCCGTCCGGGATGCCATTCCCAGATAGACATATTCGTTGACGTAAGTATTGTTGTCGTAAATCTGTGCGTTTTCGTCCGGCTTATGAAAGTAAAATCCTGTCGTAAACTTGCGGTAAGTGCACTTGGAAATCTCCGACCGATACCAGTCCATGTTAGCGCGGTACTTCTCTTCCGATTCCAGGTAATCATCAATCGCCCTCCGGTAAGTCCGCGCAACAGCCGCAACATAAAGCGCCGTCTTCATCCTTCCTTCAATCTTAAAGCTGTCTATCCCGGCATGAATCATCTCTGGAATATATTCAATCATGCAGAGATCCTTGGAATTAAAAATATAAGTTCCGCGGTCATTCTCATAAACCGGCAGATATTCTCCCGGTCTTGTCTCCTCTGCCACGGCGTACTTCCACCTGCATGGATGCGTGCAGGCGCCGTGATTGGCATCCCGCCCCGTAAAATAATTGCTGAGCAGACACCTTCCGGAATAGGAGATGCACATAGCTCCATGGATAAAGCTTTCAATCTCCATATCCGCCGGAATCTTCTCCTTGATCTCTTTTATTTCTTGAAGGGAAAGCTCTCTGGCGCAGACCACTCTCTTGGCACCAAGCTTATGCCAAAACAGAAAGGTAAGATAATTGGTATTATTTGCCTGCGTAGAAATATGAATATCAATCTCCGGACAGATTTCCCTTGCAAGGGTAAACATTCCGGGATCGGCAATGATCAGCGCATCCGGTTTTAACTCCTTTAACTCCTGAAAATACTTTTCCGCACCTGCAAGGTCGCCGTTGTGCGCCAGAATATTAGCCGTCACATGTACCTTCACCTGATGCCGGTGGGCAAATTCTATTCCCTGCCTCATCTCCTCAGGAGAAAAGTTCTTGGCTTTGGCGCGCAGTCCATAAGCCTCTCCGCCAATATATACGGCATCTGCCCCAAACAGCACTGCCGTTTTTAAAACCTCCAGCGAACTGGCAGGTATCAATAATTCCGGTTTCTTCATTCTGTTTCCCCCGCCTGCTGCAAAGCCGCTTATCTTCCTCTGTCCTTATTTGACTCTGACGCTCACCGTAACGCCGTCTCCAATCGGCAGGATATCCGTCACAAGCTGTTCCTGATGCTTTAACTCATACAGATATTCCCTCATCCTTGCATGGATCGTCCGATCCCTCCTCGTCACCGCATACCGGGACTCCGGAATATCGCCATCCTGCAATACATTATCGGAAATAAGCAGACCACCGCAAGGCATCAGCCTTAAAAGATCCGGCAAAAAGTGAATGTACTGCCCCTTCGCCGCATCCATAAAAATAAAATCATACTCATCGGAAAGCTCCCTTAAAATTACGGATGCATCTCCTTCTAACAAGGTAATCTGCTCCTCCCGCCCTGCTCTTTGAAAATTCTCTCTGGCAACGGGGATTCTCTTTGCATAATTTTCGATTGTGGTAATCCGGCAGCCCTTTGGCGCATACTCACTCATAAGAAGCGCTGAAAAGCCTACCGCCGTCCCCACCTCCAAAATCTTTTGCGGCTGTTTAACCGCAAGCATGAGCTTTAAAAAGCTCTGCATCTGAGGACGGATAATCGGCACACTCATCTCTAGCGCAGTCTGCTCCAATTCATCTAAAAGGGGAGTGTTTCCCGTATCAAAAGAACCGATAAAATCGCTGAGTCTCTCTTCCGTAATCATGGCTCTCCGCCTGCCTCCGGTTCTGCCTCTGCTCCCGGTTCCGCCTCCGGTTCCGGTTCTGCCTCCGGTTCCGGGCTGGGCGCCGCTTCCGCCTCCTCTTCATCCTCTTCTGCCGGAACCGACATCACTGCAAGCATTTCCTGCGCCGTCATGGCTGTGCTGAGGTCGTAAATCCCCGGCGTAATCTCGTCATGATAAGCGGAAAGTAATTCCTGCACAACAAACAGCTTGGAGTCTTCGATAAGACCCTTCTCCTCCAGCATCTGAGCAATATCCGTTATGCTCATGTTGTCGGAAATCCCTACCGTTATGGTACGTCCGCCCGATATTGACACTGGTTCGTCCGCAAATACCTTATATCCAAACTCATATGCCTGTGTTGCTCCGCGAAAAACAAACACAACCACTGCCGCAATGACCACCACTTTTACAATCATTTCCAGCGCAGCGCCTATCAGATACCCTGCTTTCATCAAAACCACCTGTTCCTTCTTAAGTCCGCCTTTGCGCAGGCTACTCAAAATTCAATTCTTTCGTGATATAAATATCAAGCTCCTGCATCATTCTGCAAAAAGCCAGCTCCGCCGTCAAAAACTCATCAACCAGCGGATTCTCACGAAACTTCTCATATTCTCTTTCAAAGGCATACATCTTATCAAAAAGCTCGTCAACCTGGCTGGTATTCTGCAGCTCAAAGTTGCGCTTGCGATACTCATTAACCTCCGCGTAAAGCTCCGGCTCTTCCTTAAGCTTCTGCAATTGAAAATAGTATCTTTTGTAAACCTCTGTTTCCTTAATCGATTTTACAAACCGGACTGCCGCCGTTTCCATGCTGCTTCCAAGCATATCGCGTCTCTCCTTATATTTCCATAATGATTGGCAGAATCATTGGACGGCGCTTTGTCTTTTTCCAGACATACTCACCAAGGGAATCCTTGATGGAGCTCTTAAGTTTTCCCCAATCGGAAATTCCTCTTCCGAGACATCCTTCCACTGCATCATTTACAACGATCCTTGCTTCATCCATCAGTTCATCGGACTCCCGGACATAGACAAAGCCTCTTGAGACAATATCCGGACCGCTCACCAGCTCATCCGTTGCTCCATCCAGTCCCAGTACCACAATCAAAATTCCATCTTCCGCCAAATGCTGTCTGTCTCTTAAGACAATATTTCCTACATCGCCGACTCCCAATCCGTCTACTAAAATGTCCCCTACAGGCACCTTTCCGGTCACCTGTGCGCTTTCCTCAGAAAGCTCTAACACATCCCCGGACTGGATGATAAAGATATTCTCTTTGGGAATGCCAAGCTCCTGAGCTATCTTTGCCTGCGCCTTCAAGTGCTTGAACTCTCCATGAACCGGAATTGCGTACTGGGGATGAACCAGCGTATAAATCAGCTTAATCTCTTCCTGACAGGCATGCCCCGACACATGCACATCCTGAAAAATCACATCGGCGCCCTTCAAGAGAAGTTCGTTGATTACATTTGTCACCGCTTTTTCATTGCCGGGAATCGGATGGGACGAAAAGATTACCGTGTCCGTAGGTCCGATGGATATTTTGCGGTGATTATCGCCTGCCATACGGCTTAACGCCGCCATACTTTCCCCTTGGCTTCCGGTGGTGATGATAACCGTCTTTTCATCCGGATAATTTTTTAACTGCTCAATATCAATCAGCGTATTCTCCGGAATACTCAAATACCCCAAACTCGTAGCCGTATCGATGATGTTTACCATGCTCCTGCCTTCTACCACGACTTTTCTTCCAAACCGGTACGCCGTATTGATAATCTGCTGTACCCTGTCCACATTGGACGCAAAGGTTGCGATAATAATCCTCGTATTCTTATGCTCCTGAAAAAGAATATCGAAGGTCTTTCCAACCGTCCGTTCCGAAGGCGTAAATCCCGGTCTCTCCGCATTGGTGGAATCGCACATCAGGGCGAGAACGCCCTTTTTGCCGATTTCGGCAAAGCGCTGCAGGTCGATGGCATCGCCGAACACCGGGGTATAGTCCACTTTAAAATCACCCGTATGCACCACAATTCCTGCGGGAGAATAAATCGCCAGCGCGGCCGCATCCACAATGCTGTGATTTGTCTTAATAAATTCAATCCGGAACTGCCCCAAATTAATGGACTGTCCGAATTTGACTACTTTGCGCTTGGTGTTCGATGTCAAGTTGTGCTCTTTTAATTTATTTTCAATGATTCCCATTGTCAGCTTCGTTGCATAGATAGGAATGTTCACATCCCTAAGCACATAGGGAAGCGCTCCAATATGATCCTCATGCCCGTGAGTGATCACAAAACCCTTTACCTTTTCGATATTATTCTTAAGATACGTCACATCCGGAATGACCAGGTCAATCCCAAGCATATCATCTTCCGGAAAGGAAAGACCGCAGTCAACCACAATAATACTGTCCTCATACTCAAAAGCAGTAATGTTCATGCCAATCTGCTCAAGCCCTCCAAGGGGAATAATCTTGAGTTTCAGGCTATTTTTTTGTTCCGTTTTTTTCAATCAGTTTACCTCTCTTCTACGAAATTTTCGTATCCTCCAGCAAATTTTCAAACACAGCGGCAACCGCGGCAAGCTCCGTATCGTCCTCTACTACCTCGTAAATGCTTTCGCTTTTCCCTTCGCTTAAGGGGCTCTCCCTGAGAATTAAAGCATCCGCATCGCCCTCCGGGGCATCCGTTACCAGTATATATTGTTTTCCGCCCAGCTTTGTCTGCTCCAGCACAAAAAACTCTGCACTCTCCTGTGTATCCAGCATAAATTTAATTTTTTCCAATTTAATCTTCCTGCTTTCTTCCTCTAAAATCCAAATATCCCTGCAAAATAAGAACCGCTGCAATCTTATCTACATACTCCTTACGGTTCTCCCGCCTGACTCCCGCTTCCATCATCGTTTTCTCTGCGGCTACGGTGGTCAGTCTTTCATCCCAGGTATGTACAGCCAGCCCGGTTCTTCTTTCCAGCTTCTCCTTAAATTCCATGGTCAGCATAACCCTTACGCCTTCCGTGTCATTCATGTTCTTCGGCAGTCCTAATACGATTTCTTCTACCTCATACTCCTGTATCAGTTCTTCAATCCTTGCAAGCGTCTGACGCAGTTTATTTTCGTCTTTTCTTCTGATGATCTCAATTCCCTGCGCAGTGATTAATAACGGATCGCTGACCGCTACCCCTACCGTCTTCGACCCAAAATCCAACCCCATAATCCGCATATAACCCACCCTCTGTCCGTTTATTTCCAGTGGCTGCTCTTAATGTATTCCGTCAGCATCTCTTCTACCAGCTCGTCCCGTTCCACCTTCATAATCAAGCTTCTGGCGTTCTTGTAGCTGGTAATATAAGTAGGATCGCCGGACATAATATACCCAACAATCTGGTTAACAGGGTTATAACCTTTTTCTGTCAGCGCCTGATATACCTCTGCCAGAATTTCCTTTACGGTAGTTTTGTCTGTCTCCACTTTAAAATAACGTGTATTGCCCAAATCCTGCATAAGCCGCACCCCTTACCAAAACATTCTCATTATTTATCATACTCCATCTTTTTCCAAAATTCAATGCATTTACGCCTGAAACAGCAAAATATCGGGCTGCAGAAACCTTTCCAAAACACCGACAGCAATCTGTCCGGAAAGGGTTTCTCTTATTTCACGCGCCGCCTTAATATACTCTCTGGTGTGACCGATCTGATAGCTCTTCCCGTTTATGAGCTTTGTTTCCTCAAACAAAACTTCTGCTTTTTTATGTAAAAAGCTTTCCCGGTACTGATAAGACATTGCCGCTTCTAATTCCATCAATGCGGTGCTCCTTAATCCCTTAATTTCCTCCGGAATCTGCTCCTTCATTTTAGCGGCAGGCGTTCCCTTGCGTTTGGAATATTTAAAAATATGCATTTCATAAAACTCTGTCTTTTTAAGGAAACTTACTGTCTCGTCAAACTCCTGCTCACTCTCCCCCGGAAACCCCACAATCACATCCGTAGTAACCGCAGGCTGTTCAAAGAAGTCTCTGAGCATACATACCTTTTCATAGTATTCCCCTGCAGTGTACTTTCTATTCATCCGCTTCAGCACGGCATCGCATCCGCTCTGCAGAGATAAATGAAAGTGAGGGCAGAGCTTTGAACATTCCGACAGCCCGCGCACAAACTCCTCCGTGATAATCCGCGGCTCTAAGGAGCCTAACCGAATGCGCTCTATTCCGGGAACCTGTTCCACTGCCCTTATCAATTCAAGCAGTCTGCTCTCTGAAAAGTCATTTCCCCCGGATAGCCCATAGGAACTTAAGTGTATTCCCGTCAGGACTACTTCCCGGTATCCGTTTTCGGCAAGCCTCTTCACCTCGGCGGTTACATCCGCAGTCTCACGGCTTCGGATTCGTCCTCTTGCATAGGGAATAATGCAGTAAGAGCAGAACTGATTACATCCATCCTGTACCTTGATAAACGCTCTGGTATGCCCGGCGGTATGCTTTAACTCCATCGTCTCATATTCACTGGTATTTCCAATGTCAATGATAGTTTTTCCGCTGAGCGTTTTGTCGGGAGACTCCCCCTTATTTTCCCTTTCCTTTAAGTATTCCTCCAAAATGAAAGCAAGATCCTTTTTCCGGTTGTTTCCCACGGCAAGGTCAATGCTCATGTCCTTTAAGGCGTCTTCATTCCCCGTCTGCACATAGCAGCCCACCGCCACCACCACCGCATCCGGATTTAATTTCTTGGCGCGGTGAAGCATCTGCCGGCTCTTCCGGTCGGCTATATTGGTCACCGTGCAGGTATTTATAATATAAATATCGGCACGTTCCTCAAAAGATACAATTTTATATCCTCTTTCTTCTAATGTTTGTTGCATAAAGTCCATCTCATATCCGTTCACTTTACAGCCGAGATTGTGAAATGCTACACTTTTCATATTAATCACCAATTTTTTTGTATTGTTTTATCATTGACTTTTCACACGTTACCCCTTACTATAATAGCAGAAGGTATGAACAATTTGAAGGAGGTAACTTACCATGAAAACAGTTCAGATTTCATTAAATTCAATCGACAAAGTAAAATCGTTCGTAAATGATATTACAAAATTTGATTATGACTTTGATCTGGTATCCGGAAGATATGTTATCGATGCAAAGTCTATCATGGGCATTTTCAGTTTGGATTTATCTAAGCCTATCGATCTGAATATTCATGTGGAAGACAATGTGGAAGAGATTTTGGAAGCATTGAAGCCTTACATGATCTAGTGAAACAGCCGCAAGGCGAAAGCAGGGACTGCCGGATGGCAGTCCTTTTTACGTCCATTTAACGACCACTGTCTCATCAGAATCTATCGCCTCTCTGACCAGCTCGTCAATCTTTTCCGTCAAATTCTGCTCATGACGCTTGATCACATTTAAATTCGGCTTTGTCACCGGATGCTTTGCCACAAAAATGGTACAGCAGTCCTCATAGGGGAGAATCGACGTCTCATAAGTGCCGATTCTTTCCGAAACCTCCACAATCTCCATCTTGTCAAATCCAATCAGCGGGCGGAACACAGGCAGGGTGCAGACCTCGTTGGTCACCGCCAGCGACTGCACCGTCTGGGAAGCAACCTGACCGATGCTCTCCCCCGTGATCAGCCCCAGACAGTCATTTTCCTTCGCAAGCATTTCCGCAATCTTCATCATATACCGGCGCATGATAATGGTAAGCTCCTCGTGGGGGCATTTCTCATAAATATAAAGCTGAATATCCGTAAAATTAATGATATGGAGATAAACCGGTCCTGCATAGCGGGACACCTGCTTTGCCAGATCGAGCACCTTCTGCTTGGCACGGTCGCTGGTATAAGGGGGCGCATGAAAATAAACCGCGTCAATCTTCACTCCGCGCTTGGCAATCATATACCCTGCCACCGGCGAATCAATTCCGCCGGACAAAAGCAGCATTGCCTTTCCGTTGCTTCCCACCGGCATACCGCCGGGTCCGGGAATTTCAATGGAATAAATATATATCTTCTCCCGAATCTCCACATAGAGCATTACATCCGGATGGTGCACGTCCACCTTCATTTCCGGATAAGCCGTCAGAACCGCCTCTCCAAGCGCCCCGTTGATTTCCATGGAATTCATGGGATAATTCTTTCGGGCTCTTCTTGCCTGCACCTTAAAGGTCATATGCTTATCCGGATAGACCTCATCCACGTAAGAGACCACCGTCTTTGCAAGCTCCTCGAACCCCCTATCGTCCTCATAGACAACCGGACAGATTCCCGAAACGCCAAACACCGTCTTCAGGTTGTCCACCGTCTCCTCATAATCAAAGCCGGACAGTGCATGAACATAAATTCTGCCCTCCGTCCTGGTAACCTTAAATTCTCCTTCACAGCGCTTTAATGCATACTTAATCTGCTGCGCCAGCGCCTCCTCAAATAAATATTTGTTTTTCCCTTTTACGCCGATTTCCGCGTATTTAATCAAAAACGCACTGAACATGCCGACTCCTTATTTCATGGGGCTGTCGCAATAAGCAAAGCACATACAATATATGAATATTTTACAGAATGTAGTCAACAGCCCCGATGCAGGCAGCCACTTGACTCGTTGCCCGCGGGAATCAACTGTATATTGTATGGCTCGGTCTTAATGCGACATCCTCGTTGTTATTTGCGTGTGTATCTTCTGAGCATAGGAATTATATCATATAACGTCTTTAAAGTATAGTTAATCTCATCCATTGTGGTAAAGACCGAAAAGCTGAACCGGATGGTTGACCCCAAAAGCTCCTTTTCCAGTCCCATTGCCTGTAACGTTGCGGATGGCTGCGGCTTCCGGGCGGAACATGCGCTTCCGGCGGAAACATAAATTCCCTTGTCCTCCAGCGCATGAAGAATCACTTCGCTGCGGACTCCCCGGAAGGATACGCTGACGATATGAGGCGCTCCGGTTTCCCCTAATCCGCTGTTTATCACCACACCGTCCAGTTTTTGTATGCCGTCTGTAAAAGCCTTTTTTAACCGATACATTTTTGACACGTCTTCATCCAGATTCCGATAAATAAGCTCCACTGCCTTGGCAAATCCTGCCGCCCCCGGAACGTTTTCTGTTCCCGAACGCATACCGCCCTGCTGTCCTCCTCCATATAAAATAGGCTTTATCTTAACCTTCTCATCTACGTAGAGAAGCCCTGTGCCCTTGGGTCCGTGAATCTTGTGCCCGCTGGCTGACAGCAGATCAATTTTCATCCGCTTGGGATAAATCCGAAATTTTCCGTAACCCTGAACCGCATCCACATGAAATAAGATTCTGGGATTCATTCCTTTAATCAAAGCGCCCGCTTCACCGACCGGCTGCACCGCGCCCACTTCGTTATTCGTATGCATGATGGAAACCAAGATAGTCTCTCCCGTAATCGCCCTCTCCAAGTCCTCCAGCCTGATACAGCCTCTTTTATCTACCGGAAGGTAGGTTACGCGAAACCCCTCCTCCTCCAAGTGCTTCATAGTCTGTAAAACAGCCGGGTGCTCAATCTGTGTTGTAATCAAATGCCTGCCGCTGCGGCAGTTCGCGCGAGCGCATCCCATCAATGCAAGATTATCCGACTCCGTTCCTCCTGATGTAAAAAAGATTTCTTTTTCATTGACCTTTAAATTTCCTGCAATTACCTCTTTTGCATAGCGGGTGTATTTTTCTGCCTGCACGCCCTTTCTATGGAGACTTGAGGGATTTCCGTAGTCTTCACACATGATATGCGCCGTCAGCTCCGCTGCCTGATCAAAACATCTGGTAGTTGCCGAATTATCCAAATATACCTCCATATGATTACCGGCCTTTCTAAAGTCTGCCTTCAAACAAATGCCTGCTCCGCAGTCGCTTGTTTTTCTTTTGCTCTTTTTTTTAACTCGCAAACCCGCGCTTACGCGCTCTTCGTCCGATTTCATCGGACGTTTGCTCGTTACTACCGCAAGAAAAACAAATGCCTGCTCCGCAGTCGCTTGTTTTTCTTTTGCGGTTAGTATATTATATGTTTATTGTTCTAAATGGTACATTATAATGGACAAAACCGTTATTCCCGCCGTCTCTGTTCTGAGAATGCGTTTTCCAAGCGTGATTGGCAGTATTCCCTCCTGCACTGCCGTCTCAATTTCTTCTTCTGCGAATCCGCCTTCCGGTCCGATAAAGACCGCTGCGTCCTCTGAGGGCTTCAATCCGCCCAAAATCTCTCTGGTCCGGTTCATCCCTTCCCAACATTCGTAAGGAATCACCCGCACCTTGGCGCATCTGCTGTAGGAGACTGCCTCCCGGAAGCTCATTACGCCTTTTATCTTAGGAATCAGCTCCCTCTTGCTCTGCTTTGCCGCCGCCTCCGAAATTCCCTGCCACCGTGCAAGCTTTGACCGCTCTTTCTTCTCATCTAACTTCACCACGGCGCGTTTACACGCTACCGGAATAATCTCATAGACCCCAAGCTCCACCGCTTTCTGAATAATCAGCTCCATCTTGTCTCCCTTGGGAAGTCCCTGAAAAAGATATACCTTGGAGGGAAGCTCCGCGCTGCTGTCTTCTGTTTCGCAGATTTTGCATCTGATTTCCTCTTCGTCAAGGGTTTCAATTCTGCAAAGATACTTATGATTATCGCATCCGGTTCTCAGGGCAACCCTCTCCCCGGGCTTCATCCGAAGCACATGTTTAATATGATTGACATCCTTCCCTGTGATTAGCGCCTCTTTGTCCAGAATCTGTGAAGGATCCACAAAAAACTGATACATACCATTCTCCCTAGCAAAGTCCGTCTTCCGCCTGCCATTCTGTGCGGTATAGCCAGAAACACACTTTTTAATGTGTTAGTTCTTTCTTGCCGTCACGCTGACCCACTCTCCCTGATAAGCCACATCCAAAACTTCCAGTCCCGCCGCCTTCACCGCGCTGACCACGGTATCCTCCTTATCATCGATAATTCCCGATGTAATATAGATGCCGCCTTTTTTAAGATGATTCACAATCACCGGCGTTAACTCCACCAAAACCTCCGCAAGAATGTTTGCCGTTACAATATCATAGCATTCATATCCCACTCTGTCCTGAATCTGTTTATCCGTGATGATATTGCCGATCAGCATAGAAAAGTCCTCATCGGCAATCCCGTTTGCTTTCCTATTTTCTCTCACTGCCTCCACAGCACAAGGGTCTAGGTCTGTTCCTACCGCTTTCTTTGCCCCAAACATCAGCGAAAGAATGGCGAGAATCCCGCTTCCGGTTCCCACGTCCAGAAGAACCGTCTCCGGCGTAATATATTTGCGCAGACTGCGGATGCAGAGCTGGGTAGTGTCATGCATTCCCGTACCAAATGCAGTTCCCGGGTCAATGTGAAGAATGATTTTATCCTCATCCTGTGCCTCCACTTTTTCCCAGGACGGAATCACCAGCACATCATCAATGGTAAACTGGTGAAAATACTGCTTCCAGTTGTTAATCCAGTCTAAATCCTCTGTCTCCTCTATGACTATTCCGCCTTCGCCAATCTCCATAAATTCCTTGACTTCCTCCAGCACGGCATAGGCACGGGAAAGAATCTCCTCTGCGGATACCTCCTCCTCTCCAAGGATTAACAGGGGATACTGGCTGCCCTGCGCCTTTTCCTTCTCATCCTTTTCTTCCACAAAGAAGCTCAGATAAGCAATTCCGTCGTCTTCCGGCTGGTCAGGAAGAATATCCACAAACATCTGCTCCTTCTCCCATGCGCTGAGCGGAACCTTATCTTCAATCTGCGCCCCTTCCAGCCCAATATCATATAGGCTGCTGATAATAATATCCTCCGCCTCAGTAACCGTCTTTATCCGAAACTTCATCCATCTCATACTAATCACCCATTCCTTTCACGCATACACAGACAGGGATAAAAATCTTATATTTCTCATTCTCCGGTTTGAAATTAGTTGCATCTTTCAAATTTTAATATTATCATAAAAATCAAACAGCTACAAGCAGGGCAAATGGAGAAAGCTTATGATACAAGATATTTATCCTAGAATTTATCACTGTGAATATCAGTTGCAAAGTCCCGAATCCTGCCACCGCATTTTGGTATTTCACCAGAACAAAGCGCTGGTTCGTTTTCAGGACGGAAAACTGCGCTATCCTGTTTTTCAGGAGATGCAGGGAGCTCCCTTTCGCTATTACTATTTATTTTCCGTTGACAGCATGAAATATTTTCTTGCCTTTCCGGATACGGGCTTTGAAGCCCCTTTTCTGCTCTCCGGCTATCAGTATGAGGAAGTGCGTATTTTTCGGACTGCGCTCCCTAAGCACTGCGCCTTTGCCGGAATTACCGGCTACCATCTTTTTAACTGGTATCAGCTCAACCAATTCTGCGGACGCTGCCAAAGCTCCATGCTTCCCGACTCTAAGGAGCGGATGCTTTTTTGCCCTAAGTGCCGCAACATGGTTTATCCCAGAATTTCTCCTGCTGTCATTGTAGGCGTTATCCATGGTGATAAAATATTGATGAGTAAATATGCAGGGCGTTCCTACACCAACTACGCCCTGATTGCCGGATTTACGGAAATCGGCGAAAATGCCGAACAGACCGTGGCAAGAGAAGTGATGGAAGAGGTGGGGCTGAAAGTAAAGAATATCCGTTACTACAAAAGCCAGCCCTGGGCTTTTTCGGGAAGTCTTCTGCTGGGATATTTCGCCCAGCTTGACGGCTCCGACCAAATCACCTTAGACACCGGTGAACTGTCGGAAGCCGGCTGGTTTTCCCGGGACGAAATTTCTTTGGAGGATGACCATGTCAGCCTTACCCGTGAAATGATCATCCGCTTCAAAGAAAACAAAGTGTCATTCTAGGATCTGATCGATCCGCTCACTCTCTTCCCGTGAAAATTGAATATTTTCAAGTGCTTTTAAATTTTCGATAATCTGCTCCGCTCTGCTGGCTCCAATCAGGACAGAGGTTATCCTGCCATCCTTAAGAATCCACGCCAGCGCCATCTGCGTTAAAGACTGCCCACGTTCCTTGGCTATTTCGGAAAGCTCTCTCACCTTGCTTAACTTTTCCTCCGAAATATCCCTCTTGCGGAGATAAGGGCTCTTTCCGCTTCCCGCTCTGGAATCCTGCGGAATGCCATTCAAATATTTTCCTGTAAGGATTCCCTGCGCCAAGGGGCTGAATGCAATACAGCCGATTCCGTTCCGATACAGGAAGTCCTTTACCCCGTCCGTTTCAATCCAGCGGTTCAGCATCGAATAAGAAACCTGATTAACCACAAAGGGCGTTTTCTGTTCACGCAGAATGCGGTACGCCTCTCTGGTCTGCTCCTGATTGTAATTGGAAATCCCCACATAAAGCGCCTTGCCCGACCGCACGATCTGGTCTAACGCCTGCATGGTCTCTTCCATGGGAGTATCCGGGTCAGGTCTGTGATGATAAAAAATATCAACATATTCCAGCCCTAATCTTTTCAGGCTGTCATCCAAGCTGGCAATCAGATACTTGCGGGAACCTCCGTCCCCGTAAGGTCCTTTCCACATATCATATCCCGCCTTGGTGGAAATTACCAATTCATTTCGATACGGCATTAAATCGGACTTTAAGATCCTTCCCAGATTCGCCTCCGCGCTTCCATATGCCGGACCATAATTATTGGCAAGGTCAAAATGCGTAATCCCACTGTCAAAGGCGGTAAAAAGAATCTGTTTCATGTTGTCAATCTGATTGACCGACCCAAAATTATGCCACATTCCAAGGGAAATCGCCGGCAGTTTCAAACCGCTCCTGCCGCACCTGTTGTAAATCATTGTCCCGTATCTTGCCTTGTCTGCCGTGTACATCCTGACCCTCCGCTCCTTTTCATCTCGATTACATTAACTTACGGAATAACTCTTTCAGGTCTTCCACATTGGTATCCTTCGGGTTGCCGGGACAACATGCATCTGCAAACGCCGATTCTGCCAAAAAGTCCAGATCTTCTTCCTTAAGCGCTTCCAGCTTTGCCGGGATTCCGACATCCTCAGATAACTGACGCACTGCCGCAATAGCCGCCTTGCGATACTCTTCCTGAGACATTCCTGTAGTGTCTACGCCCATTGCTTCCGCAATATCCTTAAACTTTTCGCCGGTGGTCTCAGCGTTGTATTCCATAACGATCGGCAGCATCATTGCGCACGCTACGCCGTGAGGCGTGTCATAAACTGCTCCCAAAGTATGCGCCATAGAATGTGCAATTCCAAGCCCTACGTTAGAGAACGCCATACCTGTTACAAACTGACCAAGCGCCATTCCTTCGCGCCCCTCTTCCGTATTCTCCACCGCGCCTCTGAGATTTTCAGAAATCAATCTGATTGCCTCTAAATTCAGGCAATCCGCCAGTCTCCATGCCGCTTTTGTAGTATATCCCTCAATTGCATGAGTCAGTGCATCCATGCCCGTTGCCGCCGTCAGGCTCTTCGGCATGCTGGACATCATTTCAGGATCTACAACTGCAATATCCGGAATGTCATTCACATCCACACACACAAATTTTCTCTTTTTCTCAACATCCGTAATTACATAATTGATGGTTGCCTCTGCCGCCGTGCCTGCCGTAGTGGGAACCGCAATGGTATACACCGTCTTATTTTTGGTGGGCGCTACGCCCTCCAAAGAACGCACGTCCTCAAATTCCGGATTGTTAATAATGATTCCGATTGCTTTACCGGTATCCATAGAGGAGCCGCCGCCAATCGTAATCATATAATCTGCACCCGATGCTTTGTATGCAGCCACGCCTGCCTTCACATTTTCAATCGTCGGATTCGGCTTAATGTCAGAATACACTTCATACGCCAGATTTTCCGCATCCAGAAGATTTGTAACCTTTGCAGTTACCCCAAATTTCACCAGATCCGGATCCGATGCCACAAAAGCCTTCTTAAACCCTTTGCTCTTAATAATTTCCGGAATCTCCTTGATCGCACCCGCCCCGTGATAAGAAATTCCATTCAGTACAAAACGATTAACCATAGCAAATACCTTCTTTCTTTTTCTTTTTATTATAGCATTTCCTGCTTACGTTCTTCAACCTTCAAAAGCAGAAAAAGGAGCGGACCACTGAATAAAAATCCAGCGGTCCGCTCCTTGCTTATTTATATACCATATTCTGAAAAGCTATATTGTATCGGCATAACGGACACTACCCTGTACATTGTACGATCCGTCAGATGTATAACCGTCAGCAGCGCTTGCCTGCGTGGTCATATAGTAATCTACCAGTGACGCATTGGTTGCAATAGAAGAACCATAATCCTTGAAAAATGCCTGTACCTGAGACATATCTGAATTTTTGAATGTGTCCTCATTAATCTGCATTCTGCCCTTCGTATCTAAGCTGATGCCAAACTGCTTTAAAGTGTTCTCACTATATGCCGTCTTCTCTCTGATGTAAGATAAGTTTGCTAATACGCCGGAATTAGTACTTGATTCAGCCGCCTTGAACGTACTGTTATAATTATTCACAAAGCTCTTAGCTGTAGCAAAAATCTTGTCAACATCGTATTTATTGGTTTCGTTGCCGTCTTTATCCTTCATCATTTCGTATAACTTGTCGGATGCAAGAGCCTTAGCGTCCGCTTTGAGATAAGCCGCTCCGATGCCTGTGGTGCTGCCCGTCTCTGTGCTGTCCGCCGTTGCAGCATTTGTGCTGGACGCACCGCCTGCAAATTTAACGCGAGATGCAACTCTAGAGCCATAGCTCATAAGATCATCGGAGGAGAATAACTCCTGAACCTTAGAAACGCCTGCCGCTTTCAGCTTGCTTTCATTCAGTTCAAGCGTGCCGTCTGTATTGATCGTAACGCCAATCTCCGCAAGCTTATCAGCACTTGCCGCCGTACTGCTCATCATATTCGCCACATATGCCGTCTTGCCCGTTAACGTGGAGCCCTTTGCCGCGTTCACAACATTATTGTAATTTGACACATAATCCTTCATTGCAGAAACAACCTTGCTCTCTGCACTGCTGCCGTTCTCCGTGTCTGAGTAAATCTTCTCGCCCTGCAATGCAGAAATGGAGTTATTCAGACTGGAAAGCCCCGTTGTCAAATCTGAATTTGCCTTCTGTGCCTCTTTAGAAACCTTCGGATTCTTCTTCGCCTCTAAAATCTCCTCAAGAACATCACGTGAGCCGCTCTTCTTGCTTGAGCTCGATGCACTCGCGCTCTGCGTTGTGCCGTAATAGGACTTCATAAGCTTCCCGTAGCTGCCGTTCTTAATGCTGGCATAGTCTGAAAGGAAATTCAGATTCCCCATTCCGCCACCGCTGGATGAAAGCCCTTGAAATAAATAAGAACAATCCCGATTTGTACCTACATTAATACCGATACCCATTGTCATCACTCCTTTGAATAAATTTGAACATCCGTGTTCTAACGCCTGATATACAACATATCACTGCAAATTTCCTGATAGTTAAGTTTAGTCTAACACTAATGAGATGAAAATGCAAGTGGTTCTTGCAAAAAAATCAAAAATTCAGTAACAGTTCAGCCCATGAAGTAACTTTTAGATTGGTTAGAAAATTAGAGAAACTATGACATTTGATACTGTATATGCCTATGTTTCATCGTAAGCATCACCATAAGACTTAAAATCCTTTTTCAGAAAAAACCAATGCTCACCATCATTTTGTGATAATTTTTCTAACAGTTCAGTAAATGATAATGAAATAGTTGAAGTATCCCCTTCGTCTGGATAGCTATCCCAAAATGCCTTATAGCATTTTCCTTTTCTTTTCTCATTCATATCAATTACTATATAGTCTGAATTATACAAATCGGCAATGATATACCACTCTCTAGAAATTTCATTTTCATAATTTCCTTTTGCGATTTCAGAATTGATAATTTCTTCTCCTAATATGACTGGATTTGCCAATACAAACTCTTCCGGAGGTACTATTCTTACTGAATATGGCATATCTTCAAATAAAATAACTCCACCACATAAAGTATAAAATTCTTTTATGTCGCTAGGTAATATGTCAAATATATCAGCAGGTACTGTTGTACTTGGCAAAACCCTGCAATTTGATTTATTTTTTATTTCTTCTATTATTTTTTTTATCATAATTTACCCCTTATCTAATAATTTGTAAAGATAACTTGTCAGCTCGACATAGTAATCATTTCGCATATTCTGAAGACTTCAGCCGCGTCGAACATTTGCTCTGACATATTCTTTAGGTACACTGATTTCCTTATCACTTTCATAGCCCACTTAATTAGGCGGGGGACAAGTTCCAATCCCATTATATCCACTAGGATCATAATACGCCACCGTGTTATTCTCACAGTGCGTATACAGGTTCAGCCCGTCCCCCTGTAGGTATCTTCCTGTGTGAATCGCCCAACCGTTAGATTATAGTATCTTGCCCTTAAATAATACTGCCCTGATTTGCTTCCTGAGCCACCCTCAATTTTGTTACAAGGTCACCATTTGGCATCCAATCTGTTACATACAGTATTAAAGTCTTTCGTCTTCCCCTCTTTTATTTGTTCCAAGCCAGCCATAACAAGCTCTCGGACTTCTTGTTTCTGTTCGTCCAAAGCTCTTTGGTAATCTTCTTTCAATGCTACAGCCATATTACTTCATCCTTTCCAATAATATTTGCAACAGCCTTGCCGTTTTTGATTGAAATATTTTTCTTTATTTCTGCCTTTTTCTCAGCCCATCCGCACCGATATATCATCCATAAGAACGAAGGTTTAATCCATGTCATCCTTTCCATTTTAAATCCCGTGCCAAATCTGCCATTCTTAACAGCATCATCTGCAATAAAATCTGAATACGCCTGATATACTCTTATACTATCCTGTGTATAGACAGCACGAATTTCTCCATTCTGCATAATCCACCTTCCCGCGTGTCATAACTATAATAAGCAGTTCCTTGTATACGCATTCTTTCATATCATTTTCGCTTAAATTTTCCATAGCCAAAAATTCGTCTTTGGATATATGCCTTAACATAAGTTCTTTAATATTTTCAGTATTAAAGTATGCCATTATAAACCTCCAACTTTTTTAAAATCTACTCTCCCTGTATAATACAGGCAGAGGTATTACCATACTCAGAGAGTACATATCCTCACACCAGCCACTAGCAAAAATAAATTTTTCACCACATTCCAAACATGTAAATTCATCCCATCCATGCAAAATACGTATGCCTTCATTAAACGATCCATTGCAATACAGTAAACTGCCATATAGTGAAAAAGCATATTCCATTGGAAGTTTGGGAGTAACACCGTGTCTAATAATTTCTTGTGCAAGTTTTAAATGTGATACTATCTCTTTACTGGTGCCTTGAATTGCTAATCCCTGTTGAATTCTTTTTTCAAATAAAATCCAAGGATTATCTTTCCTGTCTTCTATTGTGATATCTTTTATATAGACTTCCCGCACATTGCATGGACATTCCGCCATCTCATAGGGTACAATTCCAGAATTATATATAGTTACATCATTCAAATGACCGTTTTGACATACTGCTATAGATGTTCCTGCAATATCATCCTTATAACTACTCATTGTCATATAACCTAATCTATGTTTTGCAAATGCAAATAAACATGCATATAAATACTGTGCATCTATATCGCTTACCCGGTCAGCCAAAACTATTTGATTTATACATCTTTCTTCAGCATGTACCAATGCTAAATCAAAACATTCTAAAGCTTCATCTGATATTCCTTCGCGGTACTTTTCGTGTGTTGCTATCCAGCTTCCTAAATAGCACCATAAATCCTTAGTGACTTCAAAAATATTTGCTGACGCAATTTCAATAATATATGGTATAGCTACAAAAAAAAGTGGCTTACATGTTCCAGAATCCCAAACATAATCAGCCAATTCTTCAAAAACATCAGACTCCACAACAGGAGTAACTCTGAATTTTTCTATTAAATCAATTACTTTTTCTTTTTCTAACGTGTTCCAACTTTTATTATCATATCCAATTTTTTTACCATTGTTTTCCTTTCTAGTGTATCTGTTTCCGTCGTACGAATTAGCGCGTGTAAGTTGCCGTCTCCTTATTCCCAATTTATAGCATTATGCAAAACGGTTTCATTTTCTGCAATATCCTTTTCTGCTTCTTCTAATGCTTTTCTTTCTGCGGGTGTAACTTTTGTATAATCCGGATCCCACGCAAGAACAAGTTTTTTAATAAATTCAAGAGCAAAATTTTGATCACTCTCTGGTAAGATTTCCATAAGATTTATAGCTTCCTTTGTTGCTGCGCTCATACAAACACTTCCTTTCTATTTATAAATATCGCCCCCTTGTGTCAACATTCATAATATATAATACTGTAATTTCTCCGTTTTTACCATAATTATATATTCTCCTGCATATTCAACAGATTTGATAACTGTACTTATTTCTGTAATTCTCATTTTATTCACCTCAATCTGGTATGTATGGGTCAACTATACTTAAATCTGGTGCCCATGTCGATGGATTAATATTATCACTAATTTGCACTATCGCTTTTATATCATCATCAACAATAACATATGAACCTTGCTGAGTATAAAACACTGTTACAAAGTTTCCTGTTGCCTTATTTATACTAATACGAGTAGTATATGGATTATCAACTATGTTTCGTATTAAATCTTCTGCCCATCCTCTACTATTCATTTGATTCATTAATTTTTATGTCGATTTGGAACTACTTCCAAATACTAAATCAGAACTTTTAATTGTTGCTCCGCCACCCTCACCAGCACTTACCTGATTTTCCTGCTCTGCCTGATTAGGTGGTGGGCAGATTCCAGCCCCGGCATGTCCGTCAGGGTCATAATATGCCACCGGGTTATTCCCACAGTACGCATACAGATTCAGCCCGTCTCCCCTGTAGGTATCTTCCTGTATGAATCTCCCAACCGTTGGATTATAGTATCTTGCCCTCAAGTAATACTGCCCTGTCTCCTGATCATACTGCTGACCCGTATGCAGGATGCGGTTCTGGACATCTTCTTTCTTTTCCAGCGCATTTCCAAAAGCATCATAAACATAACAGTTCTCCGCCGTTCCATCTCTTCCCGTGATGCTTGTTATAAAACAACTGATGATACTATATCGCCTATTTTAGTCATCCATTCAGAAATTCTATCATCGGAAACTGATTCCAGCACTACACGGTAGTTTTTAAATGAATCATAATACTCCTTTGGTGTAATAAATATTTCGCTTTCCTCATATCCTTTATCTATTTCTATCCATACCTTTCCTTTATATTTATAAAGAAATAATCCATATAGTTCTGTGCTAAGAAGCGTTGTTTTCTCCATATAAGATATCTGCTTTTGATGATTACATACAAACTGTTTATCATAATAATAATATTCCTGCCATTTTCCAATCACTCCCTGCAAATCAGGTATTTCATCTATACTGTGTAAATTTTGCAGTCTCTTATATATATTTTCAACAAATACATACAGATAATCTTCTTCACATAAGCTAACCCTGAAATAAATATTAATTAATTCTAATCTGCACGGAGAAAATCTCTCAACTTTCTCACTTAAAATTATCAATCGTAAACTTGTATCAGCATTAATATTTAAATTAATTTGCATCAGCTACCTCCAAATGATGCCTTAGCGAACTTTGTAAATTTAGCTTTAGTTCCCTTGACACTTTTAACATATCCTGCTTTATGCAACGCATTTTTCATCTCTTGTGACAATCCCTTCAAACCATTATCATTTTTTTCCAAGTTCTTACATGTCCATGATATATTCCGACAGTTGTTTCATCAAAAACGATAAAATCACTATTACGATCCAATCCTACTCTACGATTTGTATTGTCTCCAATGGGAACTGAATTATCAAGAGCAAATTGTCCATCCGCTGGAGCTTTACTTTTTACTCCTGTTGTTTGCCCTGAGTGATAATCTGTTTTCTCATAAATTCCATTTTCATATGTATATACATTATCTTTACCACCACTTACCTTTCCACCATACTCTGCCTGATCAGGTGGTGGCAGATTCCAGCCCCTGCATGTCCGTCAGGATCATAATACACCACCGGGTTATTCCTACAGTACGCATACGGGTTCAGCCCGTCTCCCCTGTAGGTATCTTCCTGTGTGAATCTCCCAATTACTGGATTATATTTTGAACTAAATCTTGACGCAAGACCACATTGCTACAAATATAAGGTCACTTCACATTATCTAAACTATCATCTTCTTTGGTTCATATTAAATTATGGACAGCAACACTCTAAAATACCCTCTGCAATACTTTATTCTTCATACACTTTCTTACTGTATTTCTCTATCCATCCATCTTCTGTATATAATTCTCCTGATAATCCATCACTTTCTTCAACAACGTTTTCCCCTGCATATAGCATTTCAACTTCTTCGTGTTCTTCCAGCATAAACAACATATTATGCATACAATAATCTACTGTTTTTGAAAGAAGCCACAATAAAACACTTTTCTCTTGTTCATCAAATATTGATATTTTATCCCTAACGCTTTGTGCTGTCAGTCCTTTCATTCTACCATCAAACATTTTTTCAAACATTTCAAGTGTATTATCTCTTACCTCACTAATAAATATCTCACCGAAATCATCTAAATTGTTACTCATTTCTTGCCTCCTAATTTTGTATGCAATGGTCTTTCTTGTTGGTTGCACTTGATAAATTCTCTAATAGCTTTGCTATTAAATCCTCAGTCATATCATCAGCAACACCTCCCAGTGGTTCAGTCATAGTACTTTCCTGCTCCCTCGATGTTGCCATGCAGGCAATCAATGACTGTGAACTCGGCTGACTCCGAATCCCTCACTCATTTAATTTGCTTTTTCAATTATTATATCTAACGAATTTTCTTCCAACGAATTATATTCATCAAGATGAATATGCGCTCCCTCTAATATTTCATCCTGTGATAAAGTAAGTAAATGATTAGCCAAAGAAATTAACCCTGCTTTATTTGCTAAAATTAA
Organism: Lachnospiraceae bacterium; assembly: GCA_023663945.1. GTDB lineage: Bacteria > Bacillota > Clostridia > Lachnospirales > Lachnospiraceae > Suilimivivens. The sequence continues at coordinate 21,833 of JAMPGL010000015.1, read as the reverse complement.
AACTTTATCACCTTCTTTCTCTACTTTAATGCTAAATCCCCTTTCCCACTTTAATTTTATTCCTTCTTCCTTACTATAATCTTCAATTTCTATTTCTATTTTCATGATCAATCCCCCAAAATATATGCGTGTATCTTTAATTACTTGCATTTTATCTGGTTTTGGTTCTGTATATCCTTCTCTGAAAAAGTCACTTGCCAAATCTAATGCATCACTTGTCTTCATAGATGAACCGTCAACTAACTTTTCCGAAATAGGACTACTACCACCAGCACTCGCATTATCAATCTGATATCATCAAATAAATTCATTAATTCTTTATGTCCTATTACCACAGTATGTTCATTTAAAATTTTCTGCTGAAGCAAGAAACTCTTTGTCTATATTGTGTAAAGCATTAATCTCCTATGGAAACCAATCCTAAATCTCTTGACTGTGCTTTTTGAGCAATCTCCACTAAATCCTTCAACATTTGATTACCTTTGTCTGGTTCTTCATAATTCTGAAGTAACGATGCATCTAAGATATAATTGCATACCTCAATTATTTGAGATAAATCACTTTTAGAAATTTCAATATCAGCATATGGATTAACCTCATACAGCTTACTCATATCGAATGAACCGCATTTGCTTAACTTGTAAACAAAATCAAGTAACTCATCACTAAATTCTACATTAACATCCTGTTCATCAATCTCATTTATTGAATTGCCTATATAGAAATTCATGATAAAAACTCCTGCTTTTTAGGAAATACTGTAATTACATTCCCGGCCTAATCAATAACCACCTTTAATATTAAAGTCTGTATTAAAATTTCTTGTTTCTGTTCGTCCAAGGCTCTTTGATAAGCATCTGTTTTCCCTATGGACTTTCCATTCCTTATAAGGAACGGGCTTCTTTCTCCACATATTTTAAAAGGTAAACATAATGCCTTTCTTCTCCTTATCTGCCTGAGTGTATATTCCACACAGATCATCATATGCGTCATCTATTTCTTCCTTTTCCATTTCGTATAAAAGATCTTCAGGCAAATCTGCACTTTCAATTTTTTCCTTATTCTGTATTAATTTTTCTTTTATAAACTTGACTTCTTTTTCGTCTATGATTCCCAATCCCATTGCCCCCGGATCAATCGTTATGCCGTGGAAAACAAGTGTTTCACCCAACACACATTTTTCAATATTATTTATGAAGTTTATCTGTTTTAAAGTTTCATTAACTCCATCCCACGCATAGCCAAGACCAATATCGTTCTCCCATTCATAACACGCCGTAAGCAGAATATCAAAATACTCCTGTAGGTTTCCGCTTGTTAATTCCTTTTTCCATTCTTCATCCAAGGGTTCACCTGTATAGGGCGAATACAATTCTTTCCAATGCTTGTCAATGTACATTTCTGCTTCTATAGTGCTTTTCTCTTTGCAGCACTTATCTAATATTTTTTCTATGTCTGAATGGTATCTTATTGAATCAAACAAATATGCTTTATGTTCCATGCTCATCTACAATTCCTCCTCCTTAATTCCCCAGTATTTTAAGGCTTTTTTGTATTCTCTTTTGGCATCCCCGCTAACTTTATTCTTTAACAGTTGTAAAATACTAATTGCATAATCTCTTTTCATATATTTTGCTGTTTCAGCAATAATCTCCTTAGTATCGTTATTTACCCTTTTGTCAATAAGCGTTTTAAATATTATAAGGATTCTTTCAGACAAGTCATCGCTTAATCCTTTCAATATGCCTGTTTCTTCGCCAGCCATCCAAACACTTTCCAGTGTAAAATAAATCAGCTCATTATAATCCTCTTTCTCTAAATCTTTTATCCATTTAACAGACTTTTTAGCTGCGTTTTCCAGAATAAAACATAATAATTCAACATCTTCTTCTTTAAAATTATATCCTGATCGATAGCAAAAAGGAATGTCATACTTAACGATTTCATACCCATCATCTGACAAGAAATATTTTTTTACTCCATCTATTCCTTCCTCAATCCTCAGTATCATTGCTCTTAATACACCTTTTTCACTTGGTATATCCATAAATTCTGATTCATCTATCATGGTTTCTCTCTCTATTAGTTTCTGCAGCCCCTGCTTCCCATTTAAATTGAAGATTCCTAGAGCAGCATCAGAACGCATATCATACTGTGGATGATTTAAAACAGGATACAAATATTTTAAATATTCTTCTCTATGTGATTGTCCCATTGCCCCTACAATTTCTCGTTTTATCTCACCTCCATTATTAATGTACTCCTCAATAGCGCTGTCGTCTATTTCTATATACACATTATTTTCATCTACTACCCAATATTTCATCCTTTCCTCCTCTCTAAGTTCACCTAAACATCAACGCCGAGTAAGACTCTGCTACAGCATCTTTCTTTATGCATTTTTCCCATTGCAGCTGCCGATGTTTCCCTATTAATCCGCCCGTTCCCTGATGAGCCTTCATTTCATTCCTCCAATTCCTCCTGTACCAGCTCCAAAATAAAATCCCCCAAATCTTCCGCCAATTCCTCAACGACTTCATATTCTGCCCCATTATAAAATGCCATTATAATTCTAGGTTCTTTTTCTGAATTTAAAGTAGAATAATCTAAATATGCCATATTTCCATCTTCAAAATTATATATAGGTATCCACTCACTTGACAAATTATATTTTTCCCTGTCATGTAATGCGCAGGCAACAGAATTTCCTTCCAATACCCCGGAATTACTATATGGCTCAATTCCATATATTTCAGTGCCAAAGAACGATAAGTAACCATACTTTTCATAAAACTCTCTGCACTGATTTGAAAAGTTCACATTAAGCATTTGTTCTGCCGCTTTAATTTCCTCTTCAGTTTTTCCGCATTCACCTTATAGGCTTTATTATAGCATCAACACTGCCATTGTACCATGCAAAAAAGCAGAAAGTCTTTTTGTTTCAGGCACAAAAAGGAGCTGTCGTTCCGGCAGCTTTTTAAGCCACTTTGCAGCAGCTCCATACTTTTACTTCCCCTAAGTTTAGAAGCAGAATTTACAGAATAATCCAGCAACCCCTTGTAGACGCTGAAAATTTTTTGTCAACATTTTGTGTTTTATGTATAGCTTTATATACAATAACAGATGCGCCGTATGTATCTGCATAAATTGAAAAAGCCAAATTCAAAAATTTTCAGTTTCCATTGTTTTTATTAGAAATCTTTTGTATACTTTAATCACGAAAAACATTGCGAGGTGATAATTTTGAATAAATTAAAAGTTTATCTGGATACATCAGTTATTAGCCATCTATCTCAAGAAGATGCACCAGAAAAAATGGCCGATACCAGACAACTATGGGAAATGTTCCGCAAAGAAAAATATGATGTATATCTGTCCACAGTAACTCTTGAAGAAATTGAAGACTGCCCTGAGCCAAAGCGAAGTCACCTTTTAAACTGTCTGGAAGAAATTAATTACACATTAGTCCAGATTAACAACAATGTTGCAGAAATAGCTGAACAGATCATTAAAATGGGCATACTTACAAAGAAAAGCTATGACGACTGCCAACATATCGGAGCAGCAATCATCAGTGAATGTGATTGTATCATATCATGGAATTTTAAACATATTGTAAATATAAAAACAATCAGAGGCATACGGGCTATAACCAATTTAAAAGGTCATAAGCCAATTGAAATTTTAAACCCATCTGTATTATTGGACAGTGAGGAATGATTATGAATAAACCGATTTTAAGTCCCAATTTTACCATTGAAGACATCCATAAATTAAGGGAATATAATTATTACCAAACAAAAGATATGACTCTGCAAGAGCGGATTGACTATTACAACAGCCGCGGATTGGAAGTACACAAAAAAATACAGGAGCATAAATTGCAAAAATCATTATGAATGTCTCTCATTCCAAGACACGATCTACTATGACCTAAAAGCATCTGAAACAAGATGTTTCTATATTATGATGTCATAATTTGTCGAAACTTATCAAATCCATACAACATTGTCAAGTGATGAGTTAGATTTTTTCAATCCCAAAATAGAATAACACCAATTGCACTGCATACATCTGTCACATAAAAATACCCTTGATGCCAGCTTGAAATTTTAATCAGCTCCTTATTCCCAATTTATAGCATTATGCAAAACGGTTTCATTTTCTGCAATATCCTTTTCTGCTTCTAGTGTACTGACACGTTCATCTTTGAACTAACAGTGCGGGATATATCGTCACTCTGCAAGGCGGAAGAGGGAGGCGATGCGGTGGCATCGTTGACCGATGACAACGCAACAGATGGCGATATAGGTCGTACTGTTAGTTCAAAGATGAACGTGTCAGTACACTAGCGTATAAATAAAGTAATATAGAGCAAAATATGTATAGCACGTATTTTGTCGTTGGCAATACGTGTAATGCGTGTTATAGTTATTGATGCAAGGAGGTTTCACTATGATTTTTGTGTATCCCACTATCTTTCACAAGGAAAATGAATCCTATTGGGTAGAATTTCCTGATCTGAAAGGTTGCTACAGTTACGGTTCTACCGTCCCGGAAACTATGGAAATGGCGCAGGAAGCTCTTGCCGGTTATCTCATGACAGTATTGGAGCAGGAAAAAGACATTGCCACTCCGTCCGACATTTCCGCCTATCATCCGGAAGATGGTTTTTCAACACTCGTATCATGCGATATTAACCAATATAAAAATACAAAGGCAGTCAAGAAAACTTTGACTATTCCTTCATGGTTAAATGACCGCGCCGTATCTATGGGACTGAACTTTTCCCAAATTTTGCAGGAAGCGCTTCTCTCCAAAATACAGACCTGATGGAAGAGGTTTTCAATTGCTTAAAACTGTGCCTATAGGGCATTAAAAAATGTTGTAGTTATCATAAAAGCTCTGGATTATTCCAGAGCTTTTATATCCATATCAAATATGCAGGCAGTTACATTAACTGGCATATATTCCTTCACCGTTTTTTCCAGTAATCCATACTCTAAAAATATACATGGCATCCTCCTCTTATAATTTCTTTGAGTTCCCCATTTTTCCTCTGTGATAATAAAAATAGAGGATTCCGGAGCATTCGTATTTTAAAAATGGGGAACTTAAAAAAGCAGAAAGTCTTTTTGTTTCAGGCACAAAAAGGAGCTGTCGCTCCGGCAGCTTTTTAAGCCACTTTGCAACAGCTCCATACTTTTACTTCCCTTCAGCCAGCCGGCAGTCCCGATGCAGGCATACGGGAATCAGCTTCCTGTATTTCCAGTATTTCCCGTATCACCGGTATTTCCACCAGCAGCCGCGGTTCCGCCTCCAATGCCGGGGAGAACGGTCGTATCATCGCCTGCGCCGGATCCCGCACCGCACCGTGAGGTGCACGTAGTATTACAGCTTTCTTTATACCGCTCCTCACAAAGCGGAGGACCAAGCTCCAAGGGCTTGATTGCCAAATCCAGCAGATCGCCTGCAACAAATTGCAGACAGCTGCTGTTATCCGGCGTAATCAGGCTTCCCTTCGGTGTGTTGATTCTGCCTGCACTCTCCACACGGTATCCTGCAAAATACAGACTCTGTAGAACAAGCGTCAGACCCACAGTAACCGTGTCATCATCCGCATCAAATCCCAGAACCTTCGCCATCGCATAGAGATTCAGACCTTGTCTGATATAATTATTGCTTCCCAAAAAACCAACATAATTGATATTCGGAGTCGGATCCGCATCAGCGGTTGCTCCTGCATCATAACTGATTCCGTACGGAGCAAAAATCTCCAGTTCCACAGAGGTCGGATTTGTGTCTTCATCATAGGTCGCCGCTGTCGTTTCCGGCGGCAGATAAACAGCCGTAGGATAAAGCGTATCAAGCAGCCGGCAGTTCTCATCATAAAGATTGACTGCAAATTCGATTGAAAGATTCGACAAGGTAACAACATAGCAGTTCGGCCTGCCTGTAATCGCCTCAATCACAACATCTCCATCCCCATAGGTATAATCGATATTCAGCACATGCGCCGTTGCCGACACCGCGGTTGGATAAGTTGTTGAAATATCCGTCCCCAGCGCAAAAGACGCACAGAGATTAATTCCGATTTCGTCATAAATCAATGGCGCCATAAGGCTCAGTACCTTAGGAGTCTCACAGATTGGATTAACACATACGTCTATACAGTTATCACCCTGCATATTCTGAACCACATTGCTGACAATCCTTGCCTTGCATCCACATTTTCCTGATTTACATTTCGCCATAAATCATTTACTCTTCTTTCCAGTTATTTTACTTTATAATATGTCATTTTTTCTTATCATGTGCCATATAATGATAGGAAAAAGAAATATTATGTAAAATGAGGGAACTCTATGGGAAATGTATATGCAGTTGACGCGGAAAAAAATCTAATCCTGTACAGTACCGGAAATTATATCTGTTTAAGAACCTCGGCAGGAGAAAACCTGAGCAGGCCTATTATTCTTTGCAATGACTATGCTTCAAATCTTTCCGATCTGGTTTATAATGACACCATCTACTACGTCTATCAAAACACAAACCGGGATATCGTACTCCGGAGCGTTATTGAGCAAAATAATTTATACATCATAAGCAGCCGCAACACGCCGGACTGCTTTTACCCGCAGATTGCAGTAATCCGCAAAACGCTGATTCTGTTCTATTTTGTCAAAAATCCGGTCAATAACAGCTACTGCCTGAAATCGCTCCTTCCGCTTCAACCGGAACAAAAGCTCTTACTTTCAGGAACTCTTTTTTCGTCAGAAGCATCGCCCTCTGCCTCCGGCGAAGCAGTATTCCGTTCACTGCCCGCACTTCACATTTTGCCTGTCGATGGAGCGCTCCTTGTACATCTGTCCCACGATGGGAAGTCCCACGATAGGGAGTCCCATGATAGGGAAGAATATATCTTTACAATCAATGAATCGCTCCAATGCGACAAGCTTAATAAAACTCAGGAAATGCTCTCTTTTGCACAAGCGGAACGGAACAAGAACGAAGAGCTTCTTTCCGAGGCGCAAAAACAAATCTCCAAGCTGCAATCGGATCTTTCCGCCCGCGATCAATTAATCCAAAGCATCCGCAGACAGTACGAAGAGCTTATGAACACTGCCATAAAATACCGCGAGGAAGCTGTCAAATGGCATAATAAATTTTATAAAAATAAATAGCCGGCTTTAACTTCACAAACGGCATGTATCTCCTGAATCTGCCCTGTTACAAAGCTGGATATACCTTCCCTTTTTACTTCTGCTCGTCTACCGGAGGAACCATCTTCACATAACCTTCCAGTATTTCGGGCGTGCTGTGATAATACCGCACATCTTTATTTAATCCAGCGATTTTAGCCATTTCCTCATCTGTCAGGGCGAAATCAAAAATGTCAAAGTTTGCGCGGATATGGTCAGGATTCTTGGAGCCGGGAATAACAATGTTGCCCGCCTGAGTATGCCAGCGCAGAATAATCTGGGCATTGGATTTGCCATACTTCGCAGCAAGGTCAGTAAACACGTTTTCCTGCTGGAGCGCCTTGTCGCCGTGTCCCAGCGGATACCATGCCTGAATGATAATTCCTTCCCTGTCAAGAAACTCTTTCAGCTCTTTTTCCTGAGAATAAGGATGTACTTCTGTCTGTAAAACCGCGGGTTTTACTTCACAAACGTCAAGTATCTCCTGAACCTGCTCTGCTGTAAAGTTGGAAAGACCGATAGCTTTCACCTTTCCTGCCCTGTATGCTTTTTCCATCAGCCTGTACCCTGCAATATAATTTCCGGCAGGCTGATGAATCAGAAGCAGATCGATATAGTCAGTGTCAAGGCGCTCTAACGTCTTTTCCACAGCATCCTCCTGTTCATAGAAGGACGGCCACAGCTTTGTTTCAAGGAAAATCTCCTCTCTGGGCACGCCTGACTTTTTCATGGCACGCCCTACTGCTTTTTCGTTCATATAGGCGTTTGCAGTATCAATCAGACGATAGCCGTCCTTCAGGGCGCTGACGCAGGAGTTTTCCGCCTCATCCGGGGAAAGCAGAAAGGTTCCAATGCCCACCAGCGGCATCTGTACGCCGTTATTAAGTGTTACGCATGCTTGATTACTCATTTTTCACCCTCCTTATGTTACCAGTTCTTCTTTTCTTTACTGCTGTCGTGCTGTTGTTTCCGCTCTTCCACCATCTTCACAAACCACTCCACCATATTCGGGTCGTAATGGGAGAAGAAGGAGCTGGCTGCCGTATCAAGAGCAGCAATTGCCGTCATATCCTCATCCGTCAGCGCAAAATCAAACACGTCCAGATTCTGGATCATGCGCTCCTTATGGGTGGATTTGGGAAGCACGACTACTCCGCGCTGAATATTCCAGCGGAGCATAACCTGTGCAGAGGTCTTACCATACTTTTCGCCAATCTGAACCAGCGTTTCATTGGTAAACAGACCGCCGCGCCCCTCTCCAAAAGGCGCCCACGCTTCAATCTGCACTCCATACTTATCCATCCATTTCTTTGCTTCTGTCTGCTGGTTCAGGACATGGGTTTCCACCTGATTTACCATTGGACGGATACGGGCAAAGGAAGCAATATCTACCATGCGGTCCGGATAAAAATTGGAAATGCCGATTGCCCTAAGCTTTCCTTCCTCATACAGGTCTTCCAAAGCCCTGTATGCCCCGTAATAATCGTTAAAAGGCTGATGCAGCAGCATTAAGTCGATATAATCCGTCTTGAGCTTTCGCAGGGATTCCTCCACGGACTTCCGGCATTCCTCGTAGCCGTAATGCTCCACCCACACCTTTGTTGTCAGGAAAATATCCTCACGCTTCACGCCGGATTTACAGATGGCAGATCCTACCTGCTCCTCGTTGAAATAACTCTGTGCCGTGTCAATAGAACGATAGCCCGCTTCCAATGCATCCAGCACGCACCTCTCGCATTCATCGGCAGTCACCTGATAAACGCCATAGCCTAAAATCGGCATTTTTACTCCATTTGATAACGTTACATATTCCATACTGCTCTCTCCTTCCTTCATCTCAGTCAATTCTTCTATATTTTAGCAGAAACAGAATCCCGTGAGAAATCTCAAAAAGTTTTTCACTATATACGTTTAGGTTTATACTTCTTCATTTACAATATCAGATTCACAATCAGCCCTGTCACAAGGGAAAATGCCATCACAAAAGCGATATAAAGGATAAACCGCTTAAGACCAAGCACAATCTTCAATGCGCCAAGGTTCGTAATCTTTGTCGCCGGACCGGTAATCATAAATGCCGATGCACTGCCCATGCTCATACCCATCGCCAGCCATTCCCGAATCAGCGGAATCGTGCCTCCGCCGCAGGCATAGAGAGGCACGCCGATGGTCGCCGCCATCAAAACCCCAAAACCTTCATTGGATTTTCCGAACAGCTCTGCAAACCCTTCCGCCGGAACATACCGTTGAAAAAGTGCGGAAAGCAGCACTCCAACAAGAAACCAGAGTGCCGTCGCCTTAACATTCCTGCCCAAATTAAACAGAAACCGCAAAAGCAGGTTCGGATGGGTATCATGGCTTGCCCGGGGCTCAAATCCTTCAAAATTGAAAAAGGACTCCTTTTTATAAAAAATATGCACTGCAACCCCTGCCACAATCCCACAGACTGTGCAGGAAATGATGCGGATTGCCAGCGCTGCAGCTCCAAGCGTCGTTGAATACATGATAAGCTGGGGATTTAAGAGTACGCTGGACATCATAAACGCCGCCAGCCAGTCATCCCGCATTCCATGCCGGGAAAAGGACGCCGCAATAGGGATTGTGCCGTACATGCAAAGGGGCGATGCAACCCCCAGCAGGCTTGCAGGAATCACGCCCCAGATTCCCCACTTTTTATCCCGGATACGGTCGAAGGCTCCGTGAATGGCGTCCTTGGCGAACACCGAAACCAGAGAGCCGATGACCATGCCAAGAATCCAGTATCCGGCAATCTGCCGGAGCTGAACCATAAAGTAATAACTGACATAAACAAATTCCCGTTGGAGGATTTCAAACATCTCATTCATCAATGTCCACCAGCTCGTAGCTGCGGCTGCCAAGCCCAATCTCCTGCGCGTGCTCCAGCGTGTGGATCCCGTTCTGTCTTTCCACCCTCTGCTGCAGGCTCTCACTGCCCTCAGCGGCAAAACACAGGTCGATTGACGCTTGATCAATTGCCACGGGATCGGTTGACGCAAGGATTCCAATGTCATGAATATCCGGCTCGGAAGGATTTCCATCACAGTCGCAGTCGATGGAAATGTTATTGAGGACATTGATGTAAACGATGCGTTCCCCGTTTCCGAGATAATCGGATACGGACTTCCCCGCCTCCGCCATAGATTCCGTGAACGCAGTCTGGTCTCCGCCCCAAGGACTGGTATGACTCTGCCCTCCGGTGTGAATCAGGCACTTGCCTTCCTGTGAACCAAGACCAATGGAAATATTCTTGATTGCGCCGCCGAAGCCCGCCATTGCATGGCCTTTAAAGTGAGAAAGAACAACATAGGAATCATAATTAGTGAAATGAGAACCCACGTAGTTCGTTTCCAGATAGCTTCCGCCGTCTACCGTAAGCTGCACCGAACCTTCTGCATCGAGAATATCCACATTGGCAATCGCCGTAAAACCATGATCTTCTGCCACCTGCATATGCATAGCGGTCTCGGTTCGGGATCCGCCATACGCCGTATTACACTCAACAATTGTGCCATCCACAGACTGCACAAGTTCTCCGATCAGTTCAGGCCGCAGATAATTACTCGCCGGTGGTTCGCCTGTGGAAAGCTTTACAGCAACATTTTCGGCAGGCGTCCATCCAAGGGCTTCATAAACCGCTGTCATTCCCTCCGGAGAAATATCCGATGTGAAATAGACAACAGACGACGGGGCTGCAGGGCTCACATCTTCAACAGACGATGACTCTACAGGGCTCACATCTTCAACAGACGATGGCTCTACAGGGCTTTCATTATCCAGGGACGACGACTCAACAAGATTTTCATCATCCACGGATGGCGGTGCAGCAGCAGGTGCATCATCATCCGGCGTAATATTTGCCCCGCATGCTGTCATAAGAAACAGCAGGCTGAGAACTAAAACAACGGATATTACCTTTTTCATAACTTTTGTCCTCCTTCTAATCTGAATCTCTTTCATTATACATCACTCCTTTTACTTCTGTTTGAGTTTTTAGTATGTTCTTCTTTACTCCCCATTCTCTGCAATCAATTCTACAATACTGACCTTTGACAGCCTTGCAGAATAAATCCATGCAGACAACGTAAACAAAACCGGTATCACCAGAAGCGGCATAACATTTCCCAATACACTGAATCCCACCGTAAATTCCCCAATTCCAAAGCTTTTAAACACGGTTCCGATTAAAGGATCCGCCAAAATTCCCGCTGCGATAAATCCTAAAATCGCTCCGGCAAATGTCACAATCAAAAACCGCAGGGCAAAGGAAATCCTGAGTTTCTCCGTATGCAGACCCAGACTTTTATATATCGCCATATCACTCTTTTCCGATTGCAATAGCTTACCTGCTGCCAGCGCCACCGTAATCAAAATTATGACTGCCGTCACAACATACAGCATGACGATCAGCGCGTGCATCACAAACACGATGCCGCTAAGTCCGGACCAGCTGTTGGTGTGTACGTCAATTCCCCTGTAATTCTCTTCCAGATAATCATATGCATAATCCCGCATATTTCCATCTTCCAGAATGTAATGTCTGCACCAGATATATCCTGTAATATTTCCAACTTTCGCATAACCTTCCCGGCTCATGCCGATATTGCTTCCCATGCCGTTAGCGCACTGATAAATGCCGGACACCTGATATTCCTGCATCCTGCCCTCTGCCGCCACTCTGACCGTGTCCCCAATCTGTAAATCCAGTTCCCCGGCAACCGTATCCGTAATTAAAATGCTGTCTTCATCGCAGACAGTTCCATTTAAAACATGAAACCATCCCGTATCGTCCAACACATTTGCCGTATATTCCTGCCCGTTTACCGTCACACTCTGCATGGCAAGCTCGTACACTTCTGTCACCGGCGAATACCAGTTGATGACCCGCTCAATCTCATCCATAGGAACCGTCTGGTTCAATGGCTGTACGCCAAGATCATGCGCCGCCACACTGAAAGCATTCATAAGCCCCTCGCCGTTTGGTCCCAGCCACGCCCCCATATGCCCAATCACAGAAAGAAAAACCGTAAGGATCAGCGCAATCAGGCACAGGGAAATATATTTCTTCCGGTCTGCCAAAACCTCTCTGTATGCAATATAATAAAGCAGTCCGTTTCTGGAAAAACGGGAATGTACCTTTGCCGTGCTTTTTGTCTCCCGCAGCGTCTGCATCGGCGCAATCTGTAAAATCTTTCCGGTCTGCCCTAAAACACTTCCCGCCAAGACTGCCATAAAAACCGCAAACACGATAAAAAGCGGTAATGCAGGCAGTTCTATTTCCACAAGCATACCTATGGATGTCACCATCCCCTGTGCAATATGTCTTGCAGCCGTTCCACAAAAAGCCGCTCCCAAAAGCAGACCCAGCAGACCGCTTCCTCCGTAAAGAGTAACATACACGCTCCGCAGGATGCTTCCTGACAGCCCGATCGTCCGCAGGATTGCCATATCGCCTTTTTCCTGCTCAATCACAAGCGTCAGACTGTGCTTTATCATGATCAGACAGATGATAAAGAGGACAACAGAAAAAATCATCAAAAATCCCGCTACAATATTTTGCAGTAAAAGCATATAGCTTAAAATAGAATCCTTTCGATAGGTAAATTCCGTATATCTCGCAATTTCCGTATGCTCCTGTATTTCCTCATAAAATGCCGCATCAGAAAGACCGCCTGCCTCATCTTTGACAATATGGATCATTGCACCGCTTCGCCCCAGCACATCGATTGCCGCCGCATCCGCCATCATCTTAAGTACCGCTTCATAATCTGCACCGCTTATGAGAAAGCTTTTCATGTCAATCATGGAACTTCCCATGAACGCATCCTCAAAATATCCGGCTACCGTAAATGCCTTTCTGCCGTTTGTGCGCGAAAGATTAAACTGAATCTCATCGCCGATATGCACATCAAACATAGTTTCCATCGCCGGAGAGACGTAAACGCTTCCCTGTGAAATTTCTGACACATCTGTCACTTCTCCGTTTCTATCAATAAAGCGATACGAAATTCCGCCGTCATAAGCAGTCAACTGTCCTTCATTATCCGAATGATTTCCGTTGACTTCGTATCCTGCATAAACGATATCCTGCAAAACTGCGCTTTCCACATCCGGTATCTGTTCTATTTCCGCAAGCAGCCGCTCCGGCTGGGCGCTCACCCACACCGTAAAATCACCGAACCCAAGCCGTTCCATCTTCTGTTCCACATCCGCCATCCCACTGACATACAGTGTTATCGCTGAAAAAAGACACAAAGCAGAGATTGTAATCATCAAAAATAAGGCGAGTACCGAAAATTTCTGCCGTTTCCAGGCGGCACGCAGCAACATCTTATATTTGCTCATCCTACCACCCCAGCCCTTCCAGCCATGTATTCAATCTTTTTTCCCGATCAGGGTCTTTGCCCTTGTATTCCGCCAATGTAAGCTCTGAAATCACCCTGCCGTCCTCCAAATATAGAATGCGGTTTCCCCTAAGCGCCGCCTCTTTATCATGCGTCACCAGAAGAATCGTCTGCCCCGCATCGTGAAGACCGCTAAACAAATTTAAAACCTCCTTTGTATTCGCCTTATTTAAAGCGCCGGTCGGCTCATCCGCAAACAGGATAGCCGGATTCCCCATAACCGCTCTCGCCACTGCCGCCCGCTGTGCCTCTCCGCCGGAAACTTGGGAGGGCAGCCTGTCTGCTGCCTCTTGTAAATTCATCTGTCCCGCCAGCTTTTTTGCCCGCTCCCTTACTTCCTTTTCGCCAAGTCCGCCGCTGATCAGTCCCGCCATCACGATATTTTCATAAAGAGTCAGATTGCTGACCAGATGCGTCTTCTGAAATACAAATCCAAATGCATCCGCCCGAAGCTTCGTCAGTTCCTTTTCCGATGCTCCCGTAATCTTCTGACCGCCGCATAAGATTGTCCCATCCGAAGCCGGTTCCATGCCGCTCAGGCAGTATAACAGCGTCGATTTGCCAGAACCGGAGGTGCCCATGATCACGGTAAAATCACCATTGTAAATCTCAATATCTATTTCATTTAAGACTTTTGTTTCTCCAAACGTCTTAACAACACGTTTTCCCGTAATTATGGAAGTCTTCTCTTTTTGCTGAGCCATAACTGTACACTCCTCTTCTTTTTTAGGAAACGGTCATCGACAAACCGCTCCTTTTCTGATTAGTTCCCCTCATCGAAAAGTCTGAACGCATAACCTTTACTGTAGTTTTCCCTGTGGTAATACATTGCAGTCAGTGCCGACTGATCAAAGACCGCACTCCATTCCGTAGATTCAAATTCCCCGAAATTACCCTTGCTGACACTGCTTAAGGCGTCCCGCACCTGCCCACCGTTCATTACCGACGTATTTTCCAGTGTTTCCCCTAAAATTTCAAATCTCGTATGAGACTGTTTGGTTCCGATTCCCTGCTTTTCTCCCTCGGAAAGATAAAAGTTTGTGAGGATCGGCGTCTCAATTACGTTCATCTCCTGATTCACGTATTCAACAGCCACACTCCTGCCGGTATTGTCCGCAATGGCAAGATGGATCATATAATCCTTGGATGCATGAAGGTCGTATTGCGCAAGCAGTGCAACTGCTTCCTCCACATCCGCCGCTTTGTTTAACAACATCCTGATCGCCGTTGTTGTCGTGATATCAGGCTTTCCCGTATCCTGCGAAATGGTATCAGAATCCTGAATCATATTGACGGACACACACAGACCCTTTTCGTTCATGCCGTCCAACGGTGCATAGAGCGTGGCAATCTTCAGCATGTCATCACTTAAAAAATGAGACGCCGGTCCGGCTCCCTGTCTGATAAAGTCCACATTTACCGTGGAAAAGGAAGCATAAGCATTTTCCGGATAGGAAGCCACAATCAGGGTATCGCATTTATTCCAGTCAAAATTCCGTCCGAAGTAATAACCGCCTTCTGGATTTTCCACGGAAATCGTACTGCATCCAAAGGCAGCGCCTTCAAAAGAAAGCCCCTCCGCACCGCCAAGCATCGTGCCTGTCAAAAACTGTAACACCTCCCGGTCTGACGCAGCGCCGCCTTGATTTAGGAATACGTCAAAACCGTCATTCCCCTCAAAACGAACCATCGAAAGACCAGATTCCAACTCTGTAATAATACTGTCCGCCTCTATGTATTCTGCCGGTTCCTGCCCGGCATTTCCTGCGTTCCCACCTAATCCTGTTGCCGTAGCTTCTGCTTCACCTGCCGCATCTGTCCTGTCTCCGACTGCGGAATGATTGCCGCATCCCGTCAACAGCACCACCGTCATAAAAACGCCAATCCAGCCTTTCGCTTTAATCATATGGTTTCCTCACTTATTACTGTACCACCCGTACCGGGATTACAAGGCAGTTCCAGTCCGCCAAAGGTTCATTATTCTGCACCGCGTCCACAAGCCCCTCTGTGCTCGTGAGCGTGCCAATCTTCGTGTAGTCCGCCTCTACCTGCGCATCCTGATAAAACAAGATGACACGATTCGGATAGGAATAGTAAAGCTCTCCCGCTTTTTCCTCCGTATAATGCTGTGCGTCATCCGGAATCTCATAGCGGCTGGGAATATCATAAAACTGTAGAATATCTTCATTCTCGTAATTTTCATAAGTATAAATAGGAAGATTGTATTCCCCGCGCGCCGCATAGTCTGCAAGTGTCGCTGCTGTGTCATTGTCCTCAAGCACTACATCATAAATCGGACCGTCATAGCCAAACTGCATGGTCATGCCCGGCATGCTGTTACCGCTTTCCGCTTCGGAATCTGCCGTCCCAGCGGCGCTCTCCTGCACATCCGCACCTACAGGCACATCCGAATCAGCGCTATCCTCGATTACTTCTCTGGGCGGTGCCGCAGGAGCCTCATCCTGCCTCCCGCAGGCGGATAATAAACCGATTATTAATAATCCACATACTGCAAATACTGCTGTCATTTTTCTTTTCATCTGATTCTCCTCCATTTATTTATTATTTTTAATACTGATGCCTGCCGGGGAGCGTCCCTATATCAGTAATTTGATCCGGTTAGAAGAATAATTTTCTCATGCGGAAGATCCGCCTTTCCACAACCATGTCAGTCCATTGTACATATACTGCATAGCCGCCGCACCATCATGGGCATTGCCTTCCTGCACCCGGTACGCCAGATTCCCGTCCGCCTCATTATCCGCCTCAATAAAAATACCGCCCGGCGCTTCTGACATAGCCTGAATCTGACGGGAAAACGCAGAATAATCAAAATCCTCCGTGCCGGACATGGCAAAGATAAAAAAGTCCTCCGGATTATGTCCTGAACTGGTCACAATGTTCTCCATGTACTGTCCGTCTGATGTCAAGTCCCCGCTGGACGGAAAGAAATAGCGAAAATAATCCAGACAGTACTCAAACGTATGCCAGGTCGTAACAGAGCCCATGGAAAATCCCGCAAAAGCGCGGTGATCCCGGGAATCCTCCAATGCCTGCACAGACGTTCCCTCTGCATAGGTACTGTACTTTCCTTCCACGGCAGGCAGCAGGTCATTTACCAGCTCGTTATGATAATTATCTGTCAATCTAAGTGCAAGACTATAGCTGTCACTATCATTCGGATTCTCATTGTTATAGGTCGGACAGACAATCAGCACCGGCTCCATTTCACCATTCTGTACCGCATGATCGACAATATTCTTAAACACGCTTGGATGATCCGGCGTGCCCAGATACATTGTCTCATTTGACCAACCCCCATGCATCAGATAAAACACATTGTACTGTTTCTCTTCCGAATAACCGTAAGGCAGATATACATAGGCTGTCTTAGTCAGCTGTTTGCTCTTTTCCTCATAGGTGAAAGACTCATACGTCGTATAGTCCAGCCATTCCAAAGTCCCCTGCTCCGATGCCGGAGAATCATATCCAGCCGGGATTTGCAATAGCTGCTGCGGAATGCGGGTCAAATTTTCTTTATTCTCCATCGATACAGCGCCTCCCTGCTCCGGCAGATCTGCCTCTGCCGCTATGCGCTCTTCCTGCTCTTTTTCTACAGCCTCTTCCTGCATATTAAGAGGCACAAGTTCGTCTTCCATCACATTCTGCCCGGAACATGCTGTACACAGCATCATCACTGCCGCCAAAATCACTACATTTCCTCTTTTTACAGTCATATTCGCTCCTCTCTCTTGCTCATTGCCATCAAAATTCAGTTATTTGCAAATACATTTTCCAGCCACTGTGCATATCTCAGGTATGTTCGGACAATTCAAATGCCCCGCAAAATCTGCCAACACCGTCAATCATTTTAGGTCTGCGCTTCCCAGAATGCCACTGCGTCATTTATCCACCCTTCCGCCACGGTTCCTGTCCCGATCCCGAAGCCATGGGGAAGTCCTTCATAGGCATGAAACTCCGTCGGAATGCCAAGAGCTTCAAGGCTCTGCAGCCTTGACTGCATGGTTCTCCAGCCTGCTATCCCATCACTGGTTCCAACACATACATAGGTCGGCGCATCCTTTTCCGAAACGGTGTTATAACCTGTATACTGCATGATCACTGCGGATGCCTGAGGAATATCCTCCCGTCCAAAATAAGGAAGCGCATCCCCATTCCCCAGCGCAGCCGCCATCCTTGCGCCTGCCGACCCGCCCCACAGAGAATAATTCTCCGGGTTTACTTCCAGTTCCTCTGCATGATCATAGATAAAACTGATTGCCTGAGCAAGGTCTGCATAAGGGTCATCGGGACGATAAATCAAGGCAAATCCGTTGTACCCCATTTTGGAAAGCTCTAAGGCATGGGGAAAGCTGTCATGCATAGCGCCCACGTACATAAAACCGCCTCCCGCATTTACCACCGCAAATTTTTCACCCGGATTTCCTTTGAAGAAAAATAAGCCAGTATCCTCCTTGGATGGGTCAGCTTCCTTTTCCTGCTCTGAATAAATGTCATAGAAAACCCTCTCCCCTGCCGCCGCCCGGTCATGCAGGCTCTGTATAATTTCCACTGTTTTGTCCGGATCGATATAGTTATACCAGACATACACGCCGCTGCTGCTGATTTCCTCCAGCGTCATATCCTCGGACACAGATCGGTCTGCCGGAAATAAAAGATAGCCAAAATCCTCAAAATAAGGATCATTCATCACATCACCTACAGTAGAAAACAGCGTATAGGCAGTTTCATCATCTTCTTTTTCCACTATAACTTCCTCCGCCTCTGTATCCAATCCTGCTTCCGATTCTACAACTGCTTTTGGGACTGAGTCCGTTTCAGTATTTCCGCAAGCGGAAAACACAAAAGCAAGACCGCAAAACATCACAGAAATGTTTAACATGTTTATCATCTTTCCATATCTCATAAATTTTTACCCACAAATCATTCAACTTATTTGCTTTTCACAATTTTAGAACCGCCAAACACTTCAGACATCTCTATCCTGCTAAGAACATCATCCAGCGTCTGTACCTCTTTTGCAGATAATTTTATGTCCGCCGCTCCCGCATTTTCCTGTAACCGTTCCAGCTTACGGGTTCCCGGAATCGGAACAATCCAAGGTTTCTTGCAGAGCATCCATGCCATGGAAATCTGCGCCGGCGTTGCCCCTTTCCCCTCTGCCACACGTTCAAGAAGCATAATCAAATCCCTGTTTTTATCTACAGCTTCTTCCTTAAACTGAGGCATATTGCTGCGGTAATCATATTTCTTGTCAAACTGCGAATCCTTTCCATATTTTCCAGTTAAAAATCCGTTTGCCATAGGCGAAAATGCCACCAGCCCGACTCCCAGCTCTTCCAGTACCGGAAAAAGCTCCTCACACTGCCTTGCCATCATGGAATAACGGTTTTCCACAGCAGTTACGGGGCAGACTGCATGAGCGCGGCGGAGATATTCCTCATTCGCCTCTGAAATGCCCCAATGCAGAATCTTTCCTTCCCGAATCAAATCCGCCATAACACCGGCTGTCTCCTCCGGCTCCACTGCCGGGTCGATCCGATGCTGAAAATATAGATCAATATGGTCGGTCTGCAGACGTTTTAATGACCCTTCCACGGAAGCACGGATTACTTCTGCTCTTGCATCCGGAACCAGCGGATGATTCACCTGCGGACTGCTCATATCAAAATGAATCCCAAATTTGCTGACAATCTTTACCTGATTCCGAACCCATCGAAGCGCCTCACCCACAAGCTCCTCGTTCTGGTGGGGATCCTCAGGCGTTCCATAAACTTCCGCAGTGTCAAAAAACGTATATCCCATTTCATAAGCACTGCGGATCATTGAAACAGCCTCGTGCCTTTCCATGGGCGCACCATAAGCATGGCTGAAGCCCATGCAGCCAAGCCCTACGGCAGAAACCTCTAAATCATTTCCTAATATACGTTTGTCCATAATTCTCCTCCTAAAAACATTTCCTTATAGCCAAAGTATAAAAAAAACGAAACTCCAACAGAAGTCTCGTTTTGTTCATCAGTTTTAACCTAACGGTTATAACCCTTATAAAATTTATCGTACCGCCGCCTTCGCTGCCTCCAGAAAACGTTTTACCGTTTCCGATGGGCGAGGCGAATAGAGCAACCCATAAGGAATGCTATGCTCCCATTCTACCGGAATCACCTTAAGAAGCGGATGCACATTTGCCCATCCCGGAATTGCCAGAAGCACGTCATTACTGTTTTCACAACGGTTGAAAATGCTCATATTATAAAAATCAAAATCTATAATATGAATCTGGCTGTGATTCTTCCAGAGATCATCACGCAGCCGTTCCACGTAATGGCTCCAGCCCCTGTGCATAAGGAGCAGATTCTCTCCATGCAAATCCTCCACCTGCAATTTGTCCCTTGCCGCAAGCCGGTGGTGCACGGAAACCGCACAGCATAAGGGCTCACGGGAAAGCTGAAGCCCTGCACAGCTGCGCAGGTTTAACATTGTCTCGTCAAAGATTCCGCCTACCACATCAATATTTTCCCCTAAATTCGCCAATATTTCTCTGGCATTTTCCGGCGTGTTCTCAAAAGGAATAATCTGAAATTTCATATCAGGGCAATGCAGCTGAATCTGAGGCCACAGCTGCATCAGGAGCTGTGCCGGCGTCATCGGGGAAGTACCTATGCGGATAATGTCTTTATCCTCCTGCATAGCATTCTTTGCACGTATCACAGAATCCCTGCAATACTGAATGATATACTTTGAATCCTGATATAATGTTCTTCCTGCCTTCGTCAAAACCAGCCCCCGATGCGTCCTCTCAAAAAGCTTTACCTCCAAAGATGCTTCCAGGAGATTAATCTGTTTGATCACCGCTGTCGGCGTGATGAACAGCTTTTCCGCAGCCTTATTAAAACTGCCCGCATCTGCCGTCCGGATAAAAGTATCAAGTTGAGGATTGTACATCTGCCCTATCTCCTTTTGCATTCAGCATTTGTATTTGAAATGAATTTATCCACGCTTTAAACATCCGGAACGAACTGGTCGGGATAACTGTCACTTCCGCAATAACCGCAAACCCCCATACGCGGCGAATTGCAGACGTTTAGGAGCATGTCCTCCCCGCATTCATGCGTTTTAGCGCAATCCTCACACAGAAATCCGTTTCCATCATAAATGCACTCTGCGCATAAATATACTGCTGATTTTTTACCGCACTCATCACACAGAATTTCAATTGGGTTATTCCGCGACAGAATGACCAATTTTTCTTTCCTTGCAGCCCCTATTCTATAATTCACCACCGTTATCGTCAATTCCGTCGTGGAGCCAAAATCATACTCATAGCCAAAAGTCATGCCCTTCTTCAACACAGAACTCAGTTTGCAGCTCATGCTCTTTGCTACCCTTCCCCAAAAGAAATCATTCTTAGGTGCAGGCTCATAGCTGATGCCGCCTATATCGAACGCGCTCAAATGACCGCAGCATTCCACCCATATGTCCCGCAAAAATTGATCGATATCTTTCAGTGTCGCCGTTTCTTTGACTTCTATGAACAGCCAGTAGTCCTTATTATATTTACCGCAGACAGCCAGTTCAAAATATCCGCACTTTTTACTGTCCTCCTCTTTTGCCAGTTTTTCCTGACGCGCTTCACAAACCGACAGATGCCTGCTCATATAGCTGAATGTATATTCTTTCCCACAATATTTACACTTACCTTTTGTACGTTGTCCCATCTTCTCTCCTTCTCATGTAATTGTTTTAATAATATTCTATATTTGCATTTTATCATGAAACATTCAAAACATACAACAGCTGACAGCTAATTCAGTTGGACTTCTGTAAATTTTTAATTTTTATGCAAACGCGGAGAGCTTCACGCCCTCCGCCTTATATCTTTCACCTTACAATACACCACTGCTGCCGCCGTGCTCACAAACGTTGCCACAATCGCTGGCGCAATAATGCCTGCCGGATTCACACTCCCAAATTGAGTGCGATAGGCAATCATATTGAGAAATTTCTCACTTCTTCCTGCGTAAGCTCTACCAGCTTTTTTCCACATTGTTTCGCATATCTTGAAAGCTCAAGTAAATTTACATGACAAGATGGCGCATTTTCATATGGATCTGGTTGTTCATAGTAACTTGGAGCAATGACCAAATTTTCCATAAATTTAGGTTTCGTTCCATTCATAATGATACACCTC
>JAMPGL010000014.1 GCA_023663945.1 Lachnospiraceae bacterium | reverse complement strand
GTGGCACAAAAGGGGAGAAAGCGCAGGATGGCATATCAGGTGCAGATGCACAGGCGGCAGTTTATTCCCATGTTGACGTCCGCTTGTAAAGGAGGTAAGGATTATGTCAGAAATTAACAGTTTCAGCGACTATGCAAGCTCCCAAAGACCACTTGCAGGATATGAAATTTTGTAAAAGATAAGAATTGCTTTTCGTGGATTTTTAATTGAAATTATATGGACGAGCATGGTACAATGTAACTGTCGGATAAAGAAGAATTTTGTAAGGAGCAGTTACATGGAAAAGAAAGTTGACATCATAAAGGACGCTGACGGTAAAAGCATTGTGGTTATCAATGACCTTTGTTTCAAGGGAAGGCGGAGTGTGGACTGGAATGTTGTCTATGATTGTCTGAAGGAATATATTGGCGAGTGTGCAGAGATTACGGAAACATCAGACCTTGTATACATAGGCACGGATTTCCCAGACGAATTTGCACATTCCAAAGACACAAAGGCATTGCGGGGAGCAAACCTGTACGCAAAGGCAAATTCTGTGAGCGTCATCAAAGAGATGATAGAAATTGCCACGAACAAGACATTTGCGGAAAACTACGCAAAGAAACATAATGCAGACGCAAAATTTGGCTGGTATCGGTATGATATTCTAAGGACAAAAAAAGAAACGAGCAAGCCGCTTGAGCAATAGCTGTACGGTCGTAAAACTCATTTCTTTATAACACATATTTTATAGACATACGGCGGTTTTGTCAAGTGCCCCAAATTAAATATTGATACAGCGTTAGGGCAGTTATGAACCTTGAACAGCCCCCGGTTGACAGAATCCGCGCCTTAGCTTATAGTAAAAATCATTCAAAAAGGAAAGGGCGGAGCACTGTGATACATTTATACACCGGAGAAGGAAAAGGAAAAACAACTGCGGCGATAGGGCTTTGCATTCGAGCGCTGGGGCGGGGGTTTCGGGTATGTTTTTCCCAGTTTATGAAGGGAAATGACACAGGAGAAGTATATACATTAGAAAACTTGTCCGGAATTACGATTCTGCGCAGTGAAAAGAACTTTGGATTTTATGGGGCGATGTCGGAAGCGGATCGGCGGGAGCTTACGGAGATTCATAACCGAATGCTGGATGAATTGTTAAGGATGGCGGAAAGAAAAGCCTGCCAGATGATGGTTTTGGATGAAGTGACTTATCCGGTCAATTGGGGACTGCTGGATCAGGAAAAATTAAAACGTCTGCTGTGTTTTGGCAGGGAGGGGACAGAAGGAGAAATTGAGCTTGTGCTTACCGGAAGGAACGCGGAGAGCTTTTTGCAAAATGCGGCGGATTATGTTACGGAGATGGAATGCGTGCGTCACCCTTACGAAAGAGGAATCCAGGCAAGAATTGGAATTGAGTTTTAAGGAAAGGATTAAGGGTGAGGGCAGATGGCAGATTTTTTTCCGGATTTATTCGAGCGGTTCCGCAGTACGGATTTTTTGAAAAAAGTATTGAAAAAGTATCATTACGAAGAGGAGCGGGAAGCAGAGCTTAAGAAAGTGTCAGAAGAAATGCTTCCGCTTATGCGCAGGGAGGCTTTTTGGGAAAGCAGGGAATCCGGCGCATGGAGCGTGTTTCCAGCGCTGGGTGACACTCTGCGCGAAAAGAAAGCGGATGCCGTGTATGAGGCTGTGCTTATGTCTCTTGGAAGCGGGCTGGACCGTATGCAGGAAGAGTTTCATGAGCAGGGAAAGCTTTCCGAAAGCTATATGCTGGAAGCATTAGCCAGCGAACTGCTTCTGGAAGGATACAGCGCCTATAACCGCTGTGTGGGGGAAAGCGGAAAACGACATGTTGCAAGGTATCATTTTCCCGGAAGTGAGGAGGCGTTTCCTCTTACAATGGTGCCTGAATTGTTAAAAGAATTTAACGGTCCGGCTGTCTGTAACGATGCCTTTTGCATCACGCCCAAAAAGAGTGTGGTCTTCGTGGCAGAGCTGACGACGGATGAGCGGATTCGCTGTGAAAGCGTCTGCGCAGGCTGTCAGAATATTCACTGTCCTAACCGGTCAGAGGATGATCCGCTGAAAGGACGGATGCTTGCAAGGATGGCGGACATGCCGTTAAGCTACGGCTACAGCCGGATTTTGGGCAGACCGTATTGACAGAAAGAAAATATATGATATACTTTGGACAATTGAATAGATAACATACAGGTGTCAAAACAATGCTTTAAGGCGTTGGTTTTGGTGAAAAGGGAAACAGGTGCAAATCCTGTACGAACTCGTCACCGTAATTAGGAAGCAGAAGCCGATAAATCACTGGGAAACTGGGAAGATGGCAGATGCGGTAATCTGGAATCACAGCATTCAGATTGAGACCTTCAAGCCGGGAGACCTGCCTGCATGTTGTACGGAAATACATGGAGCGGAGATGTTTACGCGCACCATAATTTCAAGCCACGAGTAATTGGTTGTACGTGTTAGAACTTGCAAAAACAGGATAATCTTTATCCGGCTTTGCAGGCTTATTTTGAGTAGAAAACCTTTACCGTAGCTTTAAGCTGAGGCAGAGGTTTTTTTAATTAAAATAAGTGCGAAGTGATTTTCTAGAGATGATTGCGGAGCAATTTTCTAGAGATAATCATGAAGTGATTTTCTAGAGATGATTGCGGAGCAATCTTCTCATAAGTTCGTGGCAATTCCGTAAAGTTATTCAAAAATTGCAGGAAAAGGAGAGGAAGATGAAAAAGAAAGTGATTGCCGCTTTACTGACCGGGGTTATGGTCTGTTCAACGGCGCTTGCAGGGTGCTCGAAGGAGGCTTCCCAGCCTGCCGGAAATGTGCAGGAGGCAAAGGGCGATCAGGAGGCGGCGGACGAGGTGGCGGCTCTGATTGATGCTATTTATGTACAGCAGAGAAATGAGAATACCGACCAGCAGTGCGCGAATGCAAAAAAAGCATGGGATGCATTGACAGATGTCCAGAAGGAGCTGGTAGAAGGAGAGAACGCCGACCCGGATTATTTTGGAAGGGACACCGGAGACGCTTCTAAGGACGACCCGCGCAATCAGGATGGGATTGGCGAAAAGGAAATTCTGGTGGTCAGCTTCGGCACATCCTTTAACGGAAGCCGGGCGGACGACATTAAGGGAATTGAAGATGCAATTCAGGAGGCATATCCGGATTGGTCTGTAAGACGGGCGTTTACGGCGCAGATTATCATCAATCATGTACAGGCGCGGGACGGCGAAGTGATTGACAATATGGATCAGGCGCTTGCGCGTGCCGTGGCAAACGGGGTGAAGCATTTAGTGATCCAGCCCACCCATCTGATGCACGGTGCAGAGTATGACGAGCTGATGGAAGCAGTGGAGTCTTATCAAAATCAGTTTGAAACCGTGGAAGTCGCGGAACCTCTTCTGGGGGAAGTGGGCTCCGATGCATCGGTTGTCAATAAAGACAAGGAGGCGGTGGCAAACGCAGTCCTTGAAGCGGCGGCGGCTGACGCAGGTTATGGAAGTCTGGCGGAAGCGCAGGAGGACGGCACGGCGTTTGTATTCCTTGGACACGGCACTTCCCATACGGCAAAGGTAAGCTACAGCCAGATGCAGACGCAGATGACGGATCTCGGCTGTGCGAACGCATTTATCGGCACAGTAGAGGGAGAACCGGAAGAGACAGCCTGCGATGCAGTTATTGATGCGGTGGCGCAGGCAGGGTACAAGAAGGTGATTCTCCGCCCTCTGATGGTGGTTGCCGGCGACCACGCCAATAATGATATGGCAGGGGAGGATGAGGATTCCTGGCTCAGCATGTTTAAGGCTTCCGGCAAATTTGACAGCGTGGATGTGCAGATTTTGGGTCTTGGTTCCATTGAAGCGGTTCAGCAGCTTTATGTAGAGCATACGGCTGTTTCTTTAGAAAACATAACGGAGGCAAATGCAGGTCAGACAGCGGAAACGCTGTCTGACGGGACATATACGGTAGAATTTCATACGGACAGCAGTATGTTTCACGTCAGTGAAACTTGTGAGGGAAAGGGAACGCTGACGGTAAAGGATGGCATCATGATGCTTCATATTTCCCTTGGCTCTAAAAAGATTATCAACCTTTATCCCGGGCTTGCAGAGGATGCGGCAAAGGATGGCGCAGTGCTGCTACAGCCTACCGAGGATACGGTGACCTACAGCGACGGCATGACGGAAGAGGTTTACGGGTTTGATGTGCCGGTTCCGGCAATCGGTGAGGAGTTTGATCTGGCGCTGATTGGGACAAAGGGAGTCTGGTATGACCATAAGGTGAGCGTGTCAAATCCGGTATCTACAGGAGGCGGGCAGGCAAAGGGCGCAGAGGCTTTAAAAGACGGCACCTACGCTATGGAGGTCACGCTGGAAGGAGGGAGCGGAAGAGCCGGGATTCTCTCGCCAGTCACGGTTACCGTTACCGGCGGAGAGGCTGTTGCGGTATTGCAGTGGGACAGCCCGAATTATGACTATATGGTTGTGGATGACGAAACGTATCTTCCGGTCAATACTGAGGGAGATTCCGTATTTGAGATTCCCGTGACCGCTTTTGACCAGCCCGTGGAAGTAATCGGGGATACGGTGGCAATGAGCAAGCCTCATGAGATTACATATACGATTACCTTTCATGCCGATACTGCAAAAGCACAGTCCTCTGCCCTGATTTACAAAAGCAGCATGGACTTGGAATATGCGGAAAATTTCAAGGTGGACTATTACGAGGACGGTTATGTGATGCTCACAACCGTCATGGACGGCGCCCGGTTTCTTCTGATACCGGAGGGCGGGGAAGCACCCGGAGAGCTGGAAGAGGATATTGTGGTATTAAAACGTCCGGTAAAGGATATTTATCTGGTGGCTTCCGCTGTCATGGATATGTTCTGTGAGCTGGGCGGGCTTGATGCAATTACTTTTTCCGGACAAAAGGAAGAAGGCTGGTACATTGAAGAGGCGAAAAGGGCAATGGCGGAGGGGGCTGTTTTATATGCGGGCAAATATAACAAGCCGGACTACGAGCTGATCGTCTCAAAGAATTGTTCGCTGGCTGTGGAAAACAGGATGATTTCCCATGCGCCGGAGGTGCCGGAAAAGCTGAGTGAGTTTGGGATTCCGACGATGGTGGAGTATTCCAGTTACGAGTCCCACCCATTAGGAAGAGTGGAATGGGTCAAATTTTTTGGAGCGCTTCTGGGAAAGGAAGCGGAGGCGGAAGAAATTTTTGACGCACAGAGGGCTGTCTTTGAAAAGGTGGAAGCGGAAGAGAAGACAGGCAAAACTGCCGCTTTCTTTTTTATAACCGCCAACGGGCTGGTGCAGGTGCGGATGCCTTCCGACTATGTTCCCAAGATGATTGAGATTGCAGGAGGGGAATATGTCTTTAAGAATCTGGGCGATTCGGAAACAAAACGCTCCACGATCAATATTCAGGTGGAGGAGTTCTACAGCAGTGCAAAGGATGCCGATTTTTTGATTTACAACAGCTCCATTGACGGCGGAGTTTCAAGCGTTGAAGAGCTTTTGGATAAATGCGCGCCTCTTTCGGATTTTAAGGCGGTAAAAGAGGGAAATGTCTGGTGCACCACCAATGACATGTACCAGCAGTCCCTGTCCATCGGGTATTTAACGGAAGATATTTACCGGATGCTTCGGGGAGAAAAGGAACAGATGCATTATTTATTTCATTTGTAATTATTATCACATTTGAAATGATAAGGGGAAGGCTTATGGCGAAAGTACAGCAGACAAAAAAATACCGAACGGTTCTGGCATATCTGGTTCTTGTTCTGGGAGTGGTGATTTTTTTCCTTCTCAATATAGGCATCGGCAGTGTAAAGATTGCCTGGAGGGATGTTGCGGGGATGCTTTTGGGAAGGGAAAGCGGCGAAACGGCGGGAAGAATCCTGTATGACATCCGGCTTCCAAGGACATTGGCGGTTCTGATTCTTGGAGGAGCCCTCTCTCTTTCCGGATACCTGTTGCAGACGTTCTTTCATAACCCCATTGCGGGGCCCTTTGTGCTGGGGATTTCCTCCGGAGCAAAAATGGCGGTTGCGGTTGTGATGGTCTTTTTGATGGGAAGAGCGGTGCGGGTCACTTCTGTGGTGATGATCTTTGCGGCATTTATCGGCGGGGTGCTGTCCATGGGATTTGTACTGCTCATGTCGCGCAGGGTGAACAGTATGTCCATGCTGGTGGTCAGCGGCGTGATGATTGGGTACATTTGTTCCGCCATAACAGAACTGATCGTAACCTTTGCCGATGATGCGGACATTGTCAATCTTCACAACTGGTCCAGAGGAAGCTTTTCCGGAATGACCTGGGAAAATGTGGGCGTGATGGCGGTCACGGTGACGGTGACGGTGGCTGCGGTTTTCCTTACGTCCAAGCCCTTAGGGGCTTACCGGCTGGGGGAGACTTACGCCCGGAATATGGGAGTGAACCTTAAGCTTCTGCGCATTTGGCTGGTGGTCTCATCCAGCATCTTATCGGCGTGTATTGTAGCATTTGCGGGTCCGATTTCCTTTGTGGGAATTGCAACCCCGCATTTGGTCAAAAAGCTGTTAAAGACAACGGAGCCGATACAGATGATTCCCGCGTGTTTTTTGGGCGGAAGCCTGTTCTGCCTGTTCTGCGATCTGATTGCCAGAACCATGCTTGCGCCGACGGAGCTGAGCATCAGCACGGTGACAGCAGTTTTTGGCGCGCCGGTGGTTTTGTGGGTCATGACAGAGAGCAGGAGGAGGGCGGCATGATGGAACGTTATTTTCAGACCAGACAGCTTTGCGCGGGCTATCAGGGAAAACCCCTGCTCACCGATATTGAGATTGGGTTAGACCGGGGAGAGATTCTGACGCTGATTGGTCCTAACGGGGCAGGAAAATCCACTCTGTTAAAGACCATTGCCGGGGAGCTTCTGCCGATTGGCGGTTCCGTATTTTTAGGAGGCAGGGAGCTTGGGAAAATGTCGGGCAAAGAAATTTCCCGTAAAATGGCGGTGGTTTTTACTCAGCGGATGAGGACGGAGTTTATGACCTGTGAGCAGGCGGCGGCAACCGGGAGGTATCCCTATACCGGATATTTTGGCATTTTGTCCGAGGAGGATCGGACGGTGGTCAGGGAGGCTATGAAGCTGGTTCATGTGGAGGATCTGCGGTTTACGGACTTTACCAAGATCAGCGACGGACAGCGTCAGCGGGTGATGCTTGCAAGGGCAATCTGTCAGGAGCCGGAAGTGATCATTTTGGATGAGCCCACCTCCTATCTGGATGTCAAACACAAACTGGAATTTTTGTCGGTGCTTTGGGAACTGCGGGAAAAGAAAAAGCTCACGGTGATCATGTCTCTGCACGAGTTAGAGCTGGCAAGGATTGTCTCCGACAAAATTCTGTGCCTCAAAGAGGGACGGGTGGAAAAATACGGGACGCCGGAGGAGATTTTTCGGCCGGGCTTTTTGGAACGGCTTTTTGATATTTCTAAGGAGAGCTATCAGGGAAAGGAGCAGTTCCTTAGTTACATTCAGGGCTTGTCCGGAGATGAAAGAAGGATAACGGCATCAAGTAATGAGTAAAGGCTGGCAGAAAAAGACATAGAAGAGGGACAAGGGAAAACAGGACATGTCAAAAGTGATTATGATTCAGGGAACAATGTCAAATGCAGGCAAAAGCTTTTTAACGGCAGGGCTATGCAGGATTATGCGGCAGGACGGATACCGCGCTGCGCCTTTTAAATCCCAAAATATGGCGCTGAACTCCTTTATCACTAAGGAGGGGCTTGAAATGGGGCGGGCGCAGGTGATGCAGGCGGAAGCCGCAGGGATAGAGCCTATGGTCTGCATGAATCCGATTCTGCTTAAGCCCACCAGCCATACGGGATCCCAAGTGATTGTAAACGGAGAAGTTCTTGGGACTATGAGCGCAAAGGACTATTTCAGTTACAAAAAGCAGTTGATTCCCCATATCAAAAAGGCATTTAAAAAGCTGGAGGAATACGCCGACATTATTGTGATTGAAGGGGCGGGAAGCCCGGCGGAAATCAATCTGAAAGAAAACGATCTGGTGAATATGGGACTGGCGCAGATGGTGGATGCCCCGGTGCTTTTAGTGGGCGATATTGACCGTGGCGGCGTGTTTGCACAGCTTTTGGGGACGCTGATGCTGCTCACGGAGGAGGAAAAGGAAAGGGTAAAGGGACTGATTATCAACAAATTCCGGGGAGATGAATCGATCCTTGCCCCGGGGATTGAGATGCTGAAGGAGCGGGGAAAGGTTCCGGTAACAGGGGTGGTGCCTTATATGGATGTGGCGCTGGAAGATGAGGACAGCTTAAGCGGGCGTTTTGAGCAAAGGCGCCCTGCGGAGATTGACCTTGCGGTAATCCGTTACCCGCGGATTTCTAATTTTACGGATTTCAATATTTTTGAACAGATGGGTCAAGTATCGGTGCGCTATGTCACTTCTCCTTCGCAATTACAGCATCCGGATATGGTTCTTCTGCCGGGAAGCAAGAACACCATGGGCGACCTGAAATGGATGCGTCAGAACGGTTTGGAGGCGGCGGTCAAAAAGCTGTCGGAGGAGATTCCCGTCTTTGGCATCTGCGGCGGTTATCAGATGCTGGGGGAGGCGATTGCGGATCCGGAAGGAGCGGAGGAGGGCGGAGAGATACGGGGGATGGAACTGCTCCCGGTTAGAACCCTTCTTGGCAGGGAAAAGGTGCGCAGCCAGAAAGCAGGAAACATAAACGAGCTAAAGGGAATTTTGGCAGGGCTTTCCGGCATGGAATACGAGGGATACGAGATTCACATGGGCAAGACAAGCCTGCCGCCGGGGGAGGCAGGAGCTGTAATATCCGGAAGTAATCCCAATGTATACGGGACTTATTTCCATGGGATTTTTGACAAAGGACAGACCGCAGAAGCCCTGATAAAAGCACTGGCGGAAAAACGAGGCATCCGCCTTAAGGAAAAGGTTCCGGAGGATTACCGGAGCTTTAAGGAAGGGCAGTATGATAAGCTGGCAGATACCCTGCGGAAGTACCTGAATATGGAGGAGATTTATGGAATGCTTAGAGAAGCCCGTTTTTAAAAATCATTGTAAGGGCACTTTTCATCGGGAAGAAACTTTTCATCGGGAAGAAACTTTTCACGGGAAAGGAACTTTCCATGGGAATGGCACTCTTCGTTCATGGACGCTCGAAGAGCTGAGAAGCCTTAAGATTGAAAAGCCGGACGAGGAGATTTTCCAAAAGGTTTTAGCCAGATGGGACGGCATTGCAAAGCCCCTTGACGGGATGGGCAGATTTGAGCCTCTGCTTGCACAGATTGGAGCCGTCTGCGGAACGGAAAACATCGACCTTTCCCGAAAAGCGGTTATCATTCTATGCGCGGACAATGGAATCGTGGAGGAGGGAATCAGCCAGTCCGGTCAGGAGGTTACTCTGGCGGTTGCAAGGAATATGGCGGGGAGGCGGTCTTCGGCAGGCAGAATGGCGGAAACAATCGGGGCGGATACCATTCCGGTGGATATTGGGATTAACAGCCGGGAAAAGATTCCGGGGGTGTGGGATAAAAAAACCCGCGCCGGAACCAGAAATTTCCGAAAGGAGCCGGCAATGACTGAGCAGGAGGCTTTGGAGGCAATTCTGACAGGAATAGAAACGGTATTTGAATGCGGGCAGGCAGGATACCGGATCCTTGCCGTGGGTGAAATGGGAATTGGCAACACCACCACCAGCAGTGCTGTCACGGCGGCGCTGTTAGACTGTGAGGCGGCGGAGGTGACAGGCAGAGGCGCAGGGCTTGACGACGAGGGGCTCATCCGCAAGAGAAAAATCATCGAGGAGGCACTGGCACGTTACCAGCTAAGAGGGGCAGATGCATTTCAAATCCTGCGGACAGTAGGCGGATTGGACATTTGCGGACTCGCGGGGGTCTGCATTGGAGGCGCTCTTTTTCATGTTCCGATTGTGTTAGACGGCGTAATCAGCCTGACGGCGGCTCTTGCGGCGCAGCGTCTGGTGCCCGGAATCAAGGATTATCTGATTCCTTCCCACAAGGGAAAAGAACCGGCAACGGAAAGGCTGGCGGAGGAATTGGGGCTCCGTCCCGTTATTGACGGAGAGATGGCGCTGGGGGAAGGAACCGGAGCGGTTATGATGCTCTCCCTTCTTGACTTGGCACTCAGCGTGTACCGGGAGGGGGCTGACTTTTCAGAAATTCAGATTGAGCAGTATGAGAGGTTTTGATATACGAGAGGTTTTGACATACGAGAAGTTTTGACATACGAGAAGTTTTGGCATATGAGAAGTTTTGGCATACGAGAGGTTTTAGGGATATGACGATTTTGGTGATGGGAGGC
Organism: Lachnospiraceae bacterium; assembly: GCA_023663945.1. Taxonomy (GTDB): domain Bacteria; phylum Bacillota; class Clostridia; order Lachnospirales; family Lachnospiraceae; genus Suilimivivens. Next base: position 62,945 of record JAMPGL010000014.1, on the reverse strand, counting down.
AGCGGAAGCGGAAAATCCGCATGGGCGGAAGAACGTGCCTGCGCTCTTTCGGCAAAAAGAAAATACTATCTTGCGACCATGCAGGCATCCGACCCGGAAAGCCGGGAACGGGTTGCAAGGCACCAGAGACAGCGGAGCGGTAAGGGATTTATCACTATCGAACAGCCCGCGGCAGTTCAAGACGCGCTGAAACAGATGGAGGCGGGGGATAAAACGGTTTTGCTGGAATGCATCTCCAATCTTACGGCTAACGAAATGTTTGCCGGAGAACCCCCCCAGCCGGAGGAAGTGACGGCTGAGAAGGTCATAAGCGGAATTATGGCGTTAAAGAGAGAATGCAGGCATCTTGTCCTTGTAAGCAATAATGTCTTTGAGGACGGCAGGGTCTACCATCGGGAGACTATGGCGTATCTTCGGGCAATGGGCAGAATCAATCAGGCACTTGCGGAGCTGGCGGATGAAGTGGCGGAGGTGGTCGTTGGCATTCCGATTATGATAAAAGAAGGACAAAGGGGGCAATGCCGATGCACATTTTAAAATCCCTTGCGGCCGCTTTTGTGGTTGCTTTTTCCATCTATTCGAAAATTCCGGTTCCTCAGTTTCCTTGGAAAGAGGAGGATATGAAATACATGCTGTGCTTTTTCCCCTGGGTGGGAGCGGTCATCGGAGGTCTGATTTATTTGTGGAGTCTGTTTTGCAAGCGGTTTGGGATAGGGGAACTATGTTATCTTTTATTAGGAACAGCAATTCCCCTTCTGGTGACGGGCGGATTTCATGTGGATGGATTTATGGATACGATGGATGCCTTTCACTCCTACGGTTCTAGGGAAAAAAAGCTGGAAATTTTAAAGGATCCGCATATCGGGGCGTTTGCCGTGATTATGCTTGCCCTATACGAACTGCTTTATATGGGGGCGTTTTCGGAGGTGAGGGACGCGAGGCTTTTGCGGATTGTGTGCGGAGGTTTCTTTTTGTCCAGAAGCCTTAGCGGAATCAGTGTGGTGTCCTTTCCGAAGGCAAAAAAAGAGGGAATGCTCTATGAGGCGGCAGACCGTTCGCAGAAGGGCATTGTGAAGGGAGCTTTGTATCTGCAAAGCCTTTTGTGCATCTGCTTTATGCTGAGACAGTCGTTGCTTGGAGGAGCGGTTGTGGCGGCGGCGTTTGCTTCTTTTGGATATTATGGCTGGCGCACCCGAAAGGAGCTGGGAGGAATCACCGGGGATACGGCGGGATTTTTTGTGCTCATCTGCGAAGCGTGCATGATGACAGCGGCGGCGGTTGTGAATGTTTTTTTGTGAATGCATATCAGTATGAGGGAACTTGTGGTACAATCTGCCATCTATATTTAGGGAAGGGGATGCCGTGGCATTGTGATATTTGGATAAGCGGCTAAGGAGCGGAAAATGAAATTGATTATTGGCGGTTACGCCCAGGGAAAACTGCAATATGCCATCGGGCAGTATGATTTGAAGGAGTGCAGGATTTATGACGGCGTACTCCCGGTGAGCAGGGAAGGTGAAAATCCTGTGAGCATGGAGAAAGAAAATTCCGTGAACATGGAGGGGGAAAATCCTGTGAGCGCAGAGGAGAAAAAATCTGTGAGCAGAGAGGGAGAAACTTCTGTGAGCGGGGAGAGGGAGCAGGAAGCAGTCATCGTGAATCATTTTCACAATTGGGTGAGGGAACGGATTCAAAACGGCGGATGCCCGGAGCAGGAGATTCAAACCTTTTTGGAGAGCTGTCCCGATGCCGTAATCATCAGCGATGAGATTGGAAACGGGATTGTCCCTATGGAAGCGCAGGAAAGAGAATATCGGGAAAGAACCGGAAGAATCCTCGTAAAGCTGGCGGGGATGGCGGAGGAAGTGGTGCGTGTATTATGCGGAATCGGACAAAGAATCAAATAACCCTTGTAATGCTCAGGCATGGAGCCGCACAGGCAAACCGGGAGCACCGTTATCTGGGACGGACGGATGTGCCTCTCTGTGAGGAGGGAAAACGGGAACTGATGAAGTTCAAGACGCAGAACTGTTATCCGCAGGTGGATTGTTTATTTACAAGTCCCATGAAGCGGTGCATTCAGACCGCCGAAATCCTTTATCCTAAGCTATGCCCTGTGACGGTCGGGGAGTGGACGGAGATGGATTTTGGAGCCTTTGAGGGCAATAATTATGGGGAATTAAAAGAAGATGCGCGGTATCAGAAGTGGATTGACGGCGGCGGAACGCTTCCCTTCCCGGAGGGGGAAAGCAGGGAGGAGTTTCTCCTGCGCTGTGAGAAGGGATTTGAGCGGATGATTGAAAAGCTCAGAGAGCCGGTCATGCAGGGAAAGATTAACCGGGCAGGAATGATTGTTCATGGGGGAACCATCATGGCGCTTCTTAGCAGATATTACGGCGGAGATTATTTTGACTATCAGGTGGAAAACGGAAAGGGGTATGTGTGCACATGCAATATCATATGACGGCGTTCGGCGTCGGATTTCTGCTGGATCTGATTTTGGGAGACCCGGCTTTTATCCCCCATCCGGTACGACTGATGGGAGCACTCATAACCCGGCTGGAGCATTGTCTTAGAAAGCCGGAGGATACCAGGGAGCAGGAGCTTCAAAAGGGAGTCTGGCTGGTACTGCTTACATCGGGGGCGGTTCTGGCTGTGACGGCGCTGCTTCTGCTGACCGCATACAGGATTCATCCGTACATGGGAACTGCCTTAGAAGCTGTCATGACCTATCAGATTCTTGCGGTAAAGTGTTTGAAAGTGGAAAGCATGAAGGTTTACCGGCACTTAAGAGAGCGGGATACGGAGGGAGCAAGAGAGGCGGTTTCCATGATTGTGGGAAGGGATACCGTATGCCTTTCTGCGGAGGGGATTGTGAAGGCGGCAGTGGAGACCGTAGCGGAAAATACCTCAGACGGGGTGATTGCGCCCATGTTGTATACGGCGATTGGCGGTCCTGTTTTGGGGTTTTGGTATAAAGCGGTGAATACCATGGATTCCATGGTCGGCTATCAAAATGGGAAGTATCTTTTTTTTGGAAGAGCGGCGGCTAAGCTGGACGATTTGGTGAACTTTGTTCCGGCGCGAATCAGCGCATGGCTGATGATATTTGCCTCCCTGCTGGGAGGAAGAAGCTTTTCTTTTACGGGGGCAGTCTCCATATATCGGAGAGACCGCAGGAACCATGCAAGCCCCAATTCCGCCCAGACGGAGTCGGTGTGCGCGGGAGCCTTGGGAATCCGTCTTGCCGGAGATGCAAGCTACTTTGGCAGGGTGGTAAAGAAGCCTTATATTGGAGAGGCATGCAGACAGGCGGAGCCTGAGGATATCCGCCGTGCAAACCGGCTAATGCTTCTGACTGCCTTTTTGGGGGAAATCCTTTGTCTGCTGTCTCTGCTTGCGGCAGGCTTCGCGAGATAGCAGAGCAGGGCTGGAAATCTGTAGGCGGGAGTAATATGGGAATAGTATGGGAGTAATATGTGAGCAATAGGGGAGCAATATAGGAGCAGTATGGAAATAATTCATGGCGGTGATATTTACAACAATGACATACAACTGGACTTTTCCGTAAACGGGAATCCGCTGGGAGCGCCGGAGGCAGTCAGGAAAGCGCTTGAAGAAGCGTTGGAAAAGATTGGAAGTTATCCGGACATCCGCGCAGAGCGTCTGCGGAAGGCTGTCGGGGAGATGCTGGAAATACCGGAGGAGTTTCTTCTTTTTGGAAACGGCGCTTCGGAGCTTTTTTTGGCGGGCGTTCACGGCATCAGACCCGGCAGGACGGTGATACCCGTGCCCTCTTTTTATGGGTACGAGTATGCGGCTAAGGCGGGAGGCGGAGAGATTCTCTATTACCCAATGAGAGAGGAGTTGGGATTTGTTCCCGGAGAAGACTTGCGGGCGGTTCTCACCGAAGAGGTTGACCTTCTCTTTCTGGCTAACCCCAACAATCCTACGGGAAGAACCCTTGACAGGGAGTACTTATTGGAGGTGCTGGCGCATTGCAGGCAGAGAGGAATCCGGGTGATGCTTGACGAGTGTTTTGCTCCCTTTTGCATGGAAAATGTGTCTATGATCGGGGCGGTGGAACGCTTTGAAAACCTGATTCTGACAGGGGCATTTACCAAGACCTTTGGGATTCCGGGAGTGCGTCTGGGGTATCTGGCATGCGTGGGGGAGCAGGTTCGCGCCAAGATAAAAAGACAGCTTCCGGAGTGGAATCTGTCCTGTTTTGCGCAGGAGGCAGGGATTGCCTGCGGAGGGCAGAAAGAGTTTTTAAAAAGAACCGTTAGTTACACGGCGGAGGAACGAAAGTTCCTGACGAAAGGGCTGGAAGAACTTGGGATTACCGTGATTTCGGGGGAAGCCGACTTCTTGTTTCTCCACAGCCGGGAAAATTTATATGAAAAGCTTTTGGAGAAAGGAATTTTGATTCGTGACTGTAGGAATTTTAGGGGATTGCAGGAAGGGTATTACCGGATTGCGGTAAAAAGCCGGGAAGAAAATGAAATTTTGCTGAGAGCGATAGGAGAAATCAAGTGCAGAAAACAGAGAGCGTGAAACAGATTATCAGTTTACTGCCGGAGGAGATTGAAAAAAGGAGCTTTGAGATAATCTCTTTAGAGCTTCAAAATAGAGGAATTGCGCTCCCCAAGGAGCAGGAGGCGGTCACAAAACGGGTGATTCATACCAGTGCGGATTTTGATTACGCGGATACCATGGTCTATTCTCCGGGAGCGGTGCAGACCGCCGGAGAACTTCTTTTGCAGGGAGCGGATATCGTGACGGATACCAATATGGCGCTGGCAGGGATTAACAAAAGGGTGCTTGCAAAGCTGGGGGGAGAGGCGCACTGCTTTATGGCGGATGCGGATGTGGCAAGACTTGCCAAGGAGCGGAAAACCACCAGAGCGGCAGTGAGCATGGAGAAGGCGTCAGGGTTAAAAAAGCCGATTATCTTTGCAATCGGCAATGCGCCCACCGCGCTGGTGCGTCTCTATGAGATGATACAGGCAAAAACCTTCTGTCCGGCGTTTATCATCGGCGTGCCGGTTGGCTTTGTAAACGTGGAAGCGGCAAAAGAGTTGATTATGGAGACGCAGGTTCCTTTTATTGTCAACCGGGGCAGAAAGGGAGGAAGCAATATTGCCGCGGCAGTCTGCAACGCTCTTTTGTATGAGCTTGTGGGAAAAGACAGGGGGAATTGAGTTGATTCCCACGGGCAATGAGTCAAGTGACCGCTTGCATCGGGGTTGCTGGCTGACTGGAAATTTGTGCAGGTGCGCCAAAATACAAAAAGGATAGGAGCGTTTGGAATGCGGTATGGATTTACCACGGGAAGCTGTGCGGCGGCTGCGGCAAAAGCGGCTGCGTACATGCTCCTGACAGGCAGGGAAAAGACAGAAATCACCATAGAAACGCCGAAGGGCATTCCCTATACGGCACAGCTTGTTGATGTCAGACGGGGCGAAAGAGAGGTCAGCTGTGCGGTGCGAAAGGACGGCGGGGACGACCCGGATGTCACAACCGGCGCACTGATTTATGCAAGAGTCCGGATGGGAGATGAGAGGGTCTGCCGGGAAGATGCCGGAATTTGCAAAGAAGATGCCGGGAATTGCCGGGAAGATGCCGGAAGTGATTTGAAAAGCATCGGCGGATGGAATATTGAGATTGACGGCGGAATCGGAGTTGGGAGGATAACAAAACCGGGGCTGGATCAGCCCGTGGGAAGCGCCGCTATCAATCATGTCCCAAGGGAAATGATCCGCAAAGAGGCAGCGGAGGTCTGTGAACTGACGGATTATCAGGGCAGCCTTAGGGTTGAAATCTTCGTTCCGGATGGAGAGCGGATTGCCGGGCAGACTTTTAATCCCCGGCTTGGAATCACAGGCGGGATTTCCATATTGGGAACCAGCGGGATTGTGGAGCCTATGAGCAGTCAGGCGGTTTTGGACACCATTAAAGTGGAATTAAACCAGCGAAGGGTGCAGGGGTTTGATTACGTTGCGGTCTCGCCGGGAAACTATGGGCTTCACTTTGTGCAAAAAACTTACGGATACGATTTGGACCGGAGCGTGAAATGCAGTAACTTTATCGGAGATACTGTTGATATGGCGGTGGAGCTTGGGTTTCAAAAATTGCTCCTCACCGGGCACTTAGGGAAACTGATTAAGATTGCGGGAGGAATCATGAACACGCACTCTAAGGAGGCGGACTGCAGGATGGAGCTTTTGACGGCATTTTCCTTAAGAGAACAGGTGGAGCCCCGGCAGTGCCTGAGAATCCTAGAATGCGCCACCACGGAGGAGGCGGCAGGGATTTTGAAAGAGTCCGGAAAATTACAGCCGGTGATGGAGCGGGCAGCCGACCGCATCTGCTATTATCTGGAAAAGCGTGCAGGAGGAAAGCTCGCGGCAGACTGCATTTTATATACCAATGAGCTTGGAGAGCTTGCAAAAAGTAAGGGGGCGGAAGAATGGTTTACTTTGTTGGAGCAGGAAGCGGCGCGGCAGATTTAATTACCGTCAGGGGAAAGCGGATGCTGGAACAGGCGGATGTGATTATCTTTGCCGGTTCGCTGGTCAATCCGGAGCTGCTTTCTTATGCAAAAAAAGAGTGTGAGATTTATAACAGCGCTAAGCTTACCTTGGAAGAGGTGGTGTGTCTGATGCAGAAAGCGGAGAGCGCGGGCAGGATGACGGTGCGCCTCCACACGGGAGACGCCAGTATTTACGGGGCAGTCCGGGAACAGATGGACGAACTGGACAAGCTCGGGATTCCCTATGAGAGCTGTCCGGGAGTAAGTGCCTGCTTTGGGGCGGCGGCATCCTTAAATCTGGAATATACTCTGCCGGGAATTTCCCAGTCGCTCATCATTACCAGAATGGAGGGAAAGACCAAAGTGCCGGAGAGGGAAAGCATAGAGAGCTTTGCCGCTCATCACGCTTCCATGGCAATTTATCTGAGCACTGGAATGCTTGGGGAGCTTAGCAGGCGGTTACTTGCAGGCGGATACGGGAAGGAGACGCCCGCGGCGCTGGTCTACAAGGCTACCTGGCAGGAAGAGGAGGTTTATCTCTGCACGCTGGAAGACTTGGAACGCACAGCGTCGGCGCACCATATTACCAAAACGGCGCTGGTGCTGGTGGGGGATGTGCTGACTCATCAGAATTATCAGAGATCCAGACTGTATGCGCCGGACTTTTCCACGGAGTTCCGAAAGGGAACGGATCAAAATGGGGACAGAACATGATGGAAAAGGATAAAATGGAGACAGAGCATGAAGAGAAAGGATCGAAACGGGAACAGAGCATGAAGGGCGGGAGATTATGAAGCTGAGTATCATTAGTTTTACCCAAAAGGGAAAAATCCTTTCGGAACGCATTGCCGAGGAAGCGGAGGAGATGGAGACACTGTTGTTTACCAGACAGAAGGCATATGCAGGTCAAAAGGGCGGTTCCGCCGGGCGGACAGCCTTTACGGAGAAGCCGGTGGGAGAATGGGCGGGAGAGCAGATGGAAAAGGGACATGCCCTTTTGTTTATCGGTGCCTGCGGAATTGCGGTCAGGGCAATCGCTCCCCATCTTAAGGATAAGCTTCGGGACAGCCCGGTGCTTGTGATGGATGAAAACGGGAAGTATGTGATTCCCATTCTTTCCGGGCATGTGGGCGGTGCAAATGCGCTTGCAGTTTATTTGGCAGAAAAGACAGGGGCGCAGGCGGTAATCACAACAGCGACGGACATGAACCGGAAATTTGCGGTGGATCTGTTCGCCAAAAAGAACGGGCTTTTTATAGTGAATAAAGACGGGATTGCAGGGGTTTCTGCCAAAGCACTGGCAGGGGAAGAAATCACCTTATCCATAGAAAAAGGGCATGGAATTTATGGAGCGGAAGATGATTTGCAGGAAAAATGGAAAACCGTGAAACCACTCAGGGATTTCGAGGGGATACGGATACTGCCCTATCCGCCCCGGGAACCCGTAGACGTACTGATTACTTCCGAAAAGGGGCAATTTCCCGCACAGCTTTGTCTGTGCCCGAAGGAGTATGTGATCGGGATTGGCTGTAAAAAAGGAAAAGAAGCGAAGGAGCTGGAAGCCTTTTTGAGGCGCAAATTAAAGGAGCTGGGAATAGAAACCCGGCAGATTTGGGCGGCAGCCTCCGTCTCGCAAAAAAAGGAGGAGGCGGGAATCCTTGCATGGTGCCAAAAGGAGAAAATTCCTTTTTGGACTTATGAGGCGGAGGAATTGCAGGCGGTGGAGGGAGATTTTCAGCCCTCTCTGTTTGTAAAGGAACAGGTGGGCGTGGACAATGTGTGTGAACGGGCGGCAGTCAAAGCCTGCGGAGCGGATGGAACATTAATTTTAAAAAAATGCGCAGAAGATGGAATGACCATTGCCGTTGCAAAAAGGAAATGGAGTGTGAGCTTTGATGAAGCGTAAGATCATGATTGTAGGAATGGGACCGGGGAAGGAAACTATGATGACCGGGGAGGCGCTTAGGGCGTTGGAGCTTGCGGATGTGATTGTGGGTTATCCGTTGTATCTAAAGCTCTTGGGACAGCGGTTTCAGGAAAAGGAAATGTACTCCACTCCCATGCGGAAGGAAAAGGAACGCTGTGAGCTCTGCTTTCGGAAGGCGGAGTCCGGAAAGCGGGTAGCCCTCGTGTGCAGCGGTGATGCGGGGATTTACGGGCTTGCTTCCCTGATGTATGAGATGGGGCAGGATTACCCGGAGACGGAGCTTGTTGTGATTCCCGGAATTACGGCGGCGGTCAGCGGAGCCGCAATCCTTGGAGCCCCCTTAAATCATGATTTCTGCGTGATAAGCCTAAGCGACCTGCTGACTCCTTGGGAAAAGATTGAAAAGAGACTGTGGGCGGCGGCGGAGGGGGATTTTGCCATTGCCATTTATAACCCTTCCAGCCGTAAGAGAAAGGATTATCTGAAAAGAGCCTGTGAGATTCTGCTTGAAAGCATGGAAAAAGAGCGTGCCTGCGGTTTCGTGGAAAACATCGGAAGAGAAGGAACCCGCTCCGGGGTCTGTACCTTACAGGAACTAAAGGAGCAGGAAGTAAATATGTTTACGACGGTGTTCGTGGGAAATTCCGGCACGGAATTATTAAATGGAAGATTGGTCACCAAACGGGGGTATCAAGTTGAAAGAGCTGCTGATTTTTGCGGGGACAACTGAAGGACGGAATCTGTCGGAGCTGTTATCGGAGGCGGGAATCGCCCATACTCTTTGCGTGGCAACGGAGTACGGGCAGATTGTTCTCAAAAGCCATCCGCTGGTGACGGTTCATCAGGGAAGGCTGGATTCGGAACAGATTCGGGAATTGATTCTGGCAGGAGACTTTGCGGCGGTGGTGGACGCTACGCATCCTTACGCCAAAGCCGTAACTTCAAATATTAAGACGGCGATGGAAGGGCTGGAAGTGCCTTATCTGAGATTAAGCCGGGAGCCCTTTTGGGCAAAGCCAGAGATGGAAAGAAAAGCCGGGGACTGCTCAGAAAAGCCGGAGATGGAAAGAAAAGCTGAGGACTGCTCAGAAAAGCCGGAGATGGAAAGAAAAGCCGAGAACTGCTTGGAGAATGTGCAGGGGGAAGTCGTCTGGTTTAACACTTTGGAGGAATGCCGGGAAGCCTTGCAAAGGACGGAGGGAAACATTCTCCTGACCACCGGGAGCAAGGAACTGGACTTGTACTGTAACGCGGAGGAGATTAAAAGCAGGCTTTACGTCAGGGTTCTGCCCGGAATAGAAAGTATTACGGCGTGTATGGAGCATGGGATTTGTGGAAAACAGATTATTGCCATGCAGGGACCCTTTTCGGCGCAGATGAACGAAGCGGTCATCCGCCAATATGAAATTCGCGTTCTGGTCACCAAGGAAAGCGGAAGAAACGGCGGATTTTGGGAAAAGCTTGAAGCGGCAAAGAGAACCGGAGTACGGGCATTCGTGATTGGACGCCCGGAGGAGGAAGAGGGGCTTTCTTTTGCGGAGGTCTGTGAGAAATTGGAAAAGATTTTTGGACAAAAAATTTTATCCCCCAGATCCTTTGAGATTACCATAGCCGGTGTTGGAATGGGGAGCCCGGACAGTCTCACCAGGGAAGTGCAGGAGGCAATTGCAGACGCGGATATTCTGCTGGGAGCAGAGCGGATGCTGGCGCCCTATCAGCCGAAGCTGGAAAAGCGTCCCTTTTATGGGGAAAATCAGATTCTCCCGTATTTAAAACAGATGCAGAAAAATCAGCCGTTCTTCTGTCGGCGGAAGGTGACAGTGCTGATTTCCGGGGACAGCGGTTTTTACAGCGGATGCAGACCGCTTTTCCTTGCCCTGCAAAGAGAGATAGAGGCGGGAGAACTGCAGGCATCCCTGCGGATTCTGCCGGGGATTTCTTCGGTTGCGGCACTTGCTTCCCGGATTGGAGAGAGCTATCAAGACGCGGCCGTTTACAGTATGCATGGAAAGGAACTGCCGAATCTTGTCCGCAAAATCAGGAGAAATTCCAAAACCTTCTTGTTAATGTCCGGGGTAAAGGATATGAACCGATTGGGAGAGCTTCTGGAAAATGCCGGTATGCAGGAGTGCGAAATCGCGGCAGGGTATCAGCTGTCCTATGAGGATGAGCAGGTCAAAATTTATTCTCCCAAAGAGTGCCGGGAACTAAGGCAGGAGGGCTTGTATACCTGTATGGTCAGAAATCCCCGTGCATCATCAGAAAGCCTGACCCACGGCAGGGCGGACAAAGAGTTTATCCGGGGAGAGGTTCCCATGACCAAAGAGGAGGTAAGGGAAATCAGCATTTGTAAGCTGAAACTGTATCCGGGGGCGGTGCTCTATGATATTGGAAGCGGAACCGGATCCATTGCAGTGGAAGCCGCCGGGCTGTCGGATACAGTCCGGGTCTGCGCGGTGGAGCAAAAGAAGGAGGCGCTTTCTCTTATCAGGCAGAACCGGGAGAAATTTGAACTGGAAAATATTTCCGTGACAGAGACAATGGCTCCGGAAGGACTTTCTCTTCTGCCTAAAGCAACCCACGCTTTTATCGGAGGGAGCGGCGGACAGCTGAAAGGGATTTTAAACGAGCTGTATCGGATAAATCCCCAGATGAGGGTTGTCATAAACGCGGTCAGTATGGAGACTTTCTGCGAAATTCGGGAATGCCTGACAGAGGGCAGAGTGAAAGAGGAGGAAATGATACAGGTTCAGGTAAGCAGAAGCAAAAAGGCGGGAAATCATCATCTCATGCTGGCGGAGAATCCCGTGTGGATCTGCGCATTTGAATTTGATGGAAAATAATGGAAGGACAGGGCAGAAGGACTATGAAAATAAGGAGGATTATGATTGCCGCGCCAAAGAGCGGAAGCGGAAAAACAATCGTCACCTGTGCGCTTTTGCAGATATTGAAAGAGAAAGGGGAAAATGTCGTCTCTTTTAAGTGCGGACCGGACTATATCGATCCGATGTTTCATGAAAAGACGCTTGGCATTCCCTCCGGCAATCTGGACACCTTTTTTACCGGAGAAGAAACAACCCGCCGGATTTTCCGGAAACATGCGGAAAAGAAAACGTTTGCAGTTTTAGAGGGCGTGATGGGGCTTTATGACGGGCTGGGCGGCGTGCGGGAAGAGGGCTCTTCCTACCACCTTGCAAAGGTAACCGGAACGCCTATTGTCCTGGTGGCAGATGTGAAAGGAATGGGGCAGTCGATTGTACCGCTGCTTGCAGGATTCTTAAAATATGACAGGGAACATCTGATCAGGGGCGTCATTCTGAACCGGATTTCAAAAGGATATTATGAAACCGTAAAGCCTTTGATTGAAAGGGAATTAGGGCTTTTGGTGCTGGGATTTCTGCCGGAACAAAAAGCATTTCAGATGGAAAGCCGTCACCTTGGGCTTGTCCTGCCAAATGAGCAGGAGAATTTAAAGGAAAAACTGACCTCCATCTCCCGGGAATTGGAGAGCACGGTATCTCTTAGGGGAGTGCAGGAAATTGCCGACAGCGCAGGGGAGATAACTGACAGCGCAGAGGGAAAACCGAAAACAATTTCAAATCCTGTTATTGCGGTGGCAAAGGATGAAGCGTTTTGCTTTTATTACAAAGAAAATCTGATGCTGTTAGAAGAATATGGGGCGCGGATTCAATTCTTTTCGCCCCTTCATGACAAAAGCCTGCCGAAAGACTGCCGTGGGATATTGCTTGGCGGAGGCTACCCGGAGCTGTATGCCAAGGAGCTCAGCCAAAACGTGGATATGCGCAGGGCTGTCAAGCAGACGTTTTTGAGCAAAATGCCGATGGCTGCGGAGTGCGGAGGATTCCTATATCTACATGACTTTTTGACAGACCGGGAGGGAATCCGCTATGCAATGGCGGGCGTTATCCCGGCGGAATGCTTTGACACCGGAAAGACCGTGCGTTTCGGCTATGTGGAGATTCAGGAGAAAGAAGGCTTTTTCCTTCCCAAGGGAGAAACCATAAAAGGGCATGAGTTTCATTATTATGACAGCACGGATAACGGAAACGGCGCGCTGGCGGTCAAGCCCGTGACAGGCAGAAGCTATTCCTGCGTCATGACAGGGGAAAATTACTGGTTTGGGTTTCCGCACCTGTATTATCCGTCCAATCCGGCGTTTGCAAAGGCATTTGTCCAAAAGGCGGAGAGGTGGAGTTTTTCGTCCATCTAAGTCTCATAGCTGTCCGCCATCAAAAGAAGAAGGCAAATGGATTCAGTTTATCAGGATCATTATATACAGCACAGTCAGTCTGCCAGGTTTCCATCCCGTCCTTGATTTCAGAACACAGGAATTCATAGTCGCTTTTTTCCACGATTCCATGTTCCATCATACATTTGTAAAACTTTTTAATGCTTGCCGCTGTGCTTTTTATATTCCCGGGTGTAGACCACATACATTTACGTATGAAAAAATCGCCAAGGAAGGAATCAATCCTGACTGTACCGCGGTCAATCGTGAGGGGCTCCTCGTACAGGAGAAAATCATTTATATAGAAATCAATATTCGATAAGTGCCTCTTAATGGTGCTGTCCTTAAAACCATCTTCAATCAGAGACTGTTCAAAAAGGTCGAGATACTCATTGTTCTTTGCCCTTATCTTATCATATGCTTTGCTGTAATCATCATAATCCATAAAATAATCCCATCCTTTCTGTGCTGGATATTTACATGATACAGTGCCCATAAGTAATGTGTAAATGCAAATTCGATAATTGACAAAAAATTAAGCCCTTGCTGGATTTAGAAGGTTCTGAATGAGATTGGGCTGTCAAACTACCGAGTGCCATCATCTTAGTCTCTTGTTATGTGGCGGTTAAGGGGACTTTTTACAGTTGCTTATTTATAATTTTCCAATAACCTGTTTTGTTAGAGCCGACACGCTCGATTAAGCATTTTTCCTTTAATGCTTTAATTGCCCGGTCAATCGTGCTTTTTCCAAGAGAGGTTTCTTTTTGCAATTCTGCCTTTGTAATTTTTTGGTTTTTCTTTATTGCAGATAAAACAGCCTGCTCGGTAGCAGAAATATTTATTGCCCCATTTATTGCCCCATTTATTACTTCATTTATTGTCCCATCTACTTCATTTATTACCCCATTCCGAATTGTGGCATTGAGCATAAAAGCATTGTCACGGTACTCAGGAGCAGGAAGCCCGGCAGCCGCCATTTCCTTAAACATACGATCAACGCCTTCACCGAACTCCTGAACATAATCGTATTCGTGGAGAAAACGGGCAATGTTCGGGTTGCGGGAGAAGTGGACAGTACGGAGATTGTTCAGGCGCACAATTCCGGGCAAAATGCCGGGACTTTCAACCGTAATCCTATCATCAAACATTTCATGTAGTGGCAAATTGTGTAAACCTAGGAGATGAGTAGAAAAGGATATATTGAGGAATGCAAATAGAGGGGTATATATATTTATCAGGTACAATACAGCAGTTTAGGCAAACAATTTAGATGCATACCTGTGTTTATCTGGGGAATTTCATTCTACCAAGACCAACGACATATTGAATTTGCAAGTGCAAGAGCCATTATTGTGTCTGGTGTGTAGTACAAATTTTTGATATGATGAAAGTATAAAAACACAGAAATTTTGGATGATTACATATCAGAGCTAGAAGAACAGTTTATTCGCGGCATCACGGAACTGGAGATAAATTGCTTTATTTCGGGGAAGTAGTAATTTGCAACAACCGAGGAATATAACACTAATGCAGACGGCGATGAAATAGATGGTATTGAGTTAGATGGTACATTTGTTGATATAATATGTCCGTACCGTAACGCTGAATTGTCATTTTATGATTGGCAAATAGAGACCGATAAACTTATTTGCCCGATGTGCGAAAACCACATTATGGCAATATAAAGAATTATGTAGTTGATAATGAGAAAAAGTTTACAATCACAATTGACGATACTTCTCTGAAACACAGGTGGAAAATGCCATTCAAAAATCAGGTATTGCAAGAGAGGATATTTTCCTTACAACGAAAGTATGGATTGAGCATTATGGTTATGAGCTGGCAAAGTCCTCTGTTTTAGAATTAATGGAAAAATTGCAGACAGATTTTCTTGAATTTCGTGTTATTCATGGAATAATTTGATATAGTTCAAAAAAGTGATATAATTTGTAATATAGCACATAGATTGAAATGCTTATTGCAAATTATTTGTTTTAATAGGAGCTATGATGAGTGCGTACAGTAAGCGAAACATTTTATAAAAGTTTTGATGTAGAGCGAAATCGAAGATATTGGACTTTTTTGCCGACCGAATTGAATTTGTTAAATATCAGAATTGATCAGGATATTACAGATCTTTTAATACAGGCGCACCGCGCGCTTGGTATTTTGGAAGGAATGACAAGATATATTCCAAATGTGGAACATTTTTTAGAAATGATGATTTGCGGTGATGCATATTACTCATGTAGAATTGATAATATTGCAGTACATTATAGGGATATATTAATTGGGAACAATAATTTGACAGAGACAAAGAGAGCTATAAATTGTTGCAAGGCTTTTCATAGTCTGCCAGATAGATTTTTTGCAAAAAATAATTTATGTGATTTGCAAAATTCTGTTATGGTTGGAATATGAAGGCATTTTTGGATGGAGGATAAGAAGTATGGCAGAAAGTCAAAATATAGAATATAAAGAGTCATGGAGAGATGAATATTTAAAATGGGTGTGCGGTTTTGCTAATGCGCAAGGAGGATGCATCTATATTGGACTTGATGATAATGGGAATATTGTTGGTGTGACTGACTGCAAGAAACTTCTTGAAGATATTCCCAATAAAATTAAGGATACAATGGGGATTATAGCCGACGTAAATTGCTTAGATGAGAATGGAAAACAATATATTCAGATTATAGTAAATCCAAGTTCATATCCGGTCAGTTACCGTGGCGAGTATCATTATAGGAGCGGAAGTACCAAGCAACAGCTTCGTGGTTCCGCACTGACACAATTTCTTGTTAGAAAGACAAGATATCGTTGGGATGCTGTTCCTATCGACAATGTTTCCGTTGGAGACTTAGATATAGAGAGTTTTGAAATTTTTCGCCGTGAGTCTGTTCGTACAGAACGAATGACACGTAAAGATTTGGAGTGTACAAATGAGGAATTGCTTAATAAATTGGGGCTGATTGTTGATGGAAAACTGAAACGGGCAGCAGTTTTGCTTTTTTATCGTAATCCGCAACGTTTTTTTACTGGCTGTTATGTGAAAATTGGGAAGTTTGGCATGGGTTCTGATCTTCAATATCAGGATGTAGTAGAAGGATCGCTTATCCTAATAGCAGATAGAGTAGTTGAACTGATTTATTTGAAATACTTAAAGGCATCTATATCCTATGACAAAGAGGTACGTGTGGAGACATATCCATATGCAAGGGAAGCAGTGAGAGAGGCAGTATACAATGCAGTGATTCATTGCAAATGGGAAGATGGTATCCCAATTCAAATTCGAATAGAAGATGAGGCTATGTATATCAGTAACGCATGTGTATTTCCAAGTGACTGGACAACAGAAAATCTTATGAAAACACATAATTCCAGACCATATAATCCGGATTTGGCAAATACATTTTTCAGAGCCGGGTATATAGAATCATGGGGACGAGGGATACAGAAGATATGTGAAGAATGTAGTTTGATTGGTGCTAAGATTCCTGAATATAGCATTCTTGGAGATGATATTACAGTTAAGTTTACTGCTGTTATGAACAATAAAGCTTTTAATCGGACAAATGATGTCCGAAAAGAAAAAGGCATAAATACAAGGGTTTTAGAGCTTATAAAGGATCAAAAGGACATTTCGTTGTCCGAAATAGCTGACCGTTTAGGAGTATCATATAAAACGGTGCAAAGGGCAGTGGCAGATTTAAAAAAGATTGGCGTTATTGAAAGAATCGGAGGAAGAAAAAATGGGTATTGGGGGATAAAGGAAAACGGTTAATAATTATGGAAATATCTACTTGATTTTAGAATAATGGTTAAATTGAACTTACTGATAAACACACATATAGTTAATAAAAAACAGAATATATATCCCTAAAAAAGCAGTAAGACGATAGGAACATTCCTGCTCCAGAAGTTTTTCTCCGGAGTATTTTGAGTGTTATGCCGACTGGAATCCAATGAGCGGGCTGATGCTGCTGAAAAAGGCACCGCTGCCACAGGACATCCTGAAACTTGGGGCAGGCGGGGTCAACCAGATATGGCGTGACGGCAAGGTGCGCGCGGCAGGGATAAAGAGGGCACAGACCCTGATTGAAGCGGCGCAGAACAGTACCGGACTGAAAATAGTCAAAAAGAGTTCTGCAAGAAGAAAGGGCAACCACGGATCAGCAAGAGGGGCAGAAAGAAACTGCGAAGGACAATGTACGAATCGGCAAGGGCGCTGATGCAGTGGAATCCGGTATTTCAAGACGTGTTCCTGTATTATAGAAACAGGACGCGGAATCCGCTGGGCAGCATGCAGGCAAAGATAGCAATTGCATGTAAAGCGATTCGGGTGTTCTATGTGGTATTACAGATAGGCTGTGACTTTGATGGGGAAAAGTTCCGTAAGGACATCATCAGACCGAAAGAAGCCTGGACAATGAATAAGCACACACTGTAATAGAAAACGTCCGCCCAAGGATTCGATTGGAGCAGAGGTGGCACCCCGCTATGGGAAGGCTGAACGAAGGAATTTAGGATCCGCCGGAAACGGACGGATGATCCTGTTAGGCATGAGAGGTTAGCAGCCATAGGGAAGAATGGGACACAGATTCGCCTTCATAAAAAGGATGACGTTTTCATTCGTGTACCTTTCTGACCGGAAAACGAAGTGCATTGAACCTGAAATGACACAGTTTTCGCCCATTAACAAATGCTTTGGAATTGTTGTAACTTTATAGACCATTGCACAAATGGCTGAAATAAAGGCTTTTTTGTGCAAAATATATAAGAAAGTATAGAGAGGAATATATGCTGTTTATACGTGAGTTCTTCAAAAATACTTATGGTGAATGGGGAATAATATATGGTTAGAGAGATAGAGAAAAACGATTTAGACGGTTTATTAAAATTGTATATGCAGTTACATAACAATCCCATGCCGGAAAAGACTGCTGATTTATTGCAGATTTGGGATGCTATTTTTCAGAATAAAGACCATCATGTGATTGTTGCGGAAGAAGATGGAGAAATAGCATCCTCCTGTGTCTGTGTCATCATTCCAAATCTGACGCACAACCAGCAGCCATATGCCTTTGTTGAAAATGTGATTACCGATGAAAGACACAGAAACAGAGGATTGGCAACGCAGTGCCTGGATTATGCCAAAGAGATCGCCATAAAGGAAAACTGCTATAAAATGATGCTTCTCACAGGCTCTAAGGAAAAAAGCACGTTGGAGTTTTACAGAAAAGCAGGCTATAACAGTGACGATAAAACAGCATTTATCCAATGGATATAATGTATAGTGCGGACTTCAATACCGTTGCCTGTGAAGAAAATATGGAGACAGATAATGAAAAAGAAATCGTTGAATCTGATGGTCAAATGACGGAAAATACTGAACAGACAGATATAGAGGGAGTAAACATTGAAAATGCCATTGATACGAAAAATGAACCATTTTGGGCAATGGGTACATCAATGAACGGTGAATTAAACGCTAAATATCCTAATGGCATTGAAGCACAGAGAGAAAAATTAGAAGCAGAGGGGCATACCATTATTCAAAAAGGGCGCACAAATATACGGTACTATGTAAAAGACTATGAAAAGTCTCTTTTTGATTTGAAGTAGGACAATTCCAGTTTGAGAAGGTGACAGTATGACTGTAAATAGCGATTTATATGAAATGATTTTTAAGAGAAAATCATTTCATTTATTCAGAAACGTGGGAGATGAGATTATATCTTCACGGGAAATAGAAAAAATTAAAGAAATATACAAGACATTTCATCCATTATATCCGGATATAAAAACAGAAATCAAAATTGTTCCTGCGGATGAAACTACTTGTAATCGAGGGCAGCAATACTGCATTTTATTGTACAGTGAGAAAAAGGAAAATTATTTACAGAACATAGGGTATTTAGGAGAACAATTAGATTTATACCTTGTTTCCCAAAATATAGGAACTCTTTGGTTTGGAATTGGAAAAACGAATGAATCATCATTTGAGGGGCTTGATTTCGTAATTATGATTGCAATATCAAAAATAGATGATGAGGCAAAATTTCGCAAAGATATGTTTAAGAGCAAGCGAAAACCGGTTGATGAAATTTGGTCTGGCGAACCAATGGCGGGTATAACAGATATTATCAGGTTTGCTCCAAGCGCTTGTAACACACAACCTTGGATCGTAGAGCGCAACGAGTCCGCTCTAAATGTTTACAGGTATAAAAGACAAGGAAAGAGGGGCATTATGCCCGCTGATAAAGTGTCTTATTATAATCAAATTGATATTGGTATTTTTTTATGTTTTTTGGAATTATGCCTTGAACATAATGCTGTTGACTTTGAATGTACACATTTTATCGATAGCGGCACAGATGAAGAAAAGACAATCGTGGCAACATATAGTTTGCTCTGACAGCTTCCGCAGTTAAAAAGGGAAACCTTAAAAATATCGGTTTTCCCTTTTTCTTGTGATATTTCCGCATCTGTGCTAGAATAAAAAGCAGTATCCGAATCTGATTGGTAATTATGAGGTGCAGACACGATGAAATTGCTTAGTGCAGTAGTCCCCTGCTATAACGAGGAGGGGAATATCGCTGATTTTTATGCGGAATTTATCAAAAATGAAACTTTTTTCCGTGAAAAGGATGTAGAATTAGAGTTATGGTATATTGACGACGGCTCGAAGGATGCCACGGCGGAGGAAGTGAAAAAGCTGATTCAAAAGGATGGCAGGGTGCATCTTCTGGCTTTTTCCAGAAACTTCGGCAAGGAAGCCGCCATTTATGCAGGGCTTGAAAAGGCAAAAGGAGATTATGTGGCATTTTTGGATGCGGACTTACAGGATCCGCCCTCGCTCCTGCCGGAGATGTACAGCTATGTGGAGCAGGGCTATGATTCCGTGGCAACCCGGCGGGTGACCCGAAAGGGCGAACCTATGATACGCTCCTTTTTTGCCAGAATGTTTTACAAGATTATGCGCAAAATTTCCAAAACAGAGATTGTGGACGGCGCAAGGGATTACCGGCTGATGACCAGACAGGTGGTGGAGGCAATCCTGTCGATTAAGGAGTACAACCGTTTCAGCAAGGGAATATTCGGCTGGGTGGGGTTCGACACCAAATGGCTGGAATATGACAATATTGAACGCAAAAAGGGAGAGACCAAATGGTCTTTCTGGAAGCTGTTTATCTATTCGCTGGAAGGAATCACTTCCTTCTCAACAGCGCCCTTGGCGTTTGCGGCGTTTATGGGAGTTTTATTCTGTCTGGCGGCGTTTGCACTGATCATCTTTACCATCGTCCGGAAGGCTTTGTTCGGCGACCCCACTTCCGGCTGGCCGTCGCTGGTGTGCATTATCTCCCTGATCAGCGGAGTACAGCTTTTTTGTCTCGGAATTTTGGGACAATATCTTGCCAAAACGTATATGGAAGTGAAAAACAGACCAATCTATCTGGTGAAAGAGGAACTATAGATGCAGGCAGAAATGACAGACGGACTTGTAAGCATTGTTGTCCCGGTTCATAATGCCGGTGCTTACATTGAAAAGACGATTGAGAGCGTGAAGGCGCAGACTTATACGGAGTGGGAGCTTATTCTTGTCAATGACAACTCCGAGGATGACAGCAGGGAGAAGATTCTTAACTGCATAAAGGAAGATGAGGAGCAGATCCGGCTGATAGACATTCTCGGCACGAATGCAGGGGCGGCACAGGCGAGAAACAGGGGAATAGAGGCGTCAGGAGGCAGGTATATTGCCTTTTTGGATGCGGATGACATTTGGATGTCGGACAAGCTGGAAAAGGAGCTTGCCTTTATGAAGGAAAAGGAGGCGGGATTTGTTTTTTCCGCCTACGAATTTGGAGATGAAAACGGCGCGGGGACAGGCAGGGTGGTATCCGTGCCGGAGGAGCTTATCTATAAAAGGGCGCTCTCCCGGACAGTAATCTTTACTTCAACGGTTCTTATAGATAAAAGGCGGATTGAGAAGCAGTTAATCCGGATGCCGGATGTGAAAAGCGAGGATACGGCGACCTGGTGGCAGATCATGCGGGCGGGGCATACGGCGTATGGTCTTAACGAGGTGCTTACTATTTACCGGAGACCGGCGAAATCGCTTTCTTCCAACAAGGCTGAAGCGGTCAGGAGGATTTGGAACTTATACAGGAGACGGGAGGGGCTGCCGTTTTTTTACAGTGTTTATAATTTATTTTTCTGGGCGGTCAGGGCTTCGCTCAGGAGAATTTAACGAGGTGTGCGGATGAAACGATTTGAGAGCCTGAAAAGGGTGATCGTACTGTGGCTGAAATTTGTGGGTCTGCTGCTGCAGACGGCAGTTTATGCATATATTTGGTTTGAATATTATTATCCCATTGTAAACGGTAACGTGATGGGACGTCAGGGGCTGAAATTTTATCGCAATGGGCATATTTTGATGATAGCGCTTTATCTGGTGCTGTTGTTCTTCTTTACCAATACCTACGGGGGATTGAAGGTTGGCTATCTAAAGCCGATGGATGTATTTCTTTCCCAGTTTTTTGCTGTGCTTTTTGTGAACATTGTTACATACGTGCAGATTTCCCTGATGAGAAACTGGATTGTAACGCCGGTTTATCTGGTGGCGGCATCGGGGGTGCAGATTTTAATCGCGCTGGTGTGGATTAATTTTTGCGATTATTTTTACCGGAAGGTCTTTCCGCCAAGGGAGATGCTTCTGGTGCACGGGGAGCGGGATATTGAAGACATTCTGCGGAAGTTTTCTTCCCGGAAGGATAAGTACCGGATTGTGAAATGTATGGATGTGAAGGAAGGCTTATGGAGATTGGAGGAGGAGATTGAGAAGGGATATGGGGCGGTTGTGCTTTGGGATATTCCTACCGCGGAGAGAAACCATCTCCTCAAATACTGTTACAGCCGTTCCATAAGGGTTTATATGATGCCGAAGATTCCGGATGTGCTGGTTAAGGGCTCCGACCAGCTTCACTTGTTTGACACGCCGATTTTTTTGACCAGAGAATATGCGCTGTCGGTGGAGCAGAGACTGGTGAAAAGGCTGGTTGATATTATCTGCGCCCTGCTGCTTTTGGTGCTTGCATCTCCTTTTATGCTGATTACGGCGGTCTGCATTAAATGTTACGATAAGGGACCGGTGTTTTACAAGCAGGTGCGCTGCACCCGGGACGGGAGAGAGTTTCTGATCATGAAATTCCGCAGTATGAGCGTGGATGCGGAAAAGGACGGAGTGGCAAGGCTTGCCGCCAAAAACGATAAGCGCATTACTCCGGTGGGCAGGTTTATCCGCATGGTAAGGATTGACGAGCTTCCCCAGCTTTTCAATATTTTAAAGGGGGATATGTCCTTTATCGGTCCCAGGCCGGAGCGCCCGGAAATCATCAGGCAGTACATGCAGGATATGCCGGAATTTGCATTCCGCATGAAGGTCAAGGCGGGGCTTGCGGGATATGCGCAGGTCTACGGAAAGTACAATACATCGCCTTATGACAAGCTGAAGCTGGATTTATGCTATATTGAAAATTATTCGTTATGGCTGGATTTAAAGCTGATGCTTCTTACCTTAAAGATACTGATCAAACCGGAAAGCACAGAAGGGGTTGAAACCAGTCAGGTGACAGCCATGAAGAATGACAGTGCAAAGGGAAAGAATGGAAGATGAATGAGGAATATTTAAACAGAGGAATGGATTTAAAAAGGATGCTGCTCTATTTTCAAAAGAAAATATGGGTCATCATCATGCTGATTGTTTTGGGAGCTACCTTTGGAGGAGTCGCCTACCAGATTATCAAAGGAATGCGGATGCCGGTGGAATATGAGACGGTATCGAAGCTGTACATCAGCTTTGGAGCGGATGAGAACGGAGAGGTATATCAATATTACAATGGATATACCTGGAACGACCTGCTGGACGCAGACCCGATTCTGGATTTGATTATGGCGTCCCTTCCCGGCTATGACAGAGAGCAGGTGCGTGAGGCGACAACGGCGGAGATTTTGTCGGACATTCGGCTTTTGACGGTCTATGTGAGAGGAGATAACGAGAAGTTTGTCCGTGAAATCCGTGATGCTGTAGAGGGAGGCCTGATGGAGTACGCCAAGGAGAGCAGGGAGCTGGATTTAATCAAGGCGATACGTTCCGAGGCGCCGCAGAGGGTTTATTGGGATGACCGCACTTCGGCGGCGTGCATTACCGGCGCGGTGATTGTGGGGATTCTGGCGTTTATGCTGTTTGGATTTGCTTATGCTTTCAATGAAGGGGTTTATGTGCAGAGCGATATCGAGAAGCGTTATCCTTACAAGGCGCTTGGAATCCTGACCCTGAACCAAAAGGGATTGGAGCCGTACGCCGGGGAGCTGAAAGCAAATCTGCGCTATACTTTGGGAGAGCAAAAGACTTTTGCCATTGTGGATATGGCAAATCATTCCGACATGAGAAAGCTGGAGATAGAAGGGCTTTTAAACCGCGGAGAGATGGAGGTTCCGTTGGGAACCAGCGAAGAGGAATTTGGCTGGCATATCATGGAGGAGGAAAGCCCCCGTGAGGCGGATGAGTGGGAGGTCGTTCCTTTTAACGAAAATGTTTTATCGGAAGAGGCGTGCGCACGCATCCGGGAATTAGGCGGAGTGATCGTCCTGCTTCCTTTTGGAACGGATGTGGGCAGAAAGACGGAGCGGAAGCTGTGCTTTCTCAAAAATCAGGACTGTCCGATTCTCGGCATGATTATTGCGCAGGCGGATGAAGAATTTTTGAATCGGTATTTCGCATAATTCAGATAAGGAAAAAGAAATGAAATTACAGGTGCTTGTAGCGGCGGTAAATCAGGAAGTAAAAGAACTTGCGCAAAAGATGAACTTAGAAAGCGACGCGCTCATTGTCAATCAGTGCGGCGATTTTGACTATTGTGAGTATCCCTATAAGGACAAGCTGATCCGCTGTTTTTCCATGGCTGAGCGGGGAGTTGGCTTGAGCAGAAATACGGCTCTTATGCGGGCGGAGGGGGAAATCTGCCTGTTTTCGGATGAGGATATTGTCTTTGATTCCGGCTATGAGAAGCTGGTGCTTTCAGAGTTTGAAAAGAATGCGGACGCCGATGTGATTACTTTTAATTTTCGGGTGGACGCTTCCCGGAGGACTTATTACAATACAAAGCCGGGGCGGATACGCTGGTACAATTACGGACGCTATCCCACTTATGCGGTGGCTGCGCGGACGGAAGCGCTGCAAAAAAGAAATATCAGCTTTTCCCTTCTTTTTGGAGGGGGAGCAAGGTACAGCAACGGGGAGGACAGCCTGTTTTTGCACGACTGCCTGAAAAAGGGGCTTCATCTTTATGCGGCGACAGCGGAGTTGGGAGAAGAGGTGTACCGGGAATCTACTTGGTTTCAAGGATATCATGATAAATTTTTTAAGGACAGGGGCGTGCTCTACCATCACCTTTACGGAAAGATGGCGGGAGTGTTTTCCCTTCGGTTTCTGATTGCCCACAGGGGAGAGATGCTGAAGGAGAGAGGAATCTTGGAGGCGTACCGTCTGATGAGGCAGGGAATTGTGGAAGGAAAGAGTCGAAGATGATCTTGTATGTGGTTGCGGCGGTCTTGACGGTGTCGCTGGGAATGCTGGTGAACAACCGCTGTCTGCGCCTGAGCGGGACGGTGAGCAGGCAGCAGATGCTGAATATCCTCTCACTTTTGTCAATCTTCCTTATCCTGTTTGCGCTTTCGGCGTGCAGGCTGAATGTGGGGAACGATTATGCAAAATATGTGGAATTTATGCATCTTATCAACTGTGATGCATTTGTGCCTACGGAGATTGGATTCAACAGCATTGTAAAGGTTCTGTACGGCATCAGCGGATTTGAAAATTATCTGTTGGTGTTTGCTTTTTTTGCCTTTTTTACCATTCTGCTTTTTTTGGCGGCAATTTACAGGCAGGCGGACCGCTTTGGGTTTTCCTTTTTCCTGTTTATGGCGTTTGGCTATTATTTTCAGTCCTTTAATACGGTGCGCTACTATCTGGCGCTTGCCATTGCGCTTTATGCAATCCCTTATGTGCTGAGGCGGCAGTGGGGAAGATTTGTCCTGCTGGTGCTTTTGGGGGCAACTCTGCACAAATCGCTTCTGGTGGTGATTCCTTTGTATATCCTTGCCTCCCTTCCTTGGAAAAAGTGGCAGTTAGGGATTGCAGCGGTCTTCTGTTCCACTTTCTTTTTTATGCAGGATTTTTATTTGAAAGTTGTGATTTTTTTGTACCCGACCTATGAGGATACGGAGTATCTGGAAGGAGGCACCAGTCTGGTCAATATTGCGCGCTGTCTGGCAGTTTTGCTCCTTTCCCTCTTTGTCTGGCGGCTTTTAGAAGATAAGAAGGAAAAGCCGTCTTTGAGAAACCGATTTTATTTTTACTGCAATCTGGGCGCGCTGGTGATGTATGTCTGCTGTTCGTTCCTGCCTATTATATCCAGAATCGGTTATTATCTGACCATCACTCACATCTTTTTCCTTCCGGCTCTGCTTGGCAGGGTGGAAAATCAGAAGCTGAGGCGTTTTTTGACAGGCGGAGTGATTGGCGCAGCGGTTTTGTATTTTGTGATTTTCATTGGGATGAAAGCGGGGAATGACGGGCTCCGGATTCTGCCCTATGAAACCTTTTTGTTTCACGATATGGTACCGATTCTTTCGGATGTGAGTTGATGCCTGCGAGGGCCGTCAATCCCGATACTTTGCATCGGGGTTATTAATTTTGTGAAAGCACAGGAGGAGTAAGCGTGGAGCCTTTTTTTTCAATTGTTGTAGTCTGCTTGAATCCGGGAGAAAAATTAAAAAAGACGCTGGAAAGCATTCAAAAACAGACCTTCCGCGACTATCAGGTGGTGGTTAAAGACGGCGGTTCTGACGACGGCTCCATCGAGGCGTTGGCGGAGCTTTGGAAAAAGGAGGAGTTTTATCTCCTTTCCTGTAAGGACTTGGGGATTTACGATGCTATGAATCAGGCGCTTGCAATTGCAGAAGGAAAGTATGTTTACTATTTAAACTGCGGAGACCTTTTTTATTCGGAGGATGTGCTTGCAAATGTGGCGGAGTTTATCGCTTCCTTTGAGAAGGAGGATGAAAAGGGGGAGAAGCTGTGGGGGATTTATTACGGAAATATCCTAGAGCGCGTGACGGGGCAGAAGGTGGCTTCCAATCCCTATATGGACGCATTCGGCTGCTACCGGAATGTGCCCTGTCATCAGGCGTGCTTTTACAGCAGGGAGCTTCTGCGCGCTCATCCGTTTGATACTTCTTACCGGGTCAGGGCGGATTACGAGCAGTTTTTGTGGAGCTATTTTGCCACGAATAAGGAACATAAGGTAAGGTTTGCTTATCAGGATCTGCTGATTGCGGATTATGAGGGAGGCGGTTTCTCGGAGACCAGAGAGAACCGGAAAATATCCGCCATGGAACATAAAAAGATTACAAAAATGTATATGCCTAAGGAGCGTATCCGGTTTCGCGTGATAATGCTGTTATCCTTAGCGCCTCTTCGTAAATATCTGGCGGAAAGCAAAGCGACGGCAGGCTTTTATAATAGATGGAAAGGTTTGATTTATGCGCGGAAGAACAGGGAGCAGACAAAGACGGCGGAAAGGGAAGGAGCTGTGATCAGATGAAAAGGGTTTTGTGGATCTGTAATATTATGCTCCCGGCGGTGGCACGGGAACTGCAGCTGCCTTACAGTAACCGGGAAGGATGGCTTTCCGGCATTTTTGACCGTGTCAGGGAGAAGGACGCGCCCTTTGAGCTGGGGGTCTGTTTTCCGACGGAACCGGGGGGTTTGCCGGAAAGCGGAGAGAACGGCTTTTGGATAATTCAGAATGTGAAATGTTATGCCTTTGCGGAAGATATTGCGCATCCGGAGCATTACGACGAGCGGATGGAAAAGCGGTTTGCAGAGATTTTCCGGGATTTTCAGCCGGATATGATTCATATTTTCGGCACGGAATTTCCTCACAGCCTTGCGGCGGTGAAAGCCTTTGGGAAACCCGATAAGATTTTAGCAGGGATTCAGGGGCTTTGCGGGGAGATTGCAAAGGTTTATATGGCGGGACTGCCGGAAAAGGTGCAGAGAAGTGTGACTTTGCGGGACTTTCTTAAGAAGGATTCCATCCGCCGGCAGCAGGAAAAGTTTGTCCTTCGGGGACAGAATGAGGCGGAAACAATTAAGCGGTGTGGAAACATTACCGGAAGAACCCGGTTTGACAGGGAGGGGACGGCGGCCATCAATCCCAAAGCAAAATATTATGCCATGAATGAGACTATGCGCGAGCCCTTTTATACCGGAAAATGGGATAAGGACAGGTGTGAGAAGCACAGCATTTTCCTAGGGCAGGGGGATTATCCCTTAAAGGGAATGCATTTTGTGCTTCAAGCTATGGCGGAGCTTTTGGCGGATTATCCGGATGTCAAACTGTATGTGGCAGGAAACAGCGTGATAGAGCGGAAAACCTTGAAACAAAGATTAAAGCTTCCCACTTATGGGAAATATTTGTGTAAGCTGATAGGGCAGTACGGGCTGGAGGATAAGGTCATTATGACCGGAAAGCTCAGTGCGGAGGAGATGAAGGAGCAGTTTTTAAAGAGCAGTGTGTTTGTGTGCGCTTCCGTACTGGAAAATTCCCCCAATACGGTGGGGGAGGCTATGCTTCTTGGAGTTCCGGTAGCCGCTTCGGATGCCGGGGGAATACCGGATATGGTCACGGACGGCAGGGACGGGCTTTTGTTCCCGGCAGGAGATGCAAAGGCGCTGGCAGAGGCGGTTTCCCGGCTGTGGGATGAGGAGAAAGACCCGGAGGGCAATACTCTGGCGCAGAGACTTTCCGCACAGGCGGCTAAGAGGGCGCGGATCGCTCATGACGGGGAGTGCAATTATCTGAGGCTTTTGGAAATTTACGGCGAAATATGGTGACACTGCACACAAGGCGCAGGAATAGTGCACTGCAAGGGCAGAATGTACTGCAAGGGCAGAGTGCACTGTGGGGGCAGAATGCACTGCGAGGGCAGAGTGCGCCGCATGGGCAGGCGCAGGAGAATATTTATGACAGTTGTCTTTTTATCCAACTACATCAATCATCATCAGATTCCTTTTTGTGAAGCATGCTACCAGCAGTGGGGAGAGGATTTTTTCTTTATTCAGACGCAGCCCATGGAGCAGGAGCGCCTTGCCATGGGGTGGAACCGGAGTGGGGAGGAGCTTCTCTATGTGCGGTGTTTTTATGAGGAAGAGGACAGATGCCGGGAGCTGATTCTTAAAAGTGATGTACTGCTGGCTGGCTGGAACGATAAGGAAGAGCTGGTGCAACAGCGGTTAAATCATGGAAAACTGACCATCCGGATTAGTGAACGGCTTTACCGGGAAGGGCAGTGGAAGGCGGTTTCGCCTAAGGGTCTGCTTCACAAGTACAAGGAGCATATCCGGTATCGGAATGCACCGGCATATCTGCTGTGCGCCGGAGCTTATACGGCTTCGGATTTTCATTTGATTCACGCTTATCCGGGCAAAATGTTTAAGTGGGGCTATTTTCCGGAGACCAGAAAGTATTCCCGGGAACAGCTGATGCAAATGAAGGAAAAGACGGGAGTCCATATTGTTTGGGCGGGACGTTTTATCCCGTTAAAGCATCCGGAGCATATGATCCGCCTTGCGGGGGAACTTTCGGGATGCCATATTCATATGGTCGGAAACGGAGAGATGGAACAGCAGTTAAAGGACAGCGCCCGGAAGCATGGGGTGGAGGAGCGGATTACCTTTTATGGGTTTCAAAAGCCGGAGCAGGTTCGCAGTATTATGGAAAAATGCCATATTCATGTGTTTACCAGCAACCACTTGGAAGGCTGGGGGGCGGTGGTCAATGAGGCGATGAACAGCGGATGCGCGGTGGTTGCCAACGCCCAGGCGGGGGCGGTTCCTTATCTGATCCGTCAGGGGGTAAACGGGATAGCCTACCCTTCGGGAAGCTATGAAAAAATGAAGGAAGCGGTGGAATACCTGATCTGCCATCCGGATAAGAGAGCGCAGATGGCGCAGGCGGCTTATGAGACGGTCAGCAGTTTGTGGAATGCGGAACATGCGGCGGCATCACTGCAAAAGATGATAGAGGGAATCGGACGCGGGGACTGGAAACCGGAAAGAGAGGGTCCCTTAAGCCCGGCTCCGGCGGTTCCCCCAAGGAAAATGTTCCGGTGGATGCAGAAGGATAAGCAATAGCAGAAGGATAAGCAGCAGAAGGATAAGCAATAAGGTAAGTGATGAAAAGAAGCATAGAAAAGAAGCATAGAAGAGAAGCATAGAAGAGAAGCATAGAAGAGAAGCATAGAAGAGAAGCATAAGAGAGAAGCATAGGAGAGAATAGCAGGGACAAAAGCTGGAAAGCAAAAGATAAAGGGCTTGGAAGGAGGAAGATCATTGGGGGAAACAGGAAGACCGGCGCTGATCAGCGTGATCGTGCCCGTTTACAATACCGTAGATTATTTGGAAAGATGTGTGGATTCTATCCGCAGGCAGACTTGGAGAAATTTGGAGATTATTCTGGTGGATGACGGCTCCACCGATAACAGCGGCGCCCTTGCGGAAAAAATGGCGTTGGAAGATAAAAGAGTCCGGGTATTTCACAAGGAAAACGGCGGCTCTTCCTCAGCGCGGAATCTGGGAATTTCGCAGGCAAAGGGGGATTACATCGGCTTTGTGGACAGTGATGATTATATTGAACCGGAGATGTACGAAAGACTCCTTGCGGCGGCGCTTACGGAAGACCTGCTGATGGTGCAGGTTTCCCGGGATGAGATTGACGAGCAGGGAAACCGGATGGAGGATGTGTGCGTGCCTCCGGAGCAGGCGGAGCTTTGGGATTGTGAGCAGTTTATGCGGGAACTTCTTCTCCATAAGGGGGACTGTTCCTTCTGCACCAAGCTGATTCACGCTTCTCTCCTACAGGAAGAGCGTTTTCCGGAAGGGGAGCTGAACGAGGACTTTAATCTGCTGGTCAGGCTGCTGCCGAAGGTTCCGGCGGTGGCTGTTCTGCCGGAGCAGGATTATCATGTGTTTTACCGTTACGGGAGCAATACCAGAACACGGGATAAGGAGGAATTTCCTCAGGTGTTTACGGATATTGTCAAGAATGCCGACAGGGTTTATCAGATTGTAGAAAAGGAGTATCCGAAGCTTTTGCCGGAAGCAATGCGTTTTGGACTGTTCCAGCGGCTGGACTACATGCTTCATATTCCCATTTCGCAGATGAACAAGAAAAATGCTTTTTATATTCAGGTCAGGGACTATCTGAAAAAGCACCGCAGAGAAATTTCGGAGTCTCCCTATCTGACCAAAAAGAATAAGCAGTATTTACTTCTTTTCAGCCGTGTGCCGGTGCTGGCGCGCAGAGTGCACCGGATAGTAAAAAAGGTAAGAGGGAATACTGCGAAATAAGGCTTTCGAAGCGCGTCACTTTAGGTTTGAGGATTGGATATGAAAAAGAGAAAACAACAGTATCTTCTTGCTATGGCGGTTCTTCTGCTTTTGCAGACGGCGGTTCTCCTATATTACGGAGGCAGAAAAGCCGGGTTTCATGAGGATGAACTGTACACCTATTATTCCAGCAACAAGACGGCGGGACTGTTTGTGAATGACAGGCAGTGGACGGAGCAGAGTGAGATACGCAATGACTTTGTGGTGCTTAATGGAGAACGGTTTCGTTATGATGTAGTCAGGCAGATGCAGTCCTGGGATGTGCATCCGCCCTTTTACTATTTCTGCTTTCACACAGTCTGCTCGCTGTTTCCGGGCGTGTTCAGCAAATGGCTGGGAATTGCGGTGAACGTAATCTTTTATGTGGGAAGTTATCTTTTATTGGCATACGCCGTTTATCTGGCTGTCCGGTGCGGAAGCGGAGGGAGCGCAGGGGAAGAGCAAAACAGAAAAAAAGCAAGGGAGATGTCCTTTTTGGTCTGCCTGTTTTGGGGATTTTCCGGGGCGGTGATTTCCGGGGTGATGTTTATCCGGATGTATCAGCTTTTGACTTTTTTTGTGCTTTTGTGCCTGACGCTTCATTTACGGGCGGTTTTCCGGCAGGATTTTCGGTTCCGGAGTTTTCTTTTTCCAATGATGATTACCGTATTCCTAGGGTTTTTGACGCAGTATTATTATATTATTTTTCATTTCTTTTTGGGCGCGGGATTTTGCTTTTATCTGCTTCGGAATAAGAGGATGAAAGAATTATTTCTTTATGGATTCAGCTGTGCGGCGGGGCTTTTGGCGGCGCTGGTTTATTATCCTTCCGCTTTGTCGCACATTTTCAGGGGATACCGGGGAACGGAAGCGGTCAGCGAATTTGGGGACGCCTCCAATACCATAGACAGGCTTCGGTTTTTCTTAGGATTGTTTGATGATTATGTGATGAACGGCACCTTGAGCGTATGGATTTTGGCGATTGCCCTCCTTGCAGTCACCCTGGGGTATCTGAAAAAGAGAGGAAAGCTTTCGGGCAGAGGCATGAATCCGGCAGTTTGCCTGATGCTGGTTACAGCGGCAGGGTATTTCTTTGTGGTATCCAAAACGGCGCTTCTGCTGGGAGAGACCTCCAACCGTTATCAGCTCCCTGTCTATGGGATTTTGTGCTTTTTGATTATTTATGGGATGTGGAGCTGTATCGAGGGGCTCAGTGCGGTATGGACAGGGAGAAAGAAGACCTGGCGGGGAACGGAAGCATTGCAGAAAAAGGAATTATTGCATCAGGACGGCGGAAATTCCCTGAAAATACTTCTGACAGCACTTTGCCTGATTCTGCTTCTGATCGACGGAACCGCTCTTTGGCACGGCAGGGTCTTTTTCCTCTATGAGGAGGAGCGGGAGACCATGGAATTTGTCAAAGAGCACAGGGATGTGCCGGTAATTGTGTTTTATAATGAGGCTTCCGGAGACCATATCTGGTGGCTTTCGGATGAGCTGATGGAGTATCCGAGGGTCTATCTGGCAGGCATGGGAAATCCGGAACCGCTTGCGGACGAGACGATTAGAAACAGCGATTCTCTTCTGGTCTATCTGACCGACTATGAGGATGGGGAAGAATGTCTGGAGGGACTGCTGGAACAGAATGAGAACCTAAGCTCCTATCAGGTGATTGCCGAGAAGGGCAGAGGCGTGTGGAGGCTGTACGAGGTTTGGTAGGAACGGACACAGGCGCGCAGGGCAGAAGTGCAGGCTTTTAGAGCCTTTTATACCCCGCGCAGCCGTAAAGATACATGAAAAAACTCAAACGCAACAGAAAATTGGTGGAAGCTGCTCCCACGCAACCGTAGAATGAAAGCCATAAATGAGCGCCCTAAAGAGGCGCAGGATAAATTTACGGTTGACAAGGAGGAAAGAAAATGAGTTTTGCAGAGAATTTGGTGTTTTTAAGAAAACAAAAGGAAATCACACAGGAACAGCTTGCGGAACAATTAGAGGTTTCTCGGCAGTCTGTTTCAAAATGGGAATCGGGGCAGAGCTATCCGGAGATGGAGAAGCTTCTGCAGATTTGCAGTATGTTCCATTGCAATATGGATACGATGATGCAGGGGGACATCCGCAAGACCTTTTCGGAGGACATTTATGGTTACGACCGGCAGAAAAATCAGTTTGCCAGATGGATTTCTATAGCGGTGGGGCTGATTCTTTTGGGAATCAGTGCAATGATGTTTCTTACGGGTGCGGGCTGGGATGAGAATTATGCTTCGACAGTTTTTTTTGCTTTTTTGATTGTGGGAGTGCTGATCATGGTGGTTATGGGGATGCAGATGAATCATTTTACCCAAAAGCATCCGGTGATTGAAGATTTTTATACGGAAGAGGAAAAGGAACACGCCTATCGGAAATTTACGGTGAGAATTGCAATGGGAGTGGGGATTATCCTGATAGGGCTGCTGCTTGTGCTGGCGGGCGATGCGTTTTTGGAAAGAGGTTTGAAAGAGAGCCTCATATGGCAGGAAGCCGCAGATCAGAAGGAAGCAGTTTTGAATGGAATACTTATGCTGATGCTCTCCGCCGCAGTGCCTATTCTTACCTATGCCGGGCTGCAGAAGGCAAAGTATGATATTGAAGGCTATAATAAAGAAGGAAATCCTTCCCCGGAAAGAAAAAAGCGGAATGCGCTGATCGGAAAGGTATGCGGCTGTATTATGCTGTTAACGGTCTGCGTTTATCTGATTTGGAGCGTTTCCACTATGGCGTGGGGGATAACTTGGATTGTTTACCCGATTGGGGGAATCCTGTGCGGAATCGCATCTCTGGTGCTGTCCGGCGGGGAAAAATGAGGAAAGCAGGTGAAAAGATGAGCTCAGAGCAGGAATATTATAAAACGCTGATAGAACGTTTACGGCAGATGCCGGACGAAACAGAGTGGTTAGAATATAAAATGAATTACGAAGATCCGCAGATGATTGGAGAGTATATTTCTGCGCTGAGCAATTCTGCTGTAATTTGCAATAGAGAAAAGGCGTACCTTATATGGGGAATAGACGATATTTCTCATGAGATAAAAGGAACCAAATTTTCTCCGCGTCATGCAAAGGTTGGGAATCAGGAACTTGAAAACTGGCTGATAACCCAATTAAGTCCCAGAGTAGATTTTAAATATAATAATATTGTGACTGATAAAGGGAATGTAGTAATTATGGAAATACCGGCGGCAGTTGGGAAGCCGGCAAGCTTTAAGGGTGAAGAATACATCCGAGTGGGTTCCTACAAGAAAAAGTTGAAGGAATTTCCTGAAAAGGAGAGAAAATTGTGGCTTTCATTTGAGCAGAAACCATTTGAACTGCGCGTTGCAATGGAAAATATTCCGGCGTCAAGGGTAACGGAAGTGCTGGATTGCGCTGCGTATTATACACTGATGAAATTACCGCTTCCAAGCGATAGAGACGGTATTATTCATAATATGAAGGATGAGCAGTTTATTCGTGAAATGGATGGCGGCAATTATGAAATCACTAATATGGGAGCATTGCTGCTGGCAAAGGATTTGAATTTATTCAGCCATTTGAAAAGGAAAGCGATTCGTGTGATCAAATATAAAGATAACCGCAGAACGACAGCAGTCCGTGAACAGATATTTACGAAAGGCTATGCTATTCAATTTGAAGATATTACGGATTATATTATGTCTTTGATCCCTCAGGAGGAAGAAATTGATGGAGGGCGGAGACAGGAGCACATTATGTTTCCGAGGAAGGCGATTCGTGAGATGCTGGGGAATATGATTATTCATCAGGATTTGACAGCGCATGGAAGCGGTCCGATTATGGAAGTATTCAGCACAAGGATAGAGGCTTCTAACCCAGGGAATTTATTGGTGGATGTGAATAGAATTATTGACTCTGCACCACATTCGCGAAATGAGGCGACGGCATCGTTTCTTAGGATTGTCCGCATTTGTGAGGAGCGGGGCAGCGGTTTTGACCGGATAGAGGAAGGCATGAGTGAACTGTTGATTCCGGCGCCTAAAGTGGAGACGGGAGATGATTTTACAAGAACGAAATTATATTGGCATCCAGAACTTAAGGATTGGACAAAAGAAGATAAAATCCGAACATGTTACCTTGCCACCTGCTATAACTACGTGAATGAGACCAGCGTATCGAATTCCATTTTGAGAAAGAGATTTGGCGTGGAAGAAAAAAATAAAGCAATAATTTCAAGAATTGTCAAAGATACATTGGAAGCCGGATTGATCAAGCTGGCGGACGAGACAGCAGCGCCTAAAATGAGAAGATATGTACCATATTGGGCTTGATTTTATAGTTATGTCGTTTACTATAGTTGACGGGTAGTTGATAGAATGGCTTTTTAGAAAAGCTATAAGGAATGAACTTTTGGGTTTAAAGCCCATAAACTCAAGAAAAAATAGCTAAAAGTATTATAAAATTTTAGTTGATGGGTAGTTGATAATCAACGATAAATCACATCATGCACTAAGAAAATTTACTAATTTTCATTTGGTATTAACTTTTGACTGTAATTGTGCGATAATAGATTAGAAATGGTTAGTTATGTGATTAATTAGGAGACGATTATGGTGAAAAGAATGGTCAGAGTTACGCAAGTGTTACTGGGCTTTGTAACAGCGGCAGTTTTGCTGACACAGCCATTTACAGTAAAAGCTTCCGAAAGCACAGACGATTTCGGAGATTATGTTGTTACGATTTATAATGAGCAGAACGGGCTTCCTACCGGTGAGGCAAACGTGGTCATGCAGACTTCGGATGGATACATATGGATAGGAAGCTACGGCGGTTTAATCCGGTACGACGGGACACGGTTCAGAAATTTCAGCGAGGAGAAGGAGGGAATCACCTCCTCTTCCGTGCGTTCTCTTTTTGAGGATTCAAAAGGAAGGCTCTGGATCGGAACCAACGATGCCGGCGTTTTTGTGTACGAAAATGGACAGTTCACTAAGATTGAAGGTTCGGAGGATCACACCTTTCTCTGCATTCGGGATTTCGCGGAAGGAAAAGACGGAACCATTTACGCGGCTTCCAATTCCGGGCTTGCAGTGATAAGAGACGGACTGCTGGTGCCCATTGCGGACGATGCTCTTACGGGAAATACCATTTATGCGCTGGGCGTGGACAGTTACGGGAGAGTCTGGTGCTGTATGAACGGGGGAGTCTGTCAGGTGGTCGAAAACGAACAGGCAGCGGCGGAGTTTACTTCCGATCAGTTTTTTGACGAGGCGGAGGCTTATTGCATCACGGCGGGTGCGCAGGGAGAGATTTATCTCGGCACTTCCGGAAATGAGATGGCAAAGCTCACTTTTAAAGATGACAAGCTTGAAATAAGCTCCTTGGAGGTCACTTATTTTGATACAGGCGATGTGTTCACCCACAATCAGATACGGGAGAGTGAGGACGGAACCATATTGATTTCCGGACTGCGCGGCTTCGGGCTTTTGGGTGCGGACGGGAGCTTTGTGGAATTTGGAGAGAACCGGAAGGCAGCTTCCGTGAATGCGTCGGCGCTTGATTACGAGGGTAATATCTGGCTGGCATCTACGACGCTTGGCATTGTCAAGTACTCCAAAGGCTGCTTTGAGACACCCAACGAAGCGGCGGCCTTAGAGGGCAAAGCGTTAAATACGATAGTAAGGCTGGGTAAGGAATATTATGCAGGCGCAGACGACGGACTGCTTGCTTTTGACGAAAACTGGGCTCCTGTTCAAAATGACCTGACGGAACTTTTGGCAACTGACCGAATCCGCAATCTGCTTGTAACAGGAGATGGGACGCTGTGGGCGGCAACTTACTACGGGCATGGAGCGGTGAATTATAATCCAAAGACGGAAGAGATTACCTGTTATGGGCTGGATGAAGGGCTTGCAGGAGAGGGAATCCGCGTGCTTTTTGAACGTTCGGACGGCTCCGTTGCAGTGGGAACGCAAAGCGGAATCAGCATTATCCAAGATGGAAAAGTTGTCAAGAACTACGCGCAGGGAAGCGGCGGGCTCGACAACGGGACGATTCTCTGCTTTGCGGAGGATGAGAATGGAACCCTTTATGCCGGAACCGACGGCGGCGGTATTTATACCGTAAAGGATGATGAAATCACCAATTACGGCTTTGCGGAGGGGTTGAATGAAGGAGTCGTTCTGCGGATGCTTCAGGATAAGAGCCGGAACGGCTGGTTTATCAGCGCAGGCAGCAGCCTTTACTATTTTCAAGATGGTAATTTCAAGAAATTAGAGAATTTTGAAAAGAGTGCAGGCAGTATTTTTGACCTGTACGAAAAGGATGGCACTCTTTATATGATGCAGAATAACGGGATTCTGACGGCGGACATTGAGGCTCTTTTGGGAGAGGAAGAGGCGCAGACGGTGCTTTACGGATTTTCTTACGGGCTCACCGGATCGCTGAACGCCAATACTTGGAATTATATGGACGAGAACGGAATCTTGTATCTTGTCACCAGAAGCGGAATCAGTACCTTTGGATTCTCGGTGGTGCACAATCCTCAGCCTGCGGGAATCATCAGTGAAATCCGCGTGGATGAAGAGAACTATGTCCATCCGGAGGAGATTACGATTAACAGCGGCGCAACCCGTATCACAATTGACTTTGCAACCTTGTCCTACACGGGAACCACTACCAGCGGAATGTCCTATCAGTTAGAAGGGTTTGATGCGCAGGAAACAGAGATTCGCGACGAGAAGAGCAGCAGCATCAGCTACACCAATCTGCCCGGCGGGGATTATCGGTTTTGCCTGAGGGTTTATGACTTGTCCGATCCGAAGATGAGCTATGATTATTACGTGGATATTCACAAAGAAAAGAAGATTACGGAGAGCCCTGCATTTTGGATTTTGTGCGCTGTTCTGCTGGTTGCCGTACTGGCGCTGATCAGTTACCTGATTGCCCGTGCGAAGATCAGGAGCATCCGGAAGCGGCAGAAGGAATATCAGACTATCGTTGACCAGTTCCTTCGGGCTTTTGCAAAGGCAATTGACGCCAAGGATCAATATACCA
Source organism: Lachnospiraceae bacterium (assembly GCA_023663945.1). Taxonomy (GTDB): domain Bacteria; phylum Bacillota; class Clostridia; order Lachnospirales; family Lachnospiraceae; genus Suilimivivens. Next base: position 25,694 of record JAMPGL010000014.1, on the reverse strand, counting down.
ATGGTCACTCTATCCGGGTTGCGCTTTATTCCAGAGAGCTTGCGCGGAGAATGAATATGTCCAAGGAAGACCAGGAGCGGGTGTATTATATAGCTCTGATGCATGATATTGGCAAGATTGGCATTCCGGACAGCATTTTAAAGAAAGCGGATAAGCTGACCAAGGAGGAGATGGATGTTGTCAAGACCCATCCGATGATTGGCGGAGAGATATTGAAGGATTGTACGGCTCTCGAAGGAATTTCCGAGGGTGCGCAGTATCACCATGAGCGTTATGACGGAACCGGCTACTGTCAGGGACTGAAAGGCAAAGAGATTCCGCAGATTGCCCGAATTATCGGCGTGGCGGATGCCTATGATACTATGGCAAATGAGAGATGCTACCGGAAGGCGCTGGAAAAGGATGTGATCATCAGCGAACTTACCAAGGGATCCGGCTCCCAGTTTGATCCCGAAATCGTGCCGATTATGTTACAGATGATGGAAGAGGGCTGTGTTCCCGTGGATCTGAATGGAAAAAATGCCTTAAAAATAGAAAATGAATAAAAATTGCTGTTGCGGATATTTTATGCTATACTGATTTTTGCAAAGAAGAAAACAGTATCGGAGGCAGTTTATGTTATTGGACAATAAAACAATTCTCATTACCGGAGGGACGGGGTCGTTTGGCAAATGCTTTACCAAATATGTGCTGACCCATTACAATCCAAGGAAGATTATTATTTATTCCAGAGATGAGTTTAAACAGCTTATCATGCAGGGAGAGTTTAAGGAATATGCTGACAAGCTCCGCTTCTTCATCGGTGATGTGAGGGATAAGGAAAGAATTCAAAGGGCGTTTGAAGGCGTGGACTATGTGATTCATGCGGCGGCGTTAAAGCAGGTGCCCGCCTGTGAATACAACCCCAATGAGGCGATTAAGACCAACATCCACGGAGCGCAGAATGTGATTGATGCCGCGCTGGATTCTCAGGTTAAAAAGGTGGTAGCGCTTTCCACCGATAAGGCGGTTAACCCCGTTAATCTTTACGGAGGCACCAAACTGGTATCGGACAAGCTGTTTATCGCGGCGAATGCCTATGCAGGCAATAAGGATATTAATTTTTCCATTGTGCGCTATGGAAATGTGGCGGGGAGCAGAGGCTCCATCATTCCCATTTTCCACAATATCATCAAGAGCGGAGGCAGGGAGCTTCCAATTACAGATTACCGTATGACCCGATTTTGGATCAGCCTGACTCAGGGGGTCGAGTTGGTAATCAAAGCTTTGGAGGAGGCTTCCGGGGGAGAAACCTTTATCAGCAAGATTCCTTCCTTTAAGGTGACAGACCTTGCAAAAGCAATGCTTCCGGACTGTGAAATGCCGGAAATCGGCATTCGTCCCGGAGAGAAGCTCCACGAGATCATGGTGACGGTGGAGGATTCCCCCAATACTTATGAGTATGATAAGCATTTTATAGTGTATCCTCAGGTAACTTGGAATGACAAACAAAAGATTAATGACAGCGGTAAAAAGGTGGAGGAAGGGTTTTCTTACAGTTCAGGAAATAACACGGAATGGCTTTCCGTGGAGGATATTCGGGAGCTGTTAAAGGACGTTGACCTTGAAAAATAAGATGGTTAACAATTGTGGCAAACGACATAACAAATTAGAAAGAATGATATAACAGATTAAAAAGAACGGCATAACAAATCAAAAAGAATGGCATAACAAATTGAAAAGAATGGAGGAAGACGATAATTATGAGATTAGTGACACGATCTGATTTTGACGGACTTGCCTGCGGAACCCTGCTTCTGGAGGCAGGGATCATTGACTCTTGGACATTTGCCCATCCCAAGGATTTACAGGATGGACTGGTTCCGGTGACTGAGAACGATGTTCTTGCGAATGTGCCTTATGTGGAGGGATGCGGGCTTTGGTTTGACCATCATTCTAGTGAGCATGAGCGCCAGCAGTTAGCGGGAAAGTATAAGGGCGAAAGCCGGATTACCCCATCCTGCGCAAGGATTATCTATGAATATTACGGCGGTCATGAGCGTTTTGCACACTTTGACGAAATGATGGTTGCAGTTGACAAGGTGGATTCCGGGAATCTGACTATTGATGAGGTTCAGAATCCCTCGGGCTGGATTTTAGTCGGATTTTTGATGGATCCCAGAACCGGGTTGGGCAGATGGCGCAACTTTACCATTCCCAATTATCGTTTGATGGAAGAACTGATGCAGGCGTGCCGCACCATGACTACGGACGAGATTTTGAGCCTGCCGGATGTAAAGGAGCGTATTGAAGTATACTTTGAACAGACCGAAAAGTTTAAAGAGATGGTGAAAGCCCATACCCGTGTGGAGAAGGATGTTATTATCTCTGACCTTCGCGGCGTGGATCCCATTTATTCCGGAAACCGTTTTATGATTTACAGCATGTATCCGGAACAGAATATTTCCGTGTGGATTGTAAACGGCAAGGGCGGCAAAGGATGCTCGGCGGCAGTGGGATACAGCATTTTAAACCGCACCTCCAACGTGGATGTGGGAAGCCTGATGCTGAAATACGGCGGCGGCGGACATAAAGCAGTGGGAACCTGTCAGTTTACGGATGAGAACATGGACACAGAGCTGCCTAAGATGATAAAGGAGCTTGTGGACTGGAAGTAAGCTGCTGATGCGCAGAACCGGACGGAGAAGATACCGGTGGAGAATAATCTTTTTTGGCATATTAATATATTAATAATGTAAAGAAGACTGGTGCATTGGAAATTTCTGATGCACCTTTTCCTGTACGGAGAGGCTTTATCCTTACAAGGAAATGGGAGAACAGAATATGGATTTGAAGGTAAAGCAAAGTTATCTGGAACAAGCCATGGAGCTTCATGAGAAGTATCCGGCGGTGGATGCGCACTTAGACCTTGCCGGAGAGATTCTCATCCGGAATCGAAATGGAGAAAAGGAGATTGTAAAGAACCGCTATTTAAAGCACTTTAAGGAGGCGGGAATCCGCTTGGTCTTTTCATCCATCTATGTGGAAAGCAGTGAGCTTGCACGCAAAAGCGCGGAGGAGCCGGCGGCGGGCTGGTTCAATGCGCTTTCCCAGATAGAGGCGCTTAAGGCGGATGTAAAAGGGCTTTCTGATGTGGTTCTTGTCTATGACAAAGCAGACCTTGACCGGGTTCTGGCGGAAAAAAAGATCGGCATTTTGATTTATATGGAGGGGCTGGACTGCATCGGGGAGGATATTTCCCGTCTGGACCGTCTGTATGAGCTGGGGGTGCGGGGATGCGCGCTTACCTGGAGCAGACAGAATAAGCTGGGAACCGGATGCTGTAAAGCGCTGGAGCATCGGCAGATACCGGGAGGACTGACCGAGGCGGGAGAAGAGGCGGTAAGACGCATGGAAGAAAAATCCATGTTTTTGGATGTCAGTCATTTAAACGATGAGGGATTTGAGCAGGTGTGCCGGATTGCAGAACGCCCCTTTATCGCCACCCATTCCGGAAGCAGGCATGTCTATGACAATTACCGGAATCTGACGGATGAGCAGATGGAGGCGCTGGCGGCGCAGGGCGGAATCATGGGGGTGAACGGATGCAAATATATTGCCGGTTCCCAGACCGGAAACCATCTGGAAATGCTCTGCCGCCACATTGAATATGAGGTGGAAAAGATTGGAGCGGAACATGTGGGCTACGGATTTGACCTGTGCGATTCCTACGACTTTGCCCGGGCAGAATGGAAAGGGCTGGCAATGCCTGAGCGGGATGACTGCCTGCTTCATCATGGACAGATACCGCTCCTTAGCGCGGCGCTCTTGCAGAGGGGGATGAGCGGGCAGGAATTAAAGTGCATTATCGGAAGCAATTTTGTAGATTACTTAAGGGAGGTTGTATTTTAAGAGGGAACTTTGAGAAAAAATTATCGTAAAGCATGGAGGAACATGAGGATTTACCTGAGAGGAGGATATGAGAATGCGGTATGACTGGATTGATGACTTTTTGATGCAGAAAAAGGGCGTGACGAAGGATTTGCAGGCGGATTGGAACTGGATACGCTATCAGATCGGCGGAAAAATGTTTGCGGCGGTCTGCCTGGATGACCAAAATGCGCCTTATTACATTACCTTGAAACTGGAACCGGAAGAAGGGAACTTTCTGCGCTCGCAGTATGAGGACATTCTGCCCGGCTATTACATGAATAAGGTGCACTGGAATTCGGTAAGACCCGACGGGCAGGTGCCGGACGAACTGCTTAAGGATATGCTGGATAAATCCTATCAGCTGGTGCTTGGGGGATTCAGCAAAAAGAAACAGCAGGAGATTTTGGGAGAGTAAGGGAAACGGGCATCACCGGCTTTGTGCAGGGAAGGAGAGGGGAACTGCGGGCAGTGGATTGGAGAGGGGCGCATACAAGAATCTTAGATTTGCTTTTCAATGGGTATTCCAATATGCTGTGACAGCAGGTTAATATCATTTGGATACAAGTTTAGATGCCTGTTAACTTGTTCATTTAATGAGTCGGCAATAATTTGCAGAGGCTGTTTATATTTAAAAATATTTAATAAGGACATTAACTGATATATGCCGGACAGTTTTCTCAAATTTTCCAGCTGTGGAAAGAGAAGGATTAAATCATTATTTATCGAAAGATTATCTGCATAATACTTAGTAATTGCTGTTTTTGCGTGTGCTTAAAACATTTTATAAAATTGATGAGTGTGCTGAAGTAAGTTCCTTTTAATAAGATCCAAGGGGGAATGACTCCATACTGTTCCCGATAATATCTTATGGGGTCTTTCCCAGAGTGGACGTTATTATGCAATGTGCTCAATACACCCTTTAAACTGAATTTGGGATTAGAAGATATTCTGTCTCTGTAATTACTATAGTTTAAGTATGCATTGTGGTCGATGCCGAAATTACGTGCAATGATTTCAGCTGTGGCGGCTCTCAGGCACTCTTCTAAATCTAACATAGATGCCATGATAGAATTGCGTAAATTATGGTCAAGCGTAAACATAGAAAAATAGCAGTCCCTTCTGCTTTAATGTTCGATTTGCTGTTCGGAAGTAGTATATTTAATTTCTTTTGCCATAATTATCTCCTGTAAACAAAAAAGCCCTGAAAAATTAATTTCAAGGCTTAAATGCGACCGGACACCAGTCATTTGCTAATTAGCTTCATTATAATTGTATGCTTAAACCTTGTCAAGTATGCGTTTGACAAAAAATTTGATATTACATATTGGCTCCCCATATAAGGAGCTTATACAAATATTAATGATAAAATCACATTTCGTCAAGTTTTAAGCTGAAAATATTTGGCAGAGGAACTAAAAGTAATATGAAAAAGCAATAAAGTTACTATATCAGAAAAGTATCCGCAAGCAACAGCCAATTTGCCCGAAACAGGCGCATAATCTGCCAATATCCCACGCCTCGGAGCCCATATGCAGGCAACAGGGAGAACTTCTCCTGCAGGCTTCTCACATCCTCAAACCAGACCTCGTGCGTGACGCCTTCTTTTTCATAGCGGAAAAAGGGGGACATTGCAGTCTCGTCAAACTGAATGGGGACTCCGGCGGAAGCGGCAAGCTGTGCGGCTTCCACATTCCCCACAACCCTTGCGGCGGACTCGCCCCGCACATAGGGGAGCGTCCAGTCGTAACCGTAGTTTGGAATGCCCAGGTCAATCTTGGCAGGGTCGATACGGGTGACGGCATAGTCAACAACTTCCCGCACTTTGTTGATAGGAGCAACTGCCATAGGAGGACCGTAAGTATATCCCCACTCATAAGTCATAAGCAGTACGCTGTCTGCGGCGGTGCCCAGAAGAGCATAGTCTTTGCCCTCATACAAAAGCCCCGGCTGATTGTCAGAGGTTTTGGGAGCAAGAGCCACGGACACATGATAACCGCGCGGAGAAAGATAATCTCTGGTTTCGGCCACGAAATCGGCAAAAGGAACACGATCCTCCGGAAGAATGTATTCAAAATCAATATCGACACCGGCAAAGCCTTTTTCAGAAAGAGTGGAAAGCAGATTTTCCAGAAGCCTCTGCTTGGCCTCCCCATTGTTTACCACTGAAGAAATCAAACGATTATTGAAAAGCCCGTCAGCGCCAAAGGGAGTGAGAGTCAGAATTGGAGCAGTTCCTGCTTCCCGTGCATCTGCAATCATAAAGGAATCATCAAGATTTGGGGGAATCAGCTCCCCTTCGGCAGTAAAGCCATAGAAAAAGACGAACAGGCTGTTCAGGTAAGGAAGCGTCTCCTGCAGCACGCTGCGGTCAATAAAAGGATACGCGTAGCCGCCGGTTCTGGCAGGATAAAAGGCGGCAGATGTTTCGCCGGTATTTATCAGCAGTGCCTGCCCGATGGCAAGGGCATAGGGATAAATAAGCTGATTGTCATAAATAATGGTGGATACAGGGATATTATAGTAGGAAGCTATCAAGTCCACGGTATCTCCTTGCTTTACAATGTAAATATCCATAGGGAAACTCCTTTTGCAGAGACTGCATATGAAATGATATAATTTATCATATGCAGGAATTTTATTACGTTGTAACAAGGGAATATAATTCTTTTTCCGTGCTGGGGTGTGATTAGTTGGCGAAAAAGCATAAATTATATTGAAAAGCCCTATTGATTTTCCTTTTTGCACTTGTTAGAATGTAAGTGCAAAGAAAGTTTACCACTGACCGATATGTGGTATATAAATGGTCGGGTTGAAAGTTTACCGCTGACCAATATGCGGTATATAAGTGGTTAGATTGAAAGTATAGTCCTTCGTCGCAAGGTGGAGGACTTTTTCCATAGTGAGATAAGAACAAATGAAGAAAATTAGATGCTGAATAGAAGCATTGTGGCTGATAATAAATAAGTATTGAGAAGTAACAGATTTTGTTATTAAACATCTTATTAACCATAATGTGTCTGAAAAATGATTAGTAAAAATATAATACGGAAGGATATAAGCTGGTGAAATCTAAAACATATTTATTGCTTGAGTTTAAGGATTTAATATCATGGATTTATGCACCGGATGACGAATTTTTTGTAAAGCGAATAAAAGCTATTATGGCAAGAGAAAAACTTGTTAATACGATTGAAAATGGTAAACTAAATTATAAAGACATTCATGAAATTTTAGAATATAGTGAGCGCATTGACAACTATAATATAGAGAAATTGGCTGCAAAGATTTTATTTGATTTAACAAGAAATACTGGCTTTGAAGTATCGAAGGGAAATATTGGCGAGTGTTGGATAAAAACTTGTTGTGAGTGGAAAAATCGAATGAAAGATGACGTTTGCGGTCTCGATAATAGCAGATTACAACTGAGCGATAAAATGAAAAATATTTATGAGAAAACAAGTCTTGCAACGCAATTTCAGAAAATTGGTTTGGAGGTGGTATTGTGATAACGATTTTTAAGAATAAAAATGATATTCCACAGGATATGGAATATGTGGAATTAAATGATATTTATTTTAATCAAAATACCGTTACTAAACTTGATGACAAAGCTAAAAAGATAATAGAGATAATAGATGAAGCAAAGTTAATTAGTAAGTACAAAATACGTTCAAGGTTTGATGATGTTATATTAGACATAGACAGGCTATCTGCCGGGTGTAAGACGGTGTTGAATGTAGCATATAATCCTGACAAAGTATTTTGTTTGAAGGAATGTGGAAACAATGCGTTAGAGGTATTATATGGTTTAGTGTCAGGAAATGTTTATAGTGATTATGCATTAATTCCTTTTGAAATGGAGGCGGTAAAGGTGCAGACTTCTTCAGAACTAAAAGAAATTAGTGATTATGAAGAGTTAAGGGAGTGGTGGAGCAATGAAGAGTAAGCCGATTGTAATGAATCATTTTTTTACGGTTCATACTTCATTTGTTGTGGATTTTAAATTTACAAACAATATCACAATATTGACCGGAGATTCTGGAACTGGAAAAACGGCATCATTTTCATTAATTAAAGAGTGTATGGCTTTGAATCCTAATATTATGTGCTTGAATTATCTGGATTATCAGAACGATATTGCTGGTATAATTAAATCTGCGAAGAGTAAGCTTATTGTGATTGACAATGCGGATGTGCTTCTGGATGATGATATCAGAAAATACATTGCAGTAGATGATAAGAATCAGTATTTGATAATTGGAAGAAATCCGAAGAATCTATTTGCTACTAAGGAAAATTTATTTGAATTAGTGAGTGAGAAGCAAGAGGAGCAGACGGTGTTGAAGATTAAGAATTATCTATAGCTTATGAGTGCAAAATATAACAGGAGGATTTTTCTATGGAATATGATCAGGCATTTGAGAAACTGGCGGCAGCAGGACAGGAACATGTGCTGAATTATTATGGGGAGCTGTCCGGCGAACAGCAAAAGGAACTGCTCTCCCAGATTGAGGGCACGGATTTTTCCGTACTTGCGTCTTTGGCTGAAAAGGGCGGAGCCGGAAAGCGCGGTAAGATTACGCCCCTTGCGGCAATGCAGATTTCGCAGATTAAGGAAAAGGAGCATGCCTTCAGGCAGACAGGCATTGACGCTATTCAAAAGGGAAAGGTTGGGGCAGTGCTTTTGGCAGGCGGCATGGGCACCAGGCTTGGTTCGGATAATCCCAAGGGAATGTATAATATTGGGATTACCAAGGAAGTATACATCTTTCAGCGGTTGATTGAAAATCTGTTTGATGTGGTGAGGGAGGCGGGGGCGTGGATTCCTCTTTATGTGATGACCAGCGACAAGAGCCACGAGGCGACTACCCGGTTTTTGAAGGAACACGGCTATTTTGGATACAACAGTGATTATATCACTTTTTTCATGCAGGATATGGCGCCGGCGTGTGATTATGAGGGCAGGATTTACATGGAAGAGAAATGGAAGATGGCAACTTCCCCCAACGGCAACGGAGGCTGGTATTCGTCCATGTTCAAGTGGGGCATTGCGCAGAAAGCGCTTGCAGACGGCGTGGAGTGGCTGAATGTGTTTGCGGTGGACAATGTGCTTCAGCGGATTGCCGACCCTTGTTTTGTGGGGGCGGTGATTGAAAAGGACTGTGCGGTGGGCGCGAAGGTGGTGCGCAAGTGCACTCCGGATGAAAAGGTGGGCGTTATGTGTCTGGAAGACGGAAGACCGTCCATCGTGGAGTACTATGATCTGACGGAAGAGCTGATGAATGCAAAGGATGAAAACGGTGATCCGGCATATAATTTCGGCGTGATTCTTAACTATCTGTTCCGCATTACGGATTTGGAGCAGATCAGGGAAAGGGCGCTTCCGCTTCATGTGGTGGAAAAGAAGATTCCTTTTCTGGATGAGAACGGCATCCTGCAAAAGCCGGAACAACCCAACGGGTACAAGTTTGAGCAGTTAGTGCTTGATATGATTCATGAGCTTGACAGTTGTCTGCCTTTTGAGGTGGAGCGGAACAAGGAGTTTGCGCCGATTAAGAATGCAGTGGGAGTTGATTCTGTGGAAAGTGCGAGGGCGCTTTGTAAAGAAAACGGAATTGAATTGTAATTGCGGCATCATTGCCCCGCCGCTGTGGCCGCAGCGCATGAGCCCGGCGGAACCTTCTAACATTTTGACAGGTCTTGGCAACATTCTTATCTTGTGGCAGTTACGGGCTTGCAGTTAGAATAGAAACAAATACAGGATATGGAAACAAGTCGGACAGCATTTTAAGAATGGAACGGAGGTAACAAAATGGCAATATTAGTTACAGGCGGTGCGGGTTATATCGGCAGCCACACGGTGGTTGAGTTACAGAATGCGGGATATGATGTGGTGGTTTTGGACAATTTAAGCAATTCCAGTGAAAAGAGTCTTAAGAGGGTGGAAGCGATTACCGGGAAGCCGGTCACCTTTTATAAGGCGGATATTTTGGACCGGAAGGCGCTTGAGGAGATTTTTGATAAGGAAGATATTGACTCCTGCATTCACTTTGCAGGATTGAAGGCAGTCGGAGAGTCCGTGCAGAAGCCGTGGGAATATTATGAAAATAATATTGCAGGGACATTGACGCTGGTGGATGTGATGCGTCGGCACGGGGTAAAGAATATTATCTTTTCCTCCTCCGCTACGGTCTATGGAGACCCTGCTGTCATTCCGATTACGGAGGAGTGCCCTAAGGGACAGTGCACCAATCCTTACGGCTGGACTAAGTCTATGCTGGAGCAGATTCTCACGGATATGCAGAAGGCGGATCCCGAGTGGAATGTGATTCTGCTCCGCTATTTCAACCCCATCGGTGCGCACAAGAGCGGGACAATCGGTGAGAATCCTAATGGGATTCCAAATAATCTGATGCCGTATATTACGCAGGTGGCAGTGGGCAAGCTGAAGGAGCTGGGAGTATTTGGCAACGATTATGACACGCCGGATGGAACGGGAGTGAGGGATTACATTCATGTGGTTGACCTTGCGATAGGGCATGTGAAGGCTTTGAAAAAGATCGAGGAGAAGGCGGGGCTTTGTATTTACAACTTAGGAACAGGCACAGGGTACAGCGTTCTGGACATTGTCAAGAATTTTGAGGAGGCTACCGGAGTTAAGATTCCCTATGTGATCAAGGACAGGCGTCCCGGAGACATTGCGACGTGCTATTCCAATGCGGCGAAAGCGAAAGCTGAGCTGGGGTGGGAGGCGCAGTACGGCATTAAAGATATGTGCGCGGACTCTTGGAGATGGCAGAGCAATAATCCCAACGGATACGAAGATTAATTACAGATACAAAGTATTGCAATTAAAAAGGAGCCGGTGCAGCCAATGCCTAACTAAATGACATTGGGTGCAGAACCAGCTCCTTTTTCGTTACGAGGCAAGAAATACATTATGGGACATAGAAGTACACTATGGGACATAGAAGCACACATTGAGGCGTAGAAGCGCACAATGAGATATAGAAGTACACTATGTTGCATAGAAGTACACTTATGTGGCATAAAAATGCATTTATGCAACATAAAAATACATAAATATAAAGTGGCAGATGCTTCCGCCCATAACAAAGAGGTGGAAGATCTCGTGAGAGCCCCAAAAGGTATGCTTTGCATTAAAAAGAGGCAGTTTGAGGGCGTAAATAACTCCGCCGACGGTATAAATAATTCCGCCTGCAAGGAGCCATCCGAACGCGGCATGGGGCAGAACGTTCCAAAGGGGACCGAAAACCCATGCGCACACCCAGCCCATGGCGATGTAAATGACAGAGGAAAACCATTTCGGACAGGTGATCCAGCAGGCTTTCAGGGTCATGCCGAAGAGCGCAATGCCCCACACCACAGCCAGAAGCGTGTAGCCCAATTTTCCGCCGAGAACAATCAGGCAGACCGGCGTGTAAGAGCCTGCAATCAAAATAAAAATCATCATATGATCCAGCTTTCGGAAGATGCGGAGAGCCTTACCGGTAACGTTCAGCGAATGGTACGCGGTGCTGGCGCCGTAGAGCAGAATCATACTGAGGCAGAAAATGCTGAGGGCGGTTAAGCTCCGTCCTCCCGATGAAAGGGCTGATTTCAGCAATAAAGGCGTAGCGGCAAATACCGCCATCATCATTCCGATAAAGTGAGTAATTGCACTTCCGGGTTCACGAATTGTAATCTGCATAATAATCCTCCAAACTTAATTTCGTTATAAACGCAACATGTAGTTTTGAAAACTACGTGTTAGATGATATGATACTATCACTTATTATTGCGAAAGTCAAATATTTTTATGCAAAAGAAACGGCAGTGGTAACAGTTCAGCCTTGCAGTCCCGGATGCAGGAAAGCCCGTGTCATGTTCCTTTTTGACATTAAAAAAACGGATTTCCAGCTGGCGGCATTAAAAATCCGTCTGCTGAAAAATCCGCTTTGTCTTAATCCTCTTCAATGACGTGGATTTCCAGATAATCAAATTCAATCGTTTCAATAAAGTTATCCTGATAAAACCGGGCTTTGGCGTGGCGTTTAAATTCCGTCACCGTAGCGTCAAGCCAAATTGGCTTGCCCAGGTCAAACTGATAGCAAATCTCATCTAAAGCGTGAAAGATTTTGTGTGTCCGCGTGTCATCGCTGTCGTCGCAGATTACGGTGTCTTTCAGCAGATGATTATCTTTAAAAATTTTTGCCCATAGTCGAAACATAGTGAATTTCTCCGTCAAGTTTTTCTGCCTGTTATTATAGCAGAGAGATAAGCGTTTCTCAATCATTAAAAAACAATTAAATATTAGGAAAAGGATGCATTAATATTCAAAAGTATGCTAAAATAAACATGTATGGTCAACGACATTTGCTGTGCCGTTTATCATACGGCACACGTGCAGTTTGCGGCATGTCAGAAGAATACATAAGCAAGGTGGTAGCTTTATGGAGTTAAGAGTTGAACGGGACAGCGATGTTGACAGCTGGAAAGAGGTTATTCTGATTTACAATTCTGCATTGAAGCAGATTTATATTAAACTGGAAATATTAAATGATGAATTTCAACACGTGCACAGGTATAATCCCATTGAGCATATCAAGTCCAGAATAAAGACGTCGGAGAGCATTGTCAAGAAGCTTAAGAAGCACGGATACGAGTCTACGATTCAGAACATGATTGAGCATGTAAATGATATTGCAGGCATCCGGGTCATCTGTTCCTTCACTTCGGATATTTACCGGATTGCGGAGATGATCCGCAATCAGAGCGACATTAAGGTGATTTCTGTCAAGGACTATATTGTGCAGCCCAAGTCCAGCGGATATAAGAGTTATCATATGCTGGTGTCGGTTCCGGTGTATCTGTCCGACCGGATTGTTGACACCAAGGTGGAGATTCAAATCCGCACGGTTGCTATGGATTTTTGGGCGAGCTTAGAGCACAAGATTCATTACAAATTTGAGGGAAATGCGCCGGCGTATATCAAGAATGAACTGATTGACTGTGCAAGGATGGTTTCGGAGCTGGATGCAAAGATGCTGTCGCTGAATGAGGAAGTGCTGGGAATCAGTGAGCGCAGCGGGTATTGATAAGTAAGCAATAACTATAAGCAACAGCTTACAAGCTGCTAAAGAATAAAAAGGGCATCATTGCGGGTAAACCTGCATGATGCCCTTTATTCCCGCGAGCAACGAGTCAAAGTCATGCTTGCATGACCTTGGCGACTGCCGCGAGGGTCTAATACCCCGCAGCTTGCTGCGTTACAAGTTTGATGCCCCGTCAGCTTGCTACGGGGTATTTGACTTTTGCGAGCAGTGCCATTAAAATTTCCCCAAACGTGAGGAGTGCCCAGACACATTTCTGCGCCTGGGCTATTATGAAAAAATTTATCTATGCGTGTAATGAAAACATTACATTAATGCTGTTTGATTTAAATATAATATACCGCATAAATATGAACAAACTATGAACACGAAATGAAATTATCGTTAATTATTACAACGATGTAAAATAAAGGGGCAAAAAACTGTGCAAAATGCACAAAAAACATAAAAGAACGGAGAAAAACACACTTTGACGCAGAGTTTGTTGTAAATTGACGATAAAAATGTTAAAATACATTTAGGTGCGCAATTGTAGAATTTAAGAAAGGCATGGTTACTGGAAATGGACAACGTTATGGATAAGATTGCACAAAAATTAAATTCACAGGAGATTATTCAGGCAAATGCCGCTGCGGATGCGGCGGAATTGGAGAGTCTCGAAAAACAGTTAACAGTCTTCAAACAGCAGATGGAGAAATACGACGACTGTCTTCAGGAGATGCGGAAGCTGAACCTGAAAAATATCGAAAGCGCGCAGGAGGTACAAGTTCTGGCGGATAAAGCAAACGAGAAACTTGGACAGACTGTGGGAGAAGTGGAGGCAGTATCGGTATCCAAAATCAAGGAGACGTCTGACGTCTCTATCGCGGGCATTAACCAGACCCTGAACGAGAGCCTTGCCAAAATCGCTGAGATCAAGGAGAGCTCTGACCAGCTTGACAAGGTCACGGAGAACATGTCGGGTCTTCAGGAGAAGCAGGAAGAATTATTTAAGAATCTGGAAGACTTTCTGCACACAGACAATGTCAGGGTATACCGCAACGTGCACGCGGCTGTGCAGGAGGAATTGGAAAAGCAGACGTCAGAGCTTAAGGATGAGTTTGACAGGGCGTCCAGCAAAGGCGGAGTCCTGCTTCCTTTTATGATTATCACTATGATCATCAGCATTGCCAATCTGGCGATCACGATTGCCAGAATTTTGAATCTTTTTTAATACGGAGGCAGTATGAGCAAGCAAAGCTGGAAACCCGGAAATATGCTTTATCCCGTACCGGCAGTGCTGATTACGGTAGCGGATAAAGAGGGCGTGCCGAATATTTTTACGGTGGCGTGGACGGGAACGGCGTGCAGTGATCCGCCGATGGTGACCATATCTGTCCGTCCGGAGCGTTACTCCCACCATATGATAGAAGAGACGCAGGAGTTTGTGATTAATCTGACTACCCGTAAGCTTGTCTTTGCCGTGGATTACTGCGGAGTAAAGAGCGGAAGGGATACGGATAAGGTTAAGGACATGCGGCTTCATCTGCTCCCGGCGGAAAAGGTGAAAGCGCCGCTTCTTGCCGAAAGCCCGGTCAATTTGGAATGCCGGGTAAAGGAAACCATGCGTCTGGGCACTCACGACATGTATCTTGCCGAGGTGCTGGCAGTACATGCGGATGAAGCGTTCATGGATGAGAAGGGACGCTTCCTGCTGGATCGGGCAGAACCGATTGCCTATTCCCATGGGGGATATTACCTTTTGGGAGAAAGGCTGGGAACATTTGGTTACAGCGTTAAAAAGAATAGTTCCAAATCACGGAAATAGCAGATTCGTTATTCCTTTTGCCGGTCGGAGAGAAAGCTTCCCCGGACAACGGAATCTTCTCCGTATTTTTTGCGGATCTGATCCAGTGTTTTATCTAAGGCGGCCAGCTTTTCCCGCGAGGGAGAGGGGAGGCTGCTTTTTGATGGATTTACCATGTGCCCGTGGGAAGAGGAATTTTTTGACGGATTTATCGCGTGATCGCGGGAAGCGGCACCGGGGAGAGGCTCTTTGGAGGCGCTTGGCGCATCGAAAGGGGCAAAGCTCTCCAGAGGAAGGTCAAAAAGAGAGAGCTGTACCGGCTGGGACAGGTCTGAGAGCTTAGAACTGCGTATTCCCAGCAGGCGGATGGGTTCTAGGTTCCACAGCTCGTCAAACAGACGGCAGGCTGTCTGATAAATGATCCCGGAGGTGTTGGAGGGGGAGGGCAGAATCATCTGGTGGGATACGCTTCGGAAATTAGCGTATTTAATTTCCACACTGACCATCCCTGCAAGCTGTCCGGCATCGCGCAGACGCTTTGCCACGCTGTCGGAGAGGAGCAACAGACACCGCGCTGCCTCTTCGCGGTCAGTTACGTCTTTGGGAAGGGTGGTGGAATTTCCGATTCCTTTTGCTTCGGAGGGCGCAGAGCAGACGGAGGAATCATCAATGCCGTTGGCGTATTCCCATAGAAGGATGCCGTGGCTTTTTAAATGGGAATAGAGAATCTGCTTATCCGTCCGTGCTAAGTCGCCGATGGTGCGGATTTCCAGATTGAGAAGAGTCTGAACGCTGGATTTACCGCACATATAAAGGGACGAAACAGGAAGGTGCCACATTTTTTCCTGTATTTCATAAGAAAAAAGAGTATGCACCCGATCCGGCTTTTGAAAGTCGGACGCCATTTTTGCAAGCACTTTTTTATCGGAAATTCCGATATTGACTGTAAATCCAAAAGAGTCCCGGATTCGGTTTTTAATTTCCGTGGCGGCTTCTACAGGGGACGCAAACTGCTTCCGGATAGGGGTAAAATCCATAAAGCATTCGTCTACGCTGAGCTGTTCGATTTCCGGGCAGATGGAGGAAAGAAATTCCATCAGCTCCCGGCTTTTCTTGTGGTAGAGAGTGTGGTCAGGCTTTACGGATACCAGAGAGGGGCATTTGCGGAAGGCGTTGACAATGGGCTCCCCGGTGACAATGCCGTACTTTTTGGCGGGAATGGATTTGGCAAGCACAACGCCGTGGCGTTTTTGCATATCGCCTCCCACAATAGAGGGAATCAGGCGCAGATCTACCGGATCGCCTTCTTCAAGACGCTTTAAGGCGCTCCAGCTTAAATATGCAGAATTTACGTCAATATGAAAAATAACGGCGTCCACCAGAAATTTCCTCCTCTTGATACAAGAAAGTGCCCAGGACGGCTCTTTTTGCCTTTACAAGTAAATTAATTGCTGTTAGAATAAATCTGTTACAAAAATGTTACAAATAAGAAATAACAAAAATACAGCGGAGTTATTGATATAAATGAAATTTATTACTTGCTATTATAAAAGATTAAACATCATAAAACTAAAAATTGCAATACTGGCAGTAATTGTCAGTATCTTTTTTCTGCCTACATTCGTAACCTTTGAAAAAACGGGTAATAATATGTTCAAGGTCTTTTTGAACAATGTGGAAGTGGGAATGGTCAGCAGCCCGGAGGAAGCGGAGGACTATGTGCTGGAGGCAAGGCGCCGGGTGGCAGGCAGAAGCGAAGAGCTTGTTTTTGTGGAGGCTGAGCTTGTCACGGAGGGCAGGGAGGTCTTATATGGACAGGTAGACGCCCCGGAGCTGGTGATCGACCATATGACGGAGGTGCTCTCTAATGATGTGGAAGAAACCCTCCACAGGTCTTATGTGGTCAAGATTAATGAATATATGGTCAATCTGAGCGATAAGACGGAGGTAATGACCCTTTTGCAGGCGGCGCTGGATAAGTATGACAGTACGGGAGATTACCGGGTGGAGCTTCTGCCGGACCCGGCGCGGGAACTGACCGTGCTTTCTGCCCATACGGTGACAAAGGATGAAATCCGCATTGGGGAGCAGGAGACCATCAGCATGGAGGCGGGAATCCACGCGGATCTGACGCAGATGTTCGAAGAGGTGGAGCCTACGGGAGAAAAGGATTTTGAGGACTACGACCTGGGTCTGATTTCCATGGAATATGGGGATAAGATTGAAGTGGTGGAAGCTTATCTGGATGAAGCGGAGCTGATGAGCGTGGAGGACGCTATCCGGGAAGTGACGCAGGATGAAGAAAAGAATGACGTGTACGAGGTGGTATCCGGCGACACGCTCTCTGAGATTGCCATCAAGACGAATATTCCCATGGACAGGCTGATTGAGATGAACGATTCTCTGGAAGATGAGACTTCCATGATCCGGGTGGGGGATGAGCTGATTATCACCGTGCCGGAGCCGAAGCTGGCGGTCATCCGTCAGGAGGAAGCTTATTACGAGGAGGATTATGAGGCGGAAGTCATTTATATTGACAATGATGACTGGTACACCACGGACAGAGTAACCAGACAGGAGCCGTCGGCAGGGCACAGAAGAGTCATTGCGCTCTCCACTTTTGAGAATGACAAGGAAGTGGAGCGGGAGATTATCAAGGAAGAGGTCACTTATGAAGCGGTAGCTAAGATTGTGGAGAGGGGAACTAAGATTCCGCCTACCTATATTAAGCCAATCTCAGGCGGACGCCAGTCTTCCGGCTTTGGGCGGAGAAGCAGGCCGACCAAGGGCGCAAGCACCTATCACAAGGGAATAGACTGGGCAACGCCCACCGGGACAACGGTTGTTGCATCCTGCGGCGGTACGGTGGCAAAAGCAGGCTGGGGCAGCGGTTACGGATATGTGGTTTATATTAACCATCCGGATGGACGGCAGACCAGATATGGGCATTTAAGCAAGGTGCTGGTATCCGCAGGTCAGACGGTGACTCAGGGACAAAAGATCGCTCTCAGCGGAAATACCGGTGTCAGCACGGGACCGCACCTGCACTTTGAGATTCTGATCAACGGTTCACAGGTGAACCCGCTTAAGTATCTGAACTGATGTTTGGTGTTTACAGATGCCCATTATATGGTATAATAAATTAATGTGTTCAAATATGTTTATGAAAATTAACGCGATTGTGATTATATAGAGGTATACTATGGAACAGTATGCAATTAAGGGCGGTAATCCTCTGGTGGGAGAGGTGGAAATCGGCGGTGCCAAGAACGCGGCGCTTGCGATTTTGGCGGCTTCCATCATGACGGATGAGGCTGTACTCATAGAGAATGTTCCGGATGTCCGGGACACAAATGTGATGATGAAGGCGATGGAGAGCATCGGCGCCGTTGTTGAGCGGATTGACAGACATACAATCCGGATTTGTGGGAAGGCAATCAGAGACCTTGCCATTGAAGATGATTTTATCAAAAAGATACGTGCATCGTATTACCTTTTGGGCGCGCTTTTAGGCAAACATAATAAGGCTCAGGTTGCGCTTCCGGGCGGATGCAATATCGGGCTTCGTCCCATTGACCAGCATATTAAAGGGTTTCGGGCGTTAGGAGCGGATGTGCGGATAGAGCATGGTCTGATTATCGCGGAGGCGGAGCGGCTTCGGGGCGGTCACATTTATATGGATGTGGTCACGGTAGGCGCTACCATTGACGTGATGCTTGCCGCATCCATGGCGGAGGGTCAGACCATCATTGAAAACGCCGCCAAAGAGCCTCATGTGGTAGATGTCGCCAACTTTTTAAACAGTATGGGTGCTTCCATTAAGGGAGCAGGTACGGATGTAATCCGTATTAAGGGAGTCAGCAGACTGCACGGCACGGAATACGCCATTATTCCGGATCAGATTGAAGCGGGCACCTTTATGTTTGCGGCGGCGGTTACCAAGGGTGATGTGACGGTCAAAAATATTATCCCTAAGCATTTAGAGTCCATCAGTGCCAAACTCATGGAAATCGGATGTGAGGTGGAGGAGTCAGACGATGCAGTGCGGGTAGTTGCTTCCAAGCCTTTAACCCATACCCATGTGAAAACCCTTCCTTATCCGGGCTTTCCCACCGACATGCAGCCGCAGATTACGGTTGCGCTGGGATTGTCTAAGGGAACCAGCATTGTAACGGAAAGCATCTTTGAAAATCGGTTTAAGTATGTAGACGAGCTGACCAGAATGGGCGCCAGCATTAAAGTAGAAGGAAATACGGCAATTATTGACGGGGTATCCCAATATACCGGGGCAGGAATCAGCGCTCCCGACTTAAGGGCAGGAGCCGCATTGGTTTTGGCTGGACTTGCGGCAGAGGGAGACACGGTAATTGATGACATTAAGTTTATTGAGAGAGGTTATGAGGACTTTCATATTAAGCTTCAGGGGCTGGGCGCTCAGATCGAAAAGGTGAACAGCGAAAGAGAACTTCAAAAATTCCGCCTGAAAACAGGATGAGTGAGAGAAAAAAGCAATAATCGTAATAAGCAATTCTTGGAGTGCAAGCCGCCGGGCTTGCACATTTTGCTGTGAGAGAAAAAGGCTGTAATCGTAATGGAATGCAGTCAAGAATTGCTCTGCAATTCTTGAAACGCAAGCCGCCGGGCTTGCACATTTTATATGAGAGCCTCAATGGAAATATCGGGATGAATGGAAAGGTCGATATAACCGTGTTCTGTTTTGACGGTAGGTGCCGAAAGCTTGTTCTTATTGATGTAGACGATGGTTCCCTTTAAACCGTTGCTGAGCCGCACCTCGTTAAGCAGATAAGTGTTGACTACATTTTCGAGGAAGGTCATAATGCACCGGGTATCGTACTTGTTCAGCCCTTCGCTTTCAAACAGAGAAATGGCTGTAAAAGGACACAGGGGGCCGCGGTAAATTCTTGCGCTGGTCATAGCATCATAAACATCTGCAATAGAAACCATTTTGGCAAAAAAGCCAATCTTGTTTTCCTTTAAGCCGAAAGGGTAGCCGGAACCGTCGCAGCGCTCGTGGTGCAGAAGCACGGCGTCTAAAACGGCAGGGCTTAAGTGCGAGTTCTGCAGGATGCGGTATCCCTCCTGCGGATGACGCTTAATAATGTCATATTCATTGTCGGTAAGCTTTCCGGGCTTTTTGATAATACTGTCAGGAATACAGGTTTTACCCAGATCATGAAGAAGACCGCTTATAGTGGCAAGCCTTGTCTCCTCTTCACTCAGCCGAAGCCATCTGGAAAAGACGCTGCAGATTAGGGCAACGTTCATGCTGTGCACGTAGGTAGCGTCATCGTACTGCCTCATGTTATGCAGCATATCAAACAGATTGGGCGTGGTAGCACTCACATCAAGAATATTCAATGTGTAATTCATCAGCTTATCCACATCTAAGGGAGCGCCCTTTTCCACAACATCATTGATGACATCCTTGAAATTATCCACGTCGTTTTCAAATTCCTGACGGAAACGGATATATTCAGGGCTGTTTTTGATTTTTTCCGAATAGGAGAGCTCATAGGAGGTTATGTCTGCAACAGGGGCAACAGCCTGATCCTCTACTCGAACCTGCAAAATAGAATAAAATGCCAGTTTGGTGATGGTCTTATCATTTAGAATGAGTCCTTTGGACAAGATCAATTGATTATTGAAGGAATATACGTCTTCTGCCGTGATCATGCCCGGAACTAATTCCGAGGTATTTACTCGTCTCATATTCCTGCTCCAATACTTTATATTTAACAAGCCAGTACATAAAAGTGCTGGCATTCGGTGTCTATTAGCAATTATAGGTGGAATCCGGTTTCTTGTCAACTAATGAGATGGGCGAATTGTGCCGAAAAGTAACAGTTCAGCCTTGCATCCGGGACCGCAAAACTGAATAGTTACGCCGAAAATGTTGTCGAAAATGCTGTTGACAAATACCCGCATATGGTGTACTCTGTTTACAGACATGGGAATTCAATATTGAAACTCTCTTATTCAGAGTGGTGGAGGTACATAGGACCAGTGAAGCCACGGCAACCCCAAGTGAGGAAGGTGCCCGCCTGAGCGAGTAAATCGAACAATAAGAGGATTTGAGCATCGTTTTCGAGTCCGCTTATTTAAGCGGATTTTTTTTATGCGCAGAGGCGCAGAGAGGAAAATTTTTAATATTAACAGGAGGAAACAAAATGGAAAAACGATTATTCACTTCAGAATCTGTAACCGAGGGACATCCGGACAAGGTCTGCGACGCCATTTCCGACGCCATTCTTGACGCATGCATGGAAAGCGATCCGATGAGCCGTGTGGCATGTGAGACCGCTACTTGTACCGGTTTTGTTCTGGTAACCGGAGAAATCACCACCAATGCGTATGTGGACATTCAGAAGGTAGTGCGCGACACGGTAAAGGAGATCGGCTATACAAAGTCGGAGTACGGATTTGACGGCAACACCTGCGCGGTACTGGTTGCAATCGATGAGCAGTCTGCGGATATTGCAATGGGCGTTGACAAGGCGTTAGAAGCCAAAGAAAATAAAATGTCAGATGCAGAGATTGAGGCAACCGGTGCTGGCGATCAGGGCATGATGTTCGGATATGCTACAAATGAGACGGAAGAATATATGCCGTATTCCATTTCACTGGCACATAAGCTGGCAAGACAGCTTACCAAGGTTCGTAAAGACGGAACTTTGAAATACTTAAGGCCCGACGGAAAGAGCCAGGTATCGGTAGAGTACGATGAGAACGGAAAGCCTCTCCGTCTGGAAGCAGTGGTATTGTCCACCCAGCATGACGATGATGTGACACAGGAGCAGATTCATAAGGATATTAAGCAGTACGTGTTTGACCCGATTCTCCCTAAAGAATTATTGGATGAGAATACAAAGTACTTTATCAATCCTACCGGACGTTTCGTAATCGGCGGACCTCACGGAGATGCAGGTCTCACCGGACGCAAGATTATCGTAGATACCTACGGCGGATATGCACGTCACGGTGGCGGAGCTTTTTCCGGCAAGGACTGTACTAAGGTGGATAGAAGCGCGGCTTATGCGGCACGTTATGTTGCAAAGAACATTGTAGCGGCAGGTCTTGCTGACAAATGTGAGATTCAGCTTTCCTACGCAATCGGCGTTGCACAGCCTACCTCTATTATGGTTGATGCCTTTGGAACCGGTAAGGTTAGCGATGAAAAGCTGGTTGAGATCATCAGAGAAAACTTTGACCTGCGTCCGGCGGGCATCATTAAGATGCTTGACCTCCGCCGTCCAATCTACAAGCAGACAGCGGCTTACGGACATTTTGGACGTAACGACCTTGACCTTCCTTGGGAGAAGCTGGACAAGGTTGATGCACTTAAGAAGTATTTATAAGCAGGGAAATAGATTTAATTAAATAAGATAAAGAGTAAAGGGCTGTCGCAATAAGCAAAGCGCATACAATATATGGGCATTTTACAGAATGTAGTCAACTATAGTAAACGACATAACTAATTGCGCATTCCGGCTCTTGCAAAAGCCATATGTGCAAGCTTTTACAAGGCCGAAATGGCAATTATTAATGTCGTTAACTATATATATTGTATGACTCCGTGATCCTATCACGGTCTTAATGCGGCAGCCTCTTTGTGCGTTAAAATGAATCTGCGTGACTGGCACTGTTGTCTGTGCAGGCAATATATAAGAGAATCCAATATTTACTGAATGATAACACAATTTTATGTACGAACTTTCTAAACAAGGACACATTTTTGCGTACGAACTTTATAAAATGTGAAATTGACGGCATTTATTCCCGCGAGCAACGAGTCAAAGTCATGCTTAGAACCAGCTAAGACTGGTTTAGGTATTTGACTATATCGTTTACTACATTTTATAGAATATTAGGGATTGACAAACTGGTCTATTCACTATAGACTATAAGAAACGGCAGTCTATAATAAATAGACCGGAGGAGGGATTGAAATGAAAGACTATAGGCTTGCAGAAGCAGAGGCAAAATTTGCGGATATTATCTGGTCGAAGGAACCGGTTTCCTCGCCGGAATTGGTGAAAATATGTGAAAAGGAAATGAACTGGAAGAAGTCAACCACATACACCGTATTAAAAAAGTTATGTGAAAAGGGGATTTTCTGCAATGAAAATGCAGTGGTGAGCGCCAAGCTTTCCAGAGAGGAATTTTATGGAATGCAGAGCAGAAGGTACATAGACGATGTGTTTGGGGGCTCCCTGCCCCGATTTCTCACTGCGTTTTGCGGGGGCAAAAAGCTTTCGCCCAGGGAAGCGGAGGAGATGCAGAAATTTATTGATGAGAACACCTGACAGGACAGCACATGAAAACGAGGGCAAGGGTATTAAAATGGACAGATTATTTTTGACAGTATTAAATATGAGTATTTCGGCTTCTTTTTGCATTGTGGCAGTGATTGCGGTGCGGTTATTGATTAGACGGGCGCCTAGGCTGTTTTCCTATCTTTTGTGGGCGGTAGTTTTTATCCGGCTGGTGTGCCCGGTTTTGCCGGAGGCGGGGTTTGGACTGATACCGGAGATTTGGCTGCAGGGAAGGGAATCAAGAACAGTAGAGCATATTTATCTGCCGGAGGAAGTCAGTGGGGCAGATCAGGGCATATCCGGGGAGAAAGCACAGGGCGGCTTTGCGGCAGGCACGGATTCCAATGTGGGAGCCGACGGCGCAGCGTTTATGGATAAATATGAAGATGTGGTCATTTATCATTATCCGTCCGAAAAGATTATCGAGACGGCATATCCTGCCGAGGGATTGGACAAATTTCTGCCGGTCATAGGGTGGATTTGGATTTTGGGAGCGCTGGGGCTTATTCTTTGGGCAGGCGTGCGGTACTGGATTTTTGTGCACAACATGGAAGAGAAAGAAGTGACTGTTCCTTTTGTGGCAGGAATCCTGCATCCTGCGGTTTATCTTCCGGAGGGGCTTGACCAGATGCAGAAGCAAATGGTCTTAGAGCATGAAAATATCCATATAAAACGGCGTGATTATCTTATAAAACCGATTGCTTTTCTGACGTGCTGCGTCCACTGGTTTAATCCCTTGGCGTGGGTTTCCTTTTTCCTGATGGAAAAAGATATGGAGGCATCCTGTGACGAGGCGGTGCTCAAAAAGATTGGATACGACAGGCGGAAGGATTATGCAAACACCCTGCTGGGGCTGTCTCAGGACAGGAGAGAGGGCACAGCCTGTCCCATTGCATTTGGCAAAAATAATGTGAAGAGCAGGATTAAAGGAGTGATAAAGATGAAAAAAGCGGGAATCGGCGTAAGCATTGCGGCAGCGGCAGTGATTTTGGGAACAGCGGTTTTGCTGCTTGTAAATCGGACGGAGGTTCAGGGGCAGGAGCCGGAAGAGGCAGTGCTTGTCGAAGGAGAGGAAGCTCTGCATGCGCAGGCGGAGAATATGGCGGAGGCAGAATCCGGAGAGCAGGCGGAGCCTGAAAAATCATTGGGATCGGAGAAGCCATTGGAATCGGAGAAAACAGCGGAACCGGAGAAATTGACGGATCCGGAGGATTTAACAGAGCCGGAGAAGCCGTCCGAATCGGAGATGCAATCGTCAGAGCCGGAAGCAGAAAGTGCAGATGACGGTGATGGAGCGGAAGAGAAGGGGACATTCAGCCTGCCGGATATTAAGGAGTATTTTTATTTCTCAGACGAAGATTATCTGGAGGAGCATACCTATATTTATTCAGATGAGACGGAAGAACAGGAAACAATCATGAATTACAATCCGGACCGGGTCAGGGATCAATTTGAAGTTTTGAATCTGCCGCAGGTAGGTGATGCGTTCAACGATGTAGAGATTTTGTTTTCCTATCCGGTGGAGGCGGACAGAATCAGCGACGGCTATGGAAGCAGGGTTCATCCGGTTCGTCCAAACGGGGATGTGGTGTTTCACTTGGGGGTTGACTTTGCCGCGGAGGAGGGAACGCCGGTTGTGGCGGCGGCAGACGGAACGACAGTCAAAACCGGGTTTGACGCTGACTGCGGAAACTATGTGATTCTCCTCCATGAAAATGGTTCTGCTACTTACTACTTCCATTGTCGGGATATTTTGACGGAGGAGGGAAAGAAGGTGAAGCGCGGAGAACAGATTGCCACGGTGGGAAATACCGGGAAATCCACAGGTGCGCATTTGCATTTTGGAGTCAGCAGGAATGGGAAGTATGTGGAACCGAAGTTTGCGGTAGAATAAACAAGCCCTTTCAAAATGTGAGGCTCGTGCTATAATAATGCTTGCTTAGGAATTATTATAGCACAGCTGGTTGGTTGCTTAGGCAACTTTTGTGTAGTCAATGATAGAAACTTCACTTGCCATTTCCTCCGCCATAGCGGCAATGTGGTCAATCTTTTCAAGGATGTCGGTATTGTAAAGAACATCACCGCATTGCTTGCATTCCACGCAGGGAACATTTTTAATAATCAAAATGCAATTTTTCAAAACAGCAGTGTAAGTAGTGGTTGACTCAACCATTTCACCGCTTTTGCAGGACAGGCAATTAATCATCTCTTTTCTTCTCCTTCACATCTTTTTGCGTAATGCCGCGCTGCAGGCATCTGTTAGAAGCGTATTCACTCATAAAGACCTTGTGCTGGTCATAGTATTCCCTTAGATTGTCAATGTCAATCGTTTTTCTCACCTCTGTTCTTTAAATGCTGGGTTGATTATTTTTCCATTTCGTTTTATCCGTCGTTCTGATTGTTTGCTTAGTCCGTTTTTCATAAGAAAATCTTATTTTTCTGTAAATGTTAATGAATCACCCTTTTTTCAGTAACTAACAGTTACATTGTATAGTAAGTTTATTCCCGCGAGCAACGAGTCAAAGTCATGCTTGCATGACCTTGACGACT
>JAMPGL010000013.1 GCA_023663945.1 Lachnospiraceae bacterium | reverse complement strand
TGATATAACAAAATTTTTCGTGATGCTTGAAGTTGCCATAAGAAACACCTCCTTTATTAGTACATGACTATGATTTGCCTGCAAATCATAGTATGGCGTTTTCTTCATTCACACATACTTTACTAATTACATTTTATTATCTTATGGCGGTTATTACAACAAATTTTTTAAGATTTTTATGTCTAAAGCGTTTCCGTCTTTCCCTTTGCTTTGCCAATATCTGGTTTGTTCCAATAATTGTTAATCACTTAGTAACACACGCTTTCTCTCAATCATCTCATCAATTTTCTCAATATAAAGCGCAACATCTTTCACATTATCACACCGCTCAATCCGCCCGTCCGGATATACCCTCTTTGAGATGCTTCCCGCCCCCAATGCCACGATAGACTGCTTCTCCTCCATAATCAAAATATTGTAAATTCCAAAGCACCCTTCCTTCGCATATCCCACATTTTCAAAATTCCCGGACATGTTTTTTTGACGGTACAGGTAATAAGGCTCCATCCCCATTTTTCTTGCCCCTTCTCCGGCAATCCGCATGGTTTCATCTGTATTACGAAGGGTGCTGATTCCATTTTCCTGTATCCACTGGCTTAACTTGGAAGCCCGCTTAATTGCAAGGGAATGTACCGTAAGACTGTCCGGTTTAAGCTCCCCCACTTGTTCTATGGTATTTCTCACATCAACTGCCTCTTCGCCTGGAAGGCCTAGGATTAAATCCATATTGATGTTGGTAAACCCGGCTTCTCTTGCCATCTGAAAAGCTTCTTTTACCTGATTTACAGTATGCTTTCTTCCAATTAAATCCAAAGTCTCCTGCTTCATGGTCTGTGGGTTTATGGAAATCCTATTTACACCGTATTTCTTTAATATCTTTAATTTGTCCATTGTTATGCTGTCCGCGCGTCCTGCCTCCACAGTCAGCTCCTTCAAATGGGACAAATCCAGTGTTTCCCGTATCTTCCGAAGAAGTCTTTCCAGTTCATCCGCCTCCAAAGCAGTAGGCGTGCCTCCCCCGATGTAAACGGTGTCCAGCACCTTATCCCGATAACACTCAGCCACAAAATCAATTTCCTTTTCCAACGCTTCCAAGTACTCTCCGATTCTCTTTTTCCAAGAAATGACAGGATAGGAGGTAAAGGAGCAGTAGAGGCAGGTACTCGGGCAAAAGGGAATCCCTATGTAAAGGCTGTATCCGTTTTCATAGTGCAGGGTATCCAAAAGCGCTTTCTCTCTTTTGGCAATTTCCAGCGCAAGTGCGCTCTTTTCTTCTCCTGCAAAATAGGTCTTCTGCATATAGGCAAGAATATCCTCATCCGAGGCGCCCTCTTCCAGCATGGTCATGGGAATCTTGGTGGGGCGGATTCCGGTAAGCGTTCCCCAGGGAAGGTGTCTTCCCGTATGCTCCGCAAGCACTGTATAAATCAACTGCTTTAGGCGGTTTTTCACTTCCGCTCTTTGCATATCCTCCGCAATTTCCACCTTTTTCGCAGCAAAAGAAGCCATCCCTTCTTCTCCGCCGTTAAGAGAAATCAGAATAGCTTCTTTTTCAAATAGAATATTCAGATCCGGAAGTCCCGAGCCTGAACTGTCTTCGCTTTCTTCTGCGGTCACCTTCACATCGCACGCCGGATAAAATGCCTTTACCAGTGAATGAATATCGTACTCAAAACCGGCGCTGTTTACCGTGACCACAATCAAATCGTCTTTCTTCATCTGCCATTGTTTCCTTTATCTTTCATTATATAGTTAACGACTCTTTACTGATTTTGTTTACTCTACCGTTACTACTTTTGCAAGATTTCTCGGTTTATCCACATCCAGCCCTTTATCCAGCGACACAAAATAAGCAATCAGTTGAAGCACCACCGAAGCAGGCATCACCATAAAGGGATCCGCCATCACCGGAAGCCGAAACACATTTGCAAACCGCTCATCATCTTCAAGCTCTTCGTTCTCTTTGATCAAAAGAAGCACTCTGGCTCCCCTTGACTGTACCTCCCGGATATTGGACAATTCCTTGCTTTTCAGCTTATCCTGTGTTACCACTGCCACCACCGGCGTGTCTTCTGTGATCAGTGCTATCGTTCCGTGCTTTAATTCTCCGGATGCATACGCCTCAGAATGGATATAGGACACTTCCTTAAGCTTTAAGGATCCTTCCAGCAAAATAGAATAATCCAGTCCTCTTCCAATCATAAACACATCCTTCGCGTTTAAGATGGTTCCTGCCAGACGGTGAATCTCTTCCTTTTGGGATAAAATTTCTCCCATCACATCAGGAACCCGGGAAAGCTCTTTGATATAATCGGAAAGCTCCTCATCACTCCAAAGCCCTCTTGCCATCGCCATTCTTGCCGTAATCAGATACAGTACTGCTAACTGCGTCGTATATGCCTTTGTGGATGCCACTGCAATTTCAGGTCCCGCGTTGGTATAAACCGCATACTCGCTGGCACGTGCTATGGACGCTCCTTTCACATTCACGATAGAGATGCTGGGAGAGCCGCATTTTCTGGCAAACTTGAGTGCCTCCAAGGTATCAATGGTCTCTCCTGACTGGGAAATGGCAATGACCAGTGTCTCTTTATCCACCACCGGGTCATTGTACATAAATTCAGACGCCATAACTACGTCCACATGAATCCCTATCATTGCCTGAATAAGGCTCTTGCCCACCAGTCCGGCATGCATAGCCGTTCCGCAGGCAATCACGCAGATTCGTTTGCAATCCGCCAAGATTTGATCCGGAATCCCTTCCTCCGAAAAGTCCGGCTTCCCGTCTTTGATTCTCGGCAGAATGGTATCGCCTATCACCTGAGGCTGTTCCATGATTTCCTTTTCCATAAAGAACGGATACCCGCCCTTACTGCTGCGGCTGACATCCCAATCCACCTTCAGCCATTCGATTTCCGCCTTATCGCCGGACAAATCAAACATTTCAATTCCATCCGCCGACAGGCACACCACATGAAATTCCGGCATTACAAAATAGTCCGTGGTAAACGGGACAATCGCCGCCACATCCGAAGAGAGAATCGCTCCATCCTTGGTTGCCGCCGCCACAATGGGGCTGACATTGCGGACCGCATAAATCTTGCCGGGCTGATCGTCAAACATCATCGCAAGGGCAAACGTCCCTTTCAGCTTCAGTACGGTTCTTCGGATTGCGGAATAGGGATCTCCGTTATAAAAATGCTCCAATACAGCCGCAACCACTTCGCTGTCCGTCTCTGACGCAAGCTTTCCTTCCAGTCCGTACTTTTCCGTGAGTTCTCTGTAATTTTCAATAATCCCGTTATGTATCAGCGTGATTCTGCCAAACTTATGGGGATGCGCATTCTCATCACACACTCCGCCGTGGGTTGCCCATCTTGTATGACCGATTCCACAGCTGCCTTTCGGGTTCTCCCGCGCACACAAATCCCGCAGATCCTTTACCCGTCCTGCACGCTTACAGATGCGCGCGCCCTCTCCGTCAAGAAGCGCTATGCCCGCGCTGTCGTATCCTCTGTACTCCAAAAGCTCCAGCGCATCCAGCATAATCTCTTTTGCATCACTTTTTCCTGTATATCCAATAATTCCACACATAAATTGTTTCCCTCATCTTTCTATTCCGATCCGGGCCTGCGCCCGAAAATCTATATTCTATAGTATTAATATGTCACACCGCTGCCGGTTGACTCCCTCCGCTGTACCGTATTTGTTTTGCAGTTACCCGCATATTTGCCGGTACATCTCGCACCGGAGGCGTACGAAAGAGCATCCGCCGAATTTTCGATCACTCTTTTCCTCGTCAACCTGTCCTTGATGAATTACTCAGACAAAACTCATTTACATATTCACCTTGGTCAGGCCATGGCGCTAGAATCAGGAAACAATGACAATGCTGCCCTATTTAGTTATCAATGTGCAACAAAACCATTATACACAAAACACCTGCAGTTGTAAACCACAGGTGTTTCACGATCATTTATATTCCACAAATTCACTGTATTCTTTCCAAATATTGCAGACCCATGTTTTGCCCTGATTAAAGATAATCTCATCCCCGTTCTCATCATAAAACTTAGCCGGAGTTGCATCGCCGTCATAGCGTTTCCAAGTTCCTTTGATTACCTTTCCGCCGGTAAATACAATGGCATCGCCCTCTCCATGCACGCCGAACGCCAGATAGTCATGGTCATCGCGGACTTCCCCGTGACAATATTGAAACACTACGTTGGCGGCCGCAAGCTGGCTGCCATCCAGCTCGTCAATCTGCTTTTCGCCGTCTTGGAAGCGGTAATACAAGCCATCCTGCTCATTGTATTCAAAATGCGGGTTGTAGGCGCCGTAACCGCCCTTGTTTCCTTCCGTTCCGCCCGGATATATAGCGGATGCCTCTTCGTTATCCGCATAATTGTCCTGTGCCTTTGCTCCATCCGCCGCAAAGGTAAAGGGCGGCACATAAGCATCGTCATATTCCCAATCATATCCCAGGCTCTCCGCATCCTTTAACATTCCCTCTATGAACAGGTATCCGCGGAACTCGTCTGCATATCCGGGTCTGTTCACTCTGGCAAAGGCATTGTTGGCAGGGTTATAAATTCCTGCCACGCCGGCACTGATATTCTGCACGGTATCCCGGTTGATCAGCTCTTCCACATAGGGTCTTGCCAGTCCCCAATTACAATAAATTGCCTCGTAACCCATAGCTACATAGACAAAATAATCCCTGCTGGAACGAACCGGTCCGATTCTGTCCAAATCATCAAAATCTTCAAAAACCGCCATCAATCTGGTAATACGCCCTTCTACCGGAGCTTCGTATATGATGCTTGCCTTGGAAATCCCGTATTGAGGCATAGCAGGCGCATTGTTGGGTATCATGACCGCAATGGGCCTGCGCTCCGCCGCCTTCGTGTCCTTCCATTCACCGGTAAGATAACTTTGAATCTGCCCGTTCTTTTCTTCCCGCTCTCCGATTACCGGAAAGCCCTCCGGCTCCGCTTCCGGGGAGGGCGCAGGCGTGGGCGTCTGCGCTTCTTCCACTGCCGCATCCGGCTCCGGATTTGTCTCTTCCTCTTTATTTCCACATCCAAAGAGCATGCCGGATACCAATACTCCCAGCAGCGCTCCCATTATCAATTTTTCTTTTTTCATCTCTGTCCCCTTTCTACAAAAACGGATTGTACTTTTTCTCATCTCCGATGGTGGTGGACTCCCCATGCCCCGGATAGACCTTTACCTCATCCGGCAGAGGGAGCAGTTTCTCCTTGATGGAGCGCACCAGCGTACTCATGCTTCCGGTAGGCAGGTCGGTTCTTCCCACTGACTCCTGAAATAAAGTATCCCCGCTGATCAAGATTTTATCATCCTCAAAATAATAGCAGCAGCTCCCCGCCGTGTGTCCCGGAGTTGCAATCAGCCTGCAGGAAATTCCCGCCGCCGTGATTTCTTCTCCATCCTTAATATATTCATCCGCTTTTACGGTGCAGGCTCTTCCGGCTCCCTTTGACACATTTAGGGAAGCGTCTTCGCAGAGCTCCCTTTCCCCCTCATAGGCGTAAACCTTTGCGCCGGACAGCTCCTTAAGCTGTTCCACGCCCCAGATATGGTCAAAATGACCGTGAGTTAAAAGAATTGCCTCCACCGTAAAGCCTTTTCCTTTCAGCCCGTTAAAAATATAATCTCCTTTATCTGCCGGGTCAAAAACAATCACCTGACTGCATCCCTCCTGATAGACAAAGTAGCAGTTTGTCTGGCACATTCCAAGAACAATCCGTCCGATTTTTAATCCACTCATATTAGTACCATGCCCTTTCCACAGCCTGCGGGCTTTGAGCCGCAGGCACAAATTTACATGTGAATTTTCCCATGTAAAAAATTCACATATGAAAATTCACACGAATCTCTTGTTTATCAGCTTGTAGTTCTCTCAATATCAATCACGCTGTCTATCGACCTGATCTTGTCAATAATGCGGATCAGTTCATCCCTGTTGCTGATCTCAAACGATACTGACATCGTTGCAAGTCCCTGCTTATTTGCCCTTGTATTCATGGAAAGAATATCGATATCCTTTTCCGTGAGAGCTCTGGAAATATCCGCCAGCAGACCGTTTCTGTTATTGGCGTAGATTTTAATCTCCGCAAGATATTTCTCTCCGTTATCTCCTTCTGTATTTCCTTCCCACTCGGCGTCAATGAGGCGGTCTCTTTCCATTTCAGGAAGATTCAGCATATTAACACAGTCTGTTCTGTGAATGGAAACCCCTCTTCCTCTGGTGACAAATCCTACAATCTCATCGCCGGGAACCGGAGAACAGCACTTGGAAAAGCGAACCGCCAAATCGTGTATTCCTTTCACCACGATTCCGCTCTTCGACCGAATCCTGACTGGCTTTTTGTTCAGCTCTCCCTCTGCAACTGCCGCCAGAACTTCCTCGTTGGTGAGCTCCTTCTGGTTGTCTTTGGTGTAGTGCTCCATCATCTTATTGATGATCTGGCCTTCTTTAAGTCCGCCGTGCCCTACCGCCGCCAAAACCGAATTCCAATCCCGAAAACCGTACTTGCGCATAATCACATCCATGTATTCCGGTTTCATCAGATCCGGCATATTGATACCCTTTGCGCGGCAGTAATTGCTGAGCAGGTCTTTTCCTTTTACTATATTTTCTTCTTTATATTCATTTTTAAACCACTGATTAATCTTACTTTTTGCCTGCGTGCTCTTGACTACGTTCAGCCAGTCCCGGCTGGGGCCCTTGGAATTTTGGGATGTCATGATCTCAATCCGGTCGCCGTTTTTGATTTCATAGTCGATAGTCACAAGCTTGCCGTTGACTCTTGCCCCGATCATCTTATTTCCCACGGCACTGTGAATGCAGTAGGCAAAATCAATGGGCGTGGAGCCTGCCGGAAGGTTTTTGACCTCCCCGGTAGGGGTAAAGCAGTACACGCTGTCGGAGAACAAATCCAAATCGCTCTTAAGCAGATTCATAAATTCCTTATTATCGGACATATCCCTCTGCCATTCCAAAATCTGTCTGAGCCAAGCCAGCTTCTCTTCCTCGGAGCCTTCCACCTTTTTGCCGTCGGAAGCTTCTTTATATTTCCAGTGGGCTGCAATCCCATATTCCGCCGCCTTATGCATCTCGTAGGTACGAATCTGTATTTCAAAAGGCTGGCCGCTGCCTCCGATTAAGGTGGTGTGCAGGGACTGATACATATTTGCCTTGGGCATTGCAATGTAATCCTTAAAACGCCCGGGGATAGGTTTGTACATCTCATGAATCACGCCCAGCGCCGCATAGCAGTCCTTTACGGTATCCACAATAATCCGCACGGCAAACAAATCGTAAATCTGATCGATGGTCTTATTCTGATTCACCATCTTCTTATAAATACTGAAAAAATGTTTCACCCGTCCGTCAATCTGTGCCTTAATTCCGGCATTGCTGATGTGCACGCTGACCTCGTCAACGATGTTCTGGATATATTTTTCGCGGACGCTTTTGCGCACGGCAATCTTGTCAACCAGATCGTAGTACGCCTCCGGTTCCAAGTATTTCAGGGACAGGTCATCTAACTCCACCTTAATCTTGGAAATTCCCAGCCTCTGGGCAATAGGCGCGTAGATTTCCATGGTCTCCCGTGCAATTCTAAGCTGGCTTTCCGGCTTCTGATATTTCAAAGTGCGCATGTTATGCAGCCGGTCTGCCAGTTTAATAATGATGACCCGGATATCCTTCGCCATGGCAAGAAACATTTTGCGTAAGTTTTCCGCCTGCATTTCAAACCGGTCCGGTTTGTCCCCGCTTCCGTCCGAAAAGTGCAGATGCTGCAGTTTGGTCACGCCGTCCACCAAAAGCTCCACGTCAGCTCCAAACTGTTCCTTAATCTCATCCGCTGTCAGAATCGTATCCTCCACCACATCATGGAGAAGCCCTGCCGCGATAGTCTCCTTATCCATTTCCAGATCGGCAAGAATAATTCCAACGCAGAGCGGATGGATAATATAAGGTTCCCCCGACTTGCGCACTTGATTTTCGTGAGCGCGGGACGCCACCTGATAAGCCTTTTCAATTAAGGTAATATCATCGGATGGATGATATTTCTGGACGCGCAGAATCAAGTCCCCGTACAACTGCTCAGGACTTTGAAATTCCCTGATCTCTTCAATTCTCCCGTCATCAAATACAATTTCACTTTTTGACTGGTTTGTGTTTTTTTCTTCCGTCATAAAATTACACCCTTAGACACTCTTTTATCTTCCTGCGTTTATCATATCCACAATTTTTAAAAGAATGAATCCTTTTGACGCACAATCTTCGCTAATCAATAAGATTTATTATATATTCTTTTAATAATATAGTCAATGAGCCTATTTTTTACTTGGAAAAAATCATTGGCTACGTTATAATAATATTTAAGCGTTTTATACAAAATTATTAACATATAGTAAACGACATAACTAATTGCTCATTTCGGCTCTTGCAAAAGCCATATGTGCAAGCTTTTACAAGGCCGAAATGGCAATTATTAATGTCGTTAACTATAAGAAAGTGAGTTGCATCATGAAAAATCTATCAAAGAACAAATGGGTACGAGCTGCAATACCCGCACTATTACTTCACTGCAGTATTGGTACAGTTTACTGCTGGTCCATTTTCAGTCAGGAAATCGCTGATTACATCGGCTTCTCCAAGGGAGCGACTGAGTGGGCCTTCAGCTTTGCTATTTTCTTCCTCGGAATGTCTGCCGCTTTCCTTGGTAATATCGTAGAAAAAGATATTCATAAATCTTCTCTGATTGCCAGCATCTGTTTTGCCCTCGGCATGGCAGGCACCGGATTATTTATCTGGTACGGCGGGGCACACAAGGGAAGCGCTCTTGCACTGATCGGCATTTATGTATGCTATGGCTTTATCATGGGAATCGGTCTTGGAACCGGTTACCTCTCCCCTGTCAAGACCTTAATGCTCTGGTTTGAAGACCGCAAAGGTCTTGCTACCGGGCTTGCCGTTGCAGGTTTCGGCGCCGCGAAAGCCATTGCAAGCCCTATCATGCAGTCACTCCTTAATTCCTTAGGAGACGGCGGTATTTACAAGATGTTCCTGATTCTTGCGGTGGTATACTTTGTAATGATGTTTGTGGGACATCTTCTTCTTGCCAAACCGGAAGGATGGCATGAGCCTTCTTCCACCGAAAAGGGAGCGCGGGCGATCGATGTCATCAAAGAAAAACCGGTTACCTTCATCGGTATCTGGCTGATGTTCTATATTAACATCACCTGCGGTCTTGCACTGATCTCCCAGGAAAAGATGATCATCAAGTGTATCGGGCTGGTAGGCATGGTAGGCGTTCTTTCCTCCGTAACCGCCATCTTCAACGCCGGCGGACGTCTCGGCTTCTCCGCCTGGGCGGATACCTTTAAGGACAGAAACACCATCTATAAGATTATCTTTGTTTTGTCCATTGCCGCTACCGCTTTGGTAATTCTTACACAGGGAATTACAAACATGGGACAAAACACTGTTATTATGATTCTGGTATTGATTCTCTTATTCGTAGTAAACGCAGGATACGGCGGAGGCTTTAGCAATGTTCCCACGCTCCTTTCCGACCACTACGGCATGAAGAACATCAGCGCCATCCACGGAATCACGCTTTCCGCATGGGCTTTTGCAGGTCTTACCGGCAATCAGATGGCAGCTTTCATCGTAAAGCATTTCGGACAGGAGATTGAACTTGCCCACGAGCTTTCAGACGGAAGCGTAGAGACGATTCTTGTAAATCCTACCGGTTATCAAACTGTTTTGTACGTGACAATCGTTCTTTACATTATCGCCGCCATCATTTGTTTCACTATGGTAGGCAAAAAGGGAAAAGAAAAATAGAATTTGCAAATATTCTGTTATAACTTAGCAAAATATTTATAGATTTCTGTCGATTAAAACCATATAATAATAACAGAGTCGGGAACGGACTCGGCTCGAAGGTAATTTTAATTCCGGAAGAATTCCCCTTTTACACAAGCAAAAAGCCTTGAGAAACCCTCAAGGCTTTTTGTTTTATACTTTTTCATAGGTTCTTGCAAAAATATCCTTTTCAATCACATATATA
Source organism: Lachnospiraceae bacterium (assembly GCA_023663945.1). Classification (GTDB taxonomy): domain Bacteria; phylum Bacillota; class Clostridia; order Lachnospirales; family Lachnospiraceae; genus Suilimivivens. Next base: position 66,845 of record JAMPGL010000013.1, on the reverse strand, counting down.
TCGTGAAGGTCATCCTTGCGGACTGTCAGAAAGTCGCCTTCCCGTCCCAGCATATACTTCTCCTCATCCCACTCGGAAAATACTTTAACCCTGTGGTCAAGCTTCCGGGTGTAGATATAGCTTTCTCCCGTGGGAATGCAGGTTCTTGCATAAGGAACCAGTGAAATATTCTTTCCCTCTGCTACGTCCTTGACCGTGGGCGCATATTCGCCCTCAAATTGATAAGGCTCCTCCAAAACCTGATAACTGCGCTCAAACTTTTCCTTTTTGTTGGGGTAAACCTCGCCCTTTACCCCAATCATAATATAGGTGTCCTCCTGAATCTGCACATCCAGATCGCCTTCTAAGGTACGCACACAGACGGTTACGCCCGGCTCAAAGATTTCCGCCGCCTTTACAAACCCTAACGGAAGCCTCCTCTTCCGATATATTTCCATTCCGGTCAAATCAATTTCATGCTCTCTTGCGTGGATAATCTGAATGTCGTCAAAATAATCATCCATCCGCCATTTCAAAAAGCTCCTCACGTCCTTTTCTCTGTGATACTTTTCATATGCCCTGTCCAAAAGCTCTTTTTGGATAAAGCCTCCCGCCTTCTCTAAGTGTCCGCCTCCGGAACCAATCTCTTCGGTAATAAATTCAGCCAGTTCGCTGGCACGAACCTCCTTCACGCAGCTGCGCACCGATATTTTCACCCCAAAAGGAAGCACGCTGTACACCAGACAAGTATCCACGGTGTCCACTTCCAGCATTAAATCACTGATCATGCCAAGAATATTGGGGTCACAGGGCTTTGCTTCCACCACTGCATATCGGTAAGTCTCGTTGTAGTCGTAGCCGAGAAGTGCCATCCCGGCAATTTCCAGCTCCTCCAGGGACAGATTTGCATTTCGGAATCTTACAATGGTGCTTCTCTCAAAAACGGCATCATCCTGTAAATCCTTGTCCAGCGGATGATAAATCTCCGTAAAATTGTTGGTATCCGTCATCAATCCATAATAAAGTGCGGTAGACAGCTTTTTGTTGTCGTTGATGTCAATCCCTTCTGCCTGCAAAAGCTCCCGCACCACGGTTGCACAGGCTCCCAGATTGCTTCTCACTTCATTCAGCTCAGGGAGCTGTCCGGACACTTGATGATGGTCAATCACGGCAATCTGCCCCGCCTGAAAACGAGTCACATTTCCTTCCCCATACTGGCAGTCCACCGTCACCAGTAGTTCCGGCTCATCCATCTCCTCCACGTACTCTATGGGAATCTGCAACGTGGAAACCATCAGAACCAGATTGCTTTTTTGGATCATATATCTTCCGCCGTAGACAAGCCTGACCTTTTTTCCTTTTTCTTTTAAGTAAGTGTACACGCCGAAACCGCTTGCTATGGCATCCGCATCCGGATTGTCATGACACTGCACCACAATATCATTGTATTCCAGCAAATCTTTTAATCTCATAACCGTCTCCTTCCTTTTGTCACTCTACATGAAACCGCGTCTTTTCTAAATCTGTCAGCTTCTCTCCCTCAAACTGAACCCAGGCTTCCTCCCGCAGCATGTCAAGGGTCATATAGGGAAACTGATACATTTGTCCGCCGTAACTGCACAAAATCCGTGCATGCTCCGGCAGATATGCCGCTCCTCCGTCAATCTGTGCAATCCTTTCATAGTCCTCTCCGTTCAAAATAATCATATCTGCAGTTGTAATCAGGGTGATTGTGCCCTCTCTCCCGTCAGTCAATACTTCCTTAATCTCGTTATACTGGTCGATGGAGACATGGACAAATTCCTTCTTTTCCAGATCATATGCCCGGAAATAGTAATCGTCTCCCTGCATCATAATCTGCCTGCAGTCCTCCGAAAATTTAATCATTCTGCGCCTCACCCCCGTAAAGGGGATTTCCGCTGTTGTCTCCATGTTTTCCAGATTCAGAACCCGAAGCATATTATCCTGACAGCAGACCGCCAGCAAAGCTCCATCACCGCTGACGGCAAATGCTGTTTTGACAGAGCCGCTGTTTACCTCCTGATACCCTTGATCCTCTATCAGCTCCGCCCCGCCTTCCGCTATTACTTTTCTTTGTTTCAGGTCAACAGTCATATACTTTCTTCCGTCAAATAAAAAAACGCGAGAATTTCTTTTATCCAAAAAATACTCTGCATCCGTATCGCCTGAGAATAAATTTAATGTTTCTTGTTCTCCTGACTCTATATCATAAAAATACATACTCCCGTCGGAACATACCGCCATATAAACCGCATCGTCCACAAAACAGCACTCCTCCACAAGCCTTCCCTCTTCGTTAATCCACTTATCCGCAAGGGCATTGTCCTCTGTTCGATAAAAGAATACCGATACCTTCAAGTCAGAATCATAAGCATTCACCGCATAATATGTTTCCGAAGGAGAATACTGTACGCTTTTGACCCCGGCAGGATACTTTTCCAGTTCTATTTTACTGTCATTCTCATGATACTTAAAAATCTTAATATCAGGCGAAGCATACGCGCTCACTGCCAGCACACCGTTTTGAATAGACATGTCCCTGAGATTGACGTTTGTATGGATTGCTGATTCCGAAAATCGGAAACCTTCCGTCATATCCACAATATCAACCGTTCCATTGCTTTCCGCCAAAAAGGCAAATCCATTGTTATCCGCTGCAAGAAACCGGACAATGCCGTCATCTGTCCGCACCTGTGCAATCAAACCGCCGTCTGCGTTATCCCATGTATAGACCGCATTATCTATCGACATCAGAACTTCGTCATGGCTCTTCCCTGTTTCCGCTTCTATGTAAGATCTGGTCTTGAGCTGTGCCTCTGCCGCTTCATATCCTGCAATCTGATATTCATAGGCGCTCTGCCATAGTGCCTCTCCAGACTGACAATCAATCTTTTCAAGGTATCCCTCTGCCGAATCCCAGCTGTAATCGGACAAGTCACTGCTTCTCATGGAAACCGCCGCCAGCTGACCGTCCGCGGTGAAAGCAATTTCGCTGACATAATCTGCTATGGTTTCCACATTCGTTATTTTTCGAGTTTTAAAATCATATATGCTGACACAGCCTGTCCCTTTTTCTACGGAAGCCGTGTGGGAGATTGCAAATCTTGTATGCTTCTTATCAAATGCCATTGCGGAAGAATACGCTGTCTCTTGGTTATTCACCATACTGCCGAGCAATTCTCCGCTGGTCATATCATAAAAATTCACCTGACTGCTTCCCACGCAGACCGCCTGCATGGTCTCTTCATCCAGTTTGCAGTATGATATCATTTCCGGGGCTTCCACGTACCACAATTCCGTCCCGTCAAGGGAAACGGCGCGCAGATCATCCCGCTCACATAAGACAATCTTATCCTCACAGACGACAGCCCCTTTTACCTCATTCAGACTCCCATATTCATTCACAGCAGGCGCAATCTGCAAAAGCTTCTTCCCCTTTGGCACATCCCATACATACACATTACTTTCCTGATCGACGGCAAGCGCCATCGATGCATCTTTGCTAAGCCAAAAATCATTGACAGGCTGTTCATGCTGTAAGAGCCGATCCACTTTCATATCCTGTCCTGTGTCGTAACAATAAAGCGCTTGGCTTAGGGCATACTGTGCCTCCGCCACATAAGGCTTGTCGTCATCCTTTCCCGGCAGAGCCGCCTGCGCCACCAGCACTGCCGCCCTGCGGTCGCCTGCTTCCAGCAGGCTAAGAGAGGTATCCGCCAGATACTTGGACTGATTCCGCTGCTTTCCCTCATAGTTCTGCTTAATCATTGCGGCATTATAGGCACTGTATATTCCAAACAGAACAGCCCCTGCCGTTACCGCTGTAAGCACTGCTGCCACGCGCTTTATTTTGCGCTCTCTGTGCCTTTGTCTCAAGTCATCATAACTACAGCCAAGAAGCGGCGCTGCAAGACGAACGATTTCCGATTTCAGCTTTTTGTTAATCTCATGTCTGGATTTGCCCCTCACATCTGCCGCCAGCGGTTCTACCGGATTGCCCTCATCATCCGCGAGGATCTGGGCTGGGAAGGATTCCGCCGGTTCACCCTCTATCAGCACCGCCAGCACATGCTCCCTGTCATGCAGTTTCATAAAGGTTTCAATTTCTTTCTGAACCCAGTAAGATTCCGGCGTCCTCGGCGAACAGATCACAATCAAAAACTCCGACTGCGCAAGCGCAGTCTCAATATTATCCCCAAGGTCGCTTCCGATGGGAAGTTCCTCCTGATCGCGAAACACCCGTTTAATATTCTTTTTGCCGGACTTTCCGGTTGCCGCCCTGGGTACTTTGAAGGTTTCAAGTCCCTTATGCAGCTTCTTGGCAATATACAGATCCAGCTCCGCATGACGGTAACTGATAAATGCGTCATATCTCATAGATTCATTCCCCTCTGATCTGCTTACCTAGCAGAAAATTGCTTTGCAATTATCTGCCAGATAATCACTTCGCAATTTTCTGCTTTTTGACAAAATTTCCTATAGAAAAAAAGAGCGTTAAAAAACCAAGGTTTCTAACACTCTGTAATCTCCTCTATCGAACAGGGGCAGTAGGAATCGAACCCACATCGACGGTTTTGGAGACCGCTGTTCTACCTTTGAACTATGCCCCTTTATGGTGGTCATTTACAACCACCGAATGCTATTATAGCCTATCTGACAGTTTCCTGTCAACACATTCTTCAATAAATCTTAATACCTCAGATAATCCTTAGTGTCCTCCTCCACAATTTTACTGTAGCTTTTCAGTTCCTCGGAGGGCTCATATTCCTCGCCCGGAAAGAGCAGCTCGTGAAGCCTCACTGCATTATCCTCCAGTGAAATCGGCACAATGCACTCTCCTTCGGTTCTGACCGGTCCGCCGTTTAGCATATCCCGGAAAGGGAAGCCGTCGCTGACCGTCACTTTAAAGTCACCGACCATTCCAAGCATGGGAAGCATGTCCTCCACGTCCACAGACGTCACAACATGCGGAAGCACCGCGTTCACGGCATCCATAAGGGTGCCCAAGGATGACGTTTTTGCCTTGTCCATCATGGCAATCAGCACATTTCTCTGTCTTTCCGTGCGCTGGAAATCGTCGCCCACATGCCGGATACGGCAATAAGCGGTTGCCTGCAGCCCGTTCAGTGTCTGCAGCCCCGGCTCTGTGACCGGAATATAATCCACTCCCTCCGATGCCACATAATTCTTGCCGTCCTCGGTGGTTCCGACCATACTAATCTGGTAATTATTTAAATGGGGGATTTCCGCTTCTGTCACTTCCATCTCAATTCCGCCTAAAGCGTCCACTGCCTTCATAAGCCCTTCAAACCCTACCGTCACATAATCCGTGATATAGAGATCTGTGTTCATATTGATCATTCCAAGCGCCTGCTTGGGACCGCCAAAAGCATAGGCGGCATTGCACTTTTTGTAGACATCATTTCCAATATTAAGGTAAGTATCCCGATAGATAGAAATAAGACGCACCTCATGCTTGTCCATATCAATGGAACAGATCATGATGGTGTCGCTTCTGTTATTTCCCTTTCCAAGGTTCTCATCTCTGGCATCCACGCCGAAAAATGCAATATTATAGATTCCTGTATACTCGTTTACTTTATCCGGCTCCTTGGACTCCGCAACCTTTTTCTTGACCTCTTCGTTGACCGGAATCTGCTCCTCGTCGATAATGTCCTTTTTTACGCCGTGTTCTCCGGTGGTTCGCAGCACTACGGACAAGATGCCGACAGCCGCCACAAGCACAAGTATTTCAATGATGAATAATGGTATATGTTTCACCCATTTCTTCTTTTCCATCTTTCGCTCCTTTTATTCTGATTGTTCCATTTTATCACAATCAGAAGGTTTTGGGTACTTTTATTTATAATTTTGTTAAATTTGTCATACTTTTGTCACATTTACAGCAGATCAATCGCATCCGCCACGCTGCCTGCACCGATAATCTTAATCCCTGTGACATCCTTCACCGCGTCCAGACAAACTCTGGGAATCACGCAGGATGTAAATCCAAGCTTCTGCGCCTCCTGCACCCGCGCCTGCACCATGCTGACTCCGCGCACTTCCCCGCTGAGTCCCACCTCTCCAAACACCAGCATCTTATCGTCAATACTCTTATTTTTAAAGCTGGATACCAGAGCCATAACAATTCCCAAATCCACTGCCGGCTCCTGAATCCGGATTCCTCCGGCTATATTGACATAAGCGTCGCAGTTTCCCATCTGAAGCCCCAGCCTCTTCTCCAAAACCGCGATCAGCAGATTCACCCGGTTAAAATCCGTTCCGGTTGTCTGTCTTCTGGGAATCCCAAAACTGCTGTGGCAGACAAGCGCCTGTATTTCCACCAGCATAGGACGGGTTCCTTCCATAGAGCAGACTACAACGGAACCGCTGGCATGCTCCGGTTTGCCGCTCAGCATAAACTCAGAGGGATTTTCAACCTCCCGGAGCCCTTCCTGAACCATCTCAAAAACGCCAATCTCATTGGTGGAGCCGAAACGGTTTTTCACCCCGCGCAGAATCCGGTAGGAGGCGTGCCTGTCTCCCTCAAAATAAAGAACGGTGTCCACCATATGCTCCAAAACTCTGGGACCCGCTACGGTTCCCTCCTTTGTCACATGTCCCACAATAAATACGGAGATATTCAGCCCCTTGGCAAGCTGCAATAGCACGCCGGTAGCTTCCCTGACCTGAGAGATGCTTCCGGGGGCTGAGGAGATGCTCTCCTGATACATGGTCTGAATGGAGTCGATTACCACCACATCCGGCTTCATACGGCGGATGGTCTCCTCGATGGTTCCAAGACTGGTCTCACAGAGCAATTTCAAATGCTCGTCAAATTCTCCGATACGGTTTGCCCTGAGTTTAATCTGCTTTAAGGATTCCTCCCCCGAAACATAGAGAATCTCCCGCTTATCTGCCGCCAGCATCCGGCACACCTGCAAAAGGAGGGTGGACTTGCCGATGCCGGGGTCGCCTCCCACCAAGGTAAGAGAACCCTTCACCAGTCCGCCTCCCAAAACCCTGTCCAGTTCCCTGCTGTGGGTGGTGATCCGGTCTTCGTCCTCCAAAGAAATTTCTTTTAGAGAGACCGGTCTGCCCGGCGCCGCGGCGCTGTGTCCGGATCCCGTCCTTCCCTTGACCGCGGGGGATAATGTCTCCTCCACAAAGGTATTCCACTGATGACATCCCGGACACTGCCCCATCCATTTGGAGGATTCATATCCGCAATTCTGACAAAAAAATATGGTAGATGATTTGCTTTTTGCCATAATTAATCCTTTACTTTCCTAATACATGAGATGGGGAACTGCCTAAAGCAGTTCCCCCATTTGTTCCGTAAAGCTGTCCCCTATTTGCCGCTTTCGGTTATCTGGTTACTTTGATCCCTACTTCCTGATTTGCCCCCAGTTCTACGCTGATGTTCATCTTACCGCCAAGATTTGTTTTCATTTTACCGATGCTCTTGCCGTCAATAAACACTTCGTATTCCGTATCCTCCTCAAGTCCGAGAGTGATCTGGGCATCCTCTTCCCCGGAAACCATAAAGCTGACTCCATCCGCTGTCTCTGAAAAGTTAAGAACACTGGTTCCCGGAACCGATTCATAAGCAAACATTCCGTTCCGTTCCAACTTGGTCATTGCTTTGTAAGTCTTAACCTTATACAGATCCCCGCAATGTTCAAAATCTTCTGCTTTCGCCTTGTTCGCCAGCAAATGATTACCGAAGCTGATCGCACCGTCTTTTTCTGAGCGAAGCAGTTCCTCTACAACAGCCATCTCTTAAGTCCTCCTGATCTATCTTTGGTCTTTATACCCCTAGTATAATATATTTTCTGCTAAAAATCTACTTTTCTTTTACAGTAAAAACAACTTGTTCCCTGCGGAACCCCACGCTCACCGGATCGCCGGATTTGATGCGTCCTGCAAGGATTTCTTCCGCCAGCTTGTTCTCCACCACATTCTGCAGCGCTCTCTTTAAAGGGCGCGCTCCCATCTTTGCATCCGAATATTTGGATACCAGATGTTCCTTGAGCGCCGGGCGGAAAGTAAGCTCTATCTTCATCTGTGCCTGACAGCGTTTTGCAAGCGTATCGCAGAGCAGGTTCACAATCTGGTACATCTCTTCCTTTCCTAACGGCTTAAACACCATAATCTCGTCAATACGGTTGATAAATTCGGGTTTAAAGAGCTTTTTGACCTCTTCCATCACCCCCGCCTTCATCTTCTCGTAATCCTGTTCTTTGCTGGTCTCCATGGAAAATCCAAGGTTTTTTGGCTCTACAATTCTCTGTGCCCCCGCGTTGGAGGTCATAATCAGGATGGTATTCTTGAAGCTTACCTTCCGTCCCTTAGAGTCCGTGATATGCCCGTCATCTAAAACCTGCAAAAGCACGTTAAATACATCCGGATGCGCCTTTTCAATCTCGTCAAACAAGACCACGGAATAAGGGTTTTTGCGGATTTTCTCACTGAGCTGTCCGCCCTCTTCAAATCCCACATATCCCGGCGGGGAACCAATCATCTTGGATACGGAATGCCCTTCCATATACTCCGACATGTCCACACGGATCAAGGCGTTCTCCGTCCCAAACATCGCCTCTGCAAGAGCCTTAGAAAGCTCCGTCTTGCCTACCCCGGTAGGTCCAAGGAACAAGAAGGAACCAATCGGTCTTCCCGGATCCTGAAGCCCTACTCTTCCTCTTCGGATTGCCTGGGACACTGCCGCAACTGCATCGTTTTGACCGATCACGCGCTTATGAAGCACCTTCTCTAATTTAAGCAGACGCTCGCTTTCTTTTTCCGTCAGCTTCTTTACCGGCACCTTTGTCCAAGAGGAAACCACCTCCGCAATCTCATTTTCACCAATGGAAAATTTATTATCCGTCTGCTGTCTGCGGTTCTTTTCTCTTGTCCGCTCGTATTTGCGTATCATCTCGTCCTGCTTCTTGCGGAGCAGGGATGCTTCCTCAAAATCCTGCGCTTTAATGCACTCCTCAATCTGCACATCCATCTGTCCGATTTCCTGCTGCGCCTCTTTGAGCTTTTCCGGTACATGCAGGTTCTTAAGGCGCGCTGCCGCCGCTGCCTCATCAATCAGGTCAATTGCCTTGTCCGGCAGATTGCGGTCATTAATATACCTTTCCGAGAGCGTGACTGCCGCCCGGATTGCCTCCTCGGTGATAGTTACCTTGTGATGCTCCTCATATTTGGGCGCAACTCCTCTCAAAATCTCGATTGCCTGCTGGATAGAAGGCTCCTCAACATAAACGGACTGAAAACGCCGTTCCAGCGCGGCATCCTTTTCCACATATTTATGATATTCCGCTACCGTTGTCGCCCCGATTAATTGCAGTTCCCCCCTTGCAAGAGAGGGCTTTAAAATGTTGGAGGCATCGATCGCTCCCTCCGCTCCGCCTGCTCCGATAATGGTATGCATTTCGTCCAGAAACAAAATAACGTCTCCATCCTCCTGCACCTCGCGGATCACTCTCTTAATCCGCTCTTCAAATTCACCGCGGTATTTGGAGCCTGCCACCATCCCTGACAAATCCAAGGTCAGAACTCTCTTATTTTGAACGGTAAGGGGCACCTCCCCGGAAGCTATCCGCAGCGCCAGACCCTCCACCACTGCCGTTTTGCCAACGCCCGGTTCTCCAATCAGGCAGGGATTGTTTTTGGTTCTGCGGCTTAAAATCTCAATGACTCTTTTAATCTCGTCCTCTCTTCCGATTACCGGATCCAGCTTTCCTTCCATTGCAAGCGCCGTGAGATTACGGCTGTATTGATCCAGTGTGGAAGTCTGCCTGCTTTTCCGGCTCTGCTTTCTGGATAAATCCTCCCGGTAAAGATTTCCGTCCTCCCCCATAGCGATCAGCGTGTCCGCATAAAGCTTCTGCACAGAGATTCCAAGGGTATTTAACAGCCTTACCGCAACATTTTCTCCTTCCTTCAAAAGCGCCAGAAAGATATGCTCCGTTCCCGTTCTCTGCGCTCCAAACCGGTCTGCCTGTCTGTGCGCCTCCTCCAGGACAAACTGTGCTCTTGGAGAATAGCTCTCCTTTTCAATTACCGCCGTCATCCCATCCGGCACAATCAGCTCCTGTATCATCTCTATGATCTTTGCCTCATCCGTGCCGTTATCATACAGTACCTTTGCCGCCACTCCCGTATTTTCTTTTAACAGCCCTACCAAGATATGTTCCGTTCCCACATATCCGGCGTGCAGCCGTACAGCCGTTTTTTCTGCAAGTTTAAGGGCTGTTTTTGCCTTGTCCGTAAAACCATATTTCTGACTGCTCAATTTAAGGCTCCTCCAAATTCTTCATAAATTTCTTCTACCATCTGATGAACCTCTTCTTTCGAGATTCCTTTGCAGACTGCCTTTGCCAGTATCACATGAAGATCCTCATCCATTTCTTCCAGTGTCCGCAGTTTATCAAGATCCAATGCAATGACTGCGCCCCTCCTTCTGTCTACCTTCAAAAACCCTTCCTGCTTTAACACCGTATACGCCTTATTTACCGTATGCATATTGATCCCAATATCCTCCGCTAACTGGCGCACGGAAGGAAGTGCATCTCCTTCTTGGAACTTTGCCGATGCAATTCCAAGAATAATCTGATTTCTAAGCTGAAGATATAATGCTTCCTCACTGTTAAAATCTATCTCTACTATCATCCTGTATCCTTTCCTATTTGACACAGGAGGAACAGCTGACGCTATCCCTCCTTTGTTCTTTACAAATCTTTATCATCCATGTTTAAAAACTCAAATTCAAACTCATCGTCATCTACCAGAAAATTTTGTGATTTTCTGGCTGCAGGCTTCTTCGTGCCTTCCCTTCTCTCAGCCGCACGTACCTCCGGCTCCGCCTCTCTCCTAGGTCGTGCCTGACGTTCCGGGTTTTTGCCCGAGGTTCCTTCCTTGGGAACAGGCTTTTTCTTCTTTACGGGAACAGGCTCCTCTTCTTCCTCTTCCACTCTCCGGCGCACCTTCTTCTTCACAGGAACCGGCTCCGGCTCTTCTTCCTCTTCCTCCTCCTCATCATCGTAATCATCGTAATAGAGGCTGCGAATCTTGAAGATCATGATGGTGATAATCACAAATAACAATATAATCACTGCCGCAAGAACAATGATGATAATTTTATTTTTATCTACCTGACTCTGAAGCTTTTGGGTGTATTCGCTGGAAGAGGTTGCCGCATTCAAAACCTCCGACAACCGCATTCTTGTACCAGTTGTGTTATCATAAAGGAAATAATCATAGTCCTCGTTGTCCTGATTCTGAGACCAGCGGACCTCATAATCATTGTGGGAATCATCCTGCACCGGCTCCGGTTCTCCCTCTTCCGGATTCTGCTCTCCGCCTTCCGGGTTCTCACCTTCTCCGCCTTCCGGATTTTCGCCTTCCGCCGGGGCTTCACCGCCTTCTCCCTCTGAAGAATCACCGCCTGCCTGTGCTCCAATAGCAATCAGGTCGGAACGGACATAACCTTCTATGGTCTTATTGTTGTAATTGCAGGTCAATTGATACCATTTGTTTCCGGCACTGTCGCTTGCCTCTCCGATTAACGTGATTGCCGTGCCGTTTGGCAGGGATGTGACTACGCTGTGCGAGGTGGAAGCTCCCGAACGGATCTTTGCGTTGGTCTCACACTGAATCACCGCCGCCTGCTCGCCGATGGCAGTGGGCACTGTCTCCGCAGGCTGGCTTGCCGGCGCTGCCGGTTGAGCAGCCTGTGCCGCGGTTCCCTCCGGAACCGTATCGCTGGTTGAAACAAGGTCTCCTCTAATATAGCCGTATCCGCCTCCGGCGACGGGAACCTTATACCAGGTCATGCCCGCGCCGTCCTTCACGGATTCAATCAAATCCACCTTTTTGCCCTTTACCGTACTTCCCACCACTTCGCTGTCCGTGCTTGCCTGTGCGCGGATTTTGGCTGTTGCGGCGGTAATCTCTCCTTCTGCCGCCAGTGCCGTAACTGCCGTCATCCAAAAGATTCCCGCCGCCAAAGCGCACGCCGCAAAGCCCCTAAAAACTCCGAATTTTTCTCTGCCTGTTCTGAAATTTTTCACTTTGTTCTCTCCCTTATCTTTATCTTGTAAAACGAATGCTTCCCTCTTCGCCCTGCAGGGTATCTCCGTATCCTGCCAGATTTTTCTTTTTTTCATTGCGGACTTTGTCCTCCATTTTGCGGTGATAAATCACTTCGCACTTAGGGCACAGCCGTCCGCTCTTAATGTCCACGCCGCACATCTCACAGCGGATATATCCGCCGGGATTGTCAATCACTTCAAACCGGTTTTCCTTGATCATTTCCCGGATTACCTTGTGGGTAACGCCCGTAGCATCGGAAATCTGCGCCACATTAGCGCCTCTGTGATTGTCCAGATAGTTGCGGACTTTTCCGTAATCATCATACTCAAGCGCCTCACAGTCCTCACATTGATATTCTCCTATTCCCTTGTATATAAGGACCCCTCCGCATTTTGCACACAGCGTGGGCTTCTGATAGCCGCCTGGCATCCATATCTTTTCTATATTTGCTGCCATCCCTTATATCCTCCCACTTCTTACGCTTCATCAATTGCCTTTCCAATATCATGGCGCATATACTTATTTTCAAAAGTAACCCACTGCGCCGCTTCATAGGCATTGGCTCTGGCTTCTTTTAAGTCACGGCCCTTTGCCGTGATTCCAAGAACTCTTCCCCCATTTGTCACAATCCCCTGATCGGACATTTTCGTTCCTGCATGGAAACAGAAATAAGAATCTTTCCCCTCAAAGCGTTCCAGCCCCTGAATTGGAAACCCCTTTTCGTACTGAACGGGATATCCTTCGGAGGCAAGCACCACGCAGACCGCGGCATTGTCTTCAAAGTGAAGGTCAATCTCGTCAAGTCTTCCGTCAATGCAGGCTTCCATGACTTCAATAATATCATTCTTCATTCGAGGAAGCACTACCTGCGCTTCCGGGTCTCCAAATCTGGCGTTGTATTCCAGCACCCGGGGACCAAACTCTGTGAGCATCAGTCCAAAGAAGATAACCCCCTTAAACTCTCTGCCTTCCCTTGCCATAGCGTTTACCGTGGCACGATAAATATATCTCTGGCAGAAATCGTCAATCTCCTTGGTATAAAAAGGGCTTGGTGAAAAGGTTCCCATCCCCCCTGTGTTAGGTCCCTGATCTCCGTCATAGGCACGCTTATGATCCTGCGCGGATGTCATAGTCTTAATGGTCTTACCGTCCACAAAGGAAAGAACCGACACCTCTCTGCCCGTCATGTATTCCTCAATCACAAGGCGGTTTCCGGCATCTCCAAACTGCTTATCCAGCATAATCGACTTAACTCCCGCCCTCGCCTCTTCCAGATTCTGACAGATAAGCACGCCCTTTCCAAGCGCCAGGCCATCCGCCTTTAACACAATGGGAAACTCCACCATCTCAAGATATTGCAAAGCCGCATCCGCATTATCAAAGGTCTCGTACCCGGCTGTAGGGATTCCGTACTTCTTCATCAGATCCTTCGAGAACGCCTTGCTTCCTTCCAGAATCGCCGCCCGTCTTTCCGGACCAAACGCACGTACCCCCGCTTCCTTAAGCTGATCTACCAGCCCTCCCACAAGGGGATCATCCATTCCCACAATGACCAGATCCACTTCCTTTTCTTTGGCAAAAGAAGTCAGTTTTTCAAACTCCATGGCTCCAATGGGAACACACTCTGCGATAAGCCCGATGCCGGCATTTCCCGGCGCACAGTAAATCTTTTCCACCTTGGGGCTCTTAGATACGCTGGCCGCTATCGCATGTTCTCTGCCGCCGCCTCCTACAATTAAAACCTTCACCTGTTTCCTTCCTTTCTAACCTTCAAAATCATTCACTGATTCCATATCCTGCCGCAATCTCATTAATCGCCTGAGGCAGAATGATCCACTCCGCCTGCTCCATCACCCGTCTCTGAAGAGTCTCCGGCGTATCTCCATCCAGCACTTCCACCGCCTTTTGCTTAATGATCCTGCCCGTATCCGTCCCTTCATCTACAAAATGCACCGTAGCGCCCGTTATTTTGACGCCCCGCTTTAATGCTTCCTCGTGCACCTTTAACCCGTAAAACCCGGTTCCGCAAAAAGAAGGGATCAGCGAAGGATGAATATTAATAATCCGTCCGCGGTATCGCTCTATCATTGCTTTAGGAATGATCACCAAAAACCCGGCAAGCACGATCAGATCCGGATTCAGCCGGTTCATCTCATCCAAAAACGCCTGATTAAACTCCTCACGGCTTGGAAATGCCCCCGGCGAAATACAGACTGCCGGAATCCCGTTCTCCTCCGCCCTCTTTAAGGCATACGCAGATGCATTGTTGCTAATTACGGCTGTTATTTGAGTATTTTGAATGGCTCCGCCTTTTACTCCGTCAATAATCGCTTGGAGATTCGTTCCTCCGCCGGAAACACACACTACAATATTCAGCATATGGACACTCCCTTTTCACCGGCAAGAATCTTTCCCACAACATATGCCTTCTCCCCCGCCGCCTCAATGGCTGCAACTGCTCCATCCACATCAGCAGGCGATAATGCTAAAACCATGCCAAGCCCCATATTGTAAGTGTTGTACATCATCTTTTCTTCCAAGTCCCCATTCTTTCTCATCAAATCAAAAATGGGCGGAATCGGGTAACTGTTCTTCTCGATAACAGCCGTCACTCCATCCGGCAGCATTCTGGGAATATTCTCATAAAAACCGCCTCCGGTAATATGACTGCATCCCTTCACGGTAATTCCCGCCTGCTTGATGCTTTTCATTGTCTTCACATAAATCTTGGTAGGCTCAATCAGCGCTTCTCCCAATGTCCCTCCCAGCTCGTCATAATATGTATTCAGGCTTTCATTCGTCATAACAAATATCTTCCGAATCAGGGAAAATCCATTGCTGTGCACGCCGGATGACGCAATTCCCACCAGCACATCGCCGGGCTTTATGTCCTTCCCTGTAATCAAATCCTTCTCATCCACTACGCCCACTGCAAAACCGGCAAGGTCGTATTCCTCTTCCGGCATCAGTCCCGGATGCTCCGCCGTCTCACCGCCAATTAACGCGGCTCCCGCCTGCTTACACCCTTCGGCAACTCCCTTCACAATGGAAGCAATCTTTTCGGGATAATTTCTTCCGCAGGCAATATAGTCCAAAAAGAACAGCGGTTCTCCGCCCGCACATGCAATATCGTTGACGCACATTGCAACACAATCAATCCCAATGGTGTCATGCCTGTTCATCAAAAAGGCAAGCTTAATCTTGGTTCCTACTCCATCGGTGCCGGAAACCAGCACCGGATTTTCCATGTTCTTAATGGCTGACAGGGAAAAGGCTCCCGAAAATCCTCCAAGACCCCCTAACACCTCCGGTCTTACGGTTTCCTTCACATATTCCTTCATCAGCTCCACGCTGCGGTAGCCCGCTTCAATATCTACTCCGGCTTTCTTGTAGTCCATCCTAATAATGCTCCTTTATTGATAATTCTTATAGCCCGTCTGTGCAAGCCTGGCATCCTTTTTTTGGACACTCTCTTTTAAGGACCTGCTGTAATCCTTCAGCTTCTGTAACAGCTCCGGATCGGAAGTGGCAAGAATCTTAGCCGCAAGCAGTCCGGCGTTGGTTCCTCCGTTGATTGCAACCGTTGCCACCGGGATTCCTGAGGGCATCTGGACAATCGAGTACAGAGAGTCTCTCCCGCCCAAAGAAGCCGTATGCATGGGGATTCCAATTACCGGCATGGGAAAAATTGCTGCGCACATCCCCGGAAGATGCGCCGCCATGCCTGCACCGGCAATGATAACTTTAAATCCCTTTTCCTCCGCAGTCTTTGCGTATTCAAAAAACACGTCCGGTTCCCTGTGGGCGGATATAATCTTCATCTCAAAACTGATTCCAAGCTCCTCCAAAATTTCGGCTGCCTTTGCCATAACCGGCATATCCGAATCGCTTCCCATGACAATTCCAACCTGTGCCATATCTATCCTCCGCTTATCCTTTGTCATTCATTTTGCCCGCCAAATCCGGGCAAAACCACAAACTCTAGTGGGTAAAGTAAAAATTTCCCACTATTCTATACCATAATACTATAAAATTCCTGCCTTATCAAGGGGAAGGTTCAGTTCTTCGCATCCGGGCAGCACAAACCGTCCCTCTAGGATTACGGGAATCACTTCCTCCTCCTCAGTCACTACGCTGACCTCTCCCAATTCATCATAAGGAATGGTAATATCCGTGTGACAGTTAAAGTATGCCTCCTTGGAATCTTCCTTTCTCTTTATGGAACATTCATTATCCCTTGCCGTCATTTCCTTGCCGTCCGGATTGTACATGGGCACCTCCTCCGCGTGGGAATAACAGGTGTCTCCCACTGCAAAATGGGGGCCTGTCTTTTCCGCAATCAGGATGGGAAGCTTATCCTCGATGCCAAACTTCCTTGCCGCCACAAACGCCGTGGTGTTGGTTCCTATGGCAAATTCACCCACCGGAAGACTGTCATGGTGGAAAAGGACATTATCCTTAATATATTTTTGATTCTTTTCCCGGCTGTCAAAATTATTGCAGTCATAATCTACTACCATGCCGTCCTTAATGGTCAGTTCCAGTTCCTTATATTCCAGCTCGTTTAAAAAGACCCGGCTAACATGCAGAACCCCTTCCGTCCCGGCAAGCATCGGCGAGGTAAACACCTCTCCCACCGGAATATTTACGTCCGCCACACAATTTTCAAAGTTCGTCTCCTTTTCCGGATTTTGCAGCTTATGAAGCATAATCTTCAAATTCGTGCGGTTGCCTTTCATCCCCTTCACCTGCACATATTTTCCTTTATCCAAAGTATCCACGATAATCTGCTGCATTCTCTGATAAAGCTTATAATCAAGGGTGTTAATCCGGATGACCTCGTCAAAAATCTCCGGAAAATCCGGACCAATCTCCGGCACCGGGAACGCAATGATAGTAAAGCTGCGCTCTTCGCCCTTAATATAATGGTTCTGCAATTCCCCTGCCGACGCCATATATTCTACAACAAGCTTCTGCTGTTCCTCCGTCAAGTGCACAGCCTCCGGCTTCTCCTTAAGCTCCGCCGGCGCCTCCCCAAAGACTTCCACCACCGCGGGCCCGCCAAAATATGATGCCTGCTCCTTATACTTCTCATAAGCTTCTTTCCATGCCTCTAACCGAACCTGAATCAGCTTTTTGTCCAGCACCAGCGCTTGGTCATCTTTATGGTCAAAATCATACTGCTTATTGGGAACAGCACCGTAGTACCCGGCTCTCCTTAAACCTTTTCCCTGCAAAAGGCTGGAATCCGCACGGTTTACGGTTGACAAAAGCCCCATCTTTCTAAAGTTTTCCACCGCCCGACGAATCATCGGCTCAAACCCCAGACAATAACGGATATTTACCGTTTTCTTTTTGGTAATGTCCTTGTTTCCCGCCTGAAAGCCAATCCGATACCCCTCCGTATAAGTGTCCGCCATTTTCTGGATGGTTTCCGGGTCAAGCTCTTGCAGATGCCTCCACATGGCAATCTGGTTTTCGGTCACATACTCCCCAAAAAAGTACAGATACCTAGGGTCGGAAAGATCTCCCTCGATAATCCTGAGCGCAAAATCCGACGAGGGCTCTAACAAATCAAAAAGCTTCTTATCAAATGCATCTCTGGTATAATCATTCACATAATAGTACAGGATTTCCCTAATGTTTTCGACATCCGGAAGCTTACCGCCCTCCTCCTTTTCACAGCAGAAGGAACCGTAAACCTCCAAAAAAAGCTCCAGCCGGATTACCAGATCCTCCAGCCTCTGCTCAAATGCAGGCACAATCACGCTCCGCAGCTCCGATAGAAGAACGCACAAAAGCTTCCCGTACTCACCGCCGAAGCACTCCCCTGCATACGCCGGATTGGCATAGCTTTTCTCATAATTTTCAGGAAGAATATCCTCATACAGTCTGTAATTGCTCTCCTTTAACTCCAAAAGGGATTTCTCCTTATAGCTTCCGTCGGCAATCTGCTTATAAACCCCGCATGCCATCATCAAAAAATCTGCCGTCTTCTCAAAATAATCTCTGTATTTTCCGGCAAGGACCTTCTCTTCCCCTATAACAGCCAGACGTTCCTCCGCCAGCGCAAATCTCTCTTCATTCATCATTCCACATACACTCCTGCATACAAAATCAGACTCAGCATCCCAAACGCCATCATATTTATCAGGATGCCAAGCACTGTGAATAATTTAAATTTATCCTTTTCCGTTGAAGAATAAATCCCTAAAATGGCGCCCACAGCCATAAAAATTTCCGCAAAAAGAGCCGCCGTTCCATACCGCGCGGAGCTTTGTCCTCCATTCCGGTAAGCAAGATAAACCGCAGTCCCTAACGTGATACAAGACAGTATCCCCAAAATAGTTGACATGATTCCCACTTTGGAATATTGGCGGTTTGTGAAAATATAACCTTTATTTCTGAACATATTATGCACCACAAAGAGGCATCCCGCTTCCGGAACGCCCCTTTACCCCTAAAACAAGATTTTTGATTTGCCTGCAAGCAGCTTTGCACCGCCGATAATCATTAAAATTCCACAGACAATCCCTGTCAATAAAGTTACCACGCCGACTGCAATGCTCATTGCTCCGGCACCATTCATGGTTTTGTATACCTTTTCTTCCATGCCCGCTCCTTTCTGAATCAGAAATTATTTTGCACCATACTGTTCATAATATGCGTCAATCGACGCCTTCCGTTCCTCATTAATATATATTTGTCCCTTGTAAGGGCGATTATAGAGATACTCCACAACCTCCTGCATAGTCACAATCGCATTGGCACCAAATCCGTACTTTTCTTGAATCTCTTTAAGCGCGCTCATCTCACCCTGTCCCTTTTCCATGCGGTTTAAGGAAACCATCAGCCCCTTAATCTCCACATCCGCCTGCGCCTTGATGATAGGGAATGTCTCCTCAATGGACTTTCCGGATGTGGTCACATCCTCAATGATGACTACCCGGTCTCCGTCCTTCAACTTGCTTCCAAGCAGGATGCCTGCATCACCGTGGTCTTTTACTTCCTTCCGGTTAGAGCAGTAGCGCACGTCCTTTCCGTATAGCTCACTGATTGCCATAGCCGCTGCCACCGAAAGAGGAATCCCCTTATAAGCCGGTCCGAACAGCACGTCAAAATCAAGCCCATAATTCTCCTTAATTGCCTTGGCATAATACTCGCCCAATTTCCGAAGCTGGGTTCCCGTCACATACCCGCCCGCATTCATGAAAAAAGGAGATTTCCGTCCGCTTTTTAAAGTGAACTCCCCGAATTTAAGCACCTGACTGTCTACCATAAATTCAATAAATTCCTGCTTGTAGCCTTCCATGTATCTGTTTCTCCTTCTCCTAACGCGAATTTAACGCCTGCGCAATATCCTCTCTCATATCGATAACTGCCGCCCGCGCAGCCTCCCCGAACCTGCCGCCTCCAAAGGATGCATATTTTTCCTGCTGGTATGCGGCAATGATGCCTCTGGAAGAATTAACGATTGCTCCCAATCCATCCTCATTAAAGAAATGCACTAAATCTTTTCCTTTACCGCCCTGCGCACCGTAGCCGGGGACTAAAATATAGCTTTTGGGCATGACCCCTCGCAGTGCTTTCCCCATTTCCGGATAAGTGGCGCCTGCCACCGCTCCCACATAGCTGTAAGCGTCTCCCATAAGCTCCTCCGCCCAGCCTGCGGCCTGTTCTCCCACCACCTCATAAAGAGGTCTGCCGGCATCTGCAATCATCCGATCCTGAAACTCTCCGCTGCTTGGATTGGAGGTCTTTACCAGAATAAAGATTCCTTTGTGCTCCTCTTTGCATACCTTCAGAAACGGCTTTACCCCGTCGGAGCCCAAGTAAGGATTGACCGTGGCAAAATCCTCGTCAAATACTTTGTAATGATTATTTCCCACCTGAACCGTTCCCAGATGTCCCACTGCATATGCCTCTGACGTGGAGCCAATGTCGCCCCTCTTGACATCGCCGATTACGATAAGCCCCTTTTCCTTACAATAATCAATCGTCCTCTTGAAAGCGGCAAGCCCCGGAATGCCGAACTGCTCATACATGGCAATCTGCGGTTTTACCGCCGGAATCAGGTCGTAAATATGGTCTATCAGCTCCTTATTATACTGCCAGACTGCCTCGCCTGCACCCTCCAAGGTCTCTCCATACTCCGAAAAGGCTTTCTTTTGGATATGCTCCGGCACAAACTTCATCATAGGATCCAGCCCAACAACAATCGACGCATTTGTCCTGCGGATCCTTTCCACCAGCTTATTTATCATAATAATCCTCCACATTCTTTACGGGAAAAAGACGCTGCTTTGAACAACGTCTTTCATTTGTCAATCCTCGATTATACAAGCACCTGCATCTGGCTGTCCACAAATTGCTTAATTCGGGAGGCGTTCACATATTTATGAACACCGTCACTGTCAGCCACCACCAGCGTAGGAGCCTGCATCACTCCGTATTTGTTCGCCAATTCTATATTTTCTTCCGCATCAATCAAAATGTACTTGAAATTCTTCAGATATTCCTTTGCCAGCTTACAGTTTGGACAGGTCTTGGTGGTGAACAGATACGCAATCTGCTCCGGAACCTTCACGGACACCTTTACCTTATTTTCATAATCCGACAAAGTAACCACGCTGGTAATCGGCTTCTTTAATACGGATTTCTGTATATTGTAAGTGGTGCGGTTCTCGTACTCCTGAAGCTTTCCGTCATTCCAATTCTGCACCGGACGGTAATATCCGGTAATACGGCTGTAAATTTCCGTCTTCTTTCCGCAGTGAGGGCAGATTGCCTGCTCCCCTGCCAGATAGCCGTGCTCTTTGCAGATAGAATATGTAGGAGAAAGAGTGTAATAAGGCAGCTTGTAGTTTTCGGCTATGGTGCGGATCAAATCTGCCGCCGCCCTCCAATCCGGAAGCTTTTCTCCCAAAAACGCATGAAATACCGTTCCCGATGTATATAAAGTCTGCAATTCATCCTGAATATCCAAAGCATCAAAAATATCCTCGGAAAAATCTACCGGCAGATGGGAGGAGTTGGTGTAATAAGGGGTATCTCCCAGCTTGCCCACCGTCTTGATTGCCGGCCATTTCTTTTTGTCATGCTTTGCAAGACGATAAGTGGTGCTTTCCGCCGGTGTCGCCTCCAGATTGTACAAATCCCCGTACTGCTCCTGATAATCGGAAAGACGGCTTCTCATATGGTTCAAAACCTCTTTGGTAAATTCCTGAGTCCTCTTATCCGTCATATCCGCGCGAAGCCAGTTAGCGTTAAGCCCTGCCTCGTTCATTCCAATTAAACCGATGGTAGAAAAATGATTGTCAAAGGTTCCCAAATAACGCTTTGTATACGGATAAAGCCCCTCGTCAAGCAGTCTGGTGATCACGTCGCGTTTCATCTTAAGGGATCTTGCCGCAATGTCCATCATCTTATTTAAACGTTTATAAAAATCATCCTTGGTCGCGGAAAGGTATGCAATCCTCGGCATGTTGATGGTTACCACGCCTACGCTTCCCGTGCTCTCTCCTGAACCGAAGAAACCGCCCGTCTTCTTGCGCAGTTCCCGAAGATCCAGCCTGAGCCTGCAGCACATACTCCGCACGTCGCTGGGCTCCATATCCGAATTAATATAGTTTGAAAAATACGGAGTCCCGTATTTTGCTGTCATCTCAAATAAAAGACGGTTGTTTTCCGTGTCCGACCAGTCAAAATCTCTGGTAATGGAATAGGTGGGAATCGGGTACTGGAAGCCTCTTCCGTTGGCGTCACCCTCAATCATGGTCTCAATAAACGCCTTATTGATCATATCCATTTCCTTTTTGCAGTCCTTATACTTGAAATCCATCTCTTCCCCGCCCACGATTGCCGGAAGCTCCGCCAAGTCCGAAGGAACCGTCCAGTCTAACGTGATATTGGAGAAAGGCGCCTGAGTTCCCCATCTGCTGGGCGTATTAACGCCATAGATAAACGCCTCAATACACTTCTTTACCTCTTTATAAGAAAGATGATCCACCTTTACAAAAGGCGCAAGGTATGTATCAAAGGAGGAGAACGCCTGTGCGCCCGCCCACTCGTTCTGCATAATGCCAAGGAAGTTCACCATCTGATTGCACAACACGGAAAGATGCGCCGCCGGAGCGGATGTAATCTTGCCCGTGATTCCGCCTAATCCCTCGGTGATAAGCTGCTTTAAAGACCAGCCCGCGCAATATCCGGTAAGCATGGACAAATCATGGATATGAATATCTGCATTGCGATGCGCCTCCGCAATCTCCGCATCATAAATCTCAGACAGCCAGTAGTTAGCGGTGACAGCGCCGGAGTTGCTCAAAATCAGCCCGCCCACGGAATAAGTGACGGTCGAGTTTTCTTTTACCCGCCAGTCCTCAACCTTTACATAACTGTTCACAACATCCTTGTAATCCAAAATCGTAGATTTCATGGTGCGCATTTTCTCGCGCTGCTTCCGGTACAAAATATACGCCTTGGCAGCCTCCGCATAACCGGCCTGCTCCAAAACCTTCTCCACGCTGTCCTGAATATCCTCCACATGGATGCCGTCGTTCTTCACCTTCCCTTGAAAGTCTGCCGTAACACGAAGGGCAAGCAGATCTATCACATCATTATTATACTGCACATCTGTGGCATTGAATGCCTTCATAATGGCGTCGCTGATCTTAGTCAGCGTAAAATCTGCCGCTTCGCCTTCTCTTTTGATCACCTGAAACATGAAATATCCCCCTTTGGTAGTTGCATTTGGTTTACATAATTCAAAAAAACACCGTATACTAAGAGTTTAGCATTGTCACAAGTAAAAGTCAACCAAAAACACAACATATTGTGTTAACATAAAATAATTAACATAATATGTTGTGCCATTTATCAGTATATTGTTAAATATCTGTTTACCTCGTCTTCAAGAAAACATGCTCCCTCTGCGCCATCTCATCATCCGGATATGTCCGCAGATAGCTTCCCATAAGCACCTCCGCCTGACGGTACTCCCCCAAATATTCATAAGCAATGATTTCATTCATCTTTAAGGTCTGCATCATCCCGTTGTCCTCTATCTTCATTGCCGCCTGAAAAGCACTCAGCGCCCCCTGATAATCTCCCATATTCATCCTGCAAAGACCAAGCTGGTTGTAAACCTGGGGATTTGCCTCCCCGCTGTCCAGATAACTGTTGTATACGCTGATTGCGTAATTATTGTCCCCCAAGATCTCATAGGTCTTCCCTAAGACCAAAACCGCCTCATAGCCGCCCTCATCCCGTGCCTTTTCCAGATAAGTTCTGGCATTTTCATAGTCTTCCAGATAGTAGCAGATTCTGCCTTTTTCATAATTGGTCATATCCTTAGTGCCTGCATCCATGGCCGCCTGCAGGTACTCCTGTCCCACTTCCCGAAAACCGTTTGCCGCCAGCACGCTGTAAATCTCAATCAGCCTGTCGTAGTCCTTACTATTTAAGGCTATCGCCTTGTCAAAGTCCTCCCGGGCAGCTTCTAAGCTTCCCTGCTCCGTCCGGATAACGCCCCTTAAATAATAGGCATCTTCTGCATCGCTCTTAAGGGCTGTAATTGCATCGTAAACGCTTGCCGCCTTGTCCTTTTCCCCCAGCTTATAATACGCGGTGGCAAGGTAATAGTTGATGTCATAATCCAAATCCACGATTCTTCCGTCACTGCCTGAAAGAGCCTGTTCAAAAGCCGAAGACGCCTCCTCATACATGGTCTTTCCCATGTAGGCAATCCCTTCTCCCCTAAGAATCAGCCTCTCATCCTCTTTTGCTTCCCGCGCAGCCTGAAAGCTGGCGAGAGCCCCATCGTATTCCAATGCGGTTATCATTTCCATGCCCGCATGGATATTTTCACCGTCTGTCCTGCCGCAGCCGGAAAGGACTGCCGTCGTTAACGCCGCCGCTATCGTTATGTACCATTTTTTATTCATCAGATTTCTCCATAGCCGGATTATTTGTTTCCTGTATCTTATTATACTTTGTCTCACGGCTTTTTCAACCATTTTTCCGCAATCCTTTGGGATAATGATTCTTCATCATTCCGCCGGAAAGCTTCCCAAACCCCAAGGAATACCCCTCCATGCAGATTAAATACCACCCTTTTTCCCCTTCTGCCGGAAAGGTCTCCCCTTTTAAATATTTTTCCGCCTGTTCCCTATTAACCTCCCATGCCTTTGCCGCCTCCTGAGGTTTTAAGGCAAGCGCTAACGCATGGGCGGGCTCAAAACGATTCTTTTTCAGCGTTCCAAGATGAAGCCCGGCGCGGAGCACCTTAAGCCCTTTCAGGGAAGGACACTCGCCGGGAGCCAGATACAGCTGCTCTCCAAATTTCAGATAAATTCCGCCAAAATCCTTTTTCAGATAGTTCTCTTTAAATTCTGTCCATAAAACATATTCCTGTTTTGCGGCACCCTTTTCTCCCGTGTGTCCAAATGCCGGTCCGTCTTCTCCCCCAGCCTTTTTCAAAAGAGCCATAAAGTGCCCTTCCCCCTTTAATTTATGCGGAAGGAGCCTCACAGTCTTTGCCAGTTCCCTGCCGCCTCCCTTAACCCATTCCGGTCTTCCCGGCTCCATGCCCGGATACCGGTTAACCTCTTTCAGGGAAAATTCCGGATGTCTCTTTAAAAAACGGCCTATGGTTCCTTCGTCCTCTTCCGGCGCAAAAGTGCATGTTGAATACACCATTAGACCGCCTTCCTTAAGCATCCGCGCCGCGCTTTCCATAATGTCGCTCTGTCTATCCGCACACATCTGTACATTTTCTATACTCCACTCCTGCACTGCCTCCGGATTTTTGCGGAACATTCCCTCTCCGGAGCAGGGCGCATCCACCAGTATTTTATCAAAAAACCCCGGAAAATGCTCCGCCAGATATGACGGCTCATGATTTAGCACAAGTCCGTTGGTAACGCCCATTCTCTCCAGATTTTCGGACAAAATCTTTGCCCTGCCGGGATGAACCTCATTGCACACAAGAAGCCCCTTTCCCTTCATCGCATCCGCAAGCTGGGCGCTCTTTCCCCCGGGAGCGGCACACAAGTCTAAAACCTTCTCCCCAGGCTTTGCCATAAGAGCCTCAGCCGGTGCCATAGCGCTTGCCTCCTGAATATAGTACACCCCCGCCTCGTGAAAAGGATGCTTTCCCGGCTGTGTATCTTCCTTATAATAAAATCCGCCTTCCGCCCACAAGACCGGCTCCTCCAAAAATCCCACTTTTCCGCAGACCTCCTCAGAAGGGTCTTTTAAGTGATTCACCCTAAGAGACCGATTGCTTGTTTTCTCATAGCTTTCCAGAAAAAGAGGATATTCCTCTCCGAGCATCTGCTTCATTCTATTTAAAAATTGCTCTGGCAGCATGGCAATTCTCCGTTTCTTTCCCAAAATATTAAAAATTTGCAAACTTTCTTTCCATTATCTTATCAAAAAATAAAAGAAAAGAAAATACCGGACAAATGTCCCATTTTGGGTATTGAAAATATCTTTTTTCTTGAATTATAATTCCCATTGAAAAATAACTCATATCATCTATGGAAGGATTGATTTAAATGAACGAACACAAAGCAACTCCTATGGAAAAGCTTGCGACCTTCATTGTGGATAAGCGAAATCTCTTTTTCCTCTTATATGTATTTGCGATTGTCTTCTGCTTTTTTTCCGCAAACTGGGTCAACGTTGAAAACGACATCACTACCTATCTGCCTGAGGAGACGGAAACCCGGCAGGGGCTTACCCTGATGAATGACGAATTTATTACCTATGGTTCCGCTAAGGTTATGGTATCCAACATCACCCACGAAACCGCATTAATGTTAAAGGAACAGATTGAGCAGATTGACGGCGTATCCGAAGCTGCCTACGACCATACGCAGGATCATTTTAAGGATTCCTCGGCACTCTTTGACATCACTTTTGACGGCACTGTGACCGATTCGGTCAGTACCCATGCCCTCACTGAAATTGAAGAGCTTTTAAAGGATTACGATACATACATAAACACCGAAGTGGGACAGGACAGCGCCGCCGATCTGAAAAGTGAGATGCAGGTCATCATTATCGTTGCGGCCGTCATCATTGTAATTGTGCTGACGCTCACCTCCCGTTCTTATGCGGAAGTTCCTGTGCTGATTGCTACCTTTGGGGTTGCGGCTGTTTTAAATATGGGAACCAACTTTCTGTGCGGAACCATTTCCTTTATCTCTAATTCCGTGACTGTGGTTCTCCAACTGGCTCTTGCCATTGATTATGCTATTATTTTGTGCCACCGATTCAGCGATGAACACGAGACGCAGCCCTCCAGGGAAGCCTGCATTGCCGCCCTGAGCAAGGCAATCCCTGAAATTTCTTCCTCATCCCTGACCACCATTTCCGGTCTGGCGGCTTTGGCATTTATGCATTTTGGCATCGGTCTGGATCTTGCCACTGTCTTAATCAAGGCAATCCTGTTAAGCCTGCTCTCTGTCTTCACTTTGATGCCGGGGCTTCTTATGCTGTTCAGCAATTTGATTGATAAGAGCAGACACCGCAAGCTCCTTCCTCCAATCACCGCAATCGGCAAATATGATGTAAAAACCCGTTTCATCATCCCGCCTGTTTTTGTTGCGGTTTTAGTCGGCGCCTTTTACTTTGCCAACAACTGCCCGTATTGCTACAGCTATACAGATTTGACTACCTCCAAGCAGAATGAAAGCCAGATTTCTTACCAGAAGATTAAAAATACCTTCGGCACCAGCAACATGGTCGCCCTCATTATTCCTTCCGGAAATTATAAGTCGGAAGCGGCTCTTTTAAAGACTCTGGAAAGTCATCCGGAAGTAAAATCCGCCATGGGGCTTGCCAATATTGAAGCGATGGACGGCTATACCCTGACCTCCGCTTTAAATCCCCGGGAATTTTCGGAGCTTGCCGGAATCGAATACGAGCTGTCCAGCCTTTTATACTCTGCATACGCGGTCAATGACGACCAGTATGGACAGATTCTAAACGGCATGAATAATTATGAGGTTCCCCTGTTTGACATGTTCCTGTTTTTGAAGGATCAGATGGAACGGGGCAATATTACTTTGGAAGGGGACATTCAGGATACCTTGGATGATCTTTTTGACCGGCTTGAAAAGGCAAGGCTTCAGCTGAAGAGCGAAGACTATTCCCGCATGGTCATTTACTTGAATCTTCCGGAAGAAAGTCAGGAAACCTTTGACTTTTTGAAGGTGATTCATCAGGATGCCGAACGCTATTACAATGACGTTTATGTGGTGGGCAACTCTACCAGCGACTATGACCTTTCCTCATCCTTTGTGGATGACAATCTGCTGATCAGTATTCTTTCCGCACTGTTTGTTATCATTATCCTGCTGTTTACCTTTAAATCGGCAGGGCTTCCGGTGCTGTTGATTCTGGTTATTCAGGGAAGTATCTGGATTAATTTTTCCTTCCCTGCTATTTACAAAGAACCGCTGTATTTCCTCAGCTATTTGATTGTCAATTCTATCCAGATGGGTGCCAATATCGATTATGCCATCGTTATTTCCAGCCATTATAAGGATTTAAAGGAGCAGATGCATCCCAAACAGGCAATTGTGGAAGCTCTCAACGAGGCGTTTCCCACCATCTTTACCTCCGGGAGCATCCTTGCCGTTGCCGGAGCGCTGATTGGCCAGATGACAACCAATCCGATTATTTCCGCTATTGGAGTCTGTTTAAGCCGGGGCACCATCATTTCCATCGTTCTGGTTCTTGCCGTGCTTCCTCAGATTCTTGTCCTGGGTGACCATATTATCGAGCACACCAGCTTTGAACTGGACCACATCAATCTTTCCGGAAAATCCTACTCCGGAAAAATACTGGTTCAGGGGAGGCTCCACGGACATGTAAACGGTGTTCTTGACGGCTCCTTCTACGGCGTGATTCACGGAGATTTAAATGCCATTGTGACAGCCGGCAAGGCGGAGCCTTTGGAAAATAGCGATATCCACCCCGAAGCTATCCCCGAAATCCCGGAAACAGACAGGAAAGGAAGTGATCTTCATGAATAAAAAGATTATTCACCATAAAAAAATTCTTCTCACATGGGGTCTGGCACTGTGTCTGTGCGCTGTACAGCTTGACGCAATACTGCCTGCCTTTGCCGCTCCTTCCGACAATACAGCGGAAAACATGACAGATGCCACATCGGACATTGCTGATACCATGCTGGATGCCTCGATAGACACCGCGGATGCCATCCATATTTCCACGGTAGATGACCTCCGCTCCTTTGCAGAGAACTGCAGTGTAGATACCTGGTCCGTAGGAAAGCTGATTCTTTTGGACAACGACCTTCAACTGAATGACACGGAGTTATCCCCTATTCCTTCCTTTGGCGGAACCTTTCTGGGACAGGGACATGCCATCAGCGGTTTCTCTCTTTCCGGCGGCAGTAATCATATGGGATTATTCCGTTATATTCAGGAGGAGGGCGCTGTCTATCAATTGTCCGTTTCCGGGTCAGCGCAGGCAGAAAGCTCCCATTCCGGTCTTGCCCTGCTTGCCGGCGTGAATAAGGGCATTATCGGAAATTGTCATGTGTCAGGAACTATAAACGGCGGTGAAAAATCCGGCGGTATTGCAGGGATTAATGAATCTACCGGAATCATTCTGGACTGCTCTTCAAGCGGAAGCGTCTGCGGAAAGCACCTGATCGGAGGCATTGCAGGCGAAAATCTTGGAAGCATTTCGGGATGTCAAAATCACTGTGATGTGAATATTATTGCCGAGGACAATCACATTGACCTTTCCTCCATCGATCTGGATGCTGCGCTGACAGATATTTTGACCACAGAAAACGCCGCTTCCGTCACCGACATTGGCGGAATTACAGGAAGCAATTCCGGTTCTGTGCGCGCCTGCGTCAACGATGGTTCCGTAGGCTACCCTCATGTGGGCTACAATATCGGCGGTATCGCAGGAAGCCAGTCCGGTTATATTGAGGGCTGTATTAACTATGGTGTTTTAAACGGCAGAAAAGATATTGGCGGTATTGCGGGGCAGATGGAGCCCAGCAGCCGTCTTCAATTTGATGAAGACACCTTGAAAAAGCTGAACGAAGAATTCCATACTCTTCATGATCTGCTTACCAAATTGGATCAGGACTTAAACGGCTCCTCTTCCTCCCTTACCGGTCAGATTGATCAGCTTCTTAACTCTGTGGAAGGCGCCCAAAATGCAGTGGACAATATCCTGACTAATGCAAGTGAAGATTTTTCTTCTTTTGCGGAGCCTACCGACCTTGCCTCACTGCCTTCTCCTAAACCGGTTTCTCTGGACTTTTTGGATAAGCTTCCTTCCATTTCGCCTTCTCCTTCTCCCGGAGAAAGCCCGACTCCGTCTGCCACGCCTGGCATAACGCCTGACGTAACGCCAACGCCTACGCCGGAAGCAACTCCCACGCCTGACGTAACGCCTGCGCCGGAAGCAACTCCCACGGCTGACATAACGCCTGCGCCGGAAGCAGCTCCCCCGTCTGACATAACGTCTGCGCCGGAAACTTCCGCGTCTGACGAAGAACCTGCAGCTGACACTGTATCCGACCAAAATCCCGGCAAAAGCGCGGAGATGGACGATGATGCAAATGAATCAGAAACAGAATCTTCTGCGCAGACCCGCTCTTACTACCCGGAATCGTTGTACGCTCCCCGCCGGATTCAAAGCATGATTTTGTATGCGCCGGCAGGAACTTCCGCATCCGATGCCGTTGCTGTGCCCGGTGACATACCTGCGTCCGACACCGCTCCTATACCCGGTGACACACTTACGTCCGATACCGTTCCTGTGCCCGGTGACATACCTGCGTCCGACACCGCTCCCGCACAGGAAGAAGCCCCTGCGCCTACAGCCACGCCGGAGGAGACGCCCACACCGTTTCCATTTCCGACTCTGCCAGCTGATTTTAACCCTGACGATTATCGTTTTTTTGAGGATATTGACCGGGAAGATGTAGAAAAGAGCATAAATGACGCACAGACAAATATCTACGAGGATGCCTCCGAGCTGTTAGAAGGTATCCAAAACCGCATTCAAAGCCATATTTCTATCGTTGGAAGCCGCTTTGATGCCGCCAAAAATATGCTGGGAAGCAGTTTTTCAGCAATTATCAGTGATACCCGGCTTCTCAACTCTATGTTAGACGGCGAGAATCAGGTTGTTCTCGATGACTTTCAGGCAGTCATTGATGAGCTGAATATTATCACAGACCTTATCACCGACCCTGACCCTGCCGATCCTGACGAAATTTTGGAAGATATATCCGATAACGATCAGCTTACGGACACTACCGGAAAAGTCATGAATTCTGCAAATAAAGGATTCATCAACGGCGATTTGAATGCCGGGGGCATTGCAGGTTCCCTTTCCCGGGAAAATAATTTTGACCCGGAAAATGATTTTGACCTTGATCAATATGATACCACCCTCAATTTCCGCTATCAGGAACGAATCGTTATCCGCCAGTGCGAAAATTCTGGAAAAATTGAAGGAAAAAAGGACTGTGTCGGCGGTATTGCGGGCGAAGTACTTCTCGGAAGCATTATGGAATGTACCAACACTGGAACTGTCAAAACCGACGGCAGTCTGGTTGGCGGTATTGCAGGTATCAGCACTTCCACAATTCGGAACTGCAATTCCAAATGCGCCCTTTGGGGAGACAGCAAAATCGGCGGTATTGCAGGCGAAGGAAATTCCATTTACGACTGCCGCAGCATGATTGAGATTCGCGAAGGTCATGATTATCTGGGGTCTGTTGCAGGTATCATTGATTCCGCCGGAGAGGTGGAGAACTGCTTCTTTGTGGAGGGCGGACCCGCCGGAATTGACGGCATCAGCTACACAGGACATGCACAGCCCCTTCCCTATCAGGAATTTCTGGAACTTCCTGCACTGCCTGATTTATTTGAAAATATTTACCTGACATTTGAGGCTGACGGGCACACAGTAAGCATTCTGACTATTGCTTACGGAGAAAGCTTTGACCCTTCCATGCTTCCGGATGTCCCCAAAAAAGAAGGCTTTGTAGGAACATGGTCCAGCTTTAACCAAGAAGATATTACCTTTGATCAGACCATTGAAGCTGTCTACACAGAATATATTACTACATTAGAGAGCGATTGCCGGGACGGCTCGCGCCCGGTTCTTTTGGCAGAGGGAACCTTTTCGCCGGATGACCGGCTCACCGCCTCCAAGATAGAGGCATACCCGGAAGATGGACTGACTAATGCTGTTTGCTATAAATTCCATGTACAGAGCGACGGCTATGCCCCTTATACTTTCCGCATGCTGATTCCCACGGACATGAAAAATCCTCAGTTGGAACAACTATTAAACCAAACCTGGCTCCCTCTTCCCTCTAAACAGGATGGAAGCTACCTTGTGTTTACTTTGGATACCTATGATGCTGTTGTCTGCTGCGCAGACCGTCCCGCCACCATACCCGTCAAGATAATCGTTCTTCTGGTCATCTTGCTTATTGTACTTCTGGGCGCTTTGATTCTGTTCCTTCTGCGCCGAAGAAAATTGCAGAAAAAACATTGACATTTTCACTTATCGGGGCTACCATTTTCCATAATTACAAATGAAGGAGGAAATGGCAGCCCTTTTTCTGTCAAAAATATTATGAAACATGCCAATGCATCTTACCAAACCAAACGCGCTATGACTGAGTCCCTGAAAAAAATCATGGAAACCAAGCCGCTGTCTAAAATCACCGTCAGCGAAATCTGCCTCGACTGCGGCATCAACCGCAAAACCTTTTATTATCATTTTCAAGATGTCTTTGATCTTCTTCGGTGGATGCTGGATGAAGAGGCTCTTGATGTGGTCAAAAAAGCTGATCTGCTGAGCGACTACGAGGCTGTCCTTCACTTTATTATTGATTATGTTGACAAAAACAAGCACTTTCTGACCTGCGTTTACGATGCTTTAGGCAGAGAAGGCATGAAACGTTTTCTGACCTCCGATCTGCGCTATGTTGCCGGGCTCCTTATTTCTGAAGTCGAAAACAAACTCGGAAAATTTGTAGACACCCGCTTTCGGGACTTTCTCTGTGATTTTTACACCAATGCCCTAACCGGAATCCTGATTGACTGGTTTCATAACCGAACCACCCTTGACCGGGAGGAAATTATGAATTATTTAATTTTGACAATAAAATCCTCTTTGCCAAATGTAATTGAAGAGCGGGCAAAATGCTTATAATGCCACATCAGCCTCTCTATACAGCCATTCTCTGTATTTAGGGTCTGAGACTGCTCTCCTCAAATCATCATTCCTTCCGGCATCCATGAGAATCTGCACCAGTCTGGCAAAACGATTTTCACCTGCAATCCGTCCGCGTGCTTCTCCCTCTGCGCGTCCCTCCGCAAGCCCAGCAATGCGTCCCCGTGCTTCTCCCTCTGCAATTCCAGCGATGCGTCCACGCGCCTCTCCAGTTGCCTCTCCCTCTGCACGTCCCTTTCTTTCGTACTGGTCAAATAATTCACATACCATAATCTCTTCCTCCTCCTTGATTCCCTGTTCCTCTACCCATTGTTCGATATTTTCTATGTCCATATCACCGGAAAGCACCTTAATCATTTTGATTAGGGCTGACTTATGCTTAATCTTCCGGTCAGAACGGTAAGTATTTCCCTCCGCAAGATAGTCCAGCACAATCCGCATGTCGCTTTGAAACCGTTCCCGCTCTTCCCTGCTCAAATGCCTCATCTCAAAAACATGCAGATTTAACTCGTCAATATACTTCCATTCCTTCTGCGTAAGTTCACGCCTTTTAAATAACTGCCGGAGATTACGGCTGCTTCTCCAGCGGGGACTGCCCCAATACAACACTAACTCAATCACCGGAAAGATTCCCTGCGTCTTTCCCTCATATTGCTCCCGGTAAGCGCCTCCCACGTATCCCGCCTTGCGGAGAAGCATCTTTCCGTCAGTCCGGCTCTGGTTGGCAATCAGGTACATTACATTAATCCTGTCTCCGGACATCTGGTATTTGCACAAATCCTCATATTGGGTACGGAGCTTTTTTTCTCCCTGATAAATGCTTTCGGTTGGTCCGGCAAGCAGTGCATCCGCCTGCACCACCTCTTCCCCCTGGTACAAGAGTGCATTGAGCACGTCTGCTGTGACATCCGGAAATGCCAGAAATTCTTTTTCCACTATGTCCTGCATTTCCTGCACCCTGTTTCTGCTGTGCGCTTTTTGCACACGCCCTGCGTTCTTTTTGGTATCCTTCTTTGCATACTTTTTTAATTTCTTCTCTCCGGGTTCCCCCATGTTTCCTCCTTCTGCAGGGTTCCCGAAATGTAACATCCACAAAAAAATATCTCTCAATGCCTGTTTCTGCTCCCTGCCTTATTAAATTTAAGATTGATGATAAAAGCAAGGATTCTAAAACAGATGGACACATTCTGTATCGAACCAGAATGTTCCACTAGAGTAATAGATTATTGGACTATTTATATTAGAATTTCTGTGCTTTTTCTTATTGTATCAAAGTAATTAGAATAAGTCAATAATGACTTTGCAAAATTTTGATAAAGTTTTATCCTTTTGTGATGAATTTCTTTGCAGGCGGGCTTTTCGCTATAAAACTAAGTTTCGGTTTAGTTTAATTAGTGGGTTGTGATAAGGTACGCTCCGGAGAAAAGCAAATTCTACGTCGCCACGCTTGATAGTGCGTGCGCGAATTGGCTCCTTAAGAATTTGTTTCCATACAAGCTGTTCTGTGAATCAACGCAAAGCCAAACAAATCGTTCCACTATAGTCGAATGGTTTACTGTATTGGCAGTAAAGCTTTGTGTAGTGATTAACAGCAATTTCTTGGGAAACCATGCGCAACCTGACACAGCCAAAACAGTAAATCCTTTCACCATAGCCAAGGTGCCAGTTTAAATTTCACGTTAGCCAATAAACAGCTCCGGAGAAAAACAAATTCTTAAGGAACCCTTTAAAAGGCGTCAGTACTTAGTGAGGTCTCTCACGAACTTAGTACTGTTACGCCTTTTAGAGAGCGAAAGCGTGGTGACGTAGAATTTGTTTTTCTCCGGAGCGTACCGTATTACATTTGCAAATTAAACTAAACCGAAACTTAATCCACCTTCAAAATCAACTCCAAAATCCGTCTCCCACAAATCTCCATTTCCTCACGGCTCAGCACGCCCGCTCCCACCGCACGCGCCAGGCTCTCCGGCGCACCGCATCCCATCTTAACGTCATTGCCTGCTTTCACTTCCTTGTAATGTTCGCCCAATGTCCACCAGTCGGTAGTGACCATTCCCTGATAGCCCCACTCTCCACGCAGAATATCTTCCAGAAGCTCCCTGCACTCGGAGGCTCTGTGTCCGTTCACAATATTATAGGAGGACATCATGCTCCATGGATTTGCATTTTTCACGATAATCTCAAAGGGTTTTAAATAAATCTCCCTCACTGCCCTCTCGGAAACTCTGGAATCGCTGTTTCTCCGGTTGGTCTCCTTATTATTGCAGACAAAATGCTTTACCGATACGGCAATATGCTGGGACTGGATTCCCTTTACCATCTGGGAAGCAAGCTCTCCGGCAAGAAACGGATCCTCGGAATAATATTCAAAGTTCCGGCCGCAGAGAGGGCTTCTGTGAATATTCACGGCAGGCGTAAGCCAGATGCCAATATTGTTTTCTTTTACCTCTTTCGCTCCGGCTTCTCCCACCCGGTACACCAAATCACGGTTAAAGCTGCACGCCAGCAGGGTGGCGCAGGGCCACGCCGTGGTATGGACGCCGCATTCCGGCACAATTCTAAGCCCGGCAGGTCCGTCAGCCGTCATAACGTTTGGAATGCCGTATTCCGGAAGATTTCCAAATCCAAAGGTATTTGCCACCCCCGTATTGGGCTGTCCGCCAAGAAGATGTATCAGCTCCTCGTCTGTAAGCTGTTTCACGAACTCCTCCGTTGTCAGTTTTCCTTCCGCCACGTCAATAAGCGGACGGATTCCTTCTTTATAAGGATGCTCCCAAAGATTCCTTCCCTCCTGCGCGCGCACGGATGGGGTGCATCCATCCAGCTTCCCTTCCTTCGTGCGCTCTATCAGCGACGCATTGGGATCGTTTCCCGGTATCATGGGCAGCGCTTCCATAGTTCCATCTGCGCACATTCGCTCCGGCAGATCCGAAGGCACCAGCTTTGCCGACAGCTGCTGCACAACCATGTCTTTTTCCAGATGCCAGCAGTACGCAGGTTCTCCGGTATCGCGGACAGAACTGCCTGCATAAATGAAATAATCTCCCGCCTCCAAAACATACGCGGACTTTTGCACTTTTCCCAAATCATCATAGGAAGCAAGCGCCTGAACCGGAAACTTCAAAAATAGAGTCTGGGTTTCGCCCGGCTGTAATTCTCTGGTCTTTTCAAATGCCGTCAGTACCCTCTTCGGCTTCCCAAGTTTCCCTTCCGGTGCCTGTCCGTAAACCTGAATCACCTCTTTGCCCGCCCGTTTTCCAATGTTGGTAACCTCCATCCGAATGCGAATCTGTCCCTCCGTCTCTTCTGTGTAGGACACCTTCCGGGAAAATTCCGTATAGGACAGCCCATACCCAAAGGGATAACACACCTTTTCGCCCGCTCCGGGTATAGTCTCAAAGTAGCGGTACCCCACATAAATGTCTTCTTTATAATTCACATAATCATCGGACTCATGGAATCCGGCTGTAGAAGGATAATCCTCCAAATCCGCAAAGGTGTCCGTCAGCTTCCCGGAAGGATTCCCCATTCCGCAGAGGAGTTCCGCCGCGGCGCGTCCTCCTTCCATTCCCGCCTGCCACGTCATTAAGGCCGATGAGATTTTTTCATCCTCTGCAACCCAGGATACGTCTACCACTCCGCCCACATTCAGCACAACCGCAATCCTGTCAAAATAGTTTTTCACTTGGCTCACCATCTGAGCTTCTTTGTCTGATAAATAAAAATCTCCTCTCTCAAACAGCATCTTTGATTGAGCCAGAAGCGGCGATTCCTTGGGGTTTGCCTTTTTGTTGTCGTCAAAACGGCTTTTTCTGTCCCAACCCTCTCCGGAAAACCGGCAGATGCTGATAACCGCCGTATCTGCAAAGGCTCTTGCCTCTCTCAGGAGTTCCTCCGGCAGAACCGGCTCCGCGCACATTCCCGGCTCCGTCCCTTGGGCATACTGCTCTTCCACATCCTTACGATAAAAATCCGCCAGACTTTCGCAAAGGCTCACCTGATCTCCTAGAGACTTCAGACCGTCATAAAGATTCACCACATAATCCACGGTCACATCTCCGCTTCCTCCGCCTCCTTTGACATAATCAAAACACGCCTTGCCAAAAAGCGCCAGTCTGCTTCCTTTTTCCAGCGGAAGAAGCTCATTTTCATTCTTTAACAGCACCATGCCCTCCTTGGCGGCTTCCTTGGACAACTCTCTGTGCTCCTTACATGCCGTAATCTTTTTTCCGTTTTCTCCCAAGGGAAGATTCGGTTGATATTTCACTCTCTGCCACTTGTTCATTTTACTGTCCTTTCTTATCGTTAACAACGTTTAGCGGCCTTCCTCCCGCATCCACGCCTTAAAGCTTTGCCAAAATAGAACTGCCTATGGTTCCATCCGGCATGGAAACGCCGAAGTTTTCCGCCACGGACGCCCCAATCACTGCAAAGGTCTCTTCATTTTCCAGCCTGCCGCCCTCTTCCATCTTTTTAGAGTAAGCGATAAAGGGAACATATTCCCTTGTGTGATCCGTTCCGATATAAGTCGGGTCATTCCCGTGATCTGCCGTCAGAATCAGCAGATCATCCTCCCGAAGCTTATCAAGCAGTACACCAAGATTTTGGTCAAATTTTTCAATTTCCCTTCCGTACCCTTCCACATTCCTGCGGTGTCCCCACAGCGCGTCAAAATCCACCAGATTGGTAAAGCACAGTCCATGAAAATCCTCCTGACAGATTTCTATGGTCTGCTCCATTCCATGGACTGAGCTGTCTGAGTGATAAGTTTTGGTAATGCCTTCCCCACAAAAAATATCGTTGATCTTTCCCACGCCGATTACGTCCAGCCCCGCATCCTTTAATGCATTTAGCGTTGTAAGCCCGGTGGGCTTTAAGGCATAGTCATGACGGTTGCTGGTCCGCTTAAACTCTCCTTTCTTTTTGCCCACATACGGTCTGGCGATAACACGTCCCACTCTCCACTCATCTTTCATGGTGATTTCTCTTGCAATTTCACAGCATCGATACAGATTCGCCAAATCAAAGGTCTCCTCGTTTCCGCAGATTTGCAGCACGGAATCCGCCGAAGTGTAGACGATCATTGCCCCGGTGTTTATCTCTTCTTCCCCAAGCTCTTCAATGATTTCTGTCCCGCTTGCGCTCTTATTTCCGATTACTCTCTTCCCGCACCGCCGTTCCAGTTCTGCAATCAGCTCCGGCGGAAATCCGGTATCCGTGAAGGTGATAAAGGGGCTCTTTGTTTTAATCCCCATCATTTCCCAATGCCCGGTCATAGTATCCTTGCCGTTGCTTGCCTCCCCAAGGCGCATATAACGTCCCAGCGGTTTCTCCACTCCCTGCATTCTGCCCGCGGCATGAAGGTTCAGCATACCCAGCTTTTGAAGGTTCGGTATGGTGAGTGTCCCCATTTTTTCTAAAATATGTCCAAACGTGTCCACGCCCTCATCGCCAAATTTAGGGGAATCCGGCATGGCGCCGATTCCAAGAGAGTCCAAGACAATCACAAATATCCGCCTATATTTCTCCATCTTTTCCTCCATTCTGAAGCATTGCAAGTTCCGCTTAATAGCCTTCTGCCTCTTCATTCTTTATAATTTTAATAATCCGGCTGGTTCCTAAGCGGTCCGCTCCAAGAGAAAGAAATTTCTCTGCGTCCTCCAAGGAAGAAATTCCGCCTGCCGCCTTAATCTTTACCTTTTCTCCCACATGCTCCGCAAACAGCTTTACGTCCTCGAAGGTAGCTCCGCCGGTGGAAAAGCCGGTGGAAGTCTTAATGTAATCCGCTCCCGCGTTTGTGACAATCTCACACATTTTAATCTTCTCCTCATCCGTGAGAAGACAGGTCTCGATAATGACCTTTAAAATCTTATCCCCGCACGCCGCCTTTAAGGTACGGATTTCCTCCTCAATCAAATCGTATTTCCGATCCTTCATCCAGCCGATATTGATGACCATATCAATCTCGTTGGCGCCGTTTGCAATGGCATCCTTTGTCTCAAATTCCTTTGTCTTTGTGGTCATATAGCCGTTGGGAAATCCAATCACCGTGCAGATTGCCATCTTTCCCTGCACATATTCGCCCGCCTGTTTTACAAAGCTTGGCGGAATGCATACGGAAGCAGTCTGATATTTCACTGCATCATCGCAGATTTGTCTGATTTCCTCCCAAGTGGAGGGCTGCAAAAGCAGAGTATGGTCTACATGCTTTAAAATTTCCTCTCTATCCATTTCCCTTCTCCTTACCTTTCCTCTTTTTCCTTTTCCTCCAAAATCAGGGCGCGCACTGCCTCAACCGCCACCTGAACCGCCATATCCGTATCGTGCACCACTGGATTATGAAGCCCCAGCTTTTCACGCTCCTGATTGGCAACTACCAAAAAGCAGGAACCTGCGCGCACATGGAGATAGCTTGCCACGATAAACAGCGCCGCCGACTCCATCTCAGAAGCCAGACAGCCTAAACGCTTCCATGCTTCCCATTTATTCATCAGTTCGTAACTTACCGGCTTGGTCTCCGGCTCGTGCTGTCCATAAAAGGAATCCTTGCACTGAACCACTCCGGTGTGATAGGGATAACCCTTCTCCTTTACCGCTCTCATCAACGCATTGGTCACGCCAATGTCTGCCACCGCCGGAAATTCCATGGGCGCATACTCCCTGCTGGTTCCCTCCATGCGGATGGCTCCCGTGGCAATGACCACGTCGCCGCTCTTTACTTCTGTCTGCATACCGCCGCAGGTTCCAATCCGGATAAAGGTGTCCGCGCCGCACCTGCAAAGCTCCTCCATGGCAATGGCAGCCGAAGGCCCTCCGATTCCGGTGGAAGTGACGCTCACCTTCACACCCTCCAGCGTTCCGGTATAGGTGATATATTCCCGGTTGTCCGCAATCAGCGCAGGATTGTCAAAGTACTGCGCAATCTTCACACACCGCTTCGGGTCTCCCGGCATGATCACATAACGCCCCACTTCCCCCTTTGCCACTTGGATATGATATTGTCTGCTTGGATCTTCCGAATAATTCTTCATATCTCTCCTCCCTTTCCGCTCCTGTCATGTTCCCTCTTTTACTTCTATTACACTTTCCGCTCCTTCTATGCTCCCTCTTTTGCTTCTATTACACTTTCCGCTCTTTCTATGCTCCCCCTTCTGCTTCTATATACACTTTCCGCCTCGTCCGGCTCCTGTTATTTTTGCTTACCGCTGTCCCTTATCATAAGGGATTCCTTCCGCCTTGGGCGCTCTGGACTTTCCGGATACAAATACCAGTACGACCAGAGAGATAATATAAGGAAGCATGTTATATAAGGTGCTGGGAAGCTTTAACGCAACCAGCGCGTCAAATCCCGTATACACATTGGAAAGCGCACGGAATAATCCGAACAAAAGGGCCGCCAGCCCGATATTTACCGGCTTCCACTGTCCAAAGATCATAACTGCCAGCGCCAAAAATCCAAAGCCAGCCACGCCGTTTTCAAACTTCCATTCGCTCACTCCTGCTGTTATGTAAACCAATCCGCCAAGTCCGCCGAGTCCGCCGGATATCAGCACTCCCGCGTAGCGCATCTTGTAAACATTGATTCCCACGGAGTCCGCCGCCTGAGGGTGCTCCCCGCATGCGCAGAGTCTCAAACCGAATCTGGTCTTATACAGCACAATATATGCCGCAATCAGCAAAAGCAGTGCAACCAGCATAAACCAGTTAAATTCAAACCTTCCGATATTTACGATAAATGACTTTTTCGCCTGTCCGTATGCCACAGTAGAAGACACGTTATCCACGCTCTCCGCCGTATTGATGGCTCTGACCAAAACCACTGCCGCCGCCGGGCCAAGGAGATTTAATGCTGTTCCCACCAGAGTCTGATCCGCCTTAAACTGAATTGCCGCCACCCCGAGAAACAGGGAAAAGATCATGCCCACCAGCACGCTGGCAATGATCACCAGAAGAATCACCAGAAACGCAGGCATCCCTGCTGGGAGATATTTCATCATAAGGGCTCCCCCCAAGGCTCCCATAACCATAATTCCTTCCAGCCCGATGTTAATCACGCCGCTGTGTTCCGAAAAGCATCCGCCAAGTGCCACAAGCACCAGAACAGAAGCAAATATTAATGTATACTGAATTAATAACAACATTATGCTTCGCCCCCTTTCTGATTCTTTACCGCCTGCTTTTCTTCTCTCTTATCCAAAAACCGGTTTAACCAGATCTTAAAGAAAAGTACAAAGCCGCACAGATAAATGATAAACGCAGAAATCAAATCCGAAATCTGTGTACAGTACATGGTCTTATCCACATACGTGCCTCCGCTGGTAATATGCTGGATAAAGTAGGATGCAAAAACCGTTCCTATGGGGTGAAGACCGCCCAAAAACGCCGCCGCAATCCCGTTAAATCCCATAGCCGGAACGGAGGTCTGCTGAACCATCCACTGCTCAATGCCTGTCAGATAAAAGATGCCTGCCCCAAATCCGGACAATCCTCCGGCAATCATCATGGTGAGAATGATATTTCTCTTTTCGCGCATGCCGCAGTATTTCGCCGCCTGTTTATTCATTCCCGTTGCCTTCAGCTCGTAGCCGAATTTGGTCTTTTCCAAAACCACCCATACCGCCGCCGCCATAAGCACTGCAAGCAGAACTCCCAGCGTGACAAACTCATTGTCCGAAAACAGCTTATTCAGCCCCAGCGTTGGAAGCAGGGCGCTCTTATTGGTGCTGGTCAAAGATTTGGTGTAGGGAGTGGACTGCTCCTTTACCTGCGTAAGCAGCATGTTCACACAATAAAGTCCAATCCAGTTCAGCATAATACAGGAAATAACCTCATTCACATTGAAATAAGCTTTTAACGCTCCGGAAACTCCTCCCACCAGCGCCGCCATCAAAATTGCCGCCACAAGGCACACATACCAGGGCATCCCAAGGCTTAATCCAAAATAAAGACATGCGCCCACCCCTACCACATACTGTCCTGCCGCACCAATATTAAACAATCCCACCTTGTATGCAAACAAAACCGATAACGAACACATTAACAGCGCAGATGCCTTTACCAGCGTGGTTCCAAAATATTTCATTGCGGCCGCCGCGCTGGGATAGTAAAGGAAGTTCTTGATAATGGCAAGTATCGCCTTGCCAGCCCCTCCCGGATTAATGATCAAAAGCACAATATAGCCTATCAGAAGACCAATGACAATACAAAGCAAAGAGGCAATGATCGTCTGAAATCCGTTATTGCGCAGAATACTTTCTTTCTTTTGCTCCTTGTTATGCATTTGCACCTGCCTCCTTTCTCTTTGAGCCTGCCATGTAAAGTCCCAGCTCCTCCACGGTAACCTGTTTCGGGTCAAATTCTCCTACGATCTCACCCTCATACATTACCAGAATGCGGTCCGATACATTCATGACTTCATCCAGCTCTAAGCTGATTAACAGCACGCCCTTTCCGGCGTCTCTCTGTGCCACCAGCTGTTTGTGGATATATTCAATCGCCCCCACGTCCAGTCCGCGGGTAGGCTGAACCGCCACCAAAAGCTCCGGGTTTTTGTCAATTTCGCGGGCAATGATTGCTTTCTGCTGATTGCCTCCCGACATGGAACGGGCGATCGTCACCGCGCCCTGTCCGGAACGAATGTCATACTGCTCAATCAGTCCGTTCGCGTATTCCCGGATTTCCTTCCGCTTTAAAAAGCCGTACTTATTGGTAAACTGTGGTTCAAAATATCTTTGAAGGACAATATTATCTTCCAGCGAATAATCCAGCACCAGTCCATGCTTATGCCTGTCCTCCGGAATATGGCTCATCCCGGAAACCA
The DNA here is from genome assembly GCA_023663945.1 of Lachnospiraceae bacterium. Classification (GTDB taxonomy): domain Bacteria; phylum Bacillota; class Clostridia; order Lachnospirales; family Lachnospiraceae; genus Suilimivivens. The sequence goes on along the minus strand of JAMPGL010000013.1, from coordinate 24,664 downwards.
GACGGTTTCTAATCGGCATATGGGTAATATCAGCTCCATTCATGGTGATTGTACCGCTCTTTAACGGCTCCAGTCCCGACAGCCCGTAGACAAACTCTGTCTGTCCGTTTCCGTCAATTCCGGCAATGCAGACAATCTCCCCTCTTCTTACCTGTAAAGACACATTATTGACTGCGTTGTTCTTATGCCGTTTGGACGCAACCGTCATCCCCTGAATGTCCAAAACAACCTCTCCCGGCTTTGCAGGCTTCTTTTCCACTACAAAGTTTACATCCCTTCCCACCATCATAGCGGAAAGCTTTTCGGGAGTGGTATCTTTAATATCCACGGTTCCAATATATTTTCCTTTGCGGAGAACGCTGCACCTGTCCGCAGCCTGCATAATCTCCGCCAGCTTATGGGTGATAAACAAAATGCTCTTTCCCTCTGCCGCAAGATTCTTCATAATTGCCATCAGTTCCTGAATCTCCTGAGGCGTCAGCACCGCCGTAGGCTCGTCAAAAATCAAAATTTCATTATCCCGGTACAGCATCTTTAAGATTTCTGTCCTCTGCTGCATTCCCACCGTGATATCCTCAATCAGGGCATCCGGATCAACCGCCAGCCCGTATTTTTCTGACAGCTCCATTACCTTTTTGCGCGCTTCATCCTTTTGAAGGAATCCGCCTTTTGTGGTCTCCACGCCCAGAATAATGTTATCCAGAACACTGAAACACTCCACCAGCTTAAAATGCTGATGAACCATTCCGATGCCTAAGTCATTGGCATCGTTGGGATCATTGATGGTAACCTTTTTTCCGTCCTTGCGTATTTCCCCCTCTTCTGGCTGGTATAGTCCGAATAGGACGCTCATCAGGGTTGATTTTCCGGCACCGTTTTCCCCCAAAAGCGCGTGAATCTCCCCCTTTTTCAGTTGTAAAGTGATATTGTCATTTGCTATGATGCCGGGAAACCTTTTGGTAATGTTCAGCATCTCAATGGCATAATTTTCCACCTTTACATACCTCCTCTCATTGCAATAAGCGGCTTATGCTTAAGCGCTTATGGTAAAAAGGGAGCAGGCACTGCCCACTCCCTCTGCCGTCAAAACTCACTCTTTATTTGATGCTGCCGTAGTCTGTTACCGCAACTGCCGTTGCAGGCATTGCCGTAGTATCGTTCGATACTTTAATCTCTCCTGCATGTAAAGCCTTTACTAATGCGCGGTAGTCATCCTCGCTGAATCCGTCGCCCCACTGCGTACTTCCGATAGGAAGCTGAACGAAATTCTCTTCCGGATTGTCGGAAACAAGGCCCAGATTGTCAATCTTTCCTGCATAATTGCTCCACTTACCTGCATTAATGTCGGTGAGAACCGTATTAACGGTTGCCGCAAGACCCTTCATAGCAGAGGTAACGGTAAGCCCTTCCTTGCTCTGGTCAATAACAGGCGCCTGATCAGAGTCAACGCCGATTACCTTGCCGTCCGCCTTCACTGCCGCTTCCACTGCGGATGTAAAGATACCGCCGCCGCAGGCAAATACAACTTCTACATTCTTTGTGCCGTACCAGGTATCCATAGCCGCGGTAATGTCAGCGTCGCCGTAGAACTGTCCGCCGCATACATACTCAACCTCTACTTCTCCTTCAATGCCAAGCTCCTTCGCCGCCGCATCGATTCCCTGTACATAGCCGTATCCAAAACGGGTAACTGCGGGCACGGACATGCCGCCTAAGAATCCAAGATGCTTATAGCCTAACTTTACAGCCGCGTATCCCGCCATATAACCGGAAATCTCTTCCTGATAGGTACAGCAGTATACATTGTCTGTGTTGTAATAATCTGTTACATTCCAGTTGTCGGGATTGTAGTCATAACCTTCGCCTACGCCCTTTTCGCAGATGTCGCCTGCGCTCACATCCAGTGCTACGAACTTCACATCGGGATAAAGCTTAGACTGTGAAACAACTGCCGCCGCAAACATATAACCGGGCATAACGATTACATTTGCACCGCCTGCCACTGCCTGATCTACGCTGGCATTTCTAGCCTCGTCGGAATCACTGTCCGGCTTATAATAGGTAAATTTCGCACCGTTTGCCTCCGCCCATGCCTTGCAGGACTCATAGGTTGTCTGGTTGAAACTCTGGTCGGTAATATCGCCGGAGTCGGTGATCATGGCGATATTCATATCCGACCCTGCCGCCTCTGCTCCGGCTGTCTGCGCATCACCGGATCCGCCGCTTCCACTGCCTGACCCGCCGCATGCAGCCAGTGAAAGAACCATCACAGCCGCAAGCGTCATTGCAATAAGTCTCTTTTTCATAAAACTCTTCCTCCTATAAATTTGTTAGTCGTTTACTATCTATGATCAAGGTCAAAATGTGACCCGTCATATCTCCTCAAAAGCCTCCGGATGCCTATCCCAGAATCTCACCCAATGTCTCAAACAAATTTTCAATATCGATGGGCTTTGCTATATGACCGTTCATTCCGCTCTTTAACGCTTCCCGCTTATCCTCCTCAAATGCATTGGCGGACATAGCGATAATCGGTATGGACGCAAGCTCCTTATCCGCAAGCTGGCGGATTGCCTTGGTCGCCTCGTAGCCGTTCATCACCGGCATCTGAATGTCCATCAGTATCAGCTTATAATATCCCGGCTTCGACTTTTGAAGCATTTCTAACGCCGCCTGCCCGTTCTCCGCCACATCCGTTTCAAATCCTGCATCCCCTAAGATGGTCACTGCAATCTCCTGATTCAGTTCCACATCCTCCGCTAACAGAATACGTCCGGTACGGCTTCCGATGCCCTTCTCTCCGGTGTCCTTCCGGCTCTTTTCCTGATACTCCGGCATCTCGGAGCTGATCCGGAAACGGAAGCAGACCGTAAATTCGGTTCCGACTCCCTGTTTGGTCTCTACGGAAATGGTTCCGCTCATCATATCTACAATATTCTTGGTGATCGCCATTCCAAGACCGGTTCCCTGAATTCCGCTGATGGTGGAATTTTCTTCTCTCTCAAAAGGCTCAAAAATATGCTGTGCAAACTCTTCGCTCATACCGATGCCGTTGTCCTTAATGTGGAACTCATAATTGGCAAATCCTTCCGGCGCACCGCCTGTTTCCAGCACCTTCATATTGATAGTGCCGCCTGCTTCCGTATACTTGACAGAATTACTGAGCAGATTTAAAAGCACTTGATTCAAACGCAGCCTGTCACAGCAGATTTCCTCATGCTGAATATCCACCGTATCAATCTGTAATTTCAGCTGCTTAGCGTAAGCATCCGCCTGTACGATGTTGTGCAGTCCGTTTACAATCTCCAAAAGACTGCAGGGCTTCTCCTCCAACTGCATTTTGCCGCTTTCAATCCGGCTCATATCCAAAACATTATTAATAAGGCTCAGCAGATGATTCCCGGATGTCATAATTTTGCCCAGGTATTCCTCTACCTTCTCCTTGTGGTCAATATGGGTGATTGCCAGGGAAGTAAATCCTACAATGGCGTTCATCGGCGTCCGGATGTCATGAGACATGTTGGAGAGGAACACGCTTTTGGCTTTGCTCGCCTGATTTGCCTGCGTCAGTGCCTCTTCCAGCAGATTTTTCTTTTCCATTTCACTGCGGATTTCCTCATCCACGCTGTGGAATCCTAAAACAATCCCCCGATGGGCTCCCCACGCTCCTGACCGTACTACCTTGACCTGAAAATATTCCACTCCGCCATCCCGTATCGTGCGGTAATTCACGGAAAACATGGGCTTTTCTGCCAGTTCTCCCGATATATTTTCAGCGGAAAGCGCCCCGGAGAGCCTCTCCTTATCTTCCGCTGCCACGAACTGCCGGATATACTGACCGATGCTGTCCTCCAACGTAATCCCGTCATGGAAGATTTCTTTTAAGGACTGGCCTCTCTCATCGCTCCGAAGCACCGTTCCCACGCCGGTATCCAGCTCAAAAAAGCATACCAGATTATAATCAATGCTTAACGCCTGAACCAGCTCATTCTGGTGCCGGATATTCCTTTCTTCCTGAAGTCTCTGGGCGGTGCAGTCCAGCAGAAACCGCCGGTAAAACAATTCTCCGTTTTCTTCTAAGAGCATCACGTTTCCAGCCACATGTAAAAGGGCGCCGTCCTTGTGCCGCACCCGGTATTCCACGCTGATGCTGTCCCCTTGGTTCTTCAGCTTGGCAATGCTCTGGCGGAACTTTTCCTTGTCCTCATCTAACACCGAGGGGGCAACCATATTAAATCCGCTTGCCTCAATCTCTTTCAAACTCTCGTATCCTAATATCTTCAAAGCGGCCTTATTGATGCTTAAAATCCTTCCATCCAAGGCATGCGTGATCACTCCGCAGTCTAATGTGGTAAAAATAGTCTCCAAGAGCCGGTTCTTCTTTAGGATTTCCTCCTGATAACTGCGCTCCCGGGTCACATCCACCGCTACGCCCACGGTTCCCATCACGCTTCCATCCACATCATATAAAGGAGATTTGTATGTAACAAGGGTACGCATTCCGTCCCCGGTTTTGATGATCTCGTCCGCAATGCAGGTGTCCCTCTTCTCCATTACTTCCCGTTCCGACTCAATGCAGGCAGGGTCATCCTCATCCACATTCCAGATGTAAGCGTGCCTCTGACCCTCCACCTGCGTCCTGGTTTTGTTCACTGTCCGGCAGAAGCTGTCGTTTACCTTTTCGTGGACTCCGTCCTTATCCTTATACCAGATCAGATGAGGAACATTATTGATTGTGGCTTCCAGATATTGACTTGTCTGCCAGAAATCCTTTTCCATCTGAAAACTCTGCTGCCACCTTAAGAAGCGGAAACGGAGCTCCGTCTCCGTCATGGGCATAATCCACAAATCTTTTATCTGCGGAAGATATTCTTCCACCCCGGCGGTCTGACCGCCCTCCGCAAGCACAATCATCTGTACATTCTGTTTCAAGGCACCACAAAGCCTCCTCAGGGCGTCCATTCCCTGAGCGTCTCCATCCGCCAGATTGACAAAAATCACATCCGCTTTCCATGCCAATGCTTCATCTAAACCGCAGCTTTCCGTAAATTCGTGCGTAAACTGTTCCAGCGGGGGCATTGATTTGAAAACCTCATATGCCTTACAAGATTGACCTGTTAAATAGAACTGAATATGGCAGTGATACATACCGTTTCCCCCTATATCTGCAGTAAACAAAATTAAAATTTTGTTTGCTGTAATTAATCCGCCTATGTATTTATTCTAACAAGGTGAAGAAATAATGTCAATGTCATTAAAGTCCGGATGAGCAGAATAAAACATTGTCAAAGAAATAACAATGTGGTATTATGATGCTGTATTGTATCTCACTTACGAGAATAATAACAGGAGGAACGTACCATGAAAAATGAAAAGACCTATGAACTTGTGTTAACGGCACTGTTCACCGCCATTATTGTTATAATGGCATTCACCCCGCTGGGATATATCCCTTTAGTTGTGATCAACGCAACCATCATTCATATCCCGGTAATCCTTGGAGCACTATTTCTGGGACCGAAGAAAGGTGCATTCTTGGGATTCGTATTTGGCTTGACCAGCTTCATCAACAACACCTTTAAGGCCGCCACGGCATCCGCTTTTGTTTTTTCACCGGTTCTGGCGGCAAACGTAGTCGGCGTATCCGGCGTATTCAAAAGTATGTACATCTGCTTTGTCCCCCGGATTTTGGTGGGAGTTGTACCTTACTTTGTGTACATTCTGATCCGCAGGGCATTACGAACCGAGCAGAAAGCGTGGCGTGTTGTGATTCACGGAGCCGCCTCAGTCATCTTATTTATTTCCGTAAGAGCATTTGTAAATAACCTGTTTGAAGGAATGAGCGGGCTTATCAGTACCTTGATTGGTCTGCTTGCGGGCGTTCTCTTATTTGTCGTCCTTACCTTTGGCACGCAGAAGAAGGGCTCCGCGGGCATTTCCCTTGCCTATGCCGGATTGAGCGGTGCTTTTACCAATACTCTGTTTGTCATGAGCGGCATCTTTATCCTGTATAAGGACGCTTATGCAAATGCACTTGGAATCGCCGGTGATGCGGTTATTGACGTCATCATGGGCGTAATCAGTTTTAACGGCATTGTGGAGGCGGTGGTTGCCGCCATCATCGTAACCGGCGTGGGGCTGGCGCTGACACACGTAAAACCTATTAAAGAATTAAAGGAGAAATCATGATCTTAGCAATTGACATTGGAAATACCAACATTGTTATCGGCTGTACCAGACAGGAAAAAGTCCTTTTTGTGGAAAGGGTTTCCACGGACATCTCCAAAACAGAGTTAGAATATGTGGTGGAGTTTAAGACCCTTTTTGACCTGTACCAGATTGACGTGAAGGAAATCACGGGATGCATCATCGCCTCGGTGGTGCCTCCCCTTAACAACATCGTGAAGGCAGCTATGGAAAAGCTTCTCCACACCTCTCCCCTCATTGTGGGACCGGGCGTAAAGACCGGGCTGAATATTTTGATGGACAATCCGGGGCAGGTGGGCTCCGACCTGATCGTCAATGCGGTTGCAGGACTGAAATATTACGGCGCCCCGATTATCATGATCGATATGGGAACCGCAACCACCATCAGCGTGGTAGACCAAAATAAAAATTACATCGGCGGCATGATCCTTCCCGGCGTAAAGGTATCCTTGGAATCGCTGGTAAACCGCACTTCCCAGCTTCCCAGAATCAGTCTGGAAGCTCCCAAAAAGATTATCGGCAAGAACACCATCGACTGTATGAAGAGCGGTATCATCATGGGACAGGCAGCATGCATGGACGGCATGATTGAGCGCATCTGGGAGGAGCTGGGCTGTCACGCCGATGTGGTTGCCACCGGCGGTCTTGCCGGATGCATCGTCCCCTATTGTAAAAAGAAGATCATCTACGACAATGAACTGACTTTGAAGGGGCTGGACATTATCTACCGCAAAAATGCAGAACCCGCCGTATGAGTCAGGAAAGGAGAAGGAAATGTTACAGGGAAAACATATTGTGCTGGGGGTAACCGGCAGTATTGCCGCTTATAAAATTGCTTCCCTTGCAAGCATGTTAAAAAAGCAGGAGGCTGACATCACCGTTATCATGACGCCTAACGCGGCGAACTTTATCAATCCTATCACCTTTGAAACACTGACCGGAAATAAATGTCTGGTGGATACCTTTGACCGGAACTTTCAATACAGCGTGGAGCACGTATCCCTTGCAAAGCAGACGGATGTCTTTTTGATTGCCCCCGCTTCCGCAGACGTCATTGCCAAGGCGGCACACGGGATTGCGGACGATATGCTGACCACTACCCTGCTCGCCTGCCAGTGCCCTAAGATCATTGCGCCCGCCATGAACACGCGGATGTACCAAAACCCGATTGTGCAGGATAATCTTAAGACTCTTCTTCACTACGGCATGGAGGTCATCATCCCCGCGGTGGGATATCTGGCATGCGGTGACACCGGCGAAGGCAAGATGCCGGAACCGGAGCTTCTATATGAGTATGTTTTAAAGGCTTTATATCCCAAAGACATGGAGGGAGTGAATCTGCTGGTAACCGCGGGACCTACTCAGGAAAAGATTGACCCCGTCCGCTATATCAGCAACCATTCCAGCGGAAAGATGGGTTACGCCATTGCAAGAGCCGCTATGATGCGCGGGGCAAAGGTAACGCTGGTCTCCGGCAAGACAGACCTTGCCCCTCCCATAGAAGTGGAAACCGTGGATGTTTTGTCCGCCGCCGATATGGCGCAGGCGGTTAAAAGCCGCTCTGACGCTCAGGATATCATCATCAAAGCCGCCGCTGTTGCGGATTACCGCCCTAAATTTACCTCCGATGAAAAGATGAAAAAGAAGGACTCCGATTTATATATTGAATTGGAACGCACGGAGGACATTTTGGGGTATCTGGGCGCAAACAAAAGACCCGGACAGTTCCTTTGCGGTTTTTCCATGGAAACGGAAAACATGCTGGAAAATTCCCGCAGTAAATTGGACAAAAAGAATCTGGATTTGATTGTGGCAAACAATCTGAAAGAAAAAGGTGCCGGTTTTGGAACCGACACCAATATCGTTACTCTCTTGTCCAAAGAGGACACCGTACAACTCCCTATCCTGAGCAAGGATGAGGTGGCACACAAATTACTCAGTTATATTATGGAGCACCGTCCCAAAATGTAACACAGTTACATCTTGTAACGCAGTTACATCTTGGAACACAGTTACATCTTGTAACGCAGTTACATCTTGGAACGCAGCTACATCTTGGAACACCGTGCGTAGTCTTCACCCCTTGGTGATTATTTCAGGAATTTGCCAAGCACTTCCATAAAGATATCCATATCAAGTGGTTTTGCAATATGAGCATTCATGCCATTTTTCAAAGCCGCTTCCTTATCTTCTTCCAAAGCGTTTGCAGTCATGGCAATAATGGGAAGCGTCTTAACATCCTCTCTCTGCAGGGTGCGGATGGTTCTGGTTGCCTCATAGCCGTCCATGGTAGGCATCTGTATATCCATCAGAATTGCATCGTAATAATATTCGTCTGATTTCTCTACCATATCTACCGCATCCGTTCCATCGGGAGCCGTCTCCACTTCAAATCCGGCTTCCATCAAAATCACCTGTGCGATTTCACGGTTTAATTCAATATCCTCTACCAGCAGAATCCTCTTTCCGCTAAAGTCTGCCAGCGTCCAAGGCGCCGCTTCCTCCTCTTCGTCCGTCATATTATTTGCAGCCAGAAGCACTGCCTTTAAATCTGACATAAAGAGCGGTTTTGCACAGAACGCCGTAACTCCGGCTTTCCGCGCCTCCTCCTCAATGTCCGTCCAGTCGTAAGCAGTCAAGATGATAATAGGCGCGTCTTTCCCTACCACGCTCCGAATCCTTCGTGCCGTCTCCACTCCGCTGGTCTCCGGCATCTGCCAGTCAATGATATAAGTATGGTAAGTATCGCCTTCCTCGTGAGCCAGCTTTGCCCGGTAAACGGCTTCTCTGCCCGACGTGGTCCACTCAGAACGCATGCCAATCTTTTTGAGCATCTTGCTGACGCTGTCGCAGATATTGAAATCGTCATCCACAACCAGTGCCCGTAAGCCCTCCAGCTCCTTAATCTCTTCCGCATTCTTTTCCACATCCTGCAGCTTTAAGCTGATCTCTACCGTGAAGGTACTGCCCTTGCCCGGCTCACTCTCAACAGAAATCGTGCCGTTCATCATTTCTACGATATTCTTGGTTATTGCCATCCCAAGCCCCGTGCCCTGAATGCCCGACTGCGTTGCTGTCGTCTCACGCTCAAAAGGTTCAAAGATATGTTCCACAAATTCGCTGGACATTCCGGTTCCATTATCCTTGACAATGAAAATATAATCGCCGTATCCATGCCGGAAAGTGGTCTTCTGCATAATGCGGAAAGAGATGGTTCCTCCCGCAGGCGTATATTTGACGGCATTGCTCAACAGATTGATAAATACCTGATTTAATTTCAGGGAGTCCGCTATCACATCCTCATTAGCAACCTCAAAGGTGTCAATAAACAATTCCAGCTGCTTTGCCTTTACCTGAGGCTGAATAATATTCACCAGATTGTGCATCAGCTCAGAAATATTGCACTCCTGCTCTTTAATCTGAACCTTTCCGCTTTCAATCCGGCTCATGTCCAAAATGTCATTAATCAGACTGAGCAGATGATTGCTGGAAGAGAGAACCTTCTGCAGACAGTCTCTCACCTGTTCCTTATTGTCAATATGGCTCGCCGCAATCGTTGCAAAACCGATAATGGCGTTCATGGGCGTCCGAATATCGTGGGACATATTGGAAAGGAAGGTGGTCTTGGCACGGTTTGCATGCTGTGCCTGCATCAGGGCATCCTGCAGGGCCTCGGTCTGTTCTTTCTGCCTGCGCACCTGCTCCGTAATCTCCTTGGACACCACCATAACCATAATATCTCCGGAATCTTTGTCCCTAGTCATGATAAAGGACTGACGGATGCACATATCTCCTTCGTTGCTTCTGCCCCAATAATCCACATCCACTTCCGCATCGCCCCGTTCAAAGTGCTCTTTCAGGCTTTCGATATTTACCATTCCGGCATAATCCTCTGCGGATTCCGGAAGCACAAACGCTTTCCATCTCTCAAAACATTCCGAAGCCTTGCACGGCGCAGAAAGCCCCGCCCGTTTGAGCAGGGACACCGGTTCCCCGTGCTCCATGCGGATAATATCCTGCTCAATCCAGTCCTTCGTCAAATTAAACTCAAAGGTGCTGAAAGCATTGGAAGTAATGGCAATCCGGTACTGCCTTTCCTTTCGATCCGCAACTGCCATTTCTGCCTGAATGCGCAGTTCCTTCTCTTTGATCTCCGTAATGTCCTGCCGGGTGAAGAGCACCTTAACCGGCACGCCCTCCTTCCGCTCCAGACAGATAATATTGATATGCTCCCAAAAGACCTGACCGCCGCGCTGGACATGACATTCAAACCGCACATCATTGTGCTCCGCCATCGCTTTAATCAAAGTCTCTTTCGAAATCTGCTCTGCAAATTCCTCCCGATCCTCATCCTCATGCAAAATAGAGCAGAGATGCCTCTTTAGCGCATCATAGCTTCCACTGACTGCAACATCACCGTATTCCGGCTTGGTTCCCGCCAGATATTGATAAGTGTCCGTCTCAAAATCAACCATCGCAAACCGAGTAAACAGGGTGGTCACGCCATCGGTAATATAACCCATCTCCCTGTTTTCCTTCTCCAAAATTTTCTTTTCACGCGTTGAACGGACAATCAGCACAATGATATATAACACAAACATACCGATAAGGGCTGCTTCTAACCGGATTCCCACCATGTTTTCCGTCCGGATCATGCGCTGAGTGACACTCTCCGGAAATGTCTGCACCAGCACTAAATCATTCGCAGACAGGGAAGTTACGCAGAGATTGTTTGTCTTACTTTCTGCGGAGCAGACAAACGCGCCCGTTCCGCCGTTTGCAAACACCTCCTCCGCCGATGCCGCCGTCTCTTCGTCAATAATGCCCGCCTGACACAATTCCGCAAGCAGATGGTCTGAATAAACATTCTCCCCGGAACTTGCAACCGTCCTTCCATCCGGCGTACAGAGAAAAACATCCGCCGCCTCACCAAAATAAGTGGTATAAAGCATGTCCCGCAGATATTCCTCAGCCAGATACACTCCCCGGATTACCCCGATAATCTCCCCCTGATACCGGAGCGGGGTATAAACGCACGCCATCGTCTCATCAAAAAAATCCGAGCTATAGATAATGTCAATGCCGCTTTCCCCTTTTATTCCATACTGGTAAAAAGTCCGGTTTGCCGCATCCGCCGTGCGCCCGTCCGAAGCGTGGTCGATCCCGTCCGCATCGGTAAAAAAGAGTGCGTCAAACGCAGAATTTTCTTCTATTGCCTGCAGCATGTCTACCGTGACTGTGGGTTCAGCAAGACCCTGCCCCACAAAATAAGCATAGGTTCTGATCCTGCCTCTGGCATTGCTCAGCTCCTTGTCAATCTGATCCGCCTTAATCTGTGCAGCGTTCGCCGCATAGTTTTTGTTGCGCTCCTCCATGCGCACCCGGTTCTCATTGGCATACCACTGAAACAAGCCGATGATAGCCGCCAGAAGGACAAAGGCAAATACAATTTCCGGCACTAATTTTCTTTTTTTCATAATAAATATCCTCCTTGATAAACTTCTCTCAAGTTTTGTCTGTCAATCTCAAAAATTTATTATGCCGCCTACTATAAAAGACCGGTATAAACCTCCCAGGCTCTCCGGTCTCTCACTCTCAGGCTTGTATGCTTTTGCTGAACTTAAAATGCTTTATCTGATCATAATTCTATGTATCAGGTTTTTAATCGCATCTTCCACCTGCTGGTCAGTGTCAACAGGAAGATCCCCATTTACTTCGGAAAGCTTCATTAAATCTTCATTATTTAAGGCGATCACATGCTCTCTGGCACTCTCTGGCTTGGGAACCACATAAGGATCCATCTCCTTTTCCAGTTCGTTAAGCTGGCGCATGATCGTGGTAATTTGGCTTTTCCCTAAATTGACAGCTTCCAACAGCTCATGGTAGCTCTCTGTTATCCGCTCACACTCCGGAACATCCTCGTAAATCTCTTCCGGATCGCTCATAATTCCTGATTCATTCCCGTTTCCGTAGACATATCTGTTGTCCTTGATATTCCTGTCCAGGAAGTTCAATGTTTGTGTTATTTTTCCACCTTCAACCGTTATGATAAGTTTTGCCATGTTTCTATCTCCTTTGCAATACTTTCGATGGTATGGGATGGGAAAACGCCATGATGTAACCCATACCGTCTTCTTCATATGATGTAAGATTATACCACAAATGACTCCCAGAATACAATATTTCTGCTGAGGTTTTTCTTGTTTTTCATGACAGTTCCATTTCAGTCAGCAGCCTTGCTGAGCATCACCAAAGTAAGAATCACCCCTGAAGAATCACTTCCCCTTCTGCCTGTTCATCATCCATGATAATCTCCCTCACATCCGGCACGTAAATCCGACCGGACATGGGGTTTTTGATACTGATGATCGGCTTGGTAAGCACCGCCTCCACATGGGATTTCTCAAAAGCAAGATCCGTGTCAATCATCTCACAATCGACCAATTTCAGATTCTTGCAGTAACACAACGGCTGTGTTCCGATAATCTTGCAGTTGATCAGCGTTAACCCGTCGGAATACCACGCCAGATATTCTCCCTTCACCACACTGTTTTTCACGGTAGTATTTTCAGAATGCCAGAATGCATCTTTGGTGTCAAAGGCGCAGTTTTCAAAAACAGCATTTTTGATATACTGAAAGGAATACTTGCCCTTCAGCTGCACTTCCTCAAAATTCAGGTTTGCGGAGCGCATCATAAAATATTCGCTCTGCACCGTAGTACGGCGCATCTGTATGCTGCTCACTGACCAGCCGAACTCCGGGGAGATGATGTCGCAGTTTTCAATCCGCACGTCACCGCATTCCCGAAGCGCCTTGATTCCATGCATCTTTGTATCGGTAATTTCAATCTGATTAGAATACCACAACGCCGCCCTGCACGCCGTTGTCATCTCTGAATCTCTGATTTTTAAGATGTCATCATGCCAGAAAGGGTAACGAAGATTAAAATAGCAATGTTCCGCCTCAATATTCCGTCCTTCCTTAAACGCGCTCTCACCGTCTGCGGGGCCGTCAAAGGAACAGTTTTTCACTATCACGCCGTCGCTCCCGTAAAGCGCCCTCTCCATGTCAAAAGTCTGATTTTCAATCACTCTCATTTCGTGATTACCTCCTCATTATAAAAAGAAAAGCACTGCGTGCAGTGTCAAAATAGGTAAAGCCTTTTCCATAAAAGCAAATTGTTATGCCGTTTACTACTATTATAATGGTATGGGCTTGAAATAGCAAATATTTACAGCTTATCTATTTGTATAGCTGAAACCTATTTATTCCCGCGAGCAGCGAGTCAAAGTCATGCTTAGAACCAGCTAAGGCTGGTTTAGACCTTTGACTTTGGCATTGCGCCATTTTTCATCCTATGGTAAAATTCGTTTATCAAAAATATAGTTATGTCGTTTACTATAAACTATTCAGGAGGCGTTCCATGGAATACATTTGGTACATAATTGCCGCTTTAGGCGCCGGAATCGGCACCGGGCTTGCAGGGCTTTCTGCCGCTACCGTCATGGTGCCTATCTTGATTGTGCTGTGCCCCTCCTTTTCCGGGGAGACAGGCGCTTATCACGCTACAGCGATTGCTTTAGCATCCGATGTCCTCGGTTCCGCTGTCACGACAAGCATTTACATCCGCCATAAAAATATTGACTTAAAACGCGGCTGGATTATGCTTACCTGTATCATAGGCATGTGCATTGCAGGCAGTTTTGCGGCATGGTCGGCAGGAAATGTTGTCCTGGGAGGCTTCTCTTTATTTCTTACCTTTTTTATTGGAATCCGGTTTTTGCTAAAGCCTGATACGGAACGCAAAGAAACTGTTGCAGACGGCTCTGGGCTCGATTGGAAGGGTATCGCTATTTCTCTGTTCTTCGGGCTGACCATTGGGTTTGGCACAGGTTTTGTAGGCTCCGGCGGCGGAATGATGATGTTAGTTGTGTTTACCGCCTTTTTGGGCATGGGCAGAAAGCCCGCTGTCGGCACCAGCACATTTATTATGACTTTTACCGCGCTGATTGCATCGGTCAGCCATATTATGATTGATCCTTCCATTGCCTTAGAGCGCTGGGATGTGTTGCTTATCTGTATCGTAACCGCAACCACCGCTTCCATTGTTTCCGCCCAGTTTGCCAATAAAGTGAATAACCGCACTGTCGGTCTGGCAACCGGCGCTATTTTGACGGTTCTCGGTGCACTTATGCTGATTTTGAATTATCGGGAACAGCTTGCCGGATTGCTTATCTATAGTTAACGACATTAATAATTGCCATTTCGGCCTTGTAAAAGCTTGCACATATGGCTTTTGCAAGAGCCGGAATGAGCAATTAGTTATGTCGTTTACTATAACTATCCTGTATTTATCATAAATATTTCCCAACCCCCCCCCGAAAAGGAGCACTGCGTTATGACAGAAAAAGATGCATACCGGATTCTTGGGCTTATGCCGGGAATCACCCTCCATGAACTGAAAAAGAAATACCGGGAACTTATGATGCAGGTTCATCCGGACTCCGGCATTCATGCCGCACAGCAGATGCCCTCTCCAAAGCTCCCTTTTATGCAAAAAGAATGTGCCTGCACGGCTCAGGAGATTAACCGTGCCTACTCAATTCTGAAAGAAAAGCTTTCCTCCAGTGCCCGCACAGAGCCCCGCCAAACCGTCAATTGCCAAACTAAAGAGCCACATCCGAACCACAGACAGCCTTCTGTCTGGAATGCTCCTGTCAATGAACATGCCTACACGGAAAGGGAAATCCTGCAATACGCCGAAGAATCCGATGGCACCGTCTATGGAAATTTCTGCGCTGCAAAGGGGAAATATCTGTGGACAACGGAAGAGGATTTTTCGCTGTTTCTGCTCAGCATGTACCAGTGCAGTAAACGGTTATTGGACAAGGCGGAGACTTCTCTAAACAGGGAACATACGCCTGCAGTCCGCCGTCAGTTCCAGACAGAGCTTACCTATCTTTTGGCACAGCAGTTTATCGCCGGAACCAACCTGTTAAAAGAATTGGCAAAGGAAGAAAGGGCTGATTTAGACGGAAACCGCATCTTTTACATTCAGGCTATGCTGGAAATGCCGGATAAAGCCGTTCCCCGAAAGACGGGCGAAACGCTTTATCCTTCTAAAATCAGACAGCACAAGCTGTATTTAAAGGACAATGCCGGACGGGAATCGGGATACCTCTCCTTTGCAGACGACCGTCTCTATTACGTTGTGATTCCTCTTTTTGAGCAAAAAAGAGTTAAGGTCAAAATACAAACAGCCGAAAAGCAGCCACGGAAAGCGTCCGCTGTAAATTATCAGAATCTCGACCTTTGGCTCAAGCTGTGTGATAAAAATCAAAACGGCATGCCCGAAAGCCTGAATATGCAGATTGGACAGCTGCTTAGGCAGTATCAGTCACTGTAATTTTAAAGAATGGGATAACGATACTGAATATATTCCAAAAATTTTTTAACCGCTAAGGAACTGTTCTTTTTGCTCCGCATAGCCAGCCCAATGTTGCGGTATGCCGGGACATCCAGCTCTTTCGTGATAATCTGGTAAGGAATGCGCTGTAAAATAAGCTGTGGGAGAATGCTGATTCCTAATCCGTTTTCCACCATTGACATAATCGCGTAGTCATCCCATGTTGTAAAGCGGATTTGAGGAGTAAGCCCGCATTTTTCAAAGATTTCGGATACTTCCGCCTTTGCGCCTTTCTCTAACAGCATAAAAGGATAATCGCACAACGCTTTGACTGGAAAAAGCCCGCAGTCGGCAAGCGGATGGTCTTGGGGTAAAACCACAAGAAGCTTATCCTGCTCCAAAAAGATTGTTTCCAGCTCTGCATGAGCAGGCAGGCGCAAAAAACCGCAGTCAACGCGTCCTTCCAAAATCCAGTTTTCTATCTCTGTATAGTCTCCCAGCAGCAGCTCATAGTCTATGTTGGGATAATCCGCCTGAAATCGCTTGATGATATGGGGAAGCCAGTGGGTTGCCACGCTTGAAAACGTGCCAATGCGGATTAATCCTGAGTGAAGCCCGTTTAATTCTGATACCTGCATTTGGAGCTTCAAATATTCCTCACAGACCCTTTGCGCATAAGGAAGCAGTTTCATCCCGTCAGAAGTCAGCTTCACGCCGCCCCTGCCGCGCTCCAGCAGGGAAACATTCCACTCTTTTTCCAAATCACTTATCATATAGCTTATGCCTGACTGCGAATAAGACAAAATTTCCGCCGCGTTTGTGAAGCTCCCGCACTCCACTGTTTTCACAAACGCCAAATATTTTTGCACATTTCCATCCATAATTCTATATCCGCCCTTCTATTTACATCAAAAATCCTCATACATATCATAAGAAATATTCGCTTTTCAAATCTTTCTGTTTATCTTACACTAAATACGCATCAAATACAAGGAAAAGAGGGAAAAACATGTTTTATGTCAGTGAAATCCAACAGACGGTGCCAGCCGGCTACAAAACTCCTTTGCAGGAAAAGGTCTATCAGGCATTATCCGATCTACAGCTGCCCTTTGAGCGTGTGGACACCGATGAGGCAGTCACCATGGATGACTGCGTAGAAATTGACCAAAAATTAGATATGAATATGGTAAAGACACTGTTTTTGTGCAATAGACAGCAGACAGAATTTTATCTTTTTATCACGAAGGGAAATAAGCCCTTTCACTCAAAAGATTTCAGCAGTGCACTGGGAATATCCCGTGTATCCTTTGCCCCTGTCGAAAAAATGGAGGCTGTGCTGGGCACAAAAATTGGAGCCGCTACCATATTCAGCATGCTCTTAGAATCTGCGCGCAATGTCAAAGTGGTTTTGGACAAGGAAGTGCTACAGGAGGAATATTATGGGTGCAGTGACGGGACTACCACAGGATATATGAAAATAAAAACGGAACTAATAACCCGAAAGTTTCTGCCCTATGTAAAGCAGGAAGCGGCAGTGATTGAAATATAGTCTTCAGGGAAAGGGAACGGAACATGAATCTATATCATAACAGAATTGTTGTAAAGGCAGGCACTTCAACTCTGACAAATGAATTAGGGCAAAGCAGCTTCCGCGCTTTTGATAATCTTGCATGTGTCATATCCGATGTGCAAAATATGGGTTATGAAGTAATTCTGGTATCATCGGGTGCAATCGCAGTGGGGGCAAATAAGATGAATCTGAAACAGAAGCCGGACAGCATACGCTTTAAACAGGCGGCCGCTTCGGTTGGGCAATGCCGTATCATTCATTTGTACAGCAAATATTTTCAGGAGTATGATAAAGTGATTGGTCAAATTCTGCTGAGCAGCGCCGATGTTGCTAACGAGCGAAAAAAGGAAAACCTAATCAACACCTTCAATACCCTGCTTGAAGTGGGAATCATCCCTGTTGTAAATGCAAATGACTCCGTCAGCTATGAAGAAATCCAGTCGGAAGAACAGCTATTTGGAGATAACGATATGCTGTCTGCCATCGTTGCCGTTTTGTGCCAAGCAGATAAATTAGTTATTTTTTCTGATATAGACGGGCTTTATGACAGTGACCCTCATCAAAATCCCCAGGCTCGTCTGATACCGCAAATCAACGCCATAACAGACGACCTCTATCGAATCGCTGGCGGGGCGGGCTCCAGACGCGGAACCGGAGGCATGAGGACAAAGCTGAAAGCCGCCAAGCTTGCAACTGAACAGGGAATCGACACTATCATCACAAACGGCAGCAATCCACAGGCTTTGTACCGGATTATAAACGGGGAGAGTGCGGGGACTTTATTTGCCGGGCGCGTCAGATGACTTACCATTTTAAATAATTCCTAATGCAGCAGTTTATTCCCTTTTTCACATATCTCATAAATCTCATCATATTTTGTTTCTATCAGGACATTCATCTTTTCCGTCTGTTTCGCCCGGATCTTTCGATAAACAAAATAAGGGAATGTCCACCCAAGAATGCCCGGCAGCGCAAGCACTGCCATCAGAACGTATTGCGGCTGGGGCGCAGTAACCGCAAAGGTAGCTCCTGCCATAAATGCCGTCCCTGTAAAAGCTACAACGAATGCCCATATAGCGGCTTTTGAGGTCTTTGCTTTCTCTAACGACTGTATCTCACCCACACACGCTTCAAAATTTCTCTGCAGGCGTGTCAATTCCATTTTATTGATAATTTTACGATTCCGTTTCAAACGGAGGACAATCTTTTTCTGATAAGCCGGATTATCAGTGTTTTCCGCCAGTTTTTCGTCCAGTTCCCATCCAAAACACTCATATCCGTCCAAAAGGAAATATGCCTGACTGCTTTCCGCAATGATTTCTTTATATTCATAAGCCACAAAATGATTTACCTGTCTGCCCTGTTCTTCCATTACAATCCTCCTCTGCTTCTATTTTCTATGCCAGCCATAGGCAGCGCTACGGTAAAGGTACTCCCTTTCCCTTCCTCACTGACAACCTGAATATCCCCGTCCATAAGCTCCAATACCTGTTTTACTAATGCAAGCCCCAGCCCGTTCCCTTCCTCCCCATGGGAAGCATCGCCCTGATAGAATTTGTCAAAAATATGATCCATGCTCTCACTGCTTATACCGCATCCGGTATCAGAAACGGATATTGTTATTTGTTTTTCGTCCGATGACTGCCTGACGGCAACCCGCCCGCCGGGCTGCGTAAACTTCGCCGCATTGGACAGCAGATTATTCCAAACCAGTTCCATCAGACCCCAATCGGCTCTTATCATTGCCGCATCCTCAATCTCCGTTTCCAGCTCTATCTCTTTTTCATCCCAGACTTCTTCAAACTGAAGAATACATTCACATAATTGCCTGCATACATCATACATTTCTCTGTCCGGCGTAATCCTCTGATTTTCCAGCTTGTTCAATTTCAATATATTCCCAATCAAGTCAGAAAGTCTTACCGCTGCTCCTTCGATTGACTTTGCATATTCTTTTCTCTGCTGTTTTGGCATATTTTCTTTCTGCAGCAACTCTGCATAGTTTCTTATAATGGCAAGCGGTGTTTTCATCTCATGGGACACGTTGGAGATAAAATCTGTTTTCAATGTTTCAACGCTCCCCAATTCCTCCACCATCTTATTAAAGTCAAGAATCATGATGTCCAGATAATCCAGTTTGTCAGCAGTATGAAGCGCAGGCACATAAACAGAAAAATCACCATCCGCAACTTTCTTTGTGGCTTCCGCCAGCATATGCATGGGTTCCTCATATGTCCTGCGCATTTCCCGTCTTGCGTACAGGGTAAGCAGGACGGCGATCATGCCCCAGTATATAATGGGGACTATAGACTGGACAGCCTCATTCAGCCCTCTCTCCCTCATAAAAACAAGCAGCCCCGCGTGAATGCCGGACATCAGTAAAAGCACCACAAAATAAACTGCAAAAAGCATAGGCGAAAAACGGCTGTCACTTACTCTCCCGTATTTATTATGGTTTATTTTTCTCATTGCAGCACCGCCTTATATCCCAGCCCCCTGACCGTCACGATCTTAAAGCCGTCGCAGGCTGATAATTTATCCCTGAGTTTTGTCACATAGACGTCTACCGCCCGCAGGCTGGTATCGCTGTCCACGCCCCAAAATTCATCCATGAGCTGTGCCCTTGAAAATGTCTTCCCTGGATACGACAGCATTTTATAAATAATGTTAAATTCTCTTGTTGTCAAGCTGATTTCCTCCCCGTCAATCTCTGCGCTCAAGCCGTCTGCATCCAATATCAGATTGCCGGCTGTTATCTTCCTCTCCATTTCAATATTTGCCCTGCGCAGTAACGCCCTGACACGAAGGAGCAGTTCAGCCAGTTCTATCGGTTTTACCATGTAATCGTCAATTCCTAACTGAAATCCTTTTTGTTTGGATGGCAGATCATCTTTTGCCGACATAAACAAAATTGGAATCGTTTTATTGACTTTTCTGACTGTCTGTGCAAATTCAAATCCGTCAATTTCCGGCATCATAATATCGGAAATGATCAGTTCATACAGATTATTATACATTTCTTCATACGCTTCATTTGCAGACAGACACCCTTTTGCCCGAAATCCACTGTCATTTAGGTATGTGCAGACACTCTGGTTTTGTTTTACGTCATCCTCCACTACAAGTATATTAACCATGGAATTTTGCCTCCCATTCTTCATTCTTTATCCATATGTTTCAATGCTTTTGTCGATTTTACGATCATATAGACAGCCATGCCAAGGACAATAAGACAGACGCCCGTCCCGGTCGAGGATACCATAATCCGTCTGAATGCGGCGTCATCATCACCAAACTGTGCTAACATCGCTGTTTCCAGTGAAAGCATGGATACCAGCGCCGCCGTCAGGCTGATTACTTTTGCCGTAGACAAAATGGGGCTTTTGTATTTCCTGAATTTCACTATATTGACAACTGAGGTTATCACAGCATAAAAAGCATAAACCGCCATCACATAGATCAGGTATCCGGCATATTCAAATCCTTTATTCTGTTTTACAACGATAACAACAATTCCCGCTAAAGCTTGATTCATGAAAAGCAGAACGAAACCGCAGAAACGATACCTCTTTAATTCGGAAGCCCTGCCGCCTTTACGGTTTCTCACATAATGGAGCAGTGAAAAGCGCATGACTGCCAGCAAAAGATAGTAAAATGCAAGCGAAATAAACCAGACTGAACGGTAATATATTCCGGAACCAAGTTTTAATGCCACATACAACAGATTGATAAATAACCCTTGGTATAAAGATGCTTCCGTCCGAAAGACAGCTTCCTTCAGATATTTTTCTACCAGAGGAATGCCCAATGCTTTTTTGGCAAGCGGGTGGTTTCTTATTCCATCTCTGATCCATCTTGCAATCCCCGCCATGCCCGTAATTGTAATAACCAAAGCATATGCTGACAAAATATATGCCGCATAGGACAACGCCGTATTTTCCATACCGTTTGCCAGTACATAGATTACCAGTATAAAAGAAGGAACGGCGACTAATAACGTGGGAATCGGCGGCAGCTTAAATATTTTTTTGAAAATATTCATAATCCGTTGTGAATCCATACCCGTATCTCCAGTCCAAATGTATCTAAAAAATTTATGCATCTATTGCATTATACACTGTCTTTGTTTGCGTTTTGTTTGTATTTTGTGTCTAAATTGTGAACAAACGGCAAATGTCCCATACTGCTATTTTTCAGGCAAAAAGAGCGTGCGGCAGACCATTCATACCGCACACTCTTTTGCCGATTATTTTAATCCCTTGATAAACGGAATCAGGCAGAGCAGCACGACAATGCCGATGATTCCGACCACTATTCCGGCTGCCATCTTACCGCCGACCATAGTCAGGCACAGCCCGACTCCAAACAGCAATGCACCTATAATCCCGATCAGCGCCGCGCCTATCGCCTTTCCTGATATTTTAATCGGTTCCTTATGCTCCATCTTTCTCCATACGATGACCATAGCGAGCAGAACCGCCGCCCCGATGATTCCCATGATGATTCCCTGCCGGAGCGCATTCCATTCTGTTATCAATGCCATGCACATGCCAAGTGCAAACAAAATTCCTCCAATAGTCCCTAAAATCATTGCTACAAATGTACTCTTTTTCATGATTCATGCCCTGCCTTTCCTGTAATCTTAATTGTTGCATCCATCGTTAATACCTCCATTTTTAAAGATTTTTGGTGATTTATTTGATATTAAGAAAATACCATCTCAATATTTGCAGAATGTTTGAGTTTTGTTTCCGAAATGTTAATTGTGGGAATTTTTCCTTGAAAAATAAGGATTACTTGAATTTCCTAAGATAGCCTGTACCGTTTTGGGGTTCATGCCACGCTCAATGCGATTTCTATCCTTTACCTGTATTAAATATCTATAATGAGACCATGACAGCATCTTTTGAGATTTTCCACACACTGTGTGGAAAATCTCAGGGAAACATTTATTAAAAGAATAAAAACTGTATAAGTTCGTCTTTTCTGATTTCTGACATATGTCCATAATATCGGTAATTTTTTCTCTGTTGCATTA
The DNA here is from genome assembly GCA_023663945.1 of Lachnospiraceae bacterium. GTDB lineage: Bacteria > Bacillota > Clostridia > Lachnospirales > Lachnospiraceae > Suilimivivens. The sequence continues at coordinate 2,442 of JAMPGL010000013.1, read as the reverse complement.
ATAATAAAGGAAACATCACTCAAGCACAAGAAGAAGCAATATAAATATTTCAAAATCTTTGTTGGAAACAAAAACTTACATATTGCAGACTAATCCCTTATAATAAAAATCAATTTTAACAGCTTTTCAATATTTTATTTGACACAATAAAATATTTTGTTATACTGAAAATATATTAAGAAGGAAGGATTTTTATGGACAAAATTGAAGAAAAATTAATTGAGAAATCCAAAGAGGTTTTTTGTCTTGCAATAGAACTATATAATAAACCTACAATAAAATATCGTGTGGAAGGTTTCAGTCATTTCATCTGCAATGCATGGGAATTAATGTTGAAAGCATATATGATAAAAACGTCAGGAGAAAACAGCATATATTACAAAAACAATCCCCAGAGAACTTTGGCATTGGAAAACTGTATCAAAATCATATTCACGAATGACAAAGATCCGCTTCGGATTAACTTAGAAAAAATTATAGAGCTGCGTAATACAAGCACACATTTTATTACCGAAGAATACGAAATGGTCTACATACCTTTGTTTCAGGCATGCGTATTCAATTTTAATGAAAAAATGATGGCTTTCCACAATATAGATATGACCACGATTATTCCGCAGAATTTTTTAACCTTATCGGTTAGCATGAAAGCCCTGAGCGAAGCTGAGATTATAGCCAAATATCCAGAACCAATTGCCACTCGTTTTATGGATTTAAAAAATTCTGTTGAAGACTTATCCATTAATAATAATGCCAAATTTGCAATAAGAATAGACCACCACTATTATATCACCAAAAATAAAGATAAAGCCACAAACATTGTCCATTTTGACAAGAATGCTGTTTCTGGAATAACGGTTGTAAAAGAACTGCAAGATCCCAATAACACGCACAAATATACGGCAAAGTCATGTATTGATGCTATCAAGGAACGGCTGCACAGGGAACATATTGAGCTTAGCTACAATGAAAAACCTACAAAATTTACAAGTTTTCACTTTACTAACTTTTGCAAATATTATAGTCTGAAAGAAAACAAAAAACTGTGTTATGTGCATCGACAGTATGCAACACCCCAATACACATACTCACAACAAATGATCGACTTCATTTTAGATGAAATCAGAAAAGATCCAACGCATATACTTGATAACATAAAAAAATAAGTTAACCCCAGGGGCAAAGGAATTCTAAGCTTTACAGCCTACTTCCATTCGGAAACCCAGCCTTATCCTTCACGAGTTAACTTATTTATAGTATATAATATGTATCATTTTTGTCAATATATGTATTAAAATTTATACAATTTCCTACTGTTTATTACGCATCTCATCTCTTGGCACAGTTTATCCATATCCACAGGTTTTGCGACATGACCGTCCATTCCGGCGGCGAGGCAGGCATCAATATCCTCGGCAAACGCGTCTGCCGTCATAGCTATTATTGGAATATTCTTAACATAATTCCGGGATGATTTACGTATTTCCATCGCCGCTTCCCTGCCGTTCATGATGGGCATTTGAATGTCCATTAATATAAGGTCATATTTGCCGTCATCTGCGCTTTGTATCATTGATACGGCTTCTTTCCCATTTTCCGCGTGGTCGGAAGCGATTCCGTACATATTAAGCAGTTCGCTTATAACCTCCCAGTTGAGGTCGTTATCTTCGGCTACCAGCACGTTCATCCCTCTGAGATCGCCGTTTTCAGCTTCATCCGCACCGCTTTTCTTTTCCTCATCATTGACTGCAATCCCTATCTTTTCGGATAGGTATGATTTAAACAATGGCTTGCTGATAAATCCATCGGCGCCGCTGTTTTTGGCATCGTCCTCTATATCGGACCAGTCGTAGGCGCTTACGAGGATGATAGACGTATCCGTCCCGGCGACGCTGCGTATAGCCTGTACGGTTTCCGCGCCGCTCATCCCCGGCATTTTCCAATCGACTACCGCAATGTCATAATCGCTGTTCGTTTCGTGCCGCTTCTTTACAAGTTCGAGCGCTTCCTCTCCGCTGCATGCCGTTTCCGCATTCGCGCCCATTTCCTCTACCGTATCTTCCGTTATGGCAAGGAATACTTCATCGTCGTCCACAAACAGTATATCTATCGGGGGAAGCGTATAGGTCCGGCTTACATCCTCCCCTATGGGAAGCTCAAGCTTTACCGTGAACATAGTTCCCTTATCCGATTCGCTGTCGCAGTCGATTGTGCCGTTCATAAGCGTGACCATCTGCCTGACAATTGCAAGACCAAGCCCCGTACCCTGTACTTTATTTGTCCGGCTGTCGTCCGCACGGGTAAATGTGTCGTACATATGCTCCATATATTCATGACTCATGCCGATACCGTTGTCTTTTACGATATAGGTAAGGCGTATCGTCTGTTCGTCTATGCGTTCCTCATAGAGGTCGAGTATGATTTTGCCTCCGCTGGGCGTAT
>JAMPGL010000012.1 GCA_023663945.1 Lachnospiraceae bacterium | reverse complement strand
TCCGGTTTTCATTGTCAATAGAAAATTCAAAATTATTTGCTGTTTTTTCGTTTTTCGTTTCTATTGTAAGATATGCAATTGTCAAGGTACAAAATAAAATCCCGATACAAGACAATTGCATATCTTATACCGGGATTCTCAATCCTTAACTTCTTCTATTTTCTGTAGACAAATTACTTTTAAATTTCCTTCCAATACTTTTCAACAAACTCTTCAGCCTGATCCGCATATTCCGGAAACTTTTCTTGAATCTTGATGACTGCGTTTTCCTTAGTGCCGTGATACTCATGAATTGTTTCAATGAGAATTTTAATATCCTCTAACTTCATATAATCTACCCAATCTCCAAGAGTCATATATCCAGCCTCCACTTCCGGCAGATTTTTGACCCTGCTCACATAGGAGTCTATCATTCTGGTCGCATCATCCACCACGTTTTTGCTATCACTATTTTGAAAATATGTTAGCATATTTTTAATCGCTTGGCTACCACCTTTTTGACCTTTTGTATTAAAATATATAAATTTCAGTCCATCATCATAGTCCAGCTCTGGTACTTCTTCGCACTTGTTATGGATAGTATACATCATATAGTCTTCTCCAAACAAGTCATAATTCGTAATTGTGATAATATACAGATTTGGAATAGCTGAAAAATCCCTCAGCCCTCTTTTCACGTATCTGCCGTCTATCTTCGCCTGATAATATCTGTTATGCCTCGGCAGCTGGAGGGTATCCTTGATATGCGGTTCCAGATCGTACACATTCGTGACGGTCTCCTCCTCATACTCCGTTATCTCCACATCCATCCGGATTCCCCTTAAATCCGGCGTTAACGGCGGAACAATCTGCTGTGACAGCACACGAATCTTTTTTAATTTTTTCCCAAGCAGAACTGACAACAGTACCCGGTAAAAAGGTTCGTTGATCTCCTGATTGCCCGCAATTGCATTTGACAGGAAATTATCAATCAGATTAAGCTCCTGTAATGTCTTTTTTGTATATCCCATGCATCCTCCTTTCGGCAGAGTATGCAGAATATACGCGTCAGGATTTTCTGCGCCAAAACTCCTCTTCCCTGCCTTTCATATTGATTTCTTCGCTGTGAATTTCCGGTGAGATACCGACACAGATTTCTACATTTTAGATATTTGGAAGCAAACTGTAGAAATGAGAGACTCACATTGAATTGATAAATCTACTATAGCAGGCTTTGCAGTTTTTAGCAAGTTATTTTTGGTATAAGATATGCAATTGTCAAGGTTCGTTATCTATACTAAAAGCACGATGTGCCGTCAGTATTCTGCTTTTTCATGCCACTTCCATGCATGTTCAACAATGGTATCAATATCCCCGTAAATCGGTTTCCAGCCAAGTATGTTCTGCGCCTTCCTGCTGCTTCCAACCAGCTTAGCCGGGTCTCCTTCCCGCCTGTCTGCCAAAGTAACCGTAAAATTTCTGCCGGTTACTTTCTTTACAGACTCCACAACTTCAAGCACTGATGTTCCAAGCTCATTTCCCAGATTAAAGAAATCGCTTTCTTTTCCCTCTTCCAAATAATGAAGCGCAAGCAGGTGTGCCGTTGCAAGGTCGTACACATGAATGTAATCCCTGACACAGCTTCCATCCGCTGTCTCATAATCCGTGCCGAACACCTTAACATCCTCCCTTTTTCCGCCTGCGGCATCCAGAACCAAAGGAATCAGATGCGTTTCCGGATTATGGCTTTCTCCGATTTCACCCTCCGGATCAGCTCCTGCCGCGTTAAAATACCGGAGCACTGCAAATTGAAGACCATAAGCCTTGCTGTAATCTTTAAATATGCGTTCCACCATCAGCTTGGAAGCTCCATATGGATTGATCGGGTTCTGGGGCATGTCCTCCGTAATCGGAATCTGCTCCGGCTCCCCGTAGGTGGCACAGGTGGACGAAAAAATAATTTTACCGCACCCGTACTTTCTCATAACATGGAGCAGGTTTAGGGTATTCGCTGCATTGTTATAATAGTATTTTTCCGGATTCGTGACGCTCTCGCCTACATATGCATACGCTGCAAAATGAAAAACTGCATCTATTTTATGCTTCTGAAACACTGCCTCTATTTCATCAACATTTGCCAAATCTCCCTGCATAAAATGTCCCCACTTAACCGCTTCCCGGTGACCGTAGACTAAATTGTCAAAAACTACCGTCTCATATCCTTCTTTGTTCAACTGCTTATTTACATGGGAGCCGATGTATCCTGCCCCTCCGCAGACTAAAACTGCCACTTTTTTATCCTCCTTGGCTTATGTCTGGTCCGACATGCTTTTCTAACTTATTCCAAAATTTCTGTTAAAGTCGAAGATTAATATCCCGCCCTGCCGCAAATAGTATATAAAAATGTCTTAGCAATGAGCTTTACGTCTTCTTTTATGCAGCAGTGGTCGGCATAATCAACATCCTGCTGCATCCGTGTTTCAAAGGACTGCTTTCCCCTGTCTGAAATCTGCCAGTAGCAGGTAAGCCCCTGAGGGACGGAATATCTCCGGATATATCTTTCTCCGTATCTTTTCTGCTCCTCCTCATATTCATATACCGGCAGTGGTCTGGGACCGACAAAACTCATACTGCCTGCTAAAATATTAATCAACTGCGGTAATTCATCAATGTTGAACTTTCTGATTATCCTTCCTATTTTGGTAACCCTGGGGTCATCTTGAAGTTTAAAAGAAACTTCTGTATTGTTATATGTCTTCCTCAAATCTTCATGAATCTTATCTGCATCCATGCGCATACTGCGGAATTTATATATCTTAAACGGCTTCCTGTCTTTTCCTGTCCTTATCTGGGTAAAAAATGCCGGGCCTCCGTCTTCCGCTCTGATTGCAATAATTGTTATTAGAAAAATGGGAGAAAGGCAGACCAGTGCGGTACAGGATAAACAAATATCAAACACGCGTTTCCAGCCTCTATATAACAGACCTTTCCGCAGATGCATTTCTCCAATACGGCTTCTGCCTGTGGCCACATCCTTTGTCAGAACCTTTACTCCATCCATCTTTTTCTCTCCTCATAAATTTCAAAATAAGAATCCCGATATAAGACAATTGCATATCTTATACCGGGATTCTCAATCCTTAACTTCTTCTATTTTCTACAGACAAATTACTCTTAAATTTCTTTCCAATATTTTTCAATAAGCTCTTGAGCCTGATCCGCATATTCTGGGAAATTTTCTTGAATCATGATGACTGCATTTTCTTTGGTATCGTGATATTTATGAACTGTTTCAATGAGGATTTTTATATCCGCCAGTTTCACGGAATCTTTCACATTGCCTCTTATTTCTTCCCTTACTTCTTCTTTCATTTCTTCTCTTAGTTCTTTTTTTGCATCATCTATGATATCATCGATCCAATCTCCAAGAGTCATATATCCAGCCTCCACTTCCGGCAGATTTTTGACCCTGCTCACATAGGAGTCTATCATTCTGGTCGCATCATCCACCACGTTTTTGCTATCACTATTTTGAAAATATGTTAGCATATTTTTAATCGCTTGGCTACCACCTTTTTGACCTTTTGTATTAAAATATATAAATTTCAGTCCATCATCATAGTCCAGCTCTGGTACTTCTTCGCACTTGTTATGGATAGTATATTTTTTGTATATCCCATGCATCCTCCTTTCGGCAGAGTATGCAGAATATACGCGTCAGGATTTTCTGCGCCAAAACTCCTCTTCCCTGCCTTCCATATTGATTTCTTCGCTGTGAATTTGCGGTGAGATACCGACACAGATTTCTACATTTCAGATATTTGAAGTGTTCTTACTGTAGAAATGAGAGACTCACATTGAATTGATAAATCTACTATAGCAGGCTCTGCAGTTTTTAGCAAGTTATTTTTGGTATAAGATATGCAATTGTCAAGGTTCTTTTTTCCGGCACACTGCCGGTTTAACGGCAGTGCGCCGGCCACACTCGGAAAATTGTAATAATCTTTTTTACGTGCCACGCACCAAGGCTCTGTCCTTTTGGACCGGCACGCCATAATTAATCATGCATGACTAATCATATTTTGAATCGTCTCGGTACTTTTTTCATGCCCCTGCGCCCCTGATCCTGCCCTTCAAGACCGGCTCCCGGTGCAGGGGCTGCCTTCTTTACTGGGCAGCGGGAACCTCGATAAACGCCAGCGTTCCATGGGATGTCATGTTGACCACCACATGGTCTGCGCGGATCTCAGCCACGGTCAGTTCCACCCATTCGCCGTTTACCAGCTGGTAAACTTTGATGAGTTGTCCTGCCTTTACGCCCTTTGCATAAAAATTAACCTGTGCAGTGCTGAACTTTCCAACCACCTGTGAGGTAGTCGTCACTACGTTGAGCACCTTTCCGCCGAGCGCCGACGCCTGGCTCTTTGCAAGAGCCACATTGGCCGCTGAAGGCTTTAACAGGAAAAAGATGGCGTTGCTGGGCGCGCCGTTAATGATAACGTGTCCGCCCTGTCCCATGGGAGTTACCTCGCTGAGCCCGGGAACTTCCACTACGGCATTGTTGACGTACTCCCCGATGCTCTTGCCCTGTGCCGCGGCCGCCTCCCTTACGGCTGCGGGTGCGGATGCATCTTCAGAAGAAGAAGATGCGGAAACGGTTGTTGCAACCACCGCCGCGGTGGGGCTTGTCGCTGCACATACGGGCAGCGCGCAGAGCATAACGCCGGCTAACGCCAGTGCAATTGCTTTTTTCATCGGACATGTCCTCCTTTCTTCCCGGAAAATCCGGGTATCCTGAGTGTGGTCTATATTTACACCCTCCGGCTGTGCCTTCGGATGGAAATACCTCTTTTCCGGCTGCCGGCGTGCGGGGCGCCGGCAGTCCGTTTCCGCGTTGCGGAGGGTGCATGGAAATGTCACCACTCCACCGTGCGGTCAATGGTTCCCGCGGCATCCCCCGTAAGGGCCGCCAGAACGACAAACTGTTTTTCTGCATGTTCTTCCTCCGCGGTCAGCGTGACTAAGAAATGGTAAGGCGTCACTTCCTCCCAGCCTTCCCGCAGGTTCTTTCCCATTTCCCTGCTTCCGTACATGTCCGCAAGGAACTTTTCGCATCCAGAGCCGTAGGTAAAGTCATAGCTCCGGATGAGGCTGGCGTTTTCCCGCTCATAGGCGGCAAACACCGTATATGTCAAAAGATTGCCGTCAAGGTAAAGATAGATTTCTTCATGCTCCTCAAAAAAATCCGGATCCGCAAACTGATACAGCCCTTCAAACAGCCCGTTTTCCCCGCTTTTTCCATGGATCACGGTATTAAAGTCGCACATGTTCTTTAAGTTTGCCAGCTCCGTGTACAGCGCGCCCCTTAAGTCCGGCTCCCCATAGGCGTTATGGCTTTCATAATAATCATCTGCTTCTGCACTCTGCAGGACGGGCGCGTCTATTCCGGTTCCCGGCACGTATAGCCATGCAAAGATGTCCGGATTTTCTGACTGCAGCGCTTCAAAGTCTATCACCGTGTCTTCCGACGTCTCGCCGGCAATTGCCGTCCCTAGATGTGCTTCCCCGCCCACCCCGGAACTGCCGTCTGCTTCTTCCGGCATGGCGGTTCCTGCTTCCGCTTCCTCCACGCCTGCTCCTTTTTCTCCCACCATTTCCCCTGATGCAGAAATCCCTTCTGTTTTTCCGCATCCGCATAGAACCATGGCGAAAATCAAAAGCAATGCAAGCCCTTTCCTGCCGTGCAGGACGAACCGCCTCCAGCTTCTTTTATTCTCTTTTCTTCTGTCTTTCCTTTTATCCATCCTGCACTTCCTCATAAAGCTGCTTTCTCAAAACACTACTTCCTCATAAAACACATCCAGAATCAGCTCATACAGCGCATCCTCATCCACATAAAACTCTTCAAACTGCTCTCCCATTACGGTCTCCCCCTCCGGCATGTAAAAGCTGCCGGATTGGAACTGGTAGTCTGCAAGGAGCGGCGCAAGGTAAGCCGCCTCGTCTATGGATACATCCGTCACCATCTGTTCCGATACCGCCCGGTAAAGTTCAATGACGGCGGAAGGGTTCTTTTTGACTGCCTGTTTGGCGGCGCCGATAAAACTGTTTAAATACTGTTTCTGCCTTTCCAGTCGTTTATCCGCCGAGCCAAACTCCCTGGTGTCCCGGTATTTCACGTACCAGAAGGCGCTTTCTCCCTCCAGGTGCACGTTTCCGCCTTCCACAAGGCTTTTATCTATCCGTGACAGGTCTTCCAGCACCGTCACGTCCACGCCTCCCACCGCATCATTGATGGTGGGGATGGCGCTCATGTTGACTGCCGCATACCCGTGGATGGGCAGGCCGTAAAACAATTTTCTGACTGCCTTTGCCTGCCTTTCACAGCTCTCCTCCATGCCGTTTCCAAATCCGTGCTGCACGGCAATCTGCGCCTTTGCCGTAGTCACGTAGGCGCCTTCTTCGTTGTAAATGTCCACATCCGTCATGGTGTTCCGGTTGATGCCGATCACCTTGATCGCCTTTTCGCCGGGATCCATGACCGCCAGAAACAGGGCATCCGCCTGTCCTCCGCTGGTTCCGTCTGTCTCCTCTTTCACGTCGCTGTTTTTATCAATCCCCATGATCAGGAATGTCAGAATATCTTCTTTATAGGCATAAATGGTATCCTGATATTTGACCCACCCCTCCTGCCACTTCTGCTGTTCCTCCTCCGTCAGCGTCTCCTGCGCCTGCACCGGCATGAGCGCCGGAGCAGGCTCCGCCTTGCTCTTAAGGCTGGACTTTCCCACGGTGCGCACAATCTGGAATGCCGTGGCAAGGATTGCCGCGAGAATGACCGCTTCACACAGCGCCATAATAAGTATCTGCTTCCGCTTTTTCTGTTTTTTGTCCTTCAGCCTGCCGGGATCCAGCATTTGGGCTTTTTCCAAGTCCGCCTTCCGGTCCCGCCTTTTCTTATTTTTCACGCCAGTCTCCTCCAGCCTTTTCCCCTACTCCACGATGATTGTCAGCGGCACGCTCTGGGACTTGTTCCCGTCCGAATCCTCCGTGTGGACGCTCACCGCATAGGTTCCTGCCTTGTCCTTGTCGTACTTGCTTACGCTTAAATTCCGGAAGAGGGTTTCATAATTGTCCCTGTCATCGGAAAGAACCCCGATGAGATCCACCCATGCGGGTCCCTGTCCGGATTTTACTTTCACCTCAGATACCTTTAAGGTAAGGACGGGAACGGAAGGATCTATCGTTGGAGCCGGAGCCCTGGCCGGCTCCGGCACGGGGTCTGCCGGAACCGGCGTTTTGCTTGGGACAGGCGTTTCTGTTGGAACAGACGTTCCTGCCGGGGCGGGCGTTTCTTCCTGCGCTGGTGTTTCTTCCGTCTCCCTGCCGGATTTCCCGGCTTCTTTCTGCTCATCTATTTTTTCAGGCTCCCCTTCCGTCCCCTCATCCTTCCTGATCTCCCTCACGGAATCGTGCAGGCTGATTTCCGCCTCAAACCCGGCTTCCGGAAACCGTTCGGATTCCTCTTCCTCTTTCTGATAAACGGCGTCAAATACCCGGGACGCCTTTGCCACGTTTCCCGAATAATCGCTTACCGCGTAATAGACCACTGCGGAGCCGGCATTCCGGTCCTCGATGATCTTTTCAATCACAATCCGGTCCGTGATGTCGCCGTCCGTGCTGTCGTAAGCCGCAGTGCCTGCAAGGAGCTCCATATTTTCCTCCCCTTCCCGGTAAACGGCATCGGAAGCCTGAAACGTGATCTCAGGAGCCTTCCGGTCTGTCCCAAGATACAGCACGGCACACAGAATGACCAATATGATATTTAATCCGGCGAAAATAATGCCGGCTGCTTTTCCCTGCCTCACGCTGGTTTCCTCCATTTCCCCGGAACGCCTACCGGATAATCAATGCACGGTTTTCTTATGCTTTCACGGAACATCTCCCGGATAATCATGCATGTTTCTTCATTTTTTCAAATGTCCTCCAGATATTCAGTGTCCGCGCTTTCCCCTTCCGCGGTCTCCCCTTCCGCCTTCCCGGCGAAATCCTTCCGGAGGTCTTCCCCCGTGATGTCTTCCCGGTACGGCCTTACTGCGGCATCCGAGGCTTTCCTCTCAATGCTGTCTTCGCCGTACCTTCCGTAATATTTCCCATAGTACTTTCCGTAATATTTCCCGTAGTGCCCGTAGTATCCCTTCCCGGTCATGTCCACCTTGTTAAGGACCACGCCCAGGATCCGGCTCTCCGCCTTGTCAAGCTGGTCCTTCACCCGCTGGGCGAACTTATAGCTGATGGCGTTATTTTCAATCACCAGCACCACGCCGTCGCAGTTCTTTGCCGCCACTGCCGCATCGATGACGCTCCCGAGGGGCGGGGTGTCAATGATCACATAATCAAAGATTTCCTTTAACCGCCGGATCACGGAAGCAAACTTTTCCCCTCCCAGAAGCTCGCTGGGATTGGGCGGGACCGGCCCGGAAAAGGTCACGTACAGACCCGGCACGTTGGTCTCGCACATGGCATCCATGTAATCCGCCTTTCCCGCCAGGCAGTGGGTCAGCCCCATCCGCACCGCCCCTGTCTTATAGCGTCCTACCAGCACCGACTTGCGCATGTCCGCATCCACCAGCATGGTACGGTTTCCCGCCTCCGCAAACGCTTTTGCCATCTCCATGGCAATGCTGGATTTTCCTTCGTTGGGCGTGCAGCTTGTCACTGCCAGCACCTTTGCATCCCCGCAGAATTCAATGTTGGTCCGCAGGGTCTTAAAAGCTTCCCGGGTGCGGTAGTCGTTATGCTGTTCAAACTGTAATCTTACGTTCTGCATCTTGTGCTTTCCCCTCCGCAGTTGTTTTCATTTCTGCCGCGCCTCTTTTCCTTCTCCGCAGTGCTTTTCTTTCCTGCCTGCTTCCGCGTTTTCCTTTCCGTCCCGCGCGGCTTTGTTCCGGCACCGCATTTCCCTGTCTGTAGCGGTTTTTATCTATCAGCGTTTCTTCTTTTTCCGCTTCTTCTTTTTCTTTCTGGCATCCGGCGCTTCCTCAGCGACCGGAATCAGTGCCAGCGTGCTCAGCCCCAGGTATTTCTCCACATCCTCCGAGGACTTGATGGTGTCGTCCATCAGGTACTGCACCAGAATCAGCGCGCACAGGAGAAAGCACCCGGCAAACCCTCCAATCAGCGTCCATTTCATGCAGCTCGGCCCCGCCTTTTCGGTGGGCATGTTGGCGGTCTCCACCACGTTCACCGCCTCAATGTCCATTACATTCTGGATATGGTTCCCCGCCACCTCCCGGATACAGTTTGCCGTGTTCATTGCCTGCACCGGATCCGTGTCCTCCACGGTGATGGACACGATGCGCGTGTCCGTGGGCGTGCTCACGCTGACCTTGTCCAGAAGCTCCTTATATTCCATGTCAAGCGCCAGCCTCTGCATCACCTCTTCCAGCACGTAGCGGCTGTTGATCAGTTCCGCATAGTCTTTGGTAAGCTGGGTTCCCATCTGCACGTCGCTGTAGGTCACGGAAGCATTTTCCGTCTTGTTCAGTATGTAAATCTTTGTTGTGGACTCATAATAAGGGGTCAGCACAAACCTGCTCAGTGCAAAACAGCAGGCTGCGCAGAAAAATCCCGCTCCCAGAATGAACCAGATTCTGGCAAAGAGCACCGAGCAGAGCTCCAAAAGATCTATTTCTATTTCATCGTTGTTCCTCTGGTTTTCCATTCCTTTTCTCCCAAGCTTCAGATATATTCATTCCGGAGGATATGCGCCGAATTCTCCCAGAAAAGGCGGCGTGCATATGCTTCCCCGTATTTTCTGCTGACGTACTTTGCACAGCCGGAAAGCTCCGGCTTTCTCCTCTCCGCATCATGGGCATCCGTTGCCACAAAATGCACCAGCCCCTCCTTCAGAAGCCTTCTGGTAAACTGTTTTGCCCCCATTCCGGTTCTGCCTAAGACGCTCCCTGCATTAACCTGAATGCAGCTTCCTAACCGGATCAGCTCCTCCACGTTCTCCGGCTTCCCCAGTATGGCACTGTACCGCTCCACATGTGCCAGAACCGGCCTCCATCCATGGGCAAGCGCCTCATAAAGCCCGCCGCGGATATATCCGAACCCTTCCACGGGTCCGAACTCAATCAGAACATAGGAAGATTCCGCCAGCGTTTCCGCCCTGCCCTCGTCCAGCTTCCGGAACATCCCGTCATGATAGTAAAATTCATTTCCGGAATACAACTCAATTTCTATCCCTTCCTTTTCCGCCTCCCTGCGGAGCTGATCCATCAAAGAATGAATCTTCTCAGGGTCTGCATTATGATGGCCGGGCTTATAGTGGGGCGTGGCAATTATTTTTTTGATTCCATCCGCCCATGCTGTCCGCAGCATTTTCATGCCGGCATCAAAATTTTCTGCCCCGTCGTCTATTCCCGGCAGGATGTGGGAATGAATATCTATATAGGAATCCATTTTGCCTGTCCTTTCATTTCGCAAATTTTTAAGATTTACGAAATAAAATTTTCCGCATTGAAAAAAAGCTGGAAAATAAAGATAGCAGGACAGTTCTCTTGTCCTGCTGACGGGAAATTTGACGGTCATCAGATTTTTAATGGGAAGAATCCTCATGATAAAGACACATGTCAAACTGATCCATAAGCTGTTTCTTTCGCCGCATGCTGGAATGGATATAAAGGTTTAAGGTGATCTGGGTGTTGCTGTGCCCCAATATCTCGCTCAGGCTTTTTACATCAAACCCTCCTTCCATACAGCGCGTTGCAAAGGCGTGGCGGAGCATGTGGAAGTTAAATTTATCCAGCCCGCACCGGCTTAATATTCTGGCAAAACGGTACTGCAGGGTTCTGGGCTCCGCCCAGGGCTTCTTCTTTCCTTTGATCAGGTAATTCTCATCCGGTTCCCTTTTTTCCATTAAAAGGGGAAGGAGCACCGGCGGGATTGGAATCATGCGCTGGGAAGTGCTGGTCTTGGGCAGCTGAAACAGAATTTCCGTACTGCTTTTCGGGCTGTCCTGCGTCTTTACTCTCTGGAGATTTTTCTGCACATAAATGATCCCTTCTTTCAGGTTGATGCTCCCCCAGGTCAAGGCGCATATCTCTCCGATCCGCATCCCCGTGTAAAGGGCGGTCAGAATCCCCAGACAGGTATCGTCCCCGGCTTTTGCTCTCTGCATAAGATACTGTTCTAATGCAGCAAGTTCCGCCTCTCCGGGCAGGATTCTTTCGCCGGTTCTGCATGGTGACAAAATATGGCTTGGTATCTCAATCTCATAGTGGTGCCTTTTTTTCATGTGGCGCATTGCCCTTATAAGGATGGCGCAGATGTTCCGCAGGTATCCGTTTGAAAGCTCTTCCTCCTGCCTGATCTCAAAACAGAATTTTTCCAGCCCTGCTTCGTCCATCTGGGAAATCTGCACGTCTCCAAGCTTTGGAAGAATATACTTGTCTACCGCGTTCTGGTAAATTGCAAAGGTAGTCCGTTTCCAGTACGGCCTCCGCTCGTCCAGCCACAGCATGGCGGCTTCCGCCACCGTATATTTTTCAGGTGTTTTTTTCAAATGTTCCTCTGTCCTGGCAGCTTCCATTTTGCTTTTTACCTCTGCGTAAGTCCTGCCGTAGACAGAGCGGTATTTCCGGACGCCGTCCCCTGCGTCTTCTTTTTTCATGCGCCCCTCCCAGCGTCCGTCCTTCCTTTTGTAAATGTTCATTCCTCTTCTTGACATTGTTTTTCTCCCTTCTTTTTTGACCATTCATTTGACGGTCTAAAAAATATGTAAGCCCTGCTTCTGAAAGGTGAATGCTACCTTTTGGCTCTTTTTTATAGAACTATAGACCCTAAATGAGAAATTTTAAATTTGTAATTGACATTTAGGCTGATATGTAATAAAGTTTATTAAGGATTTTTTAATGCATTTTTCTTTTTTTAAGGTTTATACCGCTTTAAAACTTTTCGTAAATCTTAAAACTCTGCGAAATTTTTTATGCCTGTCTTTTACAAATATTTTAAATTTCCCCATCAAAGACCACTTTCAGACTATTATGCCATAGATAACCTATCATTTCACATATTTATGCGCTTTTTACTTTTGCTCAGTTGAGATTACGGCAGACATGCCGGAATTGAAAAACTGACTGTAGAAATTGGATAAAGCTGATACTCCCAGCATTCCCCTATACAGAACAAGCGGCGGAAATTTGTGCAGACACAATTTCCACCGCTTATACCGTCAATTAAACTTTAAACTTCTATAGTACATGACACTCGAAATTTCATTTCCTGTCAATCGCTTTCCAACAACGGAAACGCCAAATTAACCTTAAACAGATCCCCATCCATCACTATCTCAAAGGTTCCGTTCTGAATCTCCACCAGATTCTTCGCTATGGACAGCCCTAATCCGCTTCCCTCAGTGGTTCTGGATTCATCTCCCCGGATAAACCGCTCGGTAAGTTCTTCCGGCTTTACCTTAAGAGGATTCGCCGATATATTTTTGACGGATAAGGTAACCCATGCCTCCTGCGTCTCTACCTTCCGAAGCTCTAAGTCAATGTATACCCGAGTCCCTTCCAACGCGTATTTAAAGATATTGTTGAAAAGGTTTTCCATCACGCGCCAGATTCTCCGGCTGTCCGCTTGAATGCAGATATGATTGCCGGGCGTATTGACTACCGGGTACAGTGCCTTTTCACGGAACTTCTCTGAGAACTCTCCTAAGGTCTGATTTAGGAGCTCAACCAGATTAATCTTTTCCCACTGAAGGACAATATTTCCGGAAGAAATCTTGGATGCCTCCACCAAATCGTCGGTGAGCTGTTTTAACCGCTGGGACTTTTCATCCAAAACCTGAATATATTCACTGATTTTGGGATCCTGCACATTCTGTCTCTTAATCAAATCAACGTAGTTGATGATGGAGGTCAGCGGAGTCTTAATATCGTGGGACACATTGGTAATCAGGTCTGCCTTCAGCCGTTCGTCCTTCATGCTGGTCTCCACCGCATTTTTCACGCTGTCGCCGATGCTGTTCACCGCTCTTGCCATAACCAAGTTATCGCCGTACATGCCGTCCTCTTTGACTTTCTGCTCCAAATCCCCCTCGTTAATCTTTCGGATACATTCCAAAATCCGTTGTCTTGCCTGTGCGGAGCGGAACAGTAAAATACCGATTACCCCGTCAACCGCCAGCACAACAAGCAGTATCAGCAACAATCCGCCGGCGCTGTTTCTGCCTTTGAAAACGCCAAGCAGAATCATTGCCGCATGAAACAGAACAAACAATCCAAAAGGTACCCATACCCGCAGAACCACATCCCAATGCCGGTACGCATAGCGGATTCCTTTCCGAATGGCGGCGCCGGCTCTTCGGATCAGGCAGTCCTTCCACAGGTTACGCGCCTTAATCCTTCTGACCAGACTGTAATAAAAGAAGGAAAACAAAAGGCTTACCGCAAGCGCCGATACCCCTGCAAGCAAAATCATCATATTATCGGATGCAGTCTGCCACACAGAGTTCACTGTCCAGCTGATCAGCCAATACAGACCGTAGAAAACCACGCAAAAGGCAGCTGCCATAATTTCTGTCGGAATCCGGTCTTCCCGGTGAAGCCTTATGATAATCTCACCGCTCTCTCTTTTTCCGGCTGTCCCTTCCCGCAGAGTCAATATAACGAGAAGCAAAAGATAAACAGCGATGCAGGCAAGAGCCCCCATCAGATACTGTCCGGAATACGGCGCATATCTGTTAAATCCCTCTTCCGCCTCGGCAAAGCAGTCCTGCACATGGGACAAATCCTTGCGGATGCCGATCATCACCTGCGTATTTTCCGGATAGGCATATTCAAAGCCGTTCAAAATATAACGGAGCGTGGCCTCTTCAATCATGGTATCGGTCTCAAACGTCCTGCCAGCCGGATCGTAGTAAACCGTTCTGGAACACAAATTAAGTAGTTCCTTCTTTAACGCCGCCAGATTCTCCGACTCTACATCCATATTCGTATAGACATACGTCTCTTTTCCTATCGTCTTACGGATAAAGTAAACCACATTTGTATGCTCCGGAAGATACAAATCCTGATATTTCAAATACTCCTCATAATTCAAAGCCAGATCGTCCGCCGTCTTTTTGATATTCTGGCACAGCTCATAATATTCGTCCCAGCTTGACACATAATTTTCAATATTCTTTCCATCCACCGTGCGGTAACGGTTGTTCATGATGGTTACATTCGCATCATCCCGCAGGTACTCTCCCGACTCAAATTGATTTCCCGACACATCACGTACCTGTGTTATGGGTTTTAAATCGGAATTTAAATAATAAGTATTGCCTCCGCTGTAGCTTTCAATGTCACTATCTATGGTTGTCACCACACTGAACCGGCTTAAAAACTTATCAGCCTCCTCACCAGTTAAGTACTGATCCTTATACTCAAAGTGGTCTGACCAATTGATCAGATCATCCAGATAATACTCCGCCGTAATATATTCCGATTCCAGACTGCTGTACCTTCCAGCGTAAGCAGTGACATCCACTACCTTTTTGGCGTCAAATTTTCCATCCGTTTCCATCTGCCCCTTAATAACCCCGTAACGGATTACATCAGAAATGCTGTTTCCCAACAGTTTATTAAAAAGCACGGAATCCGTATAGTCTGCCCCTGCCTCTTCCTCTCTCAGATTATACATCTGAATACCGTTGCTGCCCTCAATCACAAGATAAGAACTCAAAAGAACCGTAACGATCAGAATGACCGCCGTCACAAAGGTGATATGCTGAATCAGATGCAGAAGAAAGTTGATGCCGCTCCCTGCCTTCATTTTTGTTTTTTGAACCTCTTCTTTTTTCATCCCCGTATGCTCCTACTGTTTTTCAATTTTGTATCCCACGCCCCACACCACTTTTAAATATCTGGGCTCCTTGGGATTGATCTCAATCTTTTCCCGGATATGCCTGATGTGGACCGCAACCGTATTGTCCGCGCCGATTGCCTCCTCATTCCAGATATTTTCGTAAATCTGATTGATGGAAAAGACCTTGCCCTGATTTTTGACCAGAAGAAGGAGGATATTGTACTCGATAGGCGTAAGCTTGACCGGATCGCCGTCCACCGTTACCTCCTTGGTCTCATCGTTGATGCAGAGCCCTCCTGCCGTAAAAAGCGCGTTGTTTTCCACGTTCAGATTTCCAAGCTGTGTGTATCTGCGCAGATTGGACTTAACCCGTGCCACCAGCTCCAGAGGATTAAAAGGTTTGGTCACATAATCGTCCGCCCCGATGTTGAGTCCCAGAATCTTATCCGTATCCTCTGACTTGGCAGAAAGAAAAATAATGGGAATACTGCTGTACTCTCTGATTTTGAGCGTAGCATGAATGCCATCCAGTTTGGGCATCATGATGTCAATGATCAAAAGGTGTATATTTTGCTCCTTTAAGACCCGGATTGCCTGCTCTCCGTCATAAGCCTTATAGATTTGATACCCTTCCTGATTTAAATAAATCTCAATGGCATCCACAATTTCCTTGTCATCATCGCATACCAAAATGTTTGTCATGGCAGTTTCCCTCTCTTTCATACTAAACAGTAAAACATACAAATTTTAAGTGTTCCCTAGGAAAAATGTTAAGACTTTCTTAATTCCATAAACGCTCCCAGATTTCCTCTTTTTCCGTGGCTGGCGCGGTGTGAAAACATGAATTTGCTGTTACAGCAGGTGCAAATATCGCTCACTGCAATCTGCTCTTCCGGCACGCCAGCATTTATCAAGATCTGCTGATTGGCTTTTTGAAGGTCAAGCTGATATTTTCCCTTTTCCTTTCCCTCTTTCAAAATAGACTTCCATTCTCCTATAGCAAGTTCCCAAAAAGCCTCCGCCACCTCCCCGCCAACCTCATAGCAATCCTGGCAGATGGAGGGTCCCACGGCTGCCACAACGTCCTTAGGCTGTGTTCCATATGCCTTTTTCATTTTCCTAAGCACCTGTTCTCCCATCCGGTTCACGGTTCCCCTCCATCCGGAATGCGCCAGTCCGATTGCTTTATTCTTTTTGTCAACAAAATAAAGCGGAACACAGTCCGCGTAAAAAGTTCCCAAAATAATATCCGGGATGTCAGTAATCAGCCCATCCACATCCTCATAGTCCGTTTCTCTCACGGTTCCCTTTCCGCAGTCCGCTTCCGTGACAACGCGGATGTTGGTTGTGTGGGTCTGTCTGGAACAGACCATCCTCTCCGGCGTGGAATCAAAAATTTCGGCAATTCTCCTAAAATTCTCGTCCACCGCTTCCTTCTCATCTCCCCGCGAGTAACTTAAATTCATGGAAGCATAAATGCCCTTGCTGACGCCTCCTTCTCTTGTAGAAAATAAATGTCTGACCAGCCCGGTTTCTTCCAAAAGCGGAAAGGTCAGATAAGTAATCTTCTTGTATTGGCACACCCGCATAGGATCCGCCCCTTCTTTTCTCACAAATTGAATCATAATTTTCTCTCTACGCTTTCTTATTTATTCCCACAAGCAACGAGTCAAGTAGTCTGCTTAGAACCAGATAAGGCTGGTTTAGACATTTGACTTACGGAAAACATGGTCAAATGCGTTCTGGTACCACTGAAACTCCTCCCCGCAGATTGTGACCACATCATAACGCACCTGCATACTGCCGTACGCCGGATGGCACAAGCGGTAATACTCCGCAGTCCGGCAGATTTTTTCCTGCTTTTTTAGATTTACCGCCTCTTCCGGATACCCCGCTGTTTTATTTTTCCGGTACTTTACTTCCACAAACACAAGCTCCGGCTTATGCTCCCTCTCATGAATCCCAATAATATCAACTTCTCCCTGCCTGCTGGAAAAATTCCTCTCCAAAACGCGAAATCCGTATTTCTCCAAATACGCGGCCGCTTTCTCCTCATAATCCCTGCCTATACTCCGTTTATTCAACCAAATCTCCTTTTTTGCAAATACTCCTATCTTGCTTTATCCATTTTTGCCTTGATCTTATCCATTGCGTCTACAAAAACAAGTATCTCCGCCACCACTTCATACAGCTCCGGCGGAATCATTTCCCCAATTTCCAGCCGTGACAGGGTATCGGCAAGCTTATCATCCCGATGTACCGGAACCGCCGCCTCCTGCGCCTTTTCAATGATCCGCTCCGCCAAAGCGCCTCTTCCGCTTGCTATGACGGTAGGCGCATCGTCTTTCGGGTCGTAGGCAAGCGCAACCGCCTGTTTAATTTTTTCTTTTTTATCCTTCTCAGCCATATCCTAACACCTCCAAACCACTTTTGGGTCAAATGATTTTGAAGCCCTTCCCCCAAAATCCGGCGCAGTCCTGCTTATGCCCTTGCATCAAAAGAATAACCGGACAAAACAGAAATATTCTTATTCTGGTCTAAGATTTCATCCATCACATTGGTGTCATCCGTTTTATTTAAAAACTGTGCCGTCATGGAGTATCCCCTCTTGTTCAGACGCTCATTTAATAGATCAATATGGTCGGCAATAAGGTCAAGGGCGCGGTCATCCTTTAGGTAAAATTTTGTGGCAACCTTCTGATCCGTCAGTGCTACATGAACGTCCACGCTTCCTAAGTGCTCCATATCAAGGTGCAGAAGCGCACTGACAGTTCCCTCCTTCTTGGCAAGATTCTTTTTGTTGGTGTACACAAATAATTCCCCGTGCGCTTCCTTGCCCTGCATTTTCAGGGGGAGCTGCACATACGTGAACATCTGGTTCATCTGGTTCATAAAATCAATATTATTGGAAACGTTCGCAACCGTTCTCGCAAGCGGGGTATCTCCTCTGGCTGTCTGCTCCAAGGTCTGGCTCAGCTGCTTCATCTGGCTGTTCAGCTTCTCGTACAGCTTATCAACTTTATTTTCTTCGGCAACCTCTTCCGGAAGAAGAAGCCACTGACGGCTCATTTCGTTTTTTAAAACGCTCTTAAATTCCTTGCCGTCTAACAGGGAAAATAATGCGCTTTTGTCCTCCGCTTCCCCTTCGGATAAGAGCCTCTCTACCTGATTTAAAAACTCCTGAGTTGTCACTTTGCCGGTGAGCATATTTTGGACAAACTCCCCGCTTGCTCCTGCCTGTTTCATGTTCTCCGCAAGCTTTGCAGTTTCTTCTCCCGTGAGTGCCTCGGAGAGCTTGGGAGCTGTTTCATTAACTGCCCTTTCCCCTGTAAGCTCCGCTTTCTGCTCCGGCAGCCCTTCCGCTGATTTTGCCACCACCTTTCCGTCTTCGGTCTGCAAAAGGGGTTCCCCTTCCGCCTCGGGAGTTCCCTCCAAAAAGGTGGAAACAACATTTTTATAAAATTCCAGTCCCTCGGACAGATTTCCATTTCCGGTTATCTCCTGAAACGTCTGCGTAAAGGCATCTGCAATTTCCATAAGGCTTCCGCTTAACTGATGCTGATAGCTTTTGTAAGCCTCAAATTGAACAATATTTTCCGGCGTAACCGGCAGGGAAAGACGCTGCATCTGCGCCAGCGTTTGAATGTCCGCCTGCGGATTGGCGTTGACCAGCCGGTTCATCTGATACAGGGATTGCCTGTCTATGGGGAGCCCCTCCTGCATCATCGCCTTAACCATCTGCGCCGTTATATTATTTTCCGGGATGCCCGCCTGCGAAAGCGCCTTAGAAATATTAGGATCCTGACTTAAATTTTCAAATAAGGGCGTTAAAACCACCTTGCCGCCTGCATTGTTTCGGATTTGAAACGTCATAAGCTGCCCCTGCTGAGCCGTCATGCTTCCCTCCAATTTTGCCTGAAGGAGCTGATTCTGTCCAAGCGAAAGCAGGATTTCATTGCCGGTTCTGGAAAGCACCTCTCCGGTTATGGATTCTCCTGACTGCTTCCCGTAAATTGCTTCCATGCCGTTTCTAAGCCCCTGCTCTAAGGAAGCTCCATCATTTCCCGGTATCTCCACAATATTTTGATTGATCTGTCCGATATAAGATGACAGCCTCATTCCTGCTCCCTTCTATCTGCTTTTATGCAGATTGCCCTACAATAAATTTTTGATAAAGGTTTTCCGGTGAATCGGCGCAGAACCGTATTTTTTCAGCGCATCCAGATGCGCTTTTGCACCGTAGCCCTTGTTGGACGCAAAACCATACTCTGGATAAATCTCATCGTATTGAACCATCAGACGGTCTCTGGTCACCTTGGCAATGATGCTTGCCGCGGCGATGGAAATGCTCTTGGCATCCCCCTTAATGATTGGAACCTGACGGATGGTTATCTGCGGAATGGTCACCGCATCGTTTAAGAGAAGCTCCGGTGCCGGATTCAGCTTAGAAACCGCCTCACGCATCGCCTCATAGGTTGCCTGCAGAATGTTAATCTCGTCAATCCTTTCCGGTGACACAAACCCAAGCCCCGTGGACACTGCCTTTTCCATAATCACAGAATAAAGCTCCTCTCTTCTTTTTTCGGACAATTGCTTAGAATCATTTAGATAAAGGATGTCACAATCTTTGGGAAGAATCACCGCGCCCGCCACCACCGGTCCCGCCAAAGGTCCTCTCCCCACCTCGTCGATTCCGCAGATCCATGAATAAGAAGCATACTTCTTTTCGTATTCTTTCATCTTTTCGGTGCGCGCAAGCTCCTTCTCATAATCTGCAATCCGCTTTTGCGCTTTCCCTACAAGACTCCTTACGCCGTCCCGCTCATCCGTTTCGTAAGTTTTGATAAAAGCAGGCAGCTCACTTAATTCGGCTGCCTGTAAAATAGTTTTTATTTCGCTAATCTTTTGTTCCATATTTGTGCCTCTTTAAAATTATTGATGCTTGATCATGCCCATCCGGTTCAGCGGCCAGATGCGCATCCATGCCTTTCCCACAAACTCATCCCGATGAATGTTGCCCACCACCGGATCTCTGCTGTCCGAACTGTTATTGCGGTTATCCCCCATAACAAAATACTCATCCACGCCCAGCGTGATTGGTTCATAAGCCCTTCCCGGGTCGGCAATCACCTCTTTGCCGTAATGCTCTTCCAAGACCTCACCGTCTATATAAATGGTTCCGTTTTCGTCAATATAGACCGTCTCTCCGGGCAGCCCGATAATTCTCTTAATGTAAAACGTCTTTTCGGCGTAGCGGAAAGGAAACACGATGATGTCAAACCGCTGAGGCTCATCAAAACGGTAGGATAATTTGTCAACAATCAGATTATCGCCGTCGCTGAGCATCGGCTCCATGGAGGTTCCGATAACCATCGTCCGCTGTCCCACATAATTTACCACCAAAAAGGTCACCACAAGGACAATTAAAAAATAAAGACTTGTACTTAATATCTCTCTTAGTTTTCTGTTCACTTCCACTCCTCCGGATGCTCAAGTGTTATTCTGCCTGTTCTTCCGCTCCTGAAATCCTCCAGTATCATGCCTGACGCGCGGAGAATATCCGGCTGTTCCCCCTTTTGAAAGCATTTTCTGCTGATGCAGATATTCTCCAATGTCTTATATGCATCCTCTTCTATATTTATCTGATACCGCTCATTAAGCATCTGCGGATATTCCCTTTGCAGATAAGTAAGTAAAGCGGCCGCCAATTCATCCGCGTGTAACAGCTCATCCTTAATAGAACCAATCATGGCAAGCCTTTCGCCGACCTTTTGATCCTCAAATTTGTGCCAGAGGATACCGGGCGTATCTAAAAGCTCTAAATTTTTGTTCAGCCTTATCCACTGCTTTCCCTTGGTTACTCCGGGTTTGTTTCCCGTCTTTGTACACGCCTTTCCTGCCAGCGCATTAATAAAAGTCGATTTCCCTACATTGGGAATCCCCACCACCATAGCCCTCACCGGGCGGTTCATAATTCCCCTTTTCCTGTCCCGCTCAATCTTTTCCTTGCAGGCGTTCTGCACAAGCCCCTGTATGGTTTTAAGCCCAGCGCCGGTCTTGGAATTCATTTGCTGAACAAAAAAGCCTTTCTTTTTAAAGTACTCTGTCCACGAATCATTCTGCTCCGAATCGGCGAGGTCTGCTTTATTGAGCAGGATAATCCTTGATTTATTTCTTCCTAACTGATCGATTTCCGGATTCCTGCTGCTCATGGGAACTCTGGCATCTACAAGCTCTATGATTAGGTCAATCAGCTTGATATTCTCCTCCATCATCCGCTTGGCTTTTGTCATATGCCCCGGATACCACTGATAATTCATTTCAATAACCATGCCCTTTCCGCAGCCTGCAGGCTTTTAACCGCAGGCACAAAGCTGACTTTCTTTTGTTCTGCCGCTACTTGATAAACCCCATCGAATCCTTCTCACACCCCAGATGAAACCATGCCTTGCCCGTGATCGTGTCCCTGCTCACCGGTCCAATATTTCCCGAACGGCTGTCTTCACTGTTGTTCCGATTATCCCCAAGCACAAAATACTCGTTGCTTCCAAGTACCATTTCATTTTCGGCAATTCCCGGGTCTGAAATCTTATCGTAGGTATCATCCTCCTCCAAAAGCACGCTGTCAATATAAATGTATCCGCCTATAATTTGAATATGCTCTCCCGGAAGCCCCACCACACGTTTTAGATAATAATGAGAGTTTTGATTTCCATTGGGAAGAAAAGCAACAATATCCCCCCTGCCCGGTGCAAACAATTTATAAACAAATCGGTTTACCAGAATCTCCTGCCCGTTATAAAGAGCCGGCTCCATGGACACTCCGATGACGCTTATCTTCATTCCAACCAGATAAACAATGACAAAAGCAACCAGCACAGCGGCAAAACAATAAAATGCCGTGGCTAATATCTCACGAATCATTTCCTTGCTGATTTTCTTTTTCTTTTCATAAAAGGTCAGCCCTTTGCGCCTTGCCATCACATTAGTCCTCTCACATTTCCTTATATTCTACCACATCTCCAAACATAAGAAAAGGACAATTGTTATATCCAATTGCCCTTGTGCTTTGTCATATCGCCTGAAATTATCTGAGAATCTCTTTAACCTTCGCTCTTTTACCAACACGGCCTCTTAAATAATTCAGTTTCGCTCTTCTCACTTTACCTCTGCGGACAACTTCAATCTTTTCCACATTGGGTGAATAAACAGGCCAAGTCTTTTCTACGCCCACGCCGTTTGATGTCTTTCTCACGGTAAAGGTCTCTCTTGCCCCGGTTCCCTGTCTTTTAAGGACAATTCCCTCAAAAATCTGGATTCTCTCACGGTTTCCTTCTTTGATCTTACCGTAAACCTTGACGGTATCACCTACGTGGAACTCGTTGACTTCTTTTAACTGCTCGTCTTCAATGCTCTTAATAATGTCGTTCATATTAAACCTCCATTTGATTCATCAGATGTTCTTAATACATGCCGTAACAGAGGACCATCACAATTTCGCAACATTAGTAATTTACCATACCTGAGCGGAAAATGCAAGCAAAATTTTAACAGTTATAGGTTATTAACCTGCCCCATAAACAAAATAATCCCTGTTTCCGTATCCTGTATCATGAATAAAAAAGGATGATCTACAATAAAACGGATGATTTCTCTTTCCTCCTCATCCTCTGACGCTGCCGCAGACGAATCTTCCGTTACTGCCGCAGCCCTGCTTCCAAGCTCATCCACTTCTATTTTGGCTTTATGCATTATATCCGTCACAGAAACTTCCCCAATTCCCGGGAAATCTGCCAGCCTGTCATGAAAGGCATTTTCCATTCCCATTTCCCGCAGCAGACTGCCCATCTGCGGAACACAATATTCCATACTAAACTTGGGAAGTCTGACTACCTGAATCAGTTTTCCGTTTCCTGTTAAGAGATTATCCAGAAAGCTGGTTTTTTCTTCCGCGCTCATTGCCCCAAATATGTCTGCGGCTGTCTGATTGGAATCCTTCGGCTGATTTTCTCCGTCATCCGCGGGAATCAGGATGTTCATAACCCTGCTTCCGTTTCCATAGGGCAGACTGACTGCCCGAAGCCCGTCAGAGACATAATAATGCAACCAGCAATCATACAGGTACATCACATCTACCTCATTTTCCCCTTCGGTTCCATAAAACATCCATTTATTAACTGCCGCATCAAAGGGCGATTTCCATTCTCCATAAAAATATACTGCATTTATTAACGCCAATGCGGTATTGGCATCAGGCTCTTCTCCACAGCTTTTAATCATTCCGTTCGTATTTTCCGAAACCCACTGATCCATCTGCTTCTTTACCTCCGGGGAAGCATTTGTAAAGTCCGCCTGATATACAGCGGCATTGTAATAATTTTCCACAAGGGGAAGATAATTTTCGCGTAACTCCTCCGACAATTCAAGCTTTTGATCAACCCAGATGGAATCAGCGCTGGTGAGCATAGCTTCCTTGCTCTGCCCCATCTCCCGAAAAAACTCCATCTGCATATTCCAATCCATAAGATCCGATATCCCCAGCATCTGCTCCATCTGGCTTTTCGTCTCTCCCTGCGCCGCATTATCGAGAATGCTCAGCGACACACAGATGCTGTATGGGGAAAAGAAATAATTTTCTCCGCTTTCTGCAAGATGTGTCGACATCTCATAGGCAAAATAATTGATTCCCTGTGTCAATGTCCGGTCATAAGAGCCTGCTCCGGGATAATCTGGGAGCCTTACGTCTGCTTGGCTTTGAATCCTTATAGTCTGCTTTTCTTCATCCTGTTGTCCGCACGCCATCAAAATAAATACAGCAAGAACCAATATTATAATTCTTTTATGTTTCCCGAATGTCTTCCTCATTTGCGCTTTCTTCTCCAACATCCCCGTTTTGGTTCACTGCCGTCTGTTTCTCAATCTGTTTTAGCAGTTTTTTCCTCTGACGTTCTTCTTTCTTTGCCTTCCTGATAAAATATTCCTGATTTTCCGACTTCCACTTTTCATACAGCTCGGGGCGCAGTTGTCTGGTTCGCTCTAATGACTGCTCCAGCCGCCACTCCTCCACCTTCTGATGATTGCCTGACAATAGAATCTCCGGCACCTTCTTTGCCCTCCAAACCTCCGGTCTGGAATACTGTGGGTACTCTAACAGATAATTGGAGAAGCTTTCGTTCTCACCGGATTCCTGATTACTGAGGACTCCCGGCACCATCCGGGCAACGGCGTCAATCATGACCATCGCAGGAAGCTCACCGCCTGTGAGCACATAATCCCCGATGGACACATAATCCGTGACAATCTCTTCAAGAACGCGCTCGTCAATTCCCTCGTAGTGACCGCAGAGAAAGATTAAATCCTCCTCCTTTGCCAGTTCTTTTGCCATCTGCTGGTTAAAGACTGTTCCCTGAGGCGATAGGTAAATCACCCGGGTGCTTTGTGGCTTTTCTGTCCCTCCGTCTGCGTTTTCGTCCGCAGTCCGGTTCCTTTTCCTCTGCTGACATATCTTCTCTTCCACGGCTTTCCACGCATCATAAACAGGCTGTGCCTGCATCAACATGCCTGCACCGCCTCCATAAGGATAATCATCCACCTTTTTATGCTTATTTACCGTATAATCCCGGATATTGACCGCTTCAATGGAAATAGTTCCCGCCAAAATGGCGCGCCCTGTAATGCTGGTTTCCAAGCCATTTAAAATCATATCCGGAAAAAGTGTGAGCACATGGAAATTCACCGTCTCTTCTCCTTAATCCAAAAGCCCTTCCAGAAGATGAATCTGCATCTCTCCCTTTTCAATGTCTACAGAGCGGACGCATTCTTTAATGGCAGGCAGAAGGAGCTCCCTGCCGTCCGAAAGCTCAATCACATAAACGTCGTTCGCCCCTGTTTCTATCACGTCCTTTAGGGTTCCCTTAAGATTCTCCTCCTTGGCAATTACCGTAAGACCAATCAAATCCGCAATAAAATATTCGTCCTTGTCAAGTTTTACCGCCTGATCTCTGGTAACGTACAGACTGCTCCCCTTATACTTTTCCACATCATTGATGTCATCTATCCCTTCAAACTTTAAAATAACAAACTGCTTAAAAAATTTCACACTTTGAATTTTAAGATTTCTTTTTTCCTTTTCGTTATCCAGCAATACGTCCTTGAGCTTTTTAAACCTCTGCGGGTCGTCCGTTGTGGGAAACACCTTAACTTCGCCCCTTATTCCATGTGTGGATGAGATAATCCCCACCTTCAATAACTCTTCCATTCCTGCTCTCCATTTTGGCTCTCTGCCTCTTGATAAAAAGATAAAAAAAGGATGTCTTTGCTCTTTGACAGAACAAAGATACATCCTTTTGCCTGACTAGACGATCTCTACGTCCACTTTCTGATTTTCTTTGGATGACGCCGCCTTCACTACGGAACGGATTGCCTTTGCAATTCTTCCCTGCTTTCCGATTACTTTTCCCATATCGGATGCCGCAACGTGAAGTTCAATGGTAATGTGTTTCCCTTCTTCCTTCTGGGTAACCACTACCTCATCCGGATGCTCTACAAGAGCCTTTGCAATTACTTCAACCAATTCTTTCATAGTCCACCTCCAAAAGGTCCGTCAACAGTTATTATTTTTCAATGCCTGCCTGCTTGAAAATCTTGCTGACAACTTCTGTAGGCTGAGCACCGTTTGCGAGCCACTTCTTGGCAAGCTCCTCGTTTACCTTAAAAGTACTGGGATCCGTGTTGGGATCATAAGTTCCGATTTCTTCAATAAATCTTCCATCTCTGGGAGATCTGGAATCTGCAACCACGATTCTATAGAAAGGAGCTTTCTTCTGTCCCATTCTTCTTAACCTGATCTTTACTGCCATCTTTTCACCTCCATCAATTTTCTTTGTAATTCTTTATTTTGAAAAGGTCCTGTCTTCAAAGAATGTCTTCCCTGAAAAGAATTTCCTGTTTCAACAATGTCTCTTTGCGTCCGGCTAAAAGGGAAACCTCATTCCGCCGAATCCGCCTCTGCCTCTCTTGCCGCCCATCATTCCGGGCATCTGTTTCATCATCTTCTGCGACTGTTCAAACTGCTTGACAAAACGGTTGACCACCGCCATATCAACCCCTGCGCCCTTGGCAATCCTGCCTTTTCTGCTTAAATTTAAAAGCTTGGGGTTTCTCCGCTCCTCCGGGGTCATGCTTAAAATAATCGCCTCCGTCCGCGCAAGCTGCTTTTCGTCAATCATGGACTCAATATTTCCCATCTGCTTTCCCATGCCGGGAAGCATGCTCAGGATACTGCTAAGACCGCCCATATTGCGCATCTGCTTCATGCTCTCTAAGTAATCATTAAAATCAAATCTGCCCTTCTTCATCCGGGCAGCCATTTCCTTTTCTTTATCCTCGTCAATGGAAATGTTCTCCTGCGCCTTTTCAATCAGGGAAAGCACGTCACCCATGCCTAAAATGCGGTTTGCCATTCTGTCCGGATAGAACTGCTCCAGATCGGAAAGCTTTTCACCCATGCCCACAAAAAGAATCGGCTTGCCCGTCACCGCCTTAACCGAAAGAGCCGCACCGCCTCTGGTGTCGCCATCCATCTTGGAAAGTACAACTCCGTCAATCCCAATCCGGTCGTTAAATTCCCCCGCCACGGTAACCGCATCCTGTCCGGTCATGGCATCCACTACCAAAAGCGTCTGGTGAACCTCCACCTGTTCCTTGATATTGGAAAGCTCCGTCATCATATCCTCGTCAATATGGAGACGTCCTGCGGTATCTAAAATCACTACATTATGACCGTTTTTCTTGGCATGTTCGACTGCAGCTTTTGCAATATCCACGGGATTTTGATTGTCTCCCATGCTAAAAACATCTACCTGCTGTTTCTCACCATTCACCTGTAACTGCTTGATCGCTGCAGGGCGGTATACGTCACATGCCGCCAAGAGCGGTTTCTTCCCTTTTAATTTAAGTTTTCCGGCAATCTTTGCCGTGGTGGTGGTCTTGCCGGCGCCCTGAAGACCGCACATCATAATGGTCGTAATCGCCTTGCCCGGCTGCATCCGAATCTCAGTGGTCTCCGACCCCATCAGGGACACCATTTCCTCATTGACAATCTTAATGACCATCTGCCCCGGATTTAAGCCGTTCATTACATCTGCGCCGATTGCCCTCTCTTCCACCGCTTTTACAAACTGCTTAACAACCTTAAAATTCACATCCGCCTCTAACAGCGCAAGTTTGACTTCCCGAAGAGCCGTCTTTACGTCCGCCTCCGTCAGGCGTCCCTTGCTCCGCAGGTTTTTAAATACATTTTGAAGTTTATCTGTTAAACTTTCAAACGCCATAATCTATAATTCCTCTAATATCTGATGCGACAATGCTTTTACCCCGCGCATCAGCTCTTCTCTGGTTACCCCTGCGTCATCAGCCAGCTTTTCTAATCCGCTGACCCTGCTTTTAATCTTTAAAAAACGCTCCACCAGATGCAGTTTGTCCTCATACTCCTGTAAGCTGTGGTCACAGCGCCGCACCAAGTCGTGTACGCCCTGTCGGGAAATTCCGTTCTCCTTCGCTATCTCGGCAAGCGAAAGGTCATTGTACACAACGTCCTCATATATCCTTTTTTGATGTTCGGTCAAAAGTTCTCCATAAAAGTCATAGAGAAGCCCCTGCTCAACAATCTTTTCCATTTGCAGTCACCTGTGTTAGAATACAACAAAAAGAAGAGGCTGTCAAGTGTTTTTGCTTGACGTTTTTAACAGTGTTTATCTTTACATATAAAATTTTTGCTCCGGCACGCTTATCTCTTCATAATCCCCTCATCAAGAAGAAACTGTTCTATCCCCATATACTGTATACCGTGTTCATCTGTCCACGGTTTTAGATAATCCTTCACCACCACAATCTTTTTGAAGGAATCCGGAATACGCAGCAGCGATTCAATCTCCTGTTCTTTCTTCTTCGGATCTGCAATACTGAGAGCCGACTGAACATAATACCTATCGCTTCCCCTGTTCACAACAAAGTCAACCTCAAGCTGCTTTCTTATACTTTTGCCATCCATTCCCCTAGTATTGTACTCAACAACGCCGACATCAACATCAAGCCCTCTTCTAATCAAGTCGTTGTACAATACATTTTCCATAAGATGTGTTTCCTCCAACTGCCGAAATCCAAGTCTTGCATTTCTAAGTCCCGGGTCAGAATAATAGTACTTAGCAGGAGTTTTGATATACTTTCGTCCTTTGACATCATACCGCAATGCTTTCTGAATCAGAAACGCATCTAAAAAATAATCTATATAATGGTCTATCGTTTCCGATGCCACATTAACCTGCCTTTCACTTTTAAAAGTATTTGACAACTTATTGGGATTGGTCAGTGACCCGATGCAAGATGCAAGGATATCCAGCAGAATCTCCAGCACTTCATCCTCATTCATAATCTTATGGCGTTCAAGCACATCCCTGATATAAGTCCTGCTAAAAAGATTGCGAAGGTATCTGCTTTTTTCCTCATGCTCATTTAGCGCCGCCACAACCGGCATACCGCCGTATGTGTAATACTCCTGCCATGCCCCGCGTTTATCTTCCTCATATGCCTCATAAAATTCTGCAAACGAAAGCGGAAACACCCTGATTTCATCTCCCCGGTCACGAAACTGTGTCAGAATATCCGAAGAAAGCATCTTTGAGTTGCTTCCGGTTACATAGACATCCACATTCGGCATCTGCATAAAACCAAGCACCACATCAATAAATGTAATTTTTGCATTAGAATCCTCCACATAGGGATTCTGGATCTCAGATACAAACTGAATCTCATCTATAAACACATAGTACTTCTTATTGCTGTCCGTAGTCCGTTCCCTGATATAATTATCCAGCTCTATCGGGTTCCGGTACTTTGCATTTATAAGAATATCCAAAGCAAGACATATGATCTGATTCTGCGGCACCCCTTCACTAATCAAATAATCCCTGTATAGTTGAAAAAGCAAAACAGATTTCCCACATCGGCGCAAACCTGTAATAACTTTTACCCGTCCATTATCTCTCTTTTGTATCAGTTTCTCCATATATTGTTTTCTTGGCAGCATTTGAATTACCTCTGAAATTTTTGCGTATTGCCACGTCTTTTTCACTTCTTATATATAACATTATCAAATGACTGCCGGAATATCAAGTTATTTATCTGAAATTTTTGCGTATTTACGCATAAATTTCATATTATACATAATTATATCAAACTTTTTCCCTTGATGCCTTTGATAAGTCAAATACCCCACAGCAAGCTGACGGAGCATCAAACTTGCAACTCAACAAGCTGCGGGGTATTAGACCCTCGCGGCAGTCGTCAAGGTCATGCTTGCATGACTTTGACTCGTTGCTCGCGGGAATAAACCCAAAAAACCATACAGATTAAAATCTGCACTATCGTGGACGCCGGTATCCCAAGCCCTATCTGGAATAAGCTTGCTCCTGCAATCCGACTGACCGCCCAGGAAACAGGAATCCGGATGCAAAACGCCGAAAATATCCCCTGCAGCATAACAAAGGTTGTTCTGCCGAGACCGCTGAAATACCCGTTAAAGCAGAATAACTCTGCCGTCAGCAGGCAGTCAATGCCATAAGCCTTCAGATAATCGGATGCCTGAAAAATAACTTCCCTGTCATTGGAAAATATTGATGCCAGCACATCTCCATGGAAAAAGGAAACCGAAAACATGACGATGCCTGCCAGAATGGAGGTTCCAATGGAATAATACAGCGCCTTTTTGGCACGGTTTAATTTGCCTGCCCCAACATTCTGTGCTACATAGGCGGACAAAGCCTGCATATAAGCAGACGGCACCAGCATAATAAAGCCGCACACCTTTTCCGCCACTCCCACGCCTGCTGATTTGGTTAATCCAAGCTGATTAATGATTGCCATAATCACCAAGAAGGACAAGCTTACCAGCATATCCTGCAGCGCAACCGGAACCCCAAACCGAAGAATCCGTCCCATCAAAAACCTGTCCAGTCTGATATAGCTTTTTGAAAAGCTAAAAGGCAGTTCCTTTTTGGAAATAATGAAGAGGGAAAGCAATACGCTTGCAGCCTGTGCAAAAATCGTTGCAGACGCGGCTCCTGCCGCTCCCATCTGAAAGACTGCCACAAGCAGCAGGTCGCCCAAAATATTTACAACGCAGGCAATCGCAACCGTCAAAAGAGGCATCTGCGAGTCTCCTATTCCGCGGAAGATGCTGCCCAGCGCATTAAACGCAATGATAAATACAATTCCAAAGGCACAGATCCTTAAATACCCCACCGTGCTTCCGTAAGCCTCTGCGGGCGCCTTGAGAAGCGAAGCAAAAAATCCGGCGAATCCTGCAAAGATAAAGGTTGTTATAACCGCAATCACGGCAAACAAAATAATTCCGCTTCCGATAGCCCTGCCCGCCTGCTCTAATTTCTTTTCTCCAATATACTGTCCCAAAAGAATGGTGACACCCATTGCAAGCCCTGTAATCACGCCGGTAATGCTCTGCATCAGCTGGCTTCCTGTTGCCACCGCGGACACATCAATCGTATCGGCAAATTTCCCGACAATCAGCAGATCCACCGCACCGTACATGGACTGTAGAAACATCGCCAGCAGAATAGGACCGGCAAACCGCATCAGCGGTCCTAATATGCTTCCCTCCGTAAAATCATGCACCTTTTTCATCTTTATAACCATGCTCCTTTCTCTACATGCGAATTTGCGCCCCAAACACTTATGCCTCTGCACATAAAAACCGGACAAGAGAACAGGCATCTCAGCCTGCCACCTTATCCGGCTCGTTATTTCTTCTGAATAATCCGCCTCCGCGTGAACACCCCGATTATAGGATAAAGCTTGTGGAATGTCAAGCGTCTTTGCTCCATGAAAATGCCCTTTAGCAGCCGTCCGGCAATATTTTTCAAAAAATCAAAAAAATTTACTACAATAAAGTGATTGTGTGCTATAATACTTATATAAATTTTTTCAGAATCTTTTACTGAATACTTCTATAGACACATCTTTCATCGTCAGATAAAGAATGTACTCAACAGGCAGGAAGAGAGACACTGAAATCGAAAGGAACGTAAACTATGAAAAAGAGAAAACCACGGTTAATCGGCATTCGTACCAAAATTTTGTTTCCAACAAGCGCAATGATCATCCTGCTCTGCGTAATCATGGGACTGAACTCCTATCTCCGCACCAAGGAAGGCTTTATCGCTATGGGCGTAGAGGAGGCACAGATGGCGGCTGTTATCTCTACCAAGGCAATTGATATAGACGTATTGACTTCGTTATCTGCCGAAGGAGGACAAGGCGGGACCTACGATGCCCTGTTCAATTCTATGTGCGGGATCAAGGACGACTGCGGAATCAAATATCTGTATACTCTTTATGCAGATCAAAATACTGTGTATTATGGAGTCGATGCGG
Organism: Lachnospiraceae bacterium; assembly: GCA_023663945.1. Lineage (GTDB taxonomy): Bacteria > Bacillota > Clostridia > Lachnospirales > Lachnospiraceae > Suilimivivens. The sequence continues at coordinate 48,192 of JAMPGL010000012.1, read as the reverse complement.
ACACTACCGCTTCCCACCATGATTTTGGTTCTCCTTTTGAGGTATCCTATCAGGAATTAAAATCCGTTTTTGAAGGAGAAGGGTATGTACAGGATTACATTGATTCTACGGAGGACGGCGATTTGATTTCCGCTTATATGCCCCTTGCCGACAGTAACGGCAGTATCATAGGGATTGTAGGCTGCGACTACGATGCCTCCGGTGTCGTTGCGCGTTTAAACACGGCATTGCAGCGTGTGGTACAGATTTCCCTTATCTGTCTGATTGCCGCTCTGCTTGTCCTTAATCTTTTGGTAAGTGCCGTCATCAGGAAATTACGTATGGTAGACGGTAAAATTTACGAACTGGCACATAATGAAGGCGATTTGACACAGACTCTGGAGGTTCATACCGGTGATGAGATGGAAATGATTGCCGGTAATGTCAATGACCTGCTTCAGCACATACGGTCGATTATGCTGAATATCGCCGACAACTCAGAACATTTAAGGGAATCCTCCCGTACCGTGTCAAGCAAACTGGCAAACGCTGAAATAGGGATTACCGACGTGTCCGCCGTAATGGAAGAAATGAGCGCCAGCATCGAGCAGTCAAGTGCTTCCTTAGAACAGGTTAATGACTCTACCAAGCAGATTTTTGTATCCATCGAAGGAATTTATAAACAGGCGGAAAGCGGACGGACTTCCTCGGATAACATTATGAATGATGCTTCCAAGGTGTACAGCCGGGCGATAGACGCCAAACAGGATGCAATGGTTCAAGTCGCAGATATGGCTGCCTCCGTTCAGGAAAAGATTGAAAAGTCCAAAGATGTAGAAAAGATAAAAGAACTGACCAAAAATATCATCAGCATTACCAGCGCCACAAACCTTTTGGCATTAAACGCCAGCATTGAAGCCGCAAGAGCCGGAGAAGCCGGCAAAGGCTTTGCCGTGGTTGCCGATGAGATTGGAAAGCTGGCATCAAACTCCGCTGCCTCCGCAACGGAAATCCAAAACGTAACCGCCGAGGTCATTCAAACGGTGGACGAGCTGGCTGCAGAGGCAGAAGAAATGCTCTCGTTCATGAACACAACCGCAATACAGGGTTACGAAAAGCTCTTGGAAACCAGCGAAAGCTACCAGAGCAACGTTGGGGACATGCATAAGATGATGCAGCACTTCGCCTCAGAGAGCGAAGAATTAAAGAGCAATATGAACTGGATCAAGGAAGCTTTGGAAGACGTCAAAACCGCAGTCAGCGAATGTGCGCTGGGTATCACGAATGTCACGGAAACCGCCGTGGAACTGACCGGAAATGTCAGTGATATTGAAAAGGAAGCAAACTTCAATCTTGAAATTGTTGACCGCCTGAATGCCGAGGTCGGGAAGTTCAAATTATAAGCTTTCATTTCTGTATAATTTATCCGAAGCAGCAAAGCAAGGCTGTCTTTTCACGAACAATTATTCAATGGACAATTATTCATGAAAAAGACAGCCTCTTTTATTCCCGCGAGCAACGAGTCAAAGTCATGCTTAGAACCAGCTAAGGCTGGTTTTGACCTTTGACGACTGCCGCGAGGGTCTAATACCCCGCAGCTTGCTGCGTTACAAGTTTGATGCCCCGTCAGCTTGCTACGGGGTATTTGACTTCCGCGATTCCGGCAAATCTCTAAACCTTCTCTTTGGCTTATTTCTCATTTTCATCCGTGCGCCAGTCTGCATCTGATTTCCACTGGCATTCCGTGATTTTCATCTCCGAAAAGACTGCCCTGTAGGAGCCGGTGGTCGGGCTTCCGGCATAAATGCCGAATACAATCTCTCCTGCCCCTTCCCACATATGAAAGATTCTCATTTGTTTATAATGTACTCCATCCAGACTGCACTCTATACAGTAACCACTCCGCACTGGTCAAACCGACAGGAGCTTTCAAACTCTGTTTTGACCAGAAATGAAAAATATTCATCGGTTGTTTTAACCTGCAATACAGGAGCATTATCATTTTGAAAGCCATAATAGGTGCGCGCCCATAAGTCGGTTCCCGGTTCTGTAATGATAACCACCTTGTCCTCATCAATTACTGCCTGTGCCGGTTTCCGCGTCCATTGCGGATTACATTTTAAAAAATCAGTCATCACTTTACTTCTCCTCCTTTTTTTGTTCAACAATTTTAATGTACAATTTTTCTTCGCAGATCACGCAGCTCTCATAAGTCTCTGCATTCTTCCGCGGTTCGTATAATACGTCAAACCCCATTTCAATCATGCCCAGCGTTAATTCGTTTACCGCTTCCTTCCCCGGTGCCTCCACGGTGATAATAACCGGGCTGTCTGTCATTTTGTCAATATAGACATTTTCATTTATCATTAAGTATTTTGCGTTTGTCTCCTGCATAACAAAACCCCCATCAACAGCAATATCGGAAACACAATCCCTGCAAGGATTCCCATCTTCAAGCCGCCTCCAAGCCTGCTGGACATAAACCCTACCAGCGTAGGACCGCCGGAACACCCTACGTCACCGCCGAGGGCTAACAGCGCAAACATGACCGTTCCGCCTTTCGGCAATATTTTTGTGGCTTTGCTGAAAGTTCCCGGCCACATAATGCCTACCGACAGTCCGCACAGCGCACAGGACACTAAACTTAATTGCGGCACCGGAAGTAAAGAGATTCCAAGATAAGCGGCAATGCACAAGAGACTGCTGTAAATCATAAACCGCTCCAAATGAATATGTTCCCCGTATTTTCCATAAAAAGCCCTTGCCGTTCCCATGAGAATCGCAAACGCCATGGGTCCCGCCAAATCTCCCGCTGTTTTGGAAATTCCAAGCCCCTGTTCCGCAAAGGTCGATGCCCACTGGCTGACGGACTGTTCACTTGCCCCGGCACAGATCATCATAACCATCAAGACCCAAAACATTTTAGTACCAAGGAGCTCTTTTAAGCTTAGACCCGTATCGCCCTCATCGAGAAGCGCCGCGATAGGAACTTTAGTAAACACATAAGCATTACAGATAGGCACAACTGCCCATATAACCGCCATAATTTTCCAGTTATCAATTCCAAAAACAGAGAAAAACAGCGTTGACAGCAAAACAACTCCCACATGTCCCCAGCAATAAAAAGAATGAAGCATACTCATTGCTTTTTCTTTGGAATTTTGAGCATCTGCATCATCCGAGGGGCATGCTTCCACTACCGGACTGACAAGCACCTCCAAAAGCCCTCCGCCAATCGCATAGATCATGACGGAAATCAAAATCCCGGCAAAGGGCGAAGGAAATACCTCAGGCAGAATGGTCAAAAGAATCAGTCCGGCCGCCGACAATATGTGCGCCGCTACCATGGACACGCGGTAACCAATCTTGTCCACAAATCCGGCGGATAACAGATCCACCAAAAGCTGAATGCCAAAATTGAACGTGACAAGCAGGGTGATCTGCGAAAGCGGTATCTGATAAGCCCGCTGAAACATCAAGAAAAGAAGCGGTACAAAATTATTAACGATTGCCTGAACAATGTATCCCACAAAGCAGGCTGTGATTGTCTTGTTGTATTGGTTTTTCATCGTTAACTCCTCCTTATGAATTGAATTATATCGCACTATCTGCTTATAGTCATTGCACTATATAGGACATTTATGGTATAATATCACAAATTTTGAAGGCAGGAAGCTCAATTATGACAATACCTTTTCAGGAATATAATCGTATTACAACCGATGATACCCTTCGGGAGACCGTATCCCACGGAAGCGGAAGTTATCCCTTTGCCTACTATTTAGAAGATGCGTGGCAGTTTGATTTTCACTGCATTGACTGGCATTGGCATCATGAGGTGGAATTTGCAACCGTTACCAGAGGAAAGCTCCTCTGTCAGATTGGAGAAGATAAGATAGAACTATCCGAAGGATTTGGATTATTTATTAACAGCGGTGTTCTGCATCGTTTTGAAGCTGTCTGCGAAGAGACGATTCTTCCTAATATTGTATTTTCTCCCGCCTTGCTTGCACCGGAAGAAAGCCTGATTTACGAGAAGTACGTAATCCCTGTCCTCAACTCCACCGCCGCCTATCAGCTCTTTAGCCCTGAGATAGAATGGCAGAACGAAATTTTAAATGCCTTACGGCAAATATATTATTTTCAGGAAATGGAAGAAAAGAACGAGCTCCTTACTATGCAGATGATCTTGAAAATATGGAATGCCTTATTTGAATCGATAGATATTGCTTCCGAAACCCTGGGCATGCGTCATATCAACCCCAGACAGGCAAAGCTCCGGATTATGATGCAGTATATTCATGATCACTATGAAACCCCGATTGCCTTAGAAGATATTGCTTTTGCCGCTTCTGTCAGCAAAAGCAGTGCGCTGAATATTTTTCAGACAGGCATTCACATGCCGCCTGTCTCCTACCTGATACAATATCGTTTGAAATGTGCAAGCCACTTGCTTTGCACCACAGAAAAATCCGTTTCCGCTATCGCTGCGGAAACCGGATTTTCAACCGCCGGATATTTCTGCCGTAAATTTAAAGAACATTATCATATGAGCCCCAATGAATATAAAAGGAACCGGCTGAATCAACATGAGCTGAATTAACAGCCTGTGCCCAGCGTACCGGCACTAATGCCCGTGCCTTCCCATAAACTCCACCACCAGCCCGGTCAGACAGGTATCCTCATACTTAGTCCCCGGATAGACATCTTCGATTACAAACTGAAAATGAATGTCCACTCCATCCGCCGCTTTAATCGCGTCAAAAGGCAGGGTGAAATATTGCGGATAAATGGTATCCTCCAATTCCAGATAAGCAAAAGGCTTATCCTCCACATACATAAGAAGCCTTTTGACCCGTCCGTTCTCTTCCCATACCGTCTGATTCTTGGCATATCCGTTGACAATGCATATTTCCGTATACCGCACATACCCATCAAAAATATCCGGCTCAATATCTCCTTCTAAGAAAGATATATTTTCATTGGGAAACTGTTCTTTTACTGTCTCCGGATTAAAAAACGTCCATCTGTCTGTATACTGAATGCTCTCCCCGATTCCATTTCCCTCTGCGCCTTCCGCCCAAGCATATTCCCGTCCATATCCGCTTGCTAAATGCCTCGGCGCATACCTTCCATCCGAAGACGGCAGTTCGGAAGATGCCGTTATCCCACCGCCGAACTCCCACACAGCGCAGAATTCCCCACAGGGAATATGCCACTCTGGAAAGCCATAATCCGGCGCATCGTCATCATATTCAAAGGAGCAGAAAATCTCATCCGGCCAGGCATTCTCACCGTAAAAGAAATTCCTTACATCCGGCATAAGCGTAAGCGGCGTCTCCGGATAGTCTATCATCGGCGTCTCGCTGTAATAAGCCGGAATTTCTGCCGCGTATAAACCATTTTCCAGCGCATACGCTTTTAAGGCGGCGTTTTTCTCCTCTGTTCCGGGTATGTAGCAAAAATACCGCTTAGGCGCACACTCTTCAAAAACAGCGCTGCCCCAGCTGCTTACCCTGTCACTGATATAAATTCCCCATAAATCCGGATTCCCTGCAAAAGCGCTGTCACCGACGGTAAGAATTTCCGCTTCTCCCTCATGCGCTCCTTCCTTGTCCATAAAAACCTGTTTCAATCCGCAATTTTCAAAGCAGTGTTCTCCAATCGTGACAATATTAGGGGATATGGTGATTCTGCCGTGAAAAACGTCATTCATCGAAATATTTTGAAAAGCATAAGGCGCAAATTCCTTCACCTCTGCCCCTTCTAACTTTTCCGGAAAAACCACTGACCAACTATCCCGATACAGATGAAGCAGATTCTCCTCAAATTCATCCTTATATTCTTTGCGGACTCCTTTGATCACGGCGTACTTTTCTCCCTGTAAATCTTCTTTAATCTCGTAGTCAAAAAACGTCTCCCCGGTAAGCGCCTGTTTAAACACCTCTTCCCAATCCGGTTCATTGTCATCCAAAAAATCCCTGCCGGTCAAATCATGATACTCTTTCTCAAAATCATAGTATCCTAACTTCCTAGGGATGAACTCACCGGAATAATCCTGATAATCCTTTATAAAGTACAGCCCTTTGCCCATACTTTTAAAACCATAGTATTCCCTGTATTCCTCCGCCTCTTTCTCATTATAAAAATAATGTACTCTTAAAGATTCCTCCTGTATCCGGTTCCACTTTTCATCAAAATAGCTTTTAGAAAAAATGGCGCTTTTCGAGCCATTTACGGTGCTCTGCTCATAAATCAAATTCCCTTCATCGGTCAAGAAAAGGAACTCCGCCTCATCTGTCAGATCCATGTAAACCAAGTCTGCATTTGTTCCGTTCCATGCAAAAATAAGATTGATGGGCTTTTTATGCTCTGTCCGCGCACCGCTCCCATCCTGACAGATCAGTTCCGGCATTCCATCTCTGTTTACATCCGCCTGAATCCATTCCTCTCCGCCCATGCCCCACATAGAACTTAAACTTTCTATCAGACGTACCTCCGACCAATCTCCCTGCATGATCTGCTCAAAGACTTCTCCGCATTTCTCAAAAGCCTGCTTATCTGCCTGCGCATCATATTTTTGGAGGGCACAGGGGCTGACCGTTTCCTTCTGTTTCTGTTCATCCCACTCATAATCTACATAAAATCTCTTTCCAAGGCGTTCTTCAAACCCTTCAATATATCCCTTTAAAGAACTAATTTTATGTGTATCATCCGTATTTTCCGCTCTCTTCCACGCTTCCCCATCCGCAAATTCAAAGTGCAGTTCTGACAGGCGCGGATATTCCACTTTCTCAATTAACTCTAAGTCTTCCGCAAGCTTAAGACTCTCCAAAAGCATCTGCTCCGCCGAACTATCATCAAGCAGATTCTCCTGCCTGAGTATTCCGTCTTCCGTATGCAGCGCCATCTTTTGAAGGGACAATCCTTCTGTTTCGCGCAAAAAATAAAGCGTTCCTGTCTCTTCATCCAGCTTGAAGTCCTTGACATAAAACTGTTTCCAGGAGTGAGGAGCCCTGATATGCAGCAGGTATTCGCCTGTTAAATCCTGAGCGTTATCACTATCAATAAAGTACTTAGAATAAACTTTAACATCCTCCTTATCGTATTCACATTGACAGTCTTTCAGATGTACAGTTACATTGACACCCCTGCGTTTCAAAACAAAGCTGTACTCCTCCTCCGAAAAAGAGCCCGTGTCGATACTGCTTTCACTGTCCTGTACCTGTATATCCTGCTCTTCTGTCACCTTTTGCCCACAGCCTGACAGGCACCAAATCATCATGACGGCGATTATTATGATGCTGTTTCTCTTCAAACTTACCACTCCTTCAGTCCTTCAACGCTTTCTTTTAAACGCATTATATCAAAAGAATGCATCAAAGTTGCATCATAATGGCACCATATTGGTAAAAATTTTATAAATATTTTTTCTTATCCTTACATATCATCCTATTGTGTGCATTATTCGTTGACAATATGGAACCAATCGTATACAATTCATTCAGAAGGTGTTTTTATGAATTTCTATTCTGTACGTGATTTAAGAACGGATTCCAAAAGCTTATGGGAAACCCTTAGGGACAACGGTGAAGCTGTTATCACAAATAACGGCAAACCCGCTTCCATTGTTCATGCTGTTCTCTCCCGTAATCTCACCGTCTGTTATGACTACCGCATTGTAAATGAATATTACAATGTTTTGAGACGCCCTAAGTTTGCGTTTTCCGAATGGGAAATTCAGAGCCTTCTGGGCGTTATCATTTCAAACGGCATTTCCGTCATTGCTGACTCTCTGGCGGATATTCCCTTTGCGGATGAAACAGATAAGAAGTTTTATGAAGTTGCAAAGTTCTGTAATGCCCTGCTTATCATGGGAAATATAAAACATTTTCCAACGGATAATTGTGTCATTACGGTTGCGGACTTTTATCAAAAATATTTATAATGCTTCTCTATTCGCCTGCATAGTCCTTCATACCCACATTCATATCCACATCCCCCTTAATGCCGTCTATGCTGCCCTTCGAGCTGTACTGCCAGATCGTAAATTCATACGGAAAATAAACCGGCGTATTATAATAAGCAAACCACTTATCATACCCCTCCATCTGTTCTAAATCCAGCATCAGCATAAAAGTCTTTAGATTTCCATAAATCATCGGCGTATATCCTGCATCTTTCACCGTCTCCAAAAAGGCAATCGCGGCTTTGGTATGCTCTTCCTTGGTCATATCGGCAGTTCTTGCGGAGGCATTCTCCGGATCCTCCAAATCCAGCACCACCGGATACGTCACATCATAAGGCTCTAGCAGATCCAGCAAAAATTCCGCTTCCTCTACAGCCTCCTCCTCCGAGACCGCCTGAGTATAAAAATATACCCCTACCTCAATGCCGTTATCCAGCGCTCCCTCAATATTATCCTGAAAATAGTCATCCTCCAAAATCTTGCCCTCAGAGTATCCCCGGTATCCTCCCCGGATAAAGGCATACGACACCCCGTCCTGCGCAACCTTTTTCCAGTTAATCTCCTCCTGATGCCTGGATACGTCAATTCCTTTCAGGGAATGCACCACATCCGTATCATCCACATAGACAATTTCCTTGTTCTCATCTTCAACAAAATTGTCATACACATAGTTGTGCTTCTTTAAACTGTCCAGAATCGGAAAAAAGAAAAACCTTCCGTCCGAATACACAACCACATCCTCCGGGAAAAAATCCCGCAGGGTTTCCGCGGTGGAATCACCGCTTTCCATTCTTGCTTTAAGCTCCGCCAGAATCTCCTGCTCCCGGTTCTCCTCAGCAAGCGCTGCGGCTTCGGCGGTATATGCCTCCAAATCTGCCTGCGAATAGACAAACTCCGCTTCCCTCTCCTCGTATTCCTCCAATTGGTTCATGACCTGTCTGCTTTCGTTTCTCAATCCATAATTCTGTAAAACCAGAATGATGCAGCCGGTCAGCGCCGTCAGTGTGATCAGGCAAAAAATAATATTAGTAATCAGACTGATCATCTGTTTTCTTCTGCTTCTTCTCGATGTATTCGCCATTTTCCTATCCTTCCAACCTCAATATTGTACTTGCCCCATAGTAAACGACATAACAAATTGCACTTTCCGGCTCTTGCAAAATCCATATATGCCAGCCTTTGCAAGTCCGAAAAGGTAATTTTTAATGTCGTTTACTATAAGTATAGTATGAAACGAGATGTTTTTCAATTGTTTAAATATTCCTATGCCAAATTTTAATGACAATTCACTTATTCACAATTTTTCGCCAAAATAGCTTTTATAGCCTTCTCCGTAAATCTCGGAGGCGCTGGATATAATCATAAACGCCGCCGCATCCTCCTGTTTTACGATTTCTTCCACCTTATGCGCCATAGGCTTTTTGACTACGCAGAGAATCACCTGCTTTTCCTTTCTCTCATATCCGCCGGTTCCGCTTAAATATGTGACTCCAATGTCCACCTCGCCCAAAATACGCTTTGCAATCTCCTCAAAATAATCGCTTACAATATAAATCAGCTTTGCCTCGTCTCTTCCATACAGAACCATATCCAGCACCGCCGAAGTGACTGCCACGGAGAGTACGCTGTAAAGCATGGATTCCACATTCCGGAACACGATACCGCCAATTCCGATTACCACCGCGTCCACCAGCAAAAGCAGCGTGCCGGTTTTCAGATACGGCTTCTTACGCCTTAAGCATTTCACAATAATATCGGAACCTCCGGTAGTCGCTCCATTGCGGAGCACCATTCCCATTCCCAGCGCAAGCAGCGCACCCCCAAAGACCGCCGCCAATATGGGCTCCGTGGTAAGAGGCGGGAGACTCTTAAAAAGGTTGGTAAACACAGATGACATCAGCGTTGCATACAGGGTAGCCAAAATAAATTTCCATCCAAACTGCCAGACTCCCAGAATCATAATCGGAATGTTAATCAGCAAAAACAGTGTACCTGTTTCCAAAGGAATCACACGATTTAAAATAATAGCAAGCCCGGAAGCCCCTCCCGGCGCAAAATCATTCGGGTCGATAAACAAACTCAGCGCCATCCCAAAAAATAAAGTGCCGCATGTGATCAGCAAAAATTTTTTAATCTTACCTTTCATTTTTTACCTCATTTCTGCGCCGCTTTTTGCGCATTGTAAAAAACACATACCATCTAAAGTATGTGTTCTTTGCCAAAATATATCCTAGGAGGGTCTCCTAAATGTTAGCCCTTACCAGTTTCGGTTTATATCCGTTCTTTTCCAAAGCGCCAATAATCTGGTGCTTATGTTCCGTTCCAAACGCTTCCAGTGTAATGCGCAGTTCTACAGCCGCGTTCCGGTTGATGGAGATAAACTGATTATGTTCCAGCTTGATCACATTGCCGTTTTCCTTTGCAATCACATCCGCTACATGACTAAGCTCACCCGGCTTATCCGGCAAAAGCACGGATACGGTGAAGATACGGTCTCTCATAATGAGTCCCTGCTGAACCACTGACGACATCGTGATCACATCCATATTTCCACCGCTTAAGATGGATACAACCTTCTTTCCTTTTACTTCCAGATGCTTTAGCGCCGCCACTGTAAGCAGTCCCGAATTTTCCACCACCATTTTGTGACTTTCTACCATGTCGAGAAAAGCCACCACAAGCTCCTCATCCGCCACCGTAATAATCTGATCCAGATTTTTAACCAGATAGGGGAATATCTGTGCGCCCGGCGTCTTCACCGCTGTGCCGTCGGCAATGGTGCTGACATGCTCCAGCGTTACCACCTTTCCTGCATCCATGGACGCCTTTAAACAGCCTGCTCCTTCCGGTTCCACACCGATTACCTTAATCTTGGGATTTAACAGCTTGGCAAGGGTTGATACCCCCGCAGCCAGTCCGCCTCCTCCCACCGGAACCAAAATATAATCCACCAGCGGAAGCTCCTTGAATATCTCCATTGCTATGGTTCCCTGACCGGTTGCTACCGCCGGGTCGTCAAAGGGATGAATAAAGGTATAACCGTGCTCTTCTGCCAATTCGTAAGCATGTTCACACGCCTCATCATACACGTCCCCGTAAAGAACCACCTCCGCGCCGTAGCTTTTAGTTCTGTTCACTTTAATGAGCGGAGTCGTGGTAGGCATAACAATAACTGCCTTCGCTCCATAACACTTTGCCGCATACGCCACTCCCTGGGCATGATTGCCTGCGGATGCCGTAATCAGCCCCTTTTCCCGCTCCTCGTCAGAAAGGGTGCTGAGCTTATAGTAAGCGCCTCGAAGCTTATAAGCTCCGGTAAACTGCATATTTTCCGGCTTCAGATACACCTTATTTCCGGTCTGTGCACTGTAAAAGTCACTGTACACCAATTTTGTCTCCTGTATGACCTTTTTGACGGTCTCCGAAGCTTCCTCAAATTTTTCCAATGTCAACATAGTATCTTCCATCATCTCTCTCCATCTCTGTCCAAATCAAACAGCGCGTTTACAAACTGGTCGGAATCAAATTTCTGCAAATCGTCCAGCTTCTCCCCCACGCCGATATATTTCACGGGTATTCCAAGCTCCGATTGAATCGCCACGGCAATTCCGCCCTTGGAGGTTCCATCCATCTTAGTTAAGATAATTCCCGTAAGGGCGGCTGTTTCTCCAAACTCTCTTGCCTGATTCAGCGCATTCTGTCCGGTAGTCCCGTCAAGCACGATCAGATTTTCCCGATATGCATCCGGGTATTCACGGTCTATGATGCGGTTCATCTTTTTGAGCTCTTCCATCAGATTCTTTTTATTGTGAAGCCTTCCCGCCGTGTCACAGATTAACACATCCACGTTTCTTGCCTTTGCCGCACTCACCGCATCGTAAATAACGCTGGATGGATCAGCTCCCTGTGCGCCCAGAATTATATCCACGCCTGCACGGTTCGCCCACTCGGACAGCTGTTCGCACGCCGCCGCCCGGTAAGTGTCCGCCGCTGCAATCAGTACCTTTTTGCCCTGCTGTTTTAGAAGCCCTGCCAGCTTTCCGACGGAGGTTGTCTTTCCTGCGCCGTTTACGCCGATTACTAAGACAACCGACTTTCTTTCCTCAAAAAGATACGCCGTCTCCTCCACCTTCATCTGTTCTTTGATGCTCTCAATCAAAAACTCCCTGCACTGCTCCGGCTCTCTGATATGATTTTCCTTGACCTGTCTGCGGAGCCTGTCCAAAATCTCACCGGAAGCATTCACTCCAATGTCTCCCATAATCAGTATTTCTTCCAGTTCGTCATAAAAGTCGTTGTCAATGGATGAGAACCCGCCAAACACAGAATCAATTCCGCTTACGATATTATCTCTGGTTTTACTTAATCCTTCCTTAAGCCTTCCGAAAAATCCCATCAGTCATCTAACTCCTTATCAATCAAATTCACGCTCACCAGAGTGGAAACTCCCTTTTCCTGCATGGTAATTCCATAAAGCCTGTCCGCCTTTTCCATAGTTCCCCGTCTGTGCGTAATCACTATAAACTGCGTATTTTTTGTGAGCTTATGTAAATATTTTGCAAAACGTCCCACATTATTTTCGTCAAGCGCCGCCTCAATCTCATCAAGCAGACAGAACGGAGAGGGCTTTAGGTTCTGGATAGCAAATAGGAGCGCAATCGCCGTAAGTGCTTTCTCTCCACCGGAAAGCTGCATCATGTTTTGAAGCTTTTTGCCGGGCGGCTGCGCAATGATGCGGATTCCTGCCTCCAGAATATCCTCATCCTCCATAAGCTCCAGCGTTCCCTTTCCTCCGCCGAATAATTCCTTAAATACCTTGTCAAATTCCTTTCCAATCTCTGCAAACTTCTCGTGGAACTGCCTGCGCATTGCCGTATCCAGCTCCACAATAATTCCTTCCAGCGTTTTCTCCGCCTCCACCAGATCGTCATGCTGGGTCTTAAGGAATTGATACCTCTCCATTAGATTTCGGTAATCTTCAATGGCATTGACATTTACATCCCCCAGCTTTTTAATCTGATCCTTTAAGGAAGTTATCTCCCTTTTCATTGCGGATAAATCCGTCATCTCCTCATTGCGGAGGGAGGAGGCATCTGAAAGGGTAATCTCATACTCATCCCACATGTAATTAATCTGATTTTCAAGCTGTTCCTGAAATTTTTCCTTTTGGGAATTTAATCGGTATACTTCTTTATCCAGACCATTCATCTGCTGGGAAAGAGCTTCTCTGTCTGCAAAGAAATTCTTCTGCTTTAAAGTGAGCTGTTCCTTCTTTTCAATATTCTCTTTTAATTTCTTCTCCGTATCACCCTGCGTTGTCCGGGAAACCTGAATGGTCTCCAAGATTTGTTCAATATCCTGCTCCTTTTGAACCGTATCCTGACTGCTCTTTGAAATGCCCTCCTCGATTTCCTTTAATTCCTCTGCGTAACGCCCGATTTCACTGCTGATACGGTCAACGTTCTGCTGGTGGAAGTCCTGCTGTTGAAGCATCTTTTCCACTTCCAGATCCCAGCCTGCCACATGGGCGGACTGGTCGGACTCTTCCCCTCTTCGCGCTTCCAGCTCCTCCTGAAATTGGCGTATCTGCTCCTCCACCTGCTTCTCCAACAGTTCGGAGTCCTCCAATTCCTTTTGAATCTCCTGCTTGCTGAGCTGAATGTCCTGTATCTGCTTCTCAATTTCGCGCTCTTCGTTTTTCAGTTCAACAGACCCCTCCGATGCTTCATTTTTGCGCTCCTGCGCCTTGATCACATTCAGTCTGGCTGTATTCTGCTCAATAAACTTTCTTTGAAGTGCCCCCTTGATCTCCTCGATAGACAGACGGAGCTTATTCCGGTTTTGTTTGGTATTTTCAATCTCACCTAAAATCACATCAATTTCTTTCAGGTGTTTTTTGACCTTCTCTTCCAGCTCCGCAATCTCTCTTCTTCTGCCCAGCAGATTGCTGCTATTCTTAAAGGCTCCTCCGCTGATGGCTCCTCCCGGAATCAGAAGCTCTCCTTCCAGCGTGACCATGCGGATTCCATACTCAAATTTACGGGCAATCTTTACTGCATTATCCACATTGTCAATGACCACGATTCTTCCCAGCATTGCCTTTGCCACATTGCGGTATTTCTCATCGGTCCTTACCAGTTCATCCGCCATGCCGATAACGCCCTTCTCCTGTAGGACCTCCGGAGTCTTAAATTCCTGCGGATTGGAAATACTGGTAAGGGGTAAAAAGGTGGCTCTTCCGGCTTTTGTCTCCTTCAAAAAGGAAATCATCCGCTTCGCGGTCTCCTCATTATCCGTCACAATATTTTGGATATTGCCGCCCAGTGCCGTCTCAATTGCCGTCTCATGCTTTTTGTCTGCCTTGATAATATCCGCCACAACGCCGATAATGCCCTTTTCCCGATCCTTGCACTCCATCACCTTCTTGACGCTTCCGCCGTAGCCTTCATACCGCTCCGTAAGGTTGGTGAGAGCTTCCAAACGGGACTTTTCCTGATGATAGCTCACCTGAGTATCTCTGAGTTTCTTGTCCTTCTGCGCCAGCTCTTCCCGAAGCAGGGAAAGCTGTTCCTCACTGCTTTCCTGCTGTTCATTCAGACTGCGGATTTCATCATTGAGCTTTTCAAACTCCTGCTGAAGGGCAGCCATAACCGCCTCCTGCTGTGCCTCGTCCGATTTGATCCGAAGAAGTCTGGAAGTCAGCTCCGCCTTCCGAATGTTAATTTGTTCCGTCATGGTGTCATATCTGCCAAGCTTTGACTTGATCGTTGCCCGGGAATTAAGCGCATCGATAATGGTATTTTTACCGCTTTCAATATCATTGTTAAGCTCTTCAATCCTCTTTTGAACCTGAAGCAGTTTTTCCCTTGCTTCATTCCGCGACGCTTCAATCTCTGCAACCTGCTCGTCAATAACCTTCTTGTCCGCCAGAATCCCTTCTTTGTCAAGGAGCTTTGCATCCATCTCCTTCTGAACAGCCGCCTTTCTGGTAAGAAAGTGCTCTTCATTGCTTTTGGCGGATTTAATCTGCTCTTTAAGGACGTTAATCTCACCTTCCAGCTTCCCGCGGAGCATTCCGGTGTCGGTCAGAGACTCCCTCTGAGTATCTATCTCCTCGCTCAGCTGTTCTATCCGGCTTTCTATCTGTTCGTATTCCTCTTTAATTTTTTCATACTGGGAAGACGTCTTCTCTAAGTCTCCGCTGGCAATATCATACTTCTCCTGCACGCTGGCAAGCTGTTCCCTGAGGCGATTGTTTTCCAGCAAAAAGACGTTGACATCCAAAGTCTTTAACTCTTCTCTTTTCTTTAGGTATACCTTTGCCGCCTCAGACTGCTTTTCCAAAGGACCGATCTGCTTTTCCAGCTCTTGGAGAATATCATTGACTCTCACCAGATTCTGCTTCTCGTCCTCAAGCTTTTTCTGCGCCGCAATCTTACGCTTTTTGAATTTGACAATTCCCGCCGCCTCGTCAAAAAGCTCCCTTCTCTCCTCCGGCTTTCCGCTTAAAATTTTATCAATCTGTCCCTGTCCGATAATGGAATAGCCTTCTTTTCCGATGCCGGTATCATAAAAAAGCTCGTTGACATCCTTAAGACGGCAGGGCGCTCCATTCAAAAGATATTCACTTTCTCCGGAGCGATAAATTCTTCTCGCCACCGTAACCTCATCAAAGCTTGTGGCAAGCTGATGGTCAGAATTATCCAGCGTGATGGCAACATAAGCGTATCCAAGGGGCTTGCGCATCTCCGTTCCGGAAAAAATAACATCCTGCATGGACGCGCCCCTCAGCTGTTTGATTCTCTGCTCTCCCAGAACCCAGCGGACGGCGTCTGCAACGTTGCTTTTTCCGCTTCCGTTCGGACCCACGATTCCCGTAATCCCATTATGAAATTTAAACACAATCTTATTGGCAAAAGACTTAAATCCATGGATCTCAATACTTTTTAAATACATAAAACACCTACGCTTCCAGCACGCCGCTAAGCAGCACCTGATATGCCGCCTGCTGTTCGGCTGTCTTTTTGTTCCTTCCCTGACCGGTTCCTACTGTCTTCCCGTCAATTTTCGCTTCTACCGTAAAGATCTTGTTATGCTCCGGACCGGATTCATCCACGATTACATAGACAAGCTGCTTTTCGGTCTTCTGAACCTTTTCCTGCAAAATAGTCTTACTGTCATAAAATAACTGCTTATTTTCCAAATCGGAAAGGATAAACTTCTTAACAAAACGACCCGCCTCTTCAAATCCGCCGTCCAGATAAATCGCGCCAAGCAGTGCTTCCATCACATCCGAGGTGATGGAATCCCTCTCTCTGCCTCCGGTTGCCTCCTCGCCTTTTCCAAGCAGGATATACTGCCCCAGCGAAAGATCCTTAGCGCAAAAAGCAAGCGCCGGTTCACACACCATGGAAGAACGCGTCTGCGTCATCCTTCCCTCTGACATGTCCGGATAATTTTCAAAAAGGAACTGGCTTGAAAGGAGCTCTAACACGGCGTCTCCCAAAAATTCCAGCCTTTCGTAATTGGCATACTTATTAATCTTCTGCTCGTTTGAAAAAGAACTGTGGGTTAAAGCCTGTACCAGCAGTTCCTTTTGTTGAAATTGGTATCCTATTTTTGCTTCCAGTTCCTTAAATTTTTCTTGATTTAACATAAATCTCCTTTGATTTGTGATCTGCTGAGATTTGCAATCTCATGAGATTTGAAATCTCAATAATTTTGGTTTCCAAAGTTCCAAAAAAAGCCCGAAATCGGGCTTTTAATTGATTGTGCTCTTGATAAGATTAACTGCATCTTCCACGGTAGAGATTTTCTCTGCCTCTTCAGCCGGGACTTCAATATCAAATTCTTCTTCTATCCCCATTATAATCTGAAAAACATCCAAGGAATCCGCTCCCAGATCATCTACAAATGTGGTCTCCATCGTAATTTCATCAGGGTCAACGTTTAAAACGTCAGCAATTACTTTTTTTAATTTTTCAAATTCCATGTCTCATTTCCTTTCTAATTTTCTTCCATTGTTATTTTTTCTTTTATTTTTTGATTAATATTCTGTTCTGTAAAGGTGATACATTGCAGAATAGAATTTTTGATCTCAACGGATTTGGAACTGCCGTGAGTCTTAACCACCAGTCCCTTTAATCCAAGCATTGGCGCTCCGCCGTACTGCTCCAGATCAAAAGCTTTCAGCGTCTGTTTGAGCGCCGGTTTAACCAGAAGCGCTCCAATCTTGCTCCGAAGGGAAGTCATCATGCCTTCCTTTACCTTCTTGATCAGAATCCCTCCGACGCCCTCGTACATCTTTAAGATGACATTGCCTACAAAGGCTTCGCAGACAATCACGTCCGCCTTCCCGGCTGGAATATCCCTTGCTTCAATGCTTCCTATAAAATGAATGTCCGGACAATTTTTCAGAAGCGGGAAAGTTTCTTTCACAAGTGCGTTTCCCTTCTCCTCCTCCGCGCCGATATTGACAATCGCCACCCTGGGTCTCTTCACGCCCATAACGCTTTCCATATAGACAGAACCCATCTTGGCAAACTGTACTAAATGAGACGGTCTTGCATCTACATTAGCGCCGCAGTCAACCAGCAGTGCACATCCGTCTGCCGTGGGAATCAGCGGTGCAAGGGGCGGTCTCTCTACTCCCTTAATCCTGCCCACGATCACCTGGCCGCCTACCAAGGTAGCTCCGGTGCTTCCGGCTGATACATATGCATCGCAGGTTCCTTCCTTGACAAGATTTAACGCTTTGACAAGGGAAGAATCCTTCTTCTTCCTGATTGCCATAACCGGCGGCTCAGCCATATCAATAACTTCACTGGCGGGTACAACTTCCACCTGCTCTTTATTATATGTGTATTTTGCAAGTTCGCTATTGATCTTATCTTCCTGTCCTGTTATAAAGACCTTAACATGACTGCTCTCATTAACCGCTTCAACGGCTCCCTTGACTATTTCGACCGGAGCGTTGTCGCCGCCCATGCCGTCAACAGCGACATTTACAAATTCTGCCATACCGGCACCTCCTATCCATACTTCTTTACTATACTAGACCATAATATAAAAATCAAGGTTTATTTTGCACTGCAGGATAAATTGATAAAATGAACGCTTAAATACTATTTCATTTCTACGCCGCCACGCTGGATAAAGCGTGCGCGAATTGGCGGCTTTAGAAATGGAATCTTACATAAAATTAAGCGGACAAGGTCAATTCAGCTATCACCATAAAAACTGAAATGACCTTGTCCCATTCTTAAAAAACACTCATTCACAAAGATGCGTTTTCGGTGCTCCCGCTCACTCCCCCAAACTGATGGTCATAGCCCCAAAAGCCTCCGAAGCTTCCTTCTCCCCTACTAAAGATGCCATAGCAATTGCTGTCTGGGAATTGTTGACCAGGATAATATAATCGTACTCCGTTCCGCTGTTTCCCTCAAAGGAATAAAAGAAATAATCATTCCCATCCTTTGTTCCCTCGTCAAGAAGCACGGCGCCAGCCTCCGCATCCACAACCTCGCGATATGTATCATAATACTCCGCATAAATAAACGAACCGTTTAAAATTGTCGTATCTTCTTTGGTAACCGTAAAAGGCAGCTCCGTGGAAATGTTATATCCAGCCTTGGCATCTACGGTAATCTTGACCTTGTCCCCGGTATCCACATTGTAGGTCACTGATTTGTCAGCGCTGCACCCTGCAAGCATCATCACGCTGATAATCACTGCCGTCATGACTATTGAAATTCTCTTTTTCATCAAATCTATCCTCCAAATCATATATTTTATTCTTCCAGACGGATTACGCCCATCCAATAAAATCCGTTAATGTTTTTATGCGCCTTGTCCGCCGCCTGCTGTGCAATCCCATAAAAGGTTTCATCGTCAATGTCATAGTCCGTGCGGAGAACCGCTTTTCCATCGGATACCAGCAGTTCCGCCAGCTCGTCCGCAATGGCGTCAGTGTCAAAAAATCGGTCGGTGACACGATAATACTCCTGTTCGTCCTCCCTTGCCCTGTAATTTCCAAGGCTTCCGTCCATAACAAAATTCTCATTCTCAACAAGCGTTCCGTATGCCGCACGGTCGGATAGGTTTAAAAGTGCATTTTCAATCGTATCATTGTCATTGTTGGTTGCATCCACAATATACCAGTTATCATCCAATTTAACCTTGTTCCATGCATGGGGAACGCTTCCGTCCAGATATCCGGTAACCACAATGCTCTCTAAATCCGCAGCATCTGCAAGCAGTTTAAAAGAAGCGGAATAACTGGCGCACACCCCAACGCCTTCGGTCAAAATCCCGTATGCGGTAAAAGAATCATAAAAATCCTCATCTACCTGCGTAAAAGAATACTTTTCAGCATTTTCCAACGCCCCGTCATCATAAACGGCGTTCTCACAAAGCCAGGTATTGATTGCCATCTCCTTTTCCACATCCGACATGCCATCGGAGATAATCTCACCGGTAATCTCATCCACTCTTTTCTGTATTTCCTGTTGTTTCACCGCGGTCACCTGACGCGGAAAATCATATTCCACGTACAAGATTCTTTTTTCCGTGTCAATGCTTCCCCCCTGAACGCCCAGCACCAGCGGATTTTGATACTGCGCCTCAAAAAAAGCGTCAACGACTTGTTCCACATCCGCCGATTCCGGAAAATCCGAGAGACGAATTTCTCCTTTCGTCTCCAGCATATTTAAGGCAATGTACTCACTCATGGCAGAGTTTGCCGTCACCTTGACTTCCTTGCGTCCGCTCTGTGAGGGCTGTGTTTTATCCTCCTTCGGCTGTTCCGCCTTTGATTCCTCCGTCTGCTCCGGCTGTTCCTGCTCCTGAGCAGACTCCGTCTTAGAAGATTCTGTCTGAGAAGACTCTGCCTTGGGTGTCTCCGTCTCCTCACTCTTTGAAGGCGCTCCCTCGTCAATGGTCAGCGAAGGTGCCACATTACCGCCCTTATTGATCAGTTCTTCCTGCCGCTTTTTGATTGCTTCCAAATCAGCGTCAAGAGTATCCCAATTCACCTCATAAATAGAAAGTTCTTCTGTAAAAGGCGTTTGAAGAGCCTTTGCATTGATCCGGATGACATTGTATTCCTCATCCTTCTCATAATTATCGAAATCATATAACAGCACCTTCTGCGCCCTGCTTCCGTCGCACATGGTCACATTCATGATTGCCGGAAGATCTAAGACTCCATTAATGTCAAAAAATATATCATTGCTTAAGTTCGCTCTCTCCGCCGGAAGCATATGGGAAATGTCCATAGCGCTTAACAGGTTGCTGATGGGAGAACATCCGCCTGCCTTGTAAGCAATCACTCCGTAATACTCATCCCAATATTCATTGTAGGCAGTATCATCAGCCGCAAACTCCTTTAAAAAGCTCCCGTCCTCTCCTTCCATCCACTCGGAAAGGTCTTCGGAAGTAAAGTACTGCTCAAAGTCATAGTTTAAAGATAAAATTTTGCCTTCAAATTCGTTGACATCCCCTTCGCTGGTCCATTCCGTTCCCTTTACATCGGCAAAGGCATAGCAGTAATTCCACAAGCCTTCTTCGTCCTTATTAATGCGGAACAATAAATAGCCCTCCGCTCCGGGCACTGCTTTCCACGAAAAGCGGGCATAGCCGTCCTCTAACTGATCAAAAACAAGCTGCGGTGCCTGAGGGATTTCCGCTTCCACCTTGATCACCGTAATCACCGGTGTTGATAAGGGCTCTCCCGTTTCCAAATTCACGGAGGATTTTAAGTAATATTGCGACAGAGTTCCCCAGCCGCTCTCCTCATCGCCGGACAGATAATTTCCAGTTAAATGGCTTAGGTCAACCCCGTCCGAATCCATGATTTCCGCCACTCCTGCAAAAGGAGGCTCAATGGCAAGCGTTCCGGTACTTGAATCAAAATCCATGCCGCCTGCCTCTACAGGATACTTTAATTCTGCATCCTGATAGATTACAAAGCTGTCATAAGGACTGGCATCGCTTGCCCACAGATCATAGCCAAGCTTAAGTTCCACTGCCTGATTCCGCTTTACCTTGATCACGTTTCCGTCGTACTCGTTTTTCTCTGCAGCCGAATACTTTTTCTTTAATTCATCTGCCAGTGCCGAGTCATCAGCCGAAGCGCTCTCCTCCGGTTCCGTCTGATCCAAGGAAGCGTCCTCCGTCTGTCCCTGCTCCGCCGTCTGCTCCTTTTCTGCTGTCTGCTCCTCGTCCGCTGTATCTTCCGCCGTCTTTGCCGTATTACCGCCACATCCAAAAAGGGTCAGTACAACTGCCAGAAGCAGAGCCGTCTTTCCAAACAGATTTCTTTTGTGTCTCACTTTACTCCTCCATTTCTGCGCTCTTCTGCCTGCGCATTCCATTTTTAATAACTTTTCATTCCTCATGTAAAAATATATTCTATAGTATATACTTTGAAACGAAGGAAAAAGTTTCACCTGCCAAAATATTTTATCCTTTCACGATCTGATATAAATAATCGATAAATGCTTTCTGCGATACCCCTGTTCCCGTCACCTCATACGCCTGCCCGCCTTTTTCAAAGACTGCCTGATAGCGCGGAACGGAAGTGTTAAGCTTGGTAATATAAATTTGCGTCTCTCCAATATAAGACCAGTTCTTATCTCCAATGTCCGGCAGTTCAACGGCGGATATTTTTGAAAAGAGCAGCGTTCCGCCCTCATCCAATACCTTTTCTTCTATGGTCTCATTCCCTTCTTCCACCGCGGCGGATGCCTCATCCGCCTCCTGTCCTATGGTGATTCCGCCTGCATTGGGCTTAATAGAAATTGCCATCCGGTTTGCCACAAAATGAAGCTCCCCGTCCTTCAGCATAACCTCCTCGTAAAAAACGTCATCCTCCATCACGGTAAGATAAGAGGGCTTCGGCGTACCCTGAAATACAAAAAGAGCCAAGACCACGCAGACCAGCGCCGCCGTGCAGAGCAGTCCTGCCGTCACTGCCGGTCTAAAAACAACAGCGCGCCGCCTAAAAGCAGGCGCAGCACTGCTCCCGCTTTCCTTGTCTTCAACGTTTTCTTCGTCCAGCATTCGGGCAAGGGTACGGGCTTTCAAATCCTCTGATGCATGAACGCCGGAAAACGTATCCTTAAATTCTCTTCTCAGTTCATCGTCTTCATCATACAATTTATGCATTGCCTTCCCCTCCTTCCTCCAGACTCTTTTTCAAAAGATTCCGTCCTCTTTTCAGGAGCGTCTTGATGCTGTTTTCATTCTTTTTAAGCAGTTTCGCAATCTCTTTGACCGAATATCCCTCATAATAAAACAAATACAAAACGAGGGAATATTTCTGTGGGAGCATGTGCAGTTCCATAAGGAGCCTGTTCTGTTTCTCACTGGTCTCCTGTATCTTTCCGGCGTCCTCTCCCTTAAGTCCCTGTGTCTTTTGATTCCACGGGCTCATCACCATCGTTTTGGCGCAGTTCCCTGCAACCCTTATCAGCCAGGCTTTTAAATGTTCTTCACTTTGAATCTTCGCCTGATTTTTAACCAGACGCAGAAACGTTTCCTGAAGCACGTCGTCCGCGTCCGCTTTGTTTCCCGTAATTGTCACTGCAATCCGGTATATCATGTCGGCATACTGTGAAATCGCCTTTTCAAGATCCACTTGAAAATTTTCATTTGGTTGTTCCATCATAAACCTCACAAAAAATCAAGGACCTCATTTTGAATGAAGTCCTTGACAAAATTCATTTCCGCGAGCAACGAGTCAAAGTCATGCTTGCATGACCTTGACGACTGCCGCGAGGGTCAGATACCCCACAGCTTGCTGCGTTGCAAGTTTGATGCCCTGTCAGCTTGCTGCGGGGTATTTGACTTTAATTAATCCTGAGCAATGATTTCTTTCTTATTGTAAGAACCACATGCCTTGCATACTCTATGAGGCACCATCAGCGCGCCGCATTTGCTGCACTTTACCAATGTAGGAGCACTCATTTTCCAGTTTGCTCTTCTCTTATCTCTTCTGGATTTTGAAGTTTTATTCTTAGGACAAATAGACATCGTTACACCTCCTTATTCGCATTAAAGATATCTTTAATAGCCGCCATTCTCGGGTCAGGAACAAATGTATCGCATCCACAGTCCCCTTCATTCAGGTCATGTCCGCACTGCCTGCAGATTCCCCTGCAGTCAGGCTTACAAAGTACCTTGACCGGCATATTGACCAAGATTTCGCTGTTTACCAGAGCCTCCATGTCAAGCTCATATCCCTGCATAAAATCCTGCTTATCCTCCTGCCCTGTCTGCTCCGCCGCGTCCGGAGAGGCTGCCTCCTGCGTAAACTCAAAACGAAGGGGAACCATTACCTCCTTCAGGCATCTGTCGCAGGGAATCTGTAAGGTCAGGGATACTCTTCCGTTAACCAATGCCTTTCCCTTGCCGATATTTGAGCATTTAACACATACAGGCTCCTTTTCTGTAATCGGATAAGTATTGCCCATGCAGGATACCGCATCCGCTTCCAATAAAAGATTTTCCTCTATGTCCTTTCCCTCAAGCGAAAAAACATCAGTCAGATTCATTAACATAGCATACTCCTGTGAAACTTATGCATGGATAATCTACCACACACTCAAACAATTATAACGGCGGTTATCCGGTTTGTCAATACCTGACAAAAATTAATTATTAGGTCTGATTATTTTATCAGTGCCAAAGTCTCCCTTGCAATTGCAAGCTCCTCATTTGTAGGAATAACCAAAACCTTTGTCCTGCTCTCCGGCGTTGAGATCACGGTATCCTCCCCGCGCTTTGCATTTTCAGCCTCGTCAATGGCAATGCCGAGATATTCTAAATGAGAGCAGATCATATTCCGGATAAACGGGTTGTTCTCTCCGATTCCCGCCGTAAAGCAGATTGCATCCACGCCGTTCATCACCGCCGCGTAGGCGCCGATATATTTCACTACCCGGTGGACAAACGCTTTCATTGCACGGATCGACGGCGCTTCCCCTGCATGGTATCCCTTTTCCAAATCCCTGAAATCGGAGGAATACCCTTCGGATAACCCTAAGACTCCGGATTCCTTATTTAAAACATTTAAGATTTCATGTACGGACTTTCCTTCTTTATTACACAAAAATTCTATGATTGCCGGATCCATATCGCCGGATCTGGTTCCCATGATCAATCCCTCTAAGGGCGTAAGCCCCATGGATGTATCCACACATTTCCCATTCTGAACGGCAGATATGCTTGCGCCGTTCCCAAGATGGCACACGATGATCTTAAGCTCCTCATAAGGCTTTCCAAGCACCTGCGCCGCCTGATGCGATACATAAGAGTGGCTGGTTCCGTGGAAGCCGTACCGCCTTACCTTGTAATCCTCGTAATAGCGGTAAGGGATTCCGTAAAGATAAGCCTCCTCCGGCATCGTCTGGTGAAATGCCGTATCAAAAACCGCCGCCATAGGCGTTCCCGGCATCAGCTCCCGGCATGCGTTAATGCCAATCAAATTAGCAGGATTGTGAAGGGGCGCCAAGTCATTGCAAGCCTCAATTGCCTTAAGCACTTCATCGGTAATCAACGTGGAAGCCGCAAAGTTTTCGCCTCCATGGACAATCCGGTGCCCCACTGCCCCGATTTCGTCCAGACTCTTAACCACTCCGGTCTCTGCATCCGTAAGCGCATTCAGCACCAGCCTGATGGCAGCCGTGTGATCCGCCATAGGCTCCGACACCTCAATCTTGTCCCCGTCCTTCGGAGAGTAAGTCATTTGACTTCCCTCAATGCCGATTCTCTCACAAAGCCCCTTGGCAATCAATTCCTCTGACTGCGCATCGATCAATTGAAATTTCAAAGAAGAGCTTCCGCAGTTTATCACCAAAATATTCATGATTCATATCCTCCTTTATGCAAGCTGAGCCTGTACGGCAGTCAGTGCCACCACGCCTACAATATCCTGCCAGGAACAGCCTCTTGACAGATCGTTTACCGGCTTAGCGATTCCCTGAAGCATGGGACCGTAAGCTTCCGCATTGCCGAGCCTCTGAACCAGCTTATATCCGATATTTCCGCAGTCCAGATTGGGAAAGATCAAAACATTAGCCTTGCCCGCCACCTCGCTGCCCGGTGCCTTTGATTTTGCCACCTGAGGAACTAACGCGGCGTCTGTCTGCAATTCTCCATCCAGCGTCAGATGAGGATACTGCTCATGAGCAATTCTTGTAGCCTCCACCACTTTATCCACCAGCGGGTGCTTTGCGCTTCCCTTGGTAGAATGAGAAAGCATAGCGATAATCGGTTTCGCCCCCACAAGGCTCTTAAAGCTCTTCGCGGAAGAATCTGCGATAGCTGCCAGCTCCTCCGCAGTGGGATCCTGATTCAGACCGCAGTCTGCAAACAAAAAGGTGCCGTTTTCTCCATAAGGACAGTCTGGAATACACATCAGGAAAAATCCGGATACCAGCTTAACGCCGGGCGCTGTCTTCAAAATCTGCAATGCCGGTCTCAAGGTGTCGGCTGTAGCGTGACATGCTCCTGCCACCATTCCATCCGCATCGTTTGCCTTTACCATGATTACGCCGAAGGTAAGATTGTCCGTTAAAAGAATTTCCCTAGCCTTCTCCGGCGTCATCCCTTTATTTTTACGGGTTTCGTATAAAAGATCCACATAACTGTCCAGCTTATCGCTGGTCTGTGGATTAATAATGGTGACTCCATCCAGCTCAATCTCCAGCCACGTAGCGCCATCCATGATTTTTTCTTCGTTGCCGATCATGATAATGTCCGCAATCCCCTCCTTGATAATATGGGAGGCGGCAATCAGCGTCCTCTTATCGGTGGTTTCCGGAAGCACGATGGTCTTCCTGTCCATTCTTGCCTTGTCTTTGATCACGTCAATGTATGACATACCCGATTCTCCTTTCAATCCAATACTTTGTTTTGCTAAAATTACCCACATAAAATTATATAATAATCCGGCGGTTCCGACAAGTCTTCGCTCGGAAAATCCTGCAAAAAATGTAACAGTTCAGCCTTGCAAAACCCAATTGCTTCTTTGGACTTTCTATGATACAGTATAAAAAATACAACAGAACACGAGGAAATCTTTATGAAAGTTGCCGCTATAATTGCCGAATATAATCCATTTCACACCGGTCATAAGCACCACTTATCCCAGACAAAGGAATTAACCGGCGCGGATTATGTTCTGGTCATTATGAGCGGTGATTATGTTCAGCGGGGAGCCCCAGCGCTCCTTAATAAATATACGCGTGCCCGCATGGCGCTCCTCGGCGGAGCGGATGTGGTGTTGGAGCTTCCTGTCCTGTACGCCACATCCAGCGCGGAATATTTTGCCCAGAGTGCCGTAACCCTTGCACAGCGTCTCGGCGTGGTGGATATCCTCTCTTTTGGAAGTGAATCCGGGTCGTTAGATGCGGTAACACAGACGGCTTCGGCGCTTTTAGACTGCGAATCAAACTCCTCTCCGCTTCTACAGACTCTGCTTCGGAGCGGGCTTTCCTATGCCGCCGCTAAGGAACAGCTCTTGGCAGACCAGTTCTCTTCCGATGCCGATTTACAAAATCTGCTGTCCCAGCCAAACAATATTTTGGGGGTTGAGTACTGCAAGGCGCTGTTATCGCTCAAAAGCAGCATCACTCCTTTTACCATCACACGTCAGGGAAATGATTTTCATGATACCGCACTTTATGACGGCTCCGCTCCCTATCTCTCAGCTGCCGCCATACGTGATTTTGTGCAGACCCGCTATCCGGACTCCACGAAAGCAAACCATGGTAATCTCCCCCGGGAGCTGGCGGAGTATATCCCTTCCGAAAGCCGCGAGCTGTTTCACAACACAATCTGCACCGATTCCTATCTTGTGGAAGATGATTTGTCCGATCTTTTATTGTACAAGCTTCTTTGCGAAGCAGATTTCGGTTTTGACGAGTATCTTGACTGCACGCCGAGCCTTTCCAACAGGATTGTCAATCATCTGCCCTACTATACCGGTTATACGGATTATTGCGCCCTGTTAAAGACTAAGGATGTCACTTACACACGCATAAGCCGGATGCTTCTTCACATCCTTCTTGAACTAAGGACGCCTGACTTTTATAAAACCCCGTACGGAGAACGGGACTATTATTTTCCCTTTGTGCGTCTTTTGGGCTTTCGCGAAAGTACCTCCCCCCTTCTCTTTTCTTTAAAGAAAAACAGCAGCGTCCCGCTTGTTACCAAGCTTGCGGACGCCCAAAAAGGGCTCTCCTTCCATGCGCGTCTCTTTTTGAAAAAGGAGGTTTTTGCCTCCGCTTTGTACGAAGCAGTGTCCGCTTCCAAATCAAACGGAAAAAAGACTGCCTTAAACGAATTTAGGCAGTCTCCAATTATCATTTCTTAATTTAAAAATATATCAAAACAATACCGCATATCCGTCAGAATACGATTTGGTCGCGCCCGTTGCTTTTGCCTTCGTAAAGCTTGACATCCGCATCGCGGATAACATGCTCAATCCGCTCCTCGCTTCCCTCTGCAAGCCCAAACGTCATGGTGATCCCAATCTGGGTCTCTTCGCCTTCACCGTACCCAATGCGCATCTCTCTCAGGGCATCCATCAATTTTCTAAGATGAGGCAGCGCCGTCTCCACATTCATACCCTCATATACCAAGAGAAACTCTTCTCCGCCCCACCGGATGGCAAACCCCTTCCCGTGCATATGCTCTCTAAGCAGGGCAGAGCATTTGACAAGAACCACATCTCCGCACTCGTGTCCATAAGTATCGTTGACATACTTGAAGTGGTCAATATCCCCGATAACAAGACTGTAGGGAACGCCTTTCGTCTCATAGCTGTCATGAACCTGCTTTAGGAGCTTTTCTCCACTGCGCCTGTTGTTTAAGCCGGTGAGCATATCCTGCTCCACCAATTCCCGAAGTGCCCTCTGCATCTTGACCACATGGCGTCCCATATCGCCCAATTCGTCTTTGCGCTCTAACACTTCCGGATTTAAATTTACATGTAAATTTCCGCCGGAGGTTGATTCCAAGAAATTTTCAATCTTTTGAATGGAACCCACAAGCTTTTTGGAAAAGCGGATAGTTATAAAGCTCACCAAAAACATCGTGAGCAGTCCAAAGATCACGGTAGGCGTTACTGACCTTTGCACCATCTTGTCAACCTCTGCCGCCGGTTTCCCCACAAAGATCATTCCAATACAAGTTCCATCCTCCCCGTGAAGGGGCGCATAATAAGAAAAATAACGTCCGCCCTCAATCTCCGTATTGGAAAAGAACGCTTCTTTATTGCCCTCTATCACTTCCTTTGCCACGGAAGGATTGACTCTGGTTCCAATGATGCGCTCCCCGTCATTACCCCTGATTGTGGTAATTACACGGGTATCCCGATAAAAGAAGGTCACGTCAACGTTTGTCTTTTCTTTAATAGAATCAATAAATACAAAATCACCGTTTAACTGATGTTCTCCTTTCAGCAGATAGACAGCACCATCCTGCTCCACTGCCCGATAAGCGCCCTCATAAATCGCATCATACATCGTTATAACGGTATCACATAAATTAACCAGTCCGTTTTTTGCTTCGTTATTCATGGAATTTGCAAAGCTGACTGCACTAAACGTTGTAATTACTAAAGTCAGCAGAATGATGGGAAGTATATTCATTCTGAGCAGAATCCATGAGAGTCCATCCCCTTTTAATTCCTTGTCCATCGAATCTCCTAATACGCTTATGTAATCTGTAGCTAGTCGTCAAAAACTCATGACAAAGTTATTCTACCATACCTGACCCTATTTAATCAAATCTTTTATTACTTCTCCTGCAATTATTAATCCCGCCGCGGCAGGCACAAAGGAAATGCTTCCCGGGACAGCCCTTTTTGCCCCGCATGTAAGCTGAGCCTTTGGCGTAAGCGGTTCCTCCTCGGAATAGACCACCTTAAGCCGTTCAATCCCTCTTGCCCGAAGTTCCTTTCTCATGACCTTTGCCAGCGGGCACACCTTCGTCTCAAAAATATCTGCCGTCCGAAATCCCGACGGATTCAGCTTATTTCCCGTTCCCATACTGCTGATTAAGGGAAATCCTTCTTTTTGTGAAAGAGAAGCAAGCTCAATCTTTGCCGATACCGTGTCAACCGCGTCCACCACATAGGAATACTGCGAAAGAGGTAAGAACTCGGCAGGCTCTCCCGGCAGGAAAAAAGAATGAAAGACGCACACCTCCGCCTCCGGATTAATGGACAAAATCCGCTCTTTCATCACATCGGTCTTAAATTCCCCGATATGCTCACGGGTAGCGATAATCTGACGGTTCAAATTGCTTACGGACAAAACATCATGGTCAACCAGCGTCAAATGACCGACTCCGCTTCTTGCCAGTGCTTCCACCACGCAGCCGCCCACACCGCCTATGCCGAACACCGCCACATGCGCCGCCTCCAATCTCTGCATCTGCTCTTCCGATAAAAGCAGCCTGGTTCTAGCCTGCCAGTCCTCCATCCTGTCCCTTCCCTTCGTATTTTATCTGGTCTCGTTGACATAGACCTGCGCCCTGCTCTGAATGATTCCCGCCACATCCTTTGCGCTCTTTTGTCCTGCAAAGTAAGCTGCCGCCTCCTCGTCGATAATCTGGCTGAGCGCATTGTCATTTCTGGAAATCTGCTTGAAGCTGTACAACTGTTCCATAAACTCATCCGCTTCCTGCCGGGTCATCGGCGGAATCGTTATTTCCACTCCGTCAATAAACACCGTATCGTCATATTCCACCTTATTTCCGTTCTCATCCTCATAATAAGGCTTCTGCGTGGCTTCCTCCGCCCTCTTTTCCAGTTCCTTAATGCTGAGGGTAAACCCGTACAGATCCGACTGATATTCATCAGTGATAAATGTCCTCAAAAATTCCCATGCGCCCTCTTTGTATGCCGATTTGGAAGACATGGCAAGCTCATTATTCGGCACAATGATTGAACCATCCCCGTCGGAAGAGGGGAACCCAATCATGGTAACGTCCTCCCCAAAGGTTACCTTTTCACTGTAATGAAAATCTCTAAAATCACTGATATAACCGTAGCTGAGCAGAACCTTCCCCGTGCGCCATTGGGCATCATGAACCTCCCAGTCTATATCCGTATAATAATTTTCGTCAAGATTGTCCGGAAAGCGGTTAATAAATTCCAGCATCTTGATAAACTCATCACTGTTAAAATTACACTTTCCGGTCTTCGGATTGATAAACTGGCTGTTTGCCATCCGCATGCAGTAACCCATAATTTCCGTCTTGGTGCAGGCATCAAGAAACTCCGTGCCCTCCGGTTTGGAATCCCACAAATCCACTGCTTCCTGCACCGTCCAGCCCCGCTCCGGTCCTACGTCCGAGGTCTTGGCAATCAGCGTGTTGATTGAAAAGCTTGGAACCAGAATATAAAGCTTTCCATCCTCAGAAAATGCCTCCACTATGTTGGGCATAAAGTTGTTTATATCCAGATCCTCATCCTTTTCGATATATGGCTTCAGATCCTCGAATAACCGCTTGCTCATATAACTTTCCACCGGCATACTCTCATCTAACAGAAGCAGATCCGGTGCTCTTCCTGATGCAATGTCCGCGTTCAGCCGGGTGACTCCCGCACTGTAATCCGCCTCATCGGCATACATGGTGGAATAATCCTGAATGCTGATGCGGTACTCATCATTTTCTTTGTTAAATTTGATGACCTCCTGACGCACGCCCCAATCCGTATAAGCCATAGCAAGGGTAAGCACCTTCTTATCTTTTACCTCCGAAGGCGGCACCTTGGTAAACCGCGCAAATTGGGATTCCCCACTTTCCAAGTCGTCATAAGAACCATAAAATTCCTTCTCGTTGATTGCCATCACATTGCTTATGTTCCAGACAGCCATATCCGAATCCACATAGTCAAGAAGCTTCGTCTTATCTGCATCACCGATGTTATATCCATACATCCCTGTATTGTCCGTGATATAAAGATCATACCCATGCCCCGCATAAAAACTGTAGCCGTTTGCGCCGGGAAGGAGGGTCTTCTCACCGATTGTTCCGTTTTCCATATCTGCCAGTGCAACAGCCACGCCGTTTTCCTCATAAACTGCCGCCGCCACTCTTCCATCTGCAAGGGGAATCAGATTGGCGCTGTTAAATTCACTCTCCTCACCGGGCGTTCCCATCAGCTTTTGAAAATTGCCCTCTTTGTCAAAGCAGGCATAAATGCCGTTGCAGGAAATATACAGCTTCTCATCCACAATAAACATGCCATAGGCATTAAACCAGCCCTGTTCCTCCTCCAGCTTTGCCAGTTCCGGAACCCCGTTTAACAACATGGAAAATACTTCATCCCCGCTCATGGTCAGCTTGACCAGATAATACTCATCCATGTATTCGCCTTCACTGATTTCTTCTCCGGTCTCCTCGTCAATCTCCCCCGTGTAATAATATTTATTATTAATCAGATAAATATTACTGCCGTCGGAGGTGATATTGTTATAACCGCCATCCTCTTCCCCGGAAAGCTGAAATAATTCTTCTTTTGTTCCATCCTCTGTCAGTCTGCCAAAATAAATTTGATACAGCCCGCCGTCTTCCGGCCAGTCATATTCAAAAGTGAGAAACTCATCTCCGGAGCGGATCACGCTGGTGCTGTTGTAACGGTTCACACTCAAATCCATGTCCTCCATCCGATATACATACTCTTTGCTTCTTGCCGCCTCATCCGCCGAAGTATTATCCTTCTTTCTTCCGCAGCCCGCCAGCGCCAAAATCAATAATAAAATAAAACCTGCAATAATCTTCTTTTTCAATGTAATCCTCCCTTAAAAGTGTTCCCACTTATCCTTTTTCTCTGCGGCATGCCGCCGGAGCTTATCCTTAACATCAACCAAATAATTTCCCACATCTTTCCATGTAAAATTTCTATTCTTCCACTTGATGATTAAGAACACTGCCACAATAACTATCGGAATCAGTAAAAAAATCCCCTGCCCTAAAAGCGCCAGCGCTTTCACATCCTCCGCGCCCCTGCCGATATTCTCCCAATAGGGAAGCCTTACGCCGGAATCCTGCATGGATCTGGTTCCAAAATCTAAAATCACGGGTATCAGGGATTCTACGGAATATCGGGAAGAGTTTTCTACCACAATCATATCACTCTCGTCTATTCCCAGCTTCTCCTTCACCGCCGTATAAACAAAATTTTTGACCGGATTAGGCGCCAGCACCTCATAGGTGTTAATCGCTCCGCCCTCCCCGTACGCAGCCAGACTCTCATGAGACAGATAAACAATGGTCTTATCAAGCCCTGCTTTTTCGGCAAACCGCCCGGTCTGCCGTTTCACCACACCGCTTACAAAGTGCGGAACTCCCCCGATCATCACGCTCTGCCCTGCAATATCCGATGACCCAAACAACTGCCACGCCGCATCCTCATCCAAAATGATATAGTCCTGCATCAGATTATCTCCGGAAAAATATCCTCCGGACACTAACGTCAACGGGTGAAACAAAAAGAAATCCCCTCCAACGCCGACTGCCGCCGCTTCTAACGTGCCTTTCTCACTGACTACTGTAACACGCCCCTCGGAACTGTACGCGTCTGCAATCAGCCGTTTGTCGTTCTCTTCGGAATATTCCTCCGCGGAGAGAACCTCCTTAAGCTGCTGCTCCAACTGATGTTCAAATCCCACAATCGCCATCTCATCTAAGGAAGCTCGTTCCGACAAAAAACAGCTGACCTGAGCGCTCTTCCCCTCCGCGTCCCACCGTTTTGCCGCCTGCTGGTCAGCTAAGCCTTCCACCATCTGATCCGACCATAGAGTCAGAATCAGAAACAAAAGGAGAGACAGAACCGTAACAGAGGATAAAATGATCTGTTTTAAAGTTAATCCGCTCAAAAACGCCTTTATCTTAGAACCCATATCTGCCTCCTTTCCTCCCTGTTTCCTGCTTACTTCTACTCGTTCAATCTCACCTGTTTTCCTGCCTCCACAGGCTTGGTGGACGTGGTTATCACATACTCGTACCCGTAAAGCGGCGCCGAAACCGCCGTGTTGTTGTCGTCTGAGGCAAGCACCTCCACATCCACTCTGGTTGCAATATAGCGGTTTCCTAAAGGACTGCTCTTGGACTCCACGGTGAGAATAAACTTTCCGTTGTTGTCCTCCCTGACCGCACTGTTGGGAACCACCAGCTCATACTCCGCGCTTCTCTGTCCCACCGAAATATTCAGCGCCTGCCCCTGCGTAAGCGTGTCACCCGAAACATCAAAGGTCAAAAGCTTTTTCTGCCCCGGCGCATCCGGATCCGGTTTAATAGCTGAAAGTAATATTTTAACATCATCATAATACCAGGAATTTTGAAGCTCCGCCTCATCTCCCACCTTAACCTTGTTTGCCTGATCATTCGTCACGGAAATACTGAGCGTGTACCCCTTTCCCTCTACCTGAATCACCGCCGCTGGCTCCTCCGGCTTGGTGGTCTCACCAGCCACATAGGCAAGAGAAGTAACCGTTCCCGCCACCGGTGCCTTGATTTCCGCTCCCATGGACTTCTCACGCAGCTTCTCAATATCTTCCTGTTTCTTTGCAATATCTTTGCTTGCCTTAGAAAGGTCAAGCTCCGCATTAATGTCCGCATTCATAAGAGTCTGTTCTTCTTTCAGAAGGTCAAGGACAGACTGCGCGGTTTTTAAAGCCGCCTCGGCGTTGGCAATTTGATTTTGATATGCAACGGAGGATTGCTTTTCCGCATAGGTTAATTCGGATATGTTTCTTGTCGCCTGATTCAGCCGATTCAATGCATCTATATATCCATCCTCAGAAGTAACTGTAATAGCTTCTACTTCTGCCTTTTTATTTTGTAAAGAAACTAACTGATCCTCTAATTTTTCCAATCTGCTCAACTGATCTGTTGAATTTCCACCATACTCTTCCAGAGTTCTCGCCGCTTCATCACGCTTATCTACTGCCACGCGATATTCTCCATAATCAGCCTCGCAAGCTTTTTGCTTATTCGGGTCGGCATCCTTCCAGATAATACCATTATACCACTCTTTTACTGTATTCTCCGTTACTGTTCCTGTGAACGTTGAAGCAGGATATTTACCACTGCCGATTCCACTTTGAATTGTGCTAAACTTGTCTTCTACTGCCTTTTGCCTTTCATCAAACGTTTCTTTTGCAACAGACGTCTGCCCTCCTGGTGAACTGCTTTCAGTTATTCCAGATGCATATGAATCTGCTTTCTCTATTAATTCTTTCAAATCGTTTATCTGATTTGTCTTTTCTTGAATTTCACTATTCAATTCAGCAATTCTTTCTGCCTTACCATTATCAAATGCTGTCTTTATCTTCTCTAAGTCCGCTGATGCAAGATCCTTTTCCAGCTCATCCGCTATCGTGCTCACCGACGAATCATTCGTGCTTATAGTGCTCTGCAAAGTAATCTTGTCCAAGTTATCCTGGCATTCCTTCACCCTTGCCTCCGCATCATCCAGACGCTTCTGCATATCCGTCACCTTTGCTTTCAACGCCGAAAATCCATCCGTGTTTCCGCTTGCCACTTTATTAATCACTTCCGGAGAAACATTACTGCCAAAAAGCCCCTTCATATAGCTTAACTTCAGGTCTTCCAGTTCCGCCTCAGCCTTGGCAAGCTCTTCGCTCTCCGCATCTTCCAGATAATAGATAACCTGATCCTTTTCCACCGGATCGCCCTGCTTCACTGCAACACTGGAAATGACTCTGGACTCCTTTACCATCACATTATAAGGGTCTGTCGCCTCCACGTTTCCGGTTCCCCGGATCTTAGCCGTAATCGTTCCTCTCTGGACATATTGGGTCGCCACCTCCGGCAGTGAATAATTCATAATGGTATTGGAAAAAAATGTTAAGATCAGCAGAATCACCAAAAAGATAATCGCCGCGTTTTTAACCCATTCCCTTCTCTTTCCTGCATTCTTCTCATTCATGATATGTTTCCCGCCTTTCCTCATCCATATCGTAATATGTCCTCAGCCAAAACCTTAACCTGATTCTGACCCTTAAGTCATCCCTTGATACCGCCCTGATAGGTGATTCCTTCCACCAGATAGTCTTCCCCGTACAAGAACACCAAAATAGGCGGCACCATATAAATCGTCGCAACTGCAAATGCCAGTCCGATTTCTCCCTCGTTAATCTTTGACAAAAACACCGAAAGCGGATGCTTTTCCGCATCTGACAAAAGAATTAACGGCTGTTCCACCATATTCCAATAATCAATAAAAATAAGTATCGCTACGGAGCACATAGCTCCTTTACAGAGGGGCATACAAATCTTCTGAAAAATCTGCCATTCTCCGGCACCGTCAATCTGCGCCGCCTCCATCACGGAAACCGGAATTCTTCTCATATATTTTGTCAGAAGATACACCGCAAAGGGTGAAAAGATTCCCGGAAGCCAGATTGCCCAGTTTGTATCTAATATGTTCAGCCAGTCCGAAACCAGATAGTTGGGAACCAGCGTTACCTGATAGGGCATCAGCATCAATATGATATATACAAAGAAAATGATTTCCTTGATTCTTCCCCTGTATCTGGTAAAGCCGAAAGAGGCTCCCATAGCGATCAAAAGCTGAAATGCCACAATCGGCACCACCAAAATCACGGAGTTCCAAAATTTCAGCAGATATTCGGGGCTTTTAAACAGCACAGTGATATACTGGCTGAATGATACCATATCCGGTATGAACTTTAGGTTGACCCTCTCGGAAATATAAACCTTTCCGCCCGTGTCCGACGTTGCAAATACCTGTCCGTAATTTGCAGAGATTTCGGATGCCGCCATAAAGGAATTGGTGATCGTGAGTATAATCGGCATCAGAAACAATACTGCAAAACAGCCTGCAAACATTGTCCCAAGACAGATTTTTACAAATCGTCTGGTATCCCGGATTTTCTTTTTGGTCTTTACCTGTTTATCCCAGCGTTCTATAGATAATTCCTCCTCAGAACGCCCTTTTCCCATATGTCTCATCCTTCCACATCCTTTCCGAAATAGCTCTCGGTCACAAACAGGATGGCAATAATCACTACCATCACGGCTGCCATCATAATAGCCGCCGCGGACATCTTTTGATAATCCAGTTTCCCGAAGGTATTATTCATAAAATGTTGAAGCATGTACATGGTGTCATAAGGGTAATCTCCTTTTAACAAATAGATTTCCCGAAACACCTTAAAAGAATTTATCAAGGACATAATTGTCACAAAAAGGATGGTTGAAGATAAATAGCGCAGCTTAATGTGCCAAAAAATCTGAACCGGGGAAGCGCTCTCAAGCACCGCAACCTCAAGAATATCCTTGGGGATGCTGCTAAGCGCCGCCATAAACAAAATCATGTTATAGCCCAGATTTTTCCAGAGGAATAAGACCACTATCACCACCTGCGCATAAGCGGAGTTCAGCCAGTCGATCTTGTCCGCGCCAAACCAGCCGATAATCTCATTCATCATTCCGTTATAGTGAAATAAAACCTGCCAGATCAGCACTACCGATGCGATCGGCACCATCATCGGGCTCAAAAAGAAGGTGCGGAACTGGCTTTTAAAGGGAATCTTGCTCTCTAACATCATAGCAAGAAGGAGGGAAAGCACTACCGCTAACGGCACCGCCGTTGCCGAAAAAATCATGGTGTTTTTGGCAGCCTGCTGAAAAGCCGCATTGTGAAACACCATAACAAAATTGTCCCAAAATACAAATTCCCCATAAATCGGATTGTCAATCACAGAATAATAAATAACAATCAAAAACGGTAACACGAAAAACAGCAGTACCCCGATGAGACTGGGGAGCAGATACAAAATAGATATCTGCCTCCCCCTGCGGTCCCTTCGGTTACTGCTTTTGCCCTTTTTGTTTACTTTATGCTGCTTTTCCGCCTTAAACGCCTTAATGCCTGCTGGCTTTCTGCCCCTTAAAAAACGCATTTCAACCACCACACTACTATCGGTTCTCATTCACATAAGTCTGAATCCTGTTTTGAATGATCTTTGCCACATCCGCCGCGGACTTCTGACCTTTAAAGAAGGGATCTGCCTCCTCTGATATAATGGTATTGAGCTGTCCATCCGCACTGCTGTACAGCTTATCTGCTGAGTCAATCAGCCGCCTGACCGCATCAACCTCTTCCTGTTTTGCCGCATAAATATCTATGTCAAAATCATCATAACCCCAGCTGGTCTTTGTAGTTTCAACCTTTTCGCCGTTTTCATCCTCATAATACTCCGGAGTCATATCCTCCTCGAATTGCTGTTCCAAGGCGGATTTCAAAACAGGAAATCCCCAATCAGCCGCTTTCTGATTTTCTTCGCTGAGCATGCTCTGAATAAACTCCCATGCTCCGTCTTTATTCTTTGATTTAGAAGAAATTCCTATGCAGGTGCCTGACGGCATAATCAGATTTCCCCGTCTCTCATGGTTGGGATACCCTACAAAAGCAATCTCCTCGCCAAACATTCCCTGATACATCTGGAACTGCTGAACGGAGCTGACACTGGAATCCATCAGGAGAATCTTATTGGCTTTCAGCCGGGCATAAGTGCCCTCCTCCTGCTCAATATACATTTCCTCTTCCGGGTCAGGGTATTTCGCCGCAAACTCCAAAGTACGGATAAACTCTTCTCCGTCAAAGTTACATTTACCTGTCTCCCAATCAACAAATTCATCAATATTATTATAGATACAAGAGTAAAATATACTATACCGGCTTCCGTAGCTGAATAAATACTCCGGATTATTCGCCTCGGCAAAATCAAGCATTTCCGTGAGCGTCCAGCCGTCAATATCTCCCACCACCGACTTCTTTGCCATAACCGTAGACACATAGAACTCTGGAATCATTGCATACAGCTTTCCGTCTATCTCGTACGCCCGGAGCACGCTTTCTACAAAGTCTTCTTTTTTCAATCCGCTCTTCTCCATATAAGGATACAGATCTTCCAAAATTCCCTTATTGGCGTACATGGAATAATTGAGACGTCTGACGTCAATCAAATCCGGGCAGTTTGCAGTCGTAAGATCCGCCTGAAACTGCGTAACGCCCGTCTCCCAATCTTCCGTGCTGTAATCCTTTACCACAATCCGGTACTTTTCATTGGACTTATTAAAGTTGATGATAAGACGCTTCACATCATAGTCAATTCCTACTGTTCCGAAGGTTATTTCTTCCTTCTGCACTGCCTGCGATGCATCCGCCTTTTGGACAATCAAAAGCTCCGACTTGCTGCTTTCTGCCTCATAGTCCTGATATACCGCCCAGATGCGTCCATCCGACAATTCACCGATCTTATCAATGTAGTTGCTGTTCACATCCACATCGATCCAGCCAAAAAGCTTCTCCTCCGTGGCAGTTTCAATATCAAAAAGCGATACATTCTCACTGGAAATTAAAATGCTCTTGCTGGTTCCTTTGTAAAAATTCTGGCTTCCATAGGCTTCCTTCAGTCCGCCTATCTTCTCTCCCAGCGTTTTGGATTCCGGATCTATCTTTTTTAGTTCAATCCCGCTGTCGCCGTAAGCGCTGATATAAGCGTCCCCTTCTTTGGACACTATCAGGGAATTGATCCAGCCGTTGATGCTGATATCATCGACCTTTGTCAGATTGGCATCAGCAAGATAAAGCTTATCGTCACCCGTGTAAAAATAGTAATTCCCCTTTCCGTCAATTGCAAACTGCTGGATATAAGGATTATCCCCGCCGATAAGCTGCGTAACGTCCCTGCTGTCGATGATAGAGCCATCCGCCGTCGACACCATTCTCAGCTCTAATTCGGAAGAGTAATCGGTTATCTCTCCGTTCTCATCCATCTCATAAGTATTTCGTTCAATGAGCATTGCCAGATTTCCATCCGGCATCGGCGTCATTCTTGACAGATAATCATTCTCTCCTAAATCCAGTGGAAAACGCTCCATCTTTCCATCCGCCGGATTATATTTGTACAATCCATTCTCCCGTCCGCCCTCTTCGCTCCACGAAGAAACATCCAGATACAAAACATCCTGAATTGCCACAGCGTCACTGACATTCACGGATTCATTGCTCATGCCGAAATCAAGCTCTATGTATTCCGGAATATAGACGGTTCCGTCCTTCTTCTCTTCGTTGTCTCCGGTTTTCTTACAGCCTGCAAGGACTGTTGCAAGCATTGTCAGAATAAGAATCACCGCAGTTAGTTTGTTTCTTTTATTTTGGTTCATTTTCATGCCACACCTCATAATCTTGTGTTTTGTATCGCCATCACATACAAACTATAGCATACTATGTACCAAGAAACAACCTGCAAATCTTAATTTTTTCCTAATAACAACTTTGCATTTTGTGAAGATTTTTATCAATTCTTAAAGCTGTGAATGGGCGCCGGGATTCTGCCTCCCCGTCCCACAAACTCATCGCAGGAAAACTGGTTTACCGGCATAATGGGAGCGTATCCTAACAGCCCTCCAAACTCCACGGTTTCGCCTACACCCTTTCCAATTACCGGAATGATACGCACTGCCGTAGTCTTCTGGTTGACCATGCCGATTGCCATCTCGTCCGCAATAATCCCGGAAATGGTCGTATCTTTGGTATCCCCCGGAACCGCAATCATATCCAGCCCAACGGAGCAGACACAGGTCATTGCTTCCAGCTTCTCCAAGGTGAGAGCCCCCGCTTCCACGGCATCGATCATCCCCTGATCTTCGCTGACCGGAATAAATGCTCCGCTCAGTCCGCCCACATAGGAGGACGCCATAACTCCGCCCTTTTTCACCTGATCGTTTAACAGCGCAAGCGCCGCCGTGGTTCCCGGTGCTCCCGTCTTTTCCAAGCCAATCTCACAGAGAATATCCGCCACGCTGTCCCCAACTGCCGGCGTAGGCGCCAGCGACAAATCTACAATTCCAAAGGGAACCCCAAGCCGCGCCGATGCCTCCTGCGCCACAAGCTGTCCCACTCTGGTCACCTTAAACGCCGTCTTTTTGATGGTCTCACAGAGAACCTCAAAATTTGCTCCGCGGACCTTGCTGAGCGCCGTTTTCACGACACCGGGACCGCTTACCCCTACGTTAATAATCTTATCCGCCTCTGTGACCCCGTGAAATGCGCCTGCCATAAAGGGATTGTCATCCGGCGCGTTGCAGAAGACCACAAGCTTTGCACATCCAAGGGAATCCTGCTCCTTGGTGGCTTCGGCAGTCTGTCTCACAATCTGTCCCATCAGCTTCACCGCATCCATATTGATTCCGGTCTTGGTGGAGCCTAAATTTACGGAACTGCACACCCTCTCCGTGGAAGAAAGCGCCAGCGGAATGGAACGAATCAACAGTTCGTCCGCCGGAGTCATCCCCTTTGACACCAAAGCCGAATATCCCCCGATAAAATTGACCCCGGTCTGATGCGCCGCCTTATCCAAGGTCTTGGCAATAGAAACAAAATCTTCAACAGACTTGCACGCCGCACCGCCAATCAACGCGATAGGCGTCACGGATATTCTTTTATTCACAATGGGAATCCCAAATTCTCTGGATATTTCTTCGCCGGTCTTTACCAAATCCTTTGCCGAGTCATAAATCTTTTGATATATTTTATTATTTAAAGAGGTCAAATCGGAATCGATACAGTCTAACAGGCTGATACCCATAGTGATCGTGCGCACATCCAGATTTTCCTTGGTGATCATCTCATTCGTTTCCACTACTTCAAATAAATTAATCATATTCTCCGTCCCTTTTTGTTTTAATCGTCTAAATTCTGTGCATTTTATCAAAAATTTCTTCTTTTTGGCACTTGATGTCCACGCCGATGCTCTCCCCAAGCTCCTTAAGCTCATCCGCCATCTCTCCGAAATGCTTGCTCATCCCATTGGTGTCCACAATCATCATCATGTTAAAAAATCCCTGTACAATGGTCTGAGAAATATCCAGAATATTAATCTGATTGTCCGCCAGATAAGTACACACCTTTGCAATAATGCCTACCGTATCCTTCCCTACAACCGTGATAATTGTCTTGTTCATTTTGGTCTCCCTTCTTTATGCAATATGTATAATCGGTGAATTTTGGCTTCTGGGCGCCACATACATAGGAAAATCCGTCAGCCTTGCGCTGGTTTCCTCTTCCTTATCCGCCCCCGCCATCTTCGACATGGTCACTTCCACCCGAACCGCCTCATAAGCCAGCTCCGGCAGATTATTTTCTTTACTTAAATGCCCCAGCATCACCGTCTGCAGCTTCTCGTGGAGAAGGTGATACAAAAGCTGTCCCGCCCGCTCATTGGAAAGATGCCCCTTATCTCCCAAAATCCGCTGCTTCAAGTAATAGGGATAAGGTCCCACCTGCAGCATGTTCACATCATGGTTGGCTTCTAAAAGCAGCGCATCCATTCCCCGCAGGGACTCCACGGTATAATCGTTATAATTGCCCAAATCCGTCACAATTCCCACACGTTTCTTTCCATGCTGTATCCGGTATGCCACCGGCTCCGCCGCATCGTGGGAGATTCTCATCGGATTGCAGATTAAATCCTTCACAATAACCTTTTCGTCCGCGCATACCGGACAGAACAAATCCTCCGGTATCTCCCCTACGGAAGACGCATTTTTAATCGCGTCAATAGTTCCCGCCGTGGCGTAAATCGGGATTTCATATTTCCTGCTGAGCACCCCCAGCCCTGCAATGTGGTCGGCATGCTCATGGGTGATAAAAATCCCATCAATGTCACGCATGGATAAATCCAGCTTCTTAAGACCCTCTTCCGTCCGTTTTCCGCTTATCCCCACATCCACTAAAAGATGCGTGGTATCTGAGCCAACATAAATACAATTTCCACTGCTTCCGCTGGCTATACTGCAAAGTCTCATCTCACTGTCATATTCCTTCCTGTTTCTTCTTTCTCTTGTGCGTGCGCCTCACGCCCGCTTTTGCTCTTCCTGCGTTCTGTGCTTCACGCCTGCTTTTGCTCTTCCTGCATTCTGTCCTTCACGTCTGCTTCTGCTTTTCCGCGTTCTGTGCGTCCGCATTATGCGCGCCAGTAAATTTCCAGCACGTCGCCGTCGTGAATAGCTTCCATGTACTGAGCCGGACGCCCGTTTAATGTGGTCACAATCCCCATCCCTTTCGGTCTGCTGCGGTCAAAATCAATCTTTTCAAACACATCCACATAGACATATTCTGTCTTTCCTTCCAGCACCACAAGCTGGTTATTTACAATTACGGAAATGGATACTGTCTCTCTGGAAGGTTCCTCATTCTCTTCGGCGGATTCTATCTCCTCCTCAGCTTCTTCCCAAGACTCTTCGGCAGATTCCATCTCTTCCCCGGCTTCTTCCCAAGGCTCCTCGGCAGATTCCATCTCCTCCCCGGTATCTTCCCAAGACGCTTCCCCTGTATCCGCATTCTGCGTCCGCCATTCCTGTGCGCTGTCCCGCTGAGGCTCCGGAAGGGTCTCTCTGGTCCAAAGGACAGAAAAATTCTCATATACCGGCGTATCTCTGTCGGCAAGCCGGTTGTTGACATACAAATTCATCCATGGTTCCAAAATCACATCCATAAACTCCAATATTTGTCCCACGGTATAATAATTCAAGATTTCAATCTGGTCATCCGGCTGTATCTCATAATAACCGGACTGAAGTCCTCCGTTGACGCTGGCAAACCTTGGAACCTCCACCTTCTTATCGTTTACGATTACCCATAAGCTTTCCGTGCTTTCCGGCAGTTCCCCGATAGACATCCGCCCCGGTTCCCCCGCTGTTGACGGAATCACTTTAATCAAGTCATTTGCATGAATGGGCGTGTAAATGTCCCCTGCTTCCCCATTTACCGTAATCACTGCCGCCTCGCCAAACTGCCCTCTTGCCATACGCTGTTTCCCGTTCACCGTAAAGTCAAGGCTCTTCCCCCTCTTAGGGAAAAGACCATCGTTGGGAAACTGCGCCTGCATCGCCGCATCCGCCACGGTCAGCCGGTTGTTGTCGTAAATTTTAATGCGCTCATCATTAAAGCTCACAAAAATAAAGTTGTTGCTCTGTTCATAAAAGTTCAGGCAGATTCCGATAGGCGTAACGAGAAGACTGTCCTTTTTGACCTCCTCCTCAAATACAATCTGCTGCATGACCTCTTCCCCGCGCAGTGCCACACGCTCCCGGGCAATCCCTAATTTGTCGGCAACTGCCTCCGTGTACCCCGGAATCTTTCCGCCGCCGCCCACAACAAACACCGCACTGACTGCCTTATCGCCGTTTAATTCCTTAATCTTGTCCGCCGCCTGCTGTGCCATCTCGTTAATGACCGGCGCCGTGACCTTCTTAATCTCTTCACTGCTGATGGTCTGGGGCAGGAGCATAATATCCATAAAGGAAATGTTCTCCGTCTCTCCCGCCTGCTTTTTAATCTCCTCCGCAGTGGCAAAATCTACCAGACAATGCCTTGCAATCTCCTCCGTCAGTAAATCCCCCGCCATAGGAATCATGCCGTATGCCAAAATACAGCCGTCATTGGTAATGGAAATATCCGAGGTTCCAGCTCCCACATCCAA
Source organism: Lachnospiraceae bacterium (assembly GCA_023663945.1). Taxonomy (GTDB): domain Bacteria; phylum Bacillota; class Clostridia; order Lachnospirales; family Lachnospiraceae; genus Suilimivivens. The sequence continues at coordinate 4,686 of JAMPGL010000012.1, read as the reverse complement.
AAGCGCAATATTCAGCATTCGGAAACGCTCCGGAATGGCAAGCTGAATTGCCGCAATCGGCTCCAAGGTCAGACTGCTCACATGAAGCCCTGCAAGCTCAACCGCCTTATAAAGACCGTCCACCACCTCATCGGGAAGGAAAGTTGCAATCAAATCCACGCCCACCGTCCGCGCTTTATGTCCCTCCAAATTCCCCATGGGATATCCATTTAAGTAAAAGCGCACCACCGAATGACCCACGCAGTAAAATTTCATGTCGCTGTCCTGCTCACTCAAAAATTCCTGATAAGCCTTCTCAATTCCAGCGGCAATCAGCGCATAAATATCCTCCTGCGCAACCTCTTTATCTCCGGTAAAGGGATATTCCACATGGGTCGTCACCGTACGGAGCACCCTTCCTGCGGCGGCGATACACACATCCGACAGCTTTCTGCCGATGGCATCCTCCAATCCTCTTTTGACTTCGCCGATGGTCTCCCCCACCTTATGAATATCATGTATCTGCCCGTCCAGCATGGATCTGGTCTCATGCTCCCGGCTTCTCTGTGCAACCACAATAAACCGATTGCCCGCCTTATACCCCACAGTACCTACAATGCTTCTGGTTCCTATATCCAGCCCGAATACCAACTGCCCGGTATATTTTCTTCCATCCATCACCGATATTCCCCCATCTTTGCATCAATTTGTCTGCATGCGTCCTCAAAGCTCCCGCTGTTGTCAATGACCGTCCCGCAGCTTTTCCGAAATTCCGCTTCCGTAAGCTGAGCATCCATAATTGCGCGAATCCTTTCCTCCGTATATCCTCTGGATGCCCGAAGACGCTCCCTGCGCACCTCTTCCCTGGCGTAAACATACCACATTTCATCTACTATATTTAAGTAACCGTCTTCAATTAAAAGCGCCGCCTCAATAAAAAAGAATGCAATTTCCTTCTTCTCCCTTTCTCTGGCAATCTCCTGCCGGATATACACTTTCACCGCCGGATGGATAATCTGATTTACCGCCTCTAACCGTTCCTTGGAGCCAAATAGAAAAGCCGCCATACGGCTTTTGTTAATCCTGCCATCCTCGTCAAGCGCCGTCTCTGGAAGCAGCTCCACAAGCCTTTCATAACAGGGCTGTCCCGGTTCTTTTACTTTGTGAGCCGCCTCATCCGCCAGCAGAACCCTGCAATTGTAATTTTTCTTTATGTAAGCAAGCAGTGCGGACTTTCCGCTGCCCACACCGCCCGTAATTCCAATTACCTTCATCACTATTTTGCCTCATACCAGTCACTGCCTGTATGCAGATCCACTTCCAGCTTCACCGAAAGATCCGCCGCATGAACCATCTCTTCCTCCAAAATCGCCCTTACCTGCTCTCGTTCCTCCTCAAAAGTCTCTATCAAAAGTTCATCGTGCACCTGAAGAATCAGTTTGGATTTCAGGTTTTCCCGATTAAGCCGCTCATGCACCTTGATCATTGCAATTTTGATAATATCCGCCGCAGTGCCCTGAATCGGGGAATTCATTGCTACCCGCTCTCCAAAGGAACGCTGCATAAAATTCCCGGAAGAGAGCTCCGGAACCGGTCTTCTGCGCCCAAACATAGTAGTGATATAACCGTTTTGCTTTGCATCCGAAACCGCTTTATCTAGGAAGTTCTTGACACCGGGATAGGTAGCAAAATACTGTTCAATGTACTCCGCCGCCTCCTTGCGGGTAATGCTCAAATCCTGACTCAGTCCAAAGGAGCTGATTCCATATACAATTCCAAAATTTACCGCTTTTGCATTCCGGCGCTGTAAGTCCGTCACCTCCTCAAAAGGAATGTGAAACACCTGCGATGCCGTAATCCGATGAATGTCCGCATGCATCCGATACGCTTCAATCAACTGCTCATCCCCGGACATGTGCGCCAAGATACGCAATTCAATCTGGGAATAATCCGCATCCATAAAACAACACCCTTCCTTAGGCACAAATACCTTGCGGATCTTTCTGCCCAGCTCCATGCGCATGGGAATATTCTGCAAATTCGGATCTGTGGAGCTGAGCCGTCCGGTAGCCGTAATCGTCTGATTAAACGTTGTATGGATTCTGTCATCTTTATCAATAAATGCGGCAAGCCCATCCGCATAAGTAGATTTCAGCTTTGCAAGCTGCCGATATTCCAGCACATCCGCCACCATAGGACAGTCCGCCGCCAGCTTCTCTAACACATCCGCCGCCGTGGAATAGCCTGTTTTCGTCTTTTTACCGCCGGGAAGCTTTAATCGGTCAAACAAAATCTCTCCAAGCTGCTTGGGCGAATTAATATTAAACTCCGCTCCCGCCTGCTCATAAATCTTCTGCTCTAATTCCCCAATTCTTCCGGTAAGCGCCTCTCCATAAGCTTTCAGCTCCGCCGGACGGACTAAAATCCCCTCCCGCTCCATATCGTAAAGCACATAGGTAAGCGGCATTTCAATCTCTTTCATCAGCTTATCCATGCCTGTCTCTTTTAACTTATCTCTGAGCACGGGTGCCGCCTTTTGGCTGACATAAGCAAGAAAACATGCATATTCTGTCAGTTCCTCTTCCTTCTGCTCAAGCGCCTCCTCATACTTCAGCTTTCCAAGCTTCTGGCTGCGCTCAGGAATCAGCAGGTTTAACTGCTCGTTTGCGGCATCCGCTGTTGTATAGTCATTTTTCAAGGGATTTAACAGATACGACGCCAGCAGAATATCAAAAAACCGCTCCGTCTCCCTGCTCTTTAAATACTCATAAGATCCCTTGATATCCGGACAGGCAATCCGGCATTTTCCGCCTAAATCCGCCAGCTTCTCAATCAGATATTCTTCCTTTATTTCTCCCCCTTTGGGAATAAAAAAGCTCTTGCCGTCTTCAAACGCCAGAGAAATCCCCACCAGACTTCCCCTGCTCCCTTCGCTTCGGAGCAGTGCAAGCCCAATCTCTTCCTCTGCGGTAAGCGCCCTTTCAAAAATCTGCTCCGCCTCTTGTCTTCCGGAAACCCTGCTGAATCCGGCAGTGACAGATTCATTGGAAACGCCCTTTTCAAAACGGCTTAAAAGATTCTTAAATTCCAGCTTTTTAAACAGCACATACGCATCCTGCGTATAAAAATCGCCAATCGCCGCCTCCTCAAATGAGAAAGAAATAGGGCTGTCTACATTGATGGTTGCAAGAACCTTGCTTAAATCCGCCAGTTCCCGATTGGCAAGCAAGGACTCCCGAATGGACTTTTTGGATATTTCCTCCGCATGTGCATAAATATTTTCAATAGACCCATAATTTACCATCAGTTCCGCGGCGGTCTTTTCTCCCACCTTCGGCACTCCGGGGATATTGTCCGCCGTATCTCCCATCAGTGCCTTCAAATCGATAAACTGAAGCGGCGTCACTTGATATTTTTCAAGAACATCCGCGGCATAATAATCTTCAATCTCCGTTTTTCCGCCCTTTGTCTTAGGAATGCGGATTTTAATCTTTTCCGATGCAATCTGCAAAAGATCCCTGTCCCCGGATACTAGGGAAACTGCCATCCCCTCCCGCTCTGCACGCTTGGCAAGAGTGCCCAAAATATCATCCGCTTCCAGCCCTGCCTGTTCTACCCTTTTAATCCCCATTGCATCAAGGACTTCTTTCATGACCGGAACCTGCTCCCTAAGCTCCTCCGGCATGGACTTCCGGGTTCCCTTATATTCCTTATAAATCTCATGACGGAAGGTAGGAGCGTGCACGTCAAATGCGACCGTCAGATAATCCGGCTTCTCCTCCTCCAAAATTTTAAATAAAATATTTAAAAATCCGTAAACAGCGTTCGTATGAAGCCCCGCGCTGTTGCTCAAATCCGGAACTCCGTAAAACGCCCTGTTTAAGATGCTGTGACCATCAATCAATACTAATTTCTTCATGAAATGTTTCCTTTCGCCTCTATCTGTCCAATCGCAATCCGACTTAACATGATATGCCTTAAAACGCCATATCTATTATAAGAAAATCAACAAAACAATTAAAATGATTATCGCCAAAACTACAAGCCCTTCCAGCCCATACAAAAGCCACTGCAAATTTTCCCTGCGCTTTAGGGCATGTCCCGCCTCATCCATGCGGTAACGCAGTTCATTTTGAAGGTCAAAAACGTTTCCCTCTTCCAGTCTTGACATTCCTTCCGTGACAAGAAACTGAATCGTCAATTCTTCCTTGCAGTCATCACATTCCTCTATATGCTCCATAAATTCCCGCAGCTCTTCCGTCTCCAAATCATCCTGCAAAAAGAAGGGAATCATTTTCTCCGTTTCCTTACAAGTCATGCTGATTACCTCACAAAAGTGCACAATCCGCTCACTTTAATAAATATACACTAAAACAGGGGTAAAGTAAATAATAGATGTGATGTTAAATTTCGGTTTAATGTGGTAAAGGGTGGTTGAAGGACGGACGCTTGTATAGAGATTTATTTCTACGCACCATGCATGGTGCCCGCCTCGCTCTCGCTCTCTAAAAAGCACAGCAGTACTAGGTTCGGGGAATACCTCACCAAGTACTGACGCCTTTTAAAGGGCTCCTTTAGAAATAAATCTCTATACAAGCTGTCAGCGAACAACGTATCTTTACCAAATTAAAGCCTTTGCTATAGTCGAATGGTTTACTGTACTGGCAGTGAAGCGTTGTGTGGTGATTAGCGGTAATTTATCGGAAA
>JAMPGL010000011.1 GCA_023663945.1 Lachnospiraceae bacterium | reverse complement strand
TGCGCTTTTTAGTGAACGAGAGTGGGGCGACGTAGAAGTTATTTTTGATACGAGTAGTCGTCTTGATAATGCGTCTAATCAAACTAAACCGAAATTTAACGGGTTGACATTAGAGTCATAAAGTGTTATATTTGTTAACAGACGTAACAATTTCGTAATATTTAAATGTAAATTGTAAACCTTAGGATAAATTGATTGGAGGCTGTCATGCAGAAGAGAAATCTGAAAATAATGAAACGGGCTGCTGCCGGCGCAGCATCAGCGGTTCTTTTATTTTCCAGCATGGATATGGAATTATTTGCCAAGGAAACAGGTGGTCTTCCTTCGGCGGGAATTAATTTTACTCTCTCAACAGATGCAACCAGTGTAAAAGATTTGAAGGAAGAAGAGAAGGCGGAAAAGCCGTCGGCGTCCCCTTCACCTACAGCAGATAAAAGCAGTGAGGAATTGCCTACAGCGCTTCCTACCGCGGAGGCGACTCAGATACCGGAAGTAAAGATAGAAAAGGTATCAGAGGAAGAAGAAAAGGAAGAGAAGGTTATTGAAGAGACAGCAATCGCTTCCACCACAAAGACGATTCCTCAAAAGGAAAGAGAACTGGAGAACAAGCGGGAAGAAGAAAGCTTTAAATCTCTGGTAATCGCAAAAGTAAATGATTATGTCAATATAAGAAGCATACCCAGTGAAGAGGGAGAAATCTTAGGAAAGCTTTACGATAAGTCAGTAGGAGAGTTCATATCCGAGCAGGACGGCTGGTATGAGATTACTTCCGGAAGCGTAACCGGTTATGTGAAAGGTGAGTACTGCGTTACCGGAGAGGATGCCGTAGACCTTGCTAAAAAGGTTGGAACAAGAATTGCCACGGTTACAACCACTACCTTAAAGGTTCGTGAGGCTCCCGGACTGGATGCGACAGTTTTAGGATTGATCCCCATTGACGACCAGCTTCTTGTCACGGAAGAGCTGGACGGCTGGGTAAAGGTTAATATCGAGGAAGGTGACGGTTATGTTTCAATGGATTACGTTTCACTTTCCACAGAATTTGTAAAAGCAGAATCCAAGGCAGAAGAGGAAGCAAGACTTGCCAAGGAAGCGGCAGAGAGAAGAGCGGCTCAGGAGGCGGCGGCTAAAGCGGCGGCAAAGAAATCGTCCTCAAAGAGCGGAAGCAGCGCTCCGGCACCGGTATATGCAACGGGAGGCGGAAGCGAGCTGGGAAGCTCCGTTGCAAATTATGCATGTCAGTTTGTGGGTAACCCTTATGTATGGGGCGGAACCAGCCTGACCAACGGTGCGGACTGTTCAGGATTTGTTATGAGCGTGTACAACAACTTTGGAGTAAGCCTTCCTCACTCTTCGGCGGCAGACAGAAGCGTGGGAGCTGCGGTAAACGGCATTGAGAATGCACAGCCGGGTGATATTATCTGCTACTCCGGACATGTGGCAATTTATATTGGAAATGGTCAGATTGTGCATGCATCGACTGCAAAGACCGGAATTATCATCTCCAATGCAACGTACCGTTCCATTCTGTCCATTAGAAGAATCTTTTAAGAAGGATTTTCTAAGAAGAATCTTCTAAGAAGAATTTTCTAAAATGAAACGAAACCAAAGCGCCATCGATGAAAGTCGGCGGCGCTTTTTATTCCCGCGAGCAACGAGTCAAAGTCATGCTTGCATGACCTTGACGACTGCCGCGAGGGTCTAATACCCCGCAGCTTGCTGCGTTACAAGCTTGATGCCCCGTCAGCTTGCTGCGGGGTATTTGACTTCTCGTGGGCAACAAGTCAAGCAGCATGCACTTGTATAGCGCAGGAGAAAAGAAGTCTGAAATTTATTTTTGAGAAAAAAATAGTTGACAAAAACGGACTTGTACATGTTTCACAAAATTAACAAATGTGGAACGCTGGTGAAGAAGTAGTCATGCCTGCCATCCGAAAAAGTTATCCACATTGAAAAAGTGATAAATGCGGTGAGTTTGATTTATACACGAAATTATCCACATTATCCACATACTTCGGATAAGTAAAATGGTGGAAAGAAAAGTGGAAATAAGAACGGACGTTTTGTGAATTGTGATAGAAATTTATTTTTTTGGCGAAACAGGACGAAAAAACACGATAAGATGAATTGTCCGAAAACTAAGGCGATAGTAAAACAAAATGTAGGAATTGTTGCATAACAGGTACATGCTGTGATATAATGTTTATACAATAATCCAAGGAAAGGATGAGGAATATGAAATTTATTATTGTTGGTAAGAACATCGAGGTTACTCCGGGGCTCCGCAGTGCAGTTGAGGACAAGATTGGAAAGCTGGAAAAGTACTTTAATCCGGAAGCAGAGGCACATGTGACCTTAAGCGTTGAAAAGGACAGGCAGAAAATTGAAGTTACCATTCCTGTTAAGGGAAACATCATCCGTTCTGAACAGGTGAGCAATGATATGTATGTGTCCATTGATCTGGTGGAAGAGATCATCGAAAGACAGTTGAAGAGATATAAGAATAAACTGGTGGATCAGAAGCAGTCGGCGGGATTTTTTAAGCAGGAGTTTATCGAAAAGGAATATATGGATGAGGAGGAGATTAAGATCATCCGCACCAAGAAGTTTGACATCAAGCCCATGTATCCGGAGGATGCCTGCATCCAAATGGAGCTTTTGGGGCATAATTTCTTTGTATTCTGCAATGCGGAGACAGACCAGATTAACGTAGTATACAAGAGAAAGGGCAATACTTACGGTTTGATTGAGCCGGAATATTAAACAGCGGAATTGTAAATGGCAGTAAAATAAAATGGCAGAACTATATAACAGTAGAACTGTAAAATATTAGAACTATAAATAGCAGAACTATGAAAAGATGTGTGGCGTACCGCACATCTTTTTGGTATAATGAAACATACGGCTGTAAGCCCGCAGATGAAACAACGGATAAGGATACAAAGGATGGCTCTTTTTCAAATAACGGCATTGCTCATTTTAATATTGGGAACGGCGTGGATCTGCCGCATTAAATTCGTGGAGGCAGTTCCGGTCACGGTCTGTATGCTGACCCTGCTTTTGTGTGCGCTCAGTTTTGGAAACGCATTATGGATGTGGGATTTTTTGTCGGTGCTCCTCCCCGCATCGGCGGGAATTTATTTGTGGAGGGCAGGAAAGGAGAGGCGGAGGGAGGTCTTTTCTTTTGTGGGCAGACAACTGGCAGATGCAGGGACGATTACGGCGCTGGCGCTTACGGCGGCGGTGACGGTATGTGTGGGACAAAAGGCAGTCAGCTGGTGGGATGATTATAATTTTTGGGCGGTGGATGTAAAGTCGTTGTTTTATTTAAACGGATTTGCGGACAAGTACGCCAATGTGGCGGCTGAGTTTGGAGATTATCCGCCGGGCACGCAGATGATGAAGTGGGTTTTTCTGCATTTTTCACCCCATGTATTTCGGGAAGGGCTGATGTTTGCCGGATATTATTTTTTAAATGTGGCATTTTTATTCCCTTTCCTGAAATATATCAAAAAACGTAATCCGGTTCTTATGCTTTTGGGAGGAGTTCTTTTATGGATATTTCCCTCCGTGGCGGAGGTGTTTTGGATTGACGGCTGTTGTGCCGACCTGACGATGGCGCTTGCGTATGGCGGTTTTTTGATGGCGGTAACAGACAGGGAAGGGCATTCGGAAGGCTTTTATTATGGACGGCAGGCGCTTTATCTTATGATGGTTGTGCTTTGCAAAAATACAGGGTTTATCTGGGCTGCGTTTGGGCTGCTTTTTGACTATGGTTATCATTTTGTAATGCACAGGAAGGATGCCTGTGAAATCAGCGTAAAAAGAGCTCACAGACGCCGGCTCATGCTGGTCACGGCGCTGCCGGTAATCACTGAGGGAGTATGGCTTTCTTTCTGCCTGCTGAACCGAAGGGTGGCAAAGCTTACGGGGACGGCAATTAAGATGGCGACCGGAAATATGAATATACCGGAGTATCAGGGAGAAATGGTGAATGCCTTTGTGGAGGCGTTTGTAAAGTGGCCGCTTCACCGGGGAAGGACGCCTGCGATTGATTTAAGCCCGCTGGCGCTGTACCTATTGATACTTTTGTCGGTATTCCTTTTATGGAGGTTTCATCTGCTGGAAAAAGAGTATGCCGTCTTTATGGGCGTTTTTCTGGCTGTTTCGGGAGCAGTCTTTTACGCCTTTAATCTGCTCAGCCACTTGACTATATTTGCGGTGGAGACCCAGTATTTAGAGCCTTTTGGAATGGTTTCTTCCATTGAAAGGTATGGAGCGCCCTTTACGATTGGCGGGCTGTGTCTGATTGCATCGATTGTGCTTGAAAAGAGTAACGGATACAAGGGAGCTGCCGTGTGTATGCTCTTTATCCTGCTGACGGCGGATTATCAGGGAGCATATCGGGGAATCTGGGGGTATCGTGAGAGCAGGGAAGCGATTCTTGCCGAGAGAAACGAAATTATTGACGAGGCGGCGGAGCGGTTTCTTGCCGGGCTTGGAGAAAAAGGGCAGGAGAGCGTCGGCAGGGTGCTGTATCTGCGCGACAGCTCGGATGTGAGCTGGGTGCGGAATACTTACATCGGTTTTGAGGCGTCGCCGGTGTCGGTGCTGCATGGAAATGTGAATGCGGAGGACTTTCAGCCTCAGGACATTCAAAACGCCGTTTCCGACGCACATGCAAGCCTTTTGTATGTGGATGAGCTAAAGGGGGACGGACAGAGGCTTTTTGCGCCATTTCTGGACGGGGAGGATATGGAGTACGGATGCCTGTACCGCTTAAATGTGACAGCGGAAGGCATGGAAATGAGGAAATATGAAGAAGATTGACGTTAAGCGGGAGATACCCATTGTAATTCCCTCTTATGAACCGGATGAAAAGCTGATTCACCTGCTGAAACAGCTTACGGAAGCAGGGTTTGCGCATATTGTGCTGGTGGATGACGGGAGCGGTTCCGCTTATGAACATTATTTTCAGACTGCAGAGGAGACCTATCACTGCAGGGTACTGCGTCATGCGGTAAACCAAGGAAAGGGGCGGGCGCTGAAGACGGCGTTTCACGACTGTCTGCAAAGATTTCCGGAGATGCCGGGCGTTATCACGGCGGATTCCGATGGTCAGCACACGCCGGAGTGTATTTTGGCATGTGCAGAGGCGCTGGCGGAAAATCCCGGCTCATTGATTTTGGGATGCAGGTGCTTTGAAGGGAAGGATGTCCCGGCGCGCTCGGAGTTTGGAAACAAGTGCACCAGAGTTGTGATGCGGTATCTGACAGGAATCACCGTGTCCGATACCCAGACAGGGCTTCGGGGAATCCCCACAGATTTTATGAGGCAGCTCCTTACTGTAAAGGGGGAGCGGTTCGAGTTTGAAACCAATATGCTGCTGGAAACCAAAAACCGCAGGGTTCCCATTGTGGAGGTGCCCATCAGGACAATTTATATTGAGGAGAATAAGACAAGTCATTTTAATCCCATTAAGGACTCTGTTCGTATTTATATGATATTTGGGAAGTTTTTGTTTTCCTCACTCTCATCCAGCGTGGTAGATTTGGTACTGTTTTCAATTTTCTGCTATTTTTTGAAACAGACAAATTGGAAAGGCATTTCCTATATTACCGTGGCAACCGTGGCGGCGAGAGTGATGTCGGCTGTTTACAACTACTCCTTGAATTATAAGGTAGTGTTTCAAAGTGAGAGCTCTGTGGGGAAAACTCTTCCCAAGTACGCCGCGCTAGCTGTGATTCAGATGGGGCTTTCAGCATTTTTGGTGAACTTATTATATCCGCATTTTGGCGGAGCGGAGGTTTTGGTGAAGGTTCCGGTGGATGTGATTTTATTTTTCTTGAGTTTTGTGATTCAGCGGGAATTTGTCTATAAAGAAAAGAAAGACACCGTTTCATAAGGAGGAAGAGATGAAAGAAAAAGGTTTTAGTATCAAAAAGCTCGTTTATGCGTCAATTTGTCTGGCTCTCTGTCTGGTGCTTCCGTTTTTGACGGGACAGATGCAGCAGCTTGGAAACGCGTTGTGCCCGATGCACATTCCGGTGCTTTTGTGCGGATTTTTGTGCGGAGCATATTATGCGGCGGCGGTGGGCGCGGTTGCACCGCTTCTTAGGTTTGCGCTGTTTGGAATGCCGCCGATTTTTCCTATCGGGACGGCGATGTGCTTTGAACTGCTGGCGTATGGACTGATTGCGGGTATTTTGTACAAGAGACTTCCCCAAAAGACGATTAATATTTACGTTTCGCTCTTAGGCGCTATGCTGGGAGGAAGGCTGGTATGGGGAATCGTGCGCTTTGCGATGGCGCTGTTTTTCCATGTGGAATTTTCTCTTTCCATGTTTGTTGCGGGAGCATTCGTGACGGCGGTGCCGGGAATCATATGCCATATCGTGTTGATTCCGATTATTGTAATGGCGCTTGAAAAAGCCGGGTTTACCATAAAGGAAAAATGACATGAAACTGGATTATTTGAAACCATTGGAAGAGGAAATTGACAGGCGCCTCCGGCTGCTCCCGGAGGGAGAGAGGCTGGTAATAGCGATAGACGGACATGCGGCATCCGGAAAGACCACGGCGGGGGATTATCTTTCGGAACGCTGGCAGGGGAATGTGATTCATATGGATGACTTTTTCCTCCCTTTTGCCATGCGGACGCCGGAGCGGATGGAGACGCCCGGAGCAAATATTCACTGGGAAAGATTCCTGGAGGAGGTCTGGAAGCCTCTTTCGGAGGGAAAAGCTTTTGAATACAGGCGGTTTGACTGCGGGCGAGGGGATTATGGAGCCTGCCGGCGGTTTATGCCTGCATCGGTGAATATCATCGAAGGCGCATACAGTATGCGCCCCGGATATATTAAATATGATATCAGCGTCTTTTTTGAGAGTGACGGCGAAATTCAGCTTGACCGCGTGCTTAAGCGGAGCGGTCCCGGGAAGCTTGCGGAGTTTCAAAACCGCTTTATTCCGATGGAAAACCGCTATATCGAGCTTTATGATATTAAGGGTCATGCGGATTTTTCATTTGACACGTCAGCCCTTTTTTGATAAGCGGCCACTGTGGGGTCTCTCATCTGGAAATGGCGGAACCACTCTTTGGTTTCGGTATTTTTTTCGGTGAGGGATCTGTTTTTATACAAAAAGCGGGCAAGGGCGTAGCAGTCAATCCAGATTTCATTATTGCCTTCTTTTTGGGACTCGTCAAAGATAAGCTGCATCCCCCAGTGAAGGTGGACGGTGTCAATGTTGTTGACGTTTTCCTTTTTGCTGTAGCCGGTGTGCCCCATGTAGCCGATTACGTCACCGGCAGTGACAACGCTGCCTTCTTTTAAATCCAAGGCATAGGGAAAATTCTGGCGCAGATGGGCGTAGTAATAGTAGCGTCTGCCGTCAAAGCTCCGGATTCCAATCCGCCATCCGCCGTACTGGTTCCAGCCTAGGGCTTCCACGTAGCCGGATTCAATTGCGATAATGGGCGTGCCCACCTGCCCCATCATGTCATGCCCTAAGTGTGGTCTTTTGTAGCCGTAGCTTCTGGCGGAGCCGAAATCATCATAGTCGCTGTATTCAAAGCCCTTGGCAATAGGAGAAAATGCTTTCAGCCCGTAGACCTTTTTCCATTCCTTTTCTCCGGATTCAGTTTCCTGCTCAATCTCATATTCCCCGACCATTCCTCCAAGAACTGCCTCGTAAGCCTCATAATAGTAATCGTAATATTTCATGTCAGCAGTCAGCTCTTTTAAAGTCGTCTTTTGCTCGGAAAGCTCAGTGGCAAGCTTCTGGATAAGCGCGGTGCTTCCTTTGTCAAATTGACCGCCGCCTTTTGCTCCGGCATAGGACAACAGCTCGATCCAATTTAAATGCACCGGGGAGCCATAGCTTTCCACATCCAGTTCGTAAGCGGTGCACAGAGCTTCATAGCTTACATTGAAGTCCACCCATTTAATGTAGTCGCCGTCGGTTCCGGAGACTACCTCTATGGCTTCTGATTCAGAGGACTTTTGGGCGTGGTAGTTGATGAGCAGGCAGACGGCACACAGCAGAAGACAGAAGATTAGGATGGAAAACTGATAGCGGATGGATTTCATGAACGGATACCCCATGGAGATTGGATTAAGAAAATATATGAGAAAAGAAGAGGATAAATTCCTGCCAGAAAGAACAAAACCCGGACAAAAGCGAATTTGAAGACGCTTTAATCCGGGTTGCTGGCTGTCTGGGTTTAATATTCCATTGCCTTTTCTTCGCCGTTTATAACACGGAGCGCACCCTGCACCAGGGCAAGAAGCTCGTCCTCGCCGGGATATACGGTGAAAGGAGCGATAAACTCAGCTCTTTCTTTTAATCCGGCAACAACGACCTTGTCATAAGCGATACCGCCGGTGACGATGATCTGGTCAACTTTTCCTTTCAGGACACATGCCATGGAGCCAATATCCTTTGCAACCTGCATGATGAAAGCTTCCCGCACTTCCTTTGCTTTGGAATCGCCGTCATTGACCATCTTTTCCACATCGCGCATATCGTTGGTTCCCACATAAGCGTTGAAACCGCCGTTGCCGACTGCCTTTTTATAAACTTCCTTTTCGGTATATTTACCGGAGAAGCACATTTTAATCAGTGCGCCGGTTGGAACAGCACCAGCTCTTTCCGGAGAAAATGCGCCGTCGCCGTCAAGGGCGTTGAATACGTCGATGACGCGTCCCTTCTCGTGGGCACCTACGGAAACGCCGCCGCCCATGTGGACAACTACAAGGTTCAGGGAATCATAAGGCTTGCTTATTTCTTTGGCGTAACGTTTTGCAACAGCCTTTTGGTTTAAAGCGTGGAACACGCTGGTACGGGGAAGTTCAGGAACGCCCGAATATCTGGAAATGGGCATCAGCTCGTCCACCACAACAGGATCCACAATATAAGAGGGAACGCCGATGGAATCACCGATTTCTCTTGCAAGGATGCCGCCTAAGTTGGAAGCGTGCTGTCCCTGTTTTCCGATTTTCAAATCTTCTAACAGAGCATCGCTTACCGCGTAGGTTCCGCCGGGGATAGGCTTTAACATGCCGCCTCTTCCAACGATGACCTGTAAGGATTTAATGTCAAAATCTTTCTTTTCCAAAAGATCAAGGATAATCTGCTTGCGGAAGTCCTTCTGGTCTACGATAGAAGCATACTGAGCAATCTCCTCCGTAGAATGGCGGAGCGTCTCTTCAAATAAAAGGGTTTCATCTTCAAAAACGCCGATTTTGGTGGAAGTGGAACCGGGATTGATAATTAAACTTTTGATTGCCATATCTGATCTTACCTTTCCTATTTTTGTAATTTAATCTACAATTTGTTTACGGTTTAGTCTGCATTTTTGAGGCTTTCGGCAATGATAGCGCCGAGGGCAAGGGAGTTAACCTTTACTTCCATGGAATCGGAACGGGAGGTAAGGATAACAGGAGCCTTAGTTCCTGTAAGCACATTTCCGTTTACTGCATTTACCATATGTACCATTGCCTTGTAAACAAGGTTTCCAGCGTGAATGTCAGGGAAAAGAAGAATATCCGCATCCCCCTGGATTGCGCGGTCTGTAGCGCCTTTGTGCTTTGCGGCTTCCGGGTCGATGGCAAGGTCAAGGGAAAGCGGGCCATCCACGATACATCCGGGAATCTTGCCATCCTTGTTCATCTGTGTAAGCTCAGCGGCCTCCACGGTGACGGGCATCTTGGGATTGACAACCTCCACAGCGGCAAGAGGAGCCACTTTGGGATTTTCAATACCGCACGCCTTAGTAATCTCTAAGGTGTTGTGAATGATATTTACCTTATCCTCTAAAGTAGGGTAAGGAATAAATGCAACGTCTGTCAGGAATAAAAGATGGTCAATGCCCTCCACATCAAATACGCATACATGGGATAAAGGCTTGCCGGTGCGGAGTCCGACTTCCTTGTCGAGGACGCTCTTTAAGAAGCCTTTGGTGTCGATAAGGCCTTTCATGTACATGTCCGCCTTGCCGTCGTGAACCAGCTTGACAGCGGTGAGGGCGGCTTCCGTGTAATCCTCCACATTGATAATTTCAAAACCGCTCAGGTCAATATTCAGCCCTCCTGCGATTTCTTTAATTTTTGCTTCGTCGCCTACTAAGATGGCATCAGCAATTCCACGTTCTTTGGCAGCCTGAACAGCTTCTAATACTGCTGAGTCCTGAGCGACGGCAACTGCGACCTTCTTCGTGCCGCATTCGCCAACCTTGGCAATTAAATCTGAGAATGTCTTGCTCATTTCCGATATTCCTTTCTGTGCATTATAATTTAATCTGTTTAACGCCTGCGTGAGAGAGGCAGGCATTTGCTTACTTCGTTAAAATAATAACACTGCTGGGGGGAAAATGCAAGATTCTGGCAGGAGAAGTTTGCGTAAAAATGGGTACAATAAAAAGTGCAACTTTTTCTTATAAAACGTTGCACTTTTGTTTCTGGTAATAATATCGGAGAGAATCAAAAATACTTTAGCCTTATTTGAAAAAAATTTTAAAGTTTTATTTTGGCAAAGACTGCATCCCGGTCATCCTGGTCAATGCACAGGTAGCGTTTGGTAATCTGGTAGCTGGAATGATTGTAAATGTTCATAAGAAGAGCCGGAGGCGTTCCCTGCTTCCATGCGTGGTAGCCAAAGGTTTTGCGCAGGGAATGACAGCTGACGGAGGAGCTGAGACCTGCATGGACTGCCGCCTCCTTGATAATGCGGTACGCTTGATAACGGGAAAGGGGTTGTCCGGCAGAATCCTTCTGGGCGGAAATCTTGCTGCAGAAGATCCAGTCCTTTTCTGAAGATAAGACAGGGCACTGGTAAAAAAGCAGTGCTTTTTTAACAGCTTCATTAATAAAAATCCGGTTGACCTTTCCTGTCTTCTGTTCTCTGGCTGTGATGTGGGTTCTCCATTTCTGCCGGTTGAAATCATAGACATCTCCCCATGTCAAATGAAGAATATCCGAAATGCGCAGGGCGGAATTCAGCCCTGTAATGATCAGGGCATAATTCCTTGGATTAGGCTTCTCATATTTGAAGTAATCCCTAAATGATTTTAATGTTTTCAAGTCTTTAATTGGTTGTGTTGTACTCATGTAAGCCTCCTTTTGTGTTTAAAACGACTCTGCGCCATTGATGCACAGTAACTTCATTATGCAACATTTTATAAGAAAATGTTGCATGAAGAATAGCAAGGCGGCGCGGCAAAGCCTGCAACAGCTGAAACGATGCAGGCAGAGCCAGAAAACAGGGAGGTTTAATCATGTTAAGACTGACAATGAGTACAGAAGAGTATTTGATGATTGGAGAAAATGTCAAGCTGGTATTTTTGGGAGGAACCAAAAATCATCTCCGCATTATGGTAGATGCGCCTAAGGACGTGAACATTGTGAGAAGCACAGTCCTTGAAAGCCAGATTACCGACCCGGAGGAAAAGGCAAAGCTTCC
Source organism: Lachnospiraceae bacterium (assembly GCA_023663945.1). Taxonomy (GTDB): domain Bacteria; phylum Bacillota; class Clostridia; order Lachnospirales; family Lachnospiraceae; genus Suilimivivens. The sequence goes on along the minus strand of JAMPGL010000011.1, from coordinate 72,698 downwards.
ACAGTATTACGCGGAGCCGGAATTGGATGAGAGGTTCCGGAGGAAAAAGAATCCGGAACGGAAAAATCCGAGAATCATCATCACCAAAGGAAATTTGGAAGAGTAGCAGGCAGCCGCATCATCATGGTATTAATCGATAGCTTCAGGCATTTTGGAGGCAGGGCCCGTTTTCAGAAAGCTTCAGGCAGTCGGTTACTATAAAAAACTAAATAATCATCAACTGACGCAAACGGATTTGCGCAGAAATACAAGGAGGTAACCTTATGATAGTACAACACAATCTTACAGCAATGAACTCTAACAGAATGTTAGGACTTACAACAGCTTCACAGGCAAAGTCTACGGAGAAGTTATCATCCGGGTACAAGATTAACCGGGCGGCAGACGATGCGGCGGGCTTATCCATCAGTGAAAAGATGAGAAGACAGATCAGAGGCCTGACACAGGCATCCGCAAACGCTGCAGACGGAATCAGCGCAGTGCAGACAGCAGAAGGTGCGCTCACAGAAGTTCATGACATGCTTCAAAGAATGAATGAGCTTGCAGTTAAGGCGGCAAACGGCACCAACTCGGTAGATGACAGAGAGTATATCCAGAACGAGATTGATCAGCTGATAGAGGAAATTGACCGTGTAGCTGAGACGACCAAGTTCAATGAGACTTATCTGTTAAAGGGTAATATCATAGCAGATAAGGAGTATACCGCGGTTTATTCCACAACGGAAACCGACAGTGCGGCATCGTTTGGAACAGGTGTTACTAAGCTGTATCAGGCAGATGGAACAACAGAGATTACAAGCGCAGATGAATTGAAAACATATTTGGATGCAAATCAAGATGCGAAGGTTATCAAGACACCGGAAGTTAAGAGTACTGGTACACCTGCCACTGTAAATACTGACTATACATTTACAGCAGCAAGCTGGGCTGTGACTGGAACAGTTTGGGCAACAACGGGGGCTACCGGAGGAGATCCCACTGCGGCTACTCGCGTAAATGGAACTAATGCAAAGGACTATTTCAACACAGATGGCACTAAAAAAACAGGTTTCCAGTTTTGGGATGATAATCAGGCTGGGTCAAATGATATAACTTCGTCAGCAAGTGCAACTTACACACCCGCAAAAGCAACAATCACCAATAATGTTTTTGCTGAGGATGGCACGCAGTATACGGAAGCAAGCTTGGCGACAGCTTTAGTGGCCGACAATACAACAAAGGTTTATACAAAAGCTCCTGAAGTGACACAAAAAGAGGTAGCGGCTGTCAGTGGGAAAGATTATAATTATACTCCGGCAGGAAAACCGCAGTTGTATGATGTCAACGGAAATAAGATTTCCGAAAACGGACTTGACAGCTATTTTGATATAGCAGAAGACGGCTCCGTGACAATCAAGGAAGATAAGAAGCTGTATGTGGACGAAAACGGTACTGAGTTGGAAGAGGCGGACATTGCTACTTACGTGGAGACCTCACAGACCAAAACCGCTGCATTAAACCTTGATCTTCAGGTAGGCGCTGATGCTACCGAGAATAACCAGATTTCCATGAGAATTGAAGCTATGAGTGCTGCAGGTATTGGCATTGACGGATTAAAGGTAAATGGAGATTCTGATGAGAATGCATTGGATGCCATTGAGACTGTTAAAGCAGCGCTTCAGAGAGTATCAACCCAGCGTTCCGCTCTTGGTGCTATCCAGAACCGTTTGGAGCACACCATCAACAATCTGGATAACGTTGTGGAGAACACCACTTCCGCAGAAGCTCAGATTCGCGATACGGATATGGCTACAGAGATGGTACGCTACTCCAACAACAATATCCTTGCACAGGCAGGTCAGGCTATGCTTGCGCAGGCAAATCAGTCCAATCAGGGAGTTCTTTCCTTACTTGGCTAATGAAAGTTCAAGTTGTAAAGAAAAATGTACAAATCATAGAAAGACCGGGGCGTTTGCTCCGGTTTTTCGAGTGGATGGGCGATTGCCTGCTGGCTGTAAAGGGCATTAACCATAAATATATTGTAGCAGGGATGAAGAATGGGGAATTTCAGAAAGGCAGGGGTTTAACATTGGGAGAAATATTATATTTTCCTAACAAAACCCATGTTAATGCGAATTTTATTGTAAACACGAACATTTTTCTGTATAATTAAGGTGCAGCAGGAGTAATCTATACTATCTTCTGTCACAGATTTTAGGAAATCAAGGTGATAAGGGTGCAGAGGGAACTAAAGTTCTCGGATACAAAGCAGACAGTACCCGAAGAAGAAACAATAGCTAAATATACTATCAAAGACAGTGTGTTTTCTGACTTATTCAAAATTAAAAAATATCTGCTGCAATTATACAAGGCACTGCATCCAGAGGATAAAACAGCAACAGAGGACGAACTGACAGACATTACGATTAAGAATGTTCTGACTGACGGAATTTATAATGATTTGGGATTCCTTTTAGGGGAAAAATTTATGATTCTGTTAGAAGCGCAGTCGTTATGGACGTTGAATATTATTATCAGGGCGTTGCTGTATCTTGCACAGACATACCATGATTATTTTGAACGTACCAATCAAAACCTATACAAGAGTAAGAAAGTAAAAATGCCAATACCTGAACTGTATGTGATATATACAGGCGACCGAAAAAATATTCCTGATACAATATCCTTATCGAAGGATTTTTTTGACGGAATTGATACTGCCATTGATGTAAAGGTTAAGGTTATCTGCGAAAGCGATACGGACAGCATAATTAATCAGTATATTATTTTTTGTAAAGTATATAATGAACAGATGGAGCTGTACGGCAGGACAAGGAAAACCGTTACGGAAACAATTCGTATCTGTAAAGATAAAAATGTGTTAAGGGAATATTTGCTTGACAGGGAAAAGGAGGTTGTATCGATTATGATGAGTTTATTTGACGAGGAAGAAGTTATAAGGTCTTATATCAAAAGTGAGCGTTATGAAGCGGCGCAGGAAGCTGAACAGAAAAAAGCTAAAGAAAAAGCAAGTCTTATGCTCAAAAATGGAAAGATTACAGTGGAGGAAGTGCCTGTTTTTTTTCCGGAGTTATCTAGCGAAGAAATCAGAGAAATTGAAGCTGATGTAATGCAGTTGGTGTAAGCAGACAATAACGTTGGGTGATTTCTTGCTGACTGTGAAGAGTATTGACCAAATATATTGTAGCAGGAATGAAAAATGGAAAATTTCAAAAAGGCGGGGTTTAACATTGGGTGAATTGAGAGAAATATTATATTTTCCTTACAAAACCTACGTTAAGAATTAAATGGACTTTGCACCCTGCCTGTGATATACCATAACCATAATTAATCATTAAGCAGTAATCACAATAGAGGCGGTGAAAATATGACAGATAGTGAAAAACTTGATTTTATTATTTCTAAACTTGACAAATTTGACAAGTTAGAAAGCGATGTACAAGAGTTAAAACGTTGAACAACTAATATTGAATTAACTCTTGAAAATGAAACGAATCGCAGCATACAATTATTAGTTGAAAATCATATAAACTTAATCGATAAATTAAATCAATCAATCAAAGTGGCTGATAAAACATTAATGTATGAAGTGCAAATGACAAGTTTAAAATCAAGAATTGATTTGCTCGAAAAAGAAGTAGCCAATTTAAAAACGGCAACTGCATAGCATAACTTCAATTTCAAAACAGATAGATCTTTCCAGAGCGTCAATCTGCCGGATTTTGAAAAGAAGCAGGATGGCAGCGGATAGACACAGAACTTTAGGCTTCCAGCGACTTCGGAAAGCTTCTTCCGTGTATCTAGAGCATCCTGCCAGATATTGTATGCCGCTTGATCGTTCATCAAGGTATACTGGATGTAGTCGATATAGCCGTTGAGTTGCGCCAACGCTTTTGGCGAAATGATGACATCAAATGAATCCATGCTGTTTTCCCATCCTGTTCAGTGCTTCTTCCATATTCAGTCCCTGTCCTGTGGCAATCTGCTGGCGGGATTCTGCAAGGTCGGAAAGAATCTGTTCCTGGCCGACTGGGACAAATGGGTTTGCGGGCCTTCTGGAAGTAAAAAGCTGCTGCGTGAATTCCAGAACTTTTATTCTTGCATCTTCTGGCATCGCTTCCAACATGGAAACGGTTGCGTCTAACGTGCTCATGAAGTGTCCTCCTTTTATAATGGGATTCGTAGGGGAAGTGATTCTTCCCATGGATAGAGTATACACGAAAAGGGTGGGGGATTCAATATGGGTGAGGACAGAAAAATTTCTGTATGCTATTTTTGAAAAAAATCAATCTCTTCGTAGGTTCTGCCTTCGACAAATGCGCTGACAGCCTGAGGCATCCCACCTACTATCATATAAGTTCTGAATGACTGCATGATTTTTCAATGAATATTTTTCCGAAAATCCAAAATGTTTTAGGCGTGTTTTTCCCGAAAATCCAAAAAGTTTTATGTAAGTTTTTCACGAAATTTGCATTTTTTAATAAATTGACAGCCTTACGCCCCGCCTTCAGGCTCCTGTTTGATTATCCATAAAGCGTACCCCACGGACACAGCGCATAATACGATGGAAATTATCACTTGAAACGCTGGCGTGCCCTCTACGCCGAATGTGCTCGATGAGTTGATAACGCAATGCGTAATGATACAGGGCAGCAGGCTCTTTCCCTTGTAAAAAATAATCGTAAAGACAAAACCTATCGCAACCGCATAGCAGACCTGACAAAGCGTTTCAAAAGTGCCCTCCCCGTTCAGCAGATTTACAATGTGTCCTATGCCGAAAGTGACGCTTGAAATGATAACAGCGCGCTTGATGCTGGTTTTGCAAATTGCCTTAAAGAGAAATCCCCTGAAAATGACTTCTTCAAGAAAACCAACGCCGAGCATACTCAGAACGTACAGCGCACTTTCAAGAACGGCCATATTCAGCGTTACGCCGTTCCATGTATTTACGGATGCAATAATAACAAGCGGTATAAAAAATAAGTAATTTTTAAGGTTTCCCTTAAACGCGCATAAACCAAATTTTTCTGATAAATTGTTCTTTTTTATCCAGACAAAAAGAATTACCGATAATATTATGCTTAACGGCGCTGTTGCCGATTTCAGAACTCCCAATGATTCCGAAACGCTGTCTGCGGCGCTTAAAGAGACGACATAGATTATTATCCATAATACTGCAAACCATATTTCACTTTTTTCATATAATTTTTTCATTTAAATTCCCCTCACTTATAATTGATGTTATATAACGGAAATTATAATTTGCCGCGCCTGATTTGTCAATCTTAATTTCGCTGATTTTAAGGGAAAAAAACAGCCGTCACTATTTGATATGCCCCTTGTCAAGTAGACAGGAGAAATGTCAAAAAGTGGCGGCTGAGTTTTAATTTAATTATCCCTGCGCATAATGAAATGTAGAAATATTATTGATCTCTTCCATTATCTGCATTTTAGTATTTCTAATATCTATATCATCCTGCATATCAAGAAAATACCTGTCAGATACACCAAAAAATTTCCCAAGCCTTATTGATGTATCCGCTGTTATTTTTCGTCTATCATGTAAAATATCCTGTATTCTTGACACTGGAACATGGATTGCTTGTGCCAGCCTATAAGCTGATAGCCCATACGGCAGCATAAATTCTTCGGATAATATTTCACTCACTTTAGGAGTTTCAATGTAATCTGTCATAGCCATCTCCTTTCTAATGATAATCAACAATTTCTACATCATAAAAATTGTTCCCTTCTGGTCTAAAACATATTCTATATTGATCATTAATCCTAATGCTGTACTGCCCATCTCTATCGCCTGCTAATTTTTCCAGATGATTCGCCGGAGGCATCTTAAATCCTCCAAACCTTGCGCATTATCAATCATAATCAATTTCCGCAATGCTGTTCTCTGTACAGATTGTGGCAGTTTCTTTGAAAATACCTGATTATATATCTTTTCCGTTTCTCTGTCTGCAAACGTTCTTATCATGATTTTATTATACCTGTTACCCGTGTATATGTCAATTATCTTGTTTTCTCTTTCCTCTTTTAGAAAATCACGTTGACAACTGCTGATTCATATGCTATAAAAGAAGTCAGAAACCGTTGAAGAAGAGTAAGTACTTTAGGCCATAGTTTCATCACAGAGAGCCGTTGTTGGTGGGAGGCGGCATGAACAGCTTAGAGGAATGGGCTTCTGAGGGCAAGCCGAAGACAGTAGGTGAGCCGGAGAGGATACTCCGTTAACAAATCAAGCATATGTTAGTATGCGTTGAGCGGATGCGCAATGCATCAAGCCGGGTGGCACCGCAGGAGTTTAACTCTTGTCCCAGCAGGATTGGTTGGGGGAAGGGTTTTTTTGTGCGCCAAAGCTAAGGCGCGTATGAATAACTTTCCCAAACCAGGGTAAATGATAAAAGCAGCACGAGAGTGCAAAGGAGGAAAAAGATGAGCGAAACAACCAAAATCCCTTACAAAATTTATTTGGAAGAAAACGAGATGCCGACGAGTTGGTACAATATGCGTGCGGACATGAAAACGAAACCGGCACCGCTTCTCAATCCGGGAACATTAAAACCAATTACTTTTGATGAACTGAAAGGCATCTTCTGCGAAGAGCTGTGCAGGCAGGAGCTGGATGACGACACTGCTTACATTGAGATTCCGGAAGAGATCAGAAGCTTTTATAAGATGTACAGACCGTCGCCGTTAGTGCGTGCATATTGTCTGGAAGAAAAGTTACAGACACCGGCAAAGATTTATTATAAGTTTGAAGGAAATAACACCAGCGGCAGCCACAAGTTAAATTCTGCAATTGCGCAGGCTTACTATGCAAAGAAGCAGGGGTTAAAAGGAGTAACTACGGAAACAGGAGCAGGGCAGTGGGGGACGGCGCTTTCCATGGCGTGTGCTTATCTTGACCTTGACTGTCAGGTGTATATGGTAAAATGTTCTTATGAACAGAAGCCTTTCCGGAGAGAGGTTATGAGAACCTACGGCGCCAATGTAACGCCTTCGCCCTCCGAAACAACCGAGGTGGGAAAAAAGATTCTGGCGGAGTTCCCGGGCACTACAGGAAGCTTGGGATGCGCAATTTCCGAGGCGGTTGAGGCGGCAGTTTCTCAGGAGGGATACCGCTATGTATTGGGTTCCGTACTCAATCAGGTTCTTCTGCATCAGTCTGTGATTGGAATAGAGGCGAAAGCGGCAATGGATAAGTACGGCATTAAACCGGATGTGATCATCGGCTGTGCCGGAGGTGGGTCTAATCTCGGAGGACTGATTTCACCTTTTATGGGAGAAAAGCTCCGCGGAGAGGCAGATTATCAATTTATCGCAGTGGAACCGGCTTCCTGTCCCAGCTTTACAAGAGGAAAGTTTGTTTATGATTTCTGCGACACAGGCAAGGTCTGCCCGCTGGCTAAGATGTATACATTAGGAAGCGGATTTATTCCGGCTCCGAACCATGCAGGCGGTCTGCGTTATCACGGAATGAGCTCCATTTTGTCACAGCTGTACCATGATGGATATATGGAGGCTGTCAGTGTAGAACAGACGGCGGTATTTAAGGCGGCAGAGCAGTTTGCAAGAGTGGAAGGCATTCTTCCTGCTCCGGAAAGCTCTCACGCAATCAAGGTTGCAATGGATGAGGCTTTGAAGTGCAAGGAGACCGGAGAGGAGAAGACAATTCTCTTTGGTCTTACGGGAACCGGTTATTTTGATATGGTGGCGTACGAGCGTTTCCATGACGGAGAGATGACAGATTATATTCCCACCGATGAGGATCTTGCTAAAGGGTTGGCGGGGGTTCCGGCTTTTCCGGGAAATGAATAAAGAAATTTTAAAAGACTGTCGCGGCTGTGCATGTTTTGCAGCTGCGGCAGTTTTTGCGTGCACAGCTTTGTAAAGGAATTTATTTTTGATTGCGAAAGCCCCCCGGATAATGGTATACTAATTATGGGTTTTCATGCAATCCCATTTATCGGATTGTGAACCCGGACAAAAGAAAGCAGGCGGTCGGAGGAACGAAAGAGTGCGGGAAGCGATTGACAGAATTTTAGAAGGAAATTTTAATAATGACGTTCGTTCTTTGGACTTTTCCAGTCCTGTGATAGAATTAACGCTCCGCGAGGGCGAAGATTACGAGGGAAGCTTCACGATTTTTGGACCGGAAAATCAACTGACGGAAGGAACAGTGTCCTCCAGCAGGCTGAAAATGCAATGTCTTACCAGCCGCTTTTCCGGCAATGAGGAAGAGATTGGGTATCGGTTTGATACGGAAGGAATGACCGAAGGCGATCAGCTGAAGGGTGAGTTCCGTATTATATCCAATCAGGGAGAATATTATATTCCCTACACGGTGACAATCGTGGAGGGGGAACTGGAATCCAGACTGGGAAATATCAAGAATCTGTTTCATTTTGCAAATCTTGCGCGGACAAACTGGGACGAAGCGGTAAATCTTTTTTATTCAAGGGATTTTTACAAAGTATTTTCAGGCGTGGACAGACAGTACTACCCGGTGTACCGGGGATTAGCCGGAGGAGAGAGGAGAGAGCAGAATGTGGAGGAATTTCTGCTGGAAGTCCGCAAAAAGCAGAAGGTAGAATTTTTGTTAGAAGAGTCGGAGATTCGGATTGACAATCCTAAGGATACGGTGGAGAGCAGGCTGATCATCAACCGGAACGGCTGGGGATATTCGGAACTGTTTTTGGAGGCGGAAGGGGACTTTCTGGTTCTGGAAAAGGAAGCGGTCCGTGAGGAGGATTTTTTGGGAAATACATGCCGTCTTCCCTTTTATGTGGCAGGCGATAAGCTTCACGGAGGACGTAATTATGGAACGATCCGGCTGTATAATCCGTATGTGTCGTTGAAAGCGGATATTATTGTGGTGAACAGCCCGGTAACGGCAAAGCTTTCCGGGATGCGCAGGCAGAAACGGCACAGTATTATGGAGCTGATGCAGTATTATGAGGCGTTCCGCACCAAAAAGATCAGCTCCGCATCTTGGATGAAGGAGACGGAGGTTTTGATTGACCGATTGATTGATCTGGACGGTCATGATGCGGCGTTCCGGCTGTTTCAGGTACAGCTCTTATTGACTCAGGAACGGTTTAACGAGGCGAAATGGCATTTAGATCAGGCGAGAGAGATGATGGGAGATGATTTTGACCCGACGCTTTACAGCTACTATCTCTACTTGACAACTTTGATTGACGGAAGCGGAAGCTACATTGACGAGGCGGCGGGTCAGGTGGAACGCATTTTTGCCCAGAATGACCACAACTGGCGGATTGCGTGGCTGCTCCTATATTTGTCGGAGGATTATGCCAGAAGCCCCTCCCGGAAATGGCTGATTCTGGAAGAGCAGTGCAGGCAGGGATGCAGCAGTCCGGTCATTTATATCGAAGCATGGAATCTGCTTATGGCAAACCCTGCCATGCTGATGCGTTTAGAAAATTTTGAGTTACAGATTTTGTCGTATGCGGCCAAAAGGGAAATACTGACGCCGGGAATCATTACGCAGATTATCTATCTGGCAGGGAGACAGAAGAATTATTCGAAACGGCTGTTTATGATTTTAAAGAGCTGTTATCAGGTGATGCCCAGTGATGAGGTTCTGCAGGCTGTCTGCACGCTTCTCATCAAAGGAAATAAAACGGATAACGAAGCTTTTTTGTGGTATGAAAAGGGAATTGAAAAGGAACTGCGCATCACCAGATTGTATGAGTATTATATGATGTCGGTTGATTTGTCCGCCGATAAAGCGATACCTAAGATTGTGCTGATGTATTTTGCCTTTGACAGCAATCTGGACACTTTGCACAATTCTTACCTTTATTATTATGTTTACAGAAACAGAGGGGAGTACCCGGAGCTGTACGAAAGCTACCGGGAGCAGATAGAACGGTTTATGGTATTTCAGCTGCTAAAGGGAAAGAGCAATCAATATCTGGCGTACTTATATCGGAATTTGATCACTCCGGTGATGGTCACGCCGGAAACGGCTCCCGGTCTCATCGAGGCGTTGTTTACCCAGCGTCTTATTGTACAGCGGAAGGATATCCGCCGGGTTATTTTGATTTATGAGAAGGAAAAGGAAGAGACCTTCTTTGCCGTGAGCGGGAAGGAGCTTTATCTGCCGGTTTACGGAACGGATGTGAGGCTGCTTTTGGAGGACAAAAACGGAAACCGGTTTTGCAGGGAAGAGGAGTATACCTTGGAGAGACTGCTTATGCCGGATAAGCTGGCGGCAATGGCGGCGCCTTATGTCTCCGGCAACGAGCATTTTGATTTGTGGTTCTGCGAAAGGGGAAGGGAGATTGCGGGAATCAGCGACGAGAATGTGGAGTATATGAAGCGGATTACCTATTCCCCCATTGTGGTGGAGGAGCTTCAGCAGGAGATAAGGATTCGGCTGGTGCGGTTTTATTATGACAGGGACCGGATGACGGATTTGGATGATTACTTGCAGGAGTTAATGCCGGAGCAGGTGGAAGGAAGCTGTTTTGCGGAGGTCGTCCGCATGATGGTCATGCGCGGTATGTATGAGAAGGCATATCAGTGGATTATGCGGCGCGGCGGAGAGGGCATTGAGGCAAAAATAATCGTCAGGCTTTGCAGCAGGCTCATGGCGCTGGATGGGATGGAGGAGAATGAGGTTCTGACAGACCTTGTATTTATGGCATTCCGGGCAGGAAAATATGACGAAAACCTGCTGACCTATCTATGCCGTTTCTTTCGGGGAACCAGTAAGGAAATGCGGGATGTCTGGAAAGCGGCGGAGAGCTTCGGGATTGATGACTATGATTTGTGCGAACGAATCCTGATTCAGACACTTTACACTGGCGCACATATTGGAGAAAAGGCCGCAATTTTCAGAAGGTATATTTCCGGCGGAGCGAAAAGCACGGTGGAGACGGCTTTTCTTGCGCAGTGTTCCTATGATTACTTTGTCAAAGACAAGATTACGGATTTGTTTGTGATGGAGGATATGCAGAGAGTGATTGAGCGGAAAGAGGAAATTCCGCTTGTATGCAAGCTTGCTTATACCAAATATTATGCAGAAAACAAGAAGCTGGTGGACGAGAATGTGTCCCGGTGGCTATTGGTCTTTTTGCGGGAAATCATAGAAGGAGGCAGATATTTTCCTTATTTTAAGGAATATGCGGACAATATCGTGTTCATGCGCCAGTTTGCGGACAAGACCATGGTGGAGTATCGGGTAAAAGAGGGGTGCCGCGCGGTCATTCATTATCTTCTTGAAAAGGACGGCCAGACGGACGGCGAATATGAAAAGGAAGATATGAAGGACATGTTCGGCGGAGTATGCGTCAAGCAGTTTATCCTCTTTTTCGGGGAAAGGCTTCAATATTACATCACCGAGACGGAAGGGATTAGGGAGCAGCTTACGGAAAGCGGAACCCTAAGCCGAAATGAGACGGGAGTCGATCAGAGGGAGAACCGGTATAATCTGGTCAATGATATTGCAATAGGCAGAAATCTGCACGATTATGATACCATGGAAAATCTGCTGAACGATTATTATGAGTATGATTATCTGGTAAAAGAATTTTTTCAAATGACATAGAAGGGCATGGACGGAGGATATGTTTCAGAGTCAAAGGGATGGAAATAGCAAAAAATCCGGAAAAGGGATTATACTTGGATACGATCTGGGACATCAATTTGCACAGATCAGTTATTGCGGTACCGATGAATTACAGCCAGTTCCGGAGACGGTTTCCGCGGTGACAGGGACAGAACAGTACAATATTCCCACCGTGCTGTGTAAGAGAGCCGGAGTGGGACAGTGGTATTACGGAAGGGAAGCGGTCAAATTTGCTAAGGAAGAGGAGGGGATTCTGGTTGAGGATCTTCTGATGCTTGCACAGCGGGGAGAAGATGTGATCGTGGAAGGGGAGGCGTTCGACCCGGCGGCGCTTCTTACCCTGTTTGTAAAGAGAAGCCTTTCCCTTTTAAATATCCGTTTATCCCTGTATCAGGTGGATGCGCTTATGTTCACCGTGGAAGAGCTGACGCCCCGGCTGGTGGATGTGCTTTCCAGAGTGGCGGCGGGGCTGCAGCTGAAAACAACAAATATCTGCTTCCAAAATCATTTGGAAAGCTTTTATGCCTACACGCTGCATCAGGATGAGGAACTGCGGAAGAATGATGTGGTAATCTTTGAATATAATACAAATTTAAGAATGCTGCGGTTAGAATGCAATCAAAGGACATCTCCTATGGTGGTGCTGATCGGGCAGGAGGAATTTCCCGACATTATGCGGCGGGTGTGGTCAGAGAATGAACAGGAACGGGAACGGCAGAAGCAGGAGCTGGATCTTTTGTTCACCCATACCGTGCAGGAGGCTTTTGGGGACGGAATGGTTTCCACGGTGTTTCTGTTAGGAGACGGCTTTAAGGAGGACTGGGCAAAAGAATCCCTGAAAATCCTGTGCAAAAACAGAAGAGTGTTTCAGGGTAACAATCTGTACAGCAAAGGCGCCTGCTATGCGATGGCGGAGAGGCTAAACCCCAGTGAAGAGTGGAAAAAGCACGTATACTTAGGAGCGGACAAGCTGAAATCCAACATTGGAATCAAGGCTTTGCGGAGGGGAGAAGACTCGTACTATGCTATTTTAGATGCCGGAACCAACTGGTACGAGGCGGCGGCAGACTTTGATGTTATTTTGGAAAGCGGAAATACGGTGGATTTCTTGATTACGCCCTTGACAGGAAGCGGCGTGATTGACCGGCAGGTGCATCTTCCGGGGATTCCGGACCGCCCGAGGGGAGCCACCCGGCTTAATATTCATATTGAAATGACCGATGTAAATCAAGCGTCGGTTACCATTGAGGACCGTGGATTTGGGGAGCTGTTTCCTACAAGCGGAAAAGCATGGTCTTCAACCATACAGGTATAGCGGAAGGGAGCGTTTGGTTTGGGCAGAATGATCTTGTGCATTGGGAGATATGCTAAGAAGCCGTATCATTTTAACGGGATGTGCGTAAATGTATATTGCGTGGAAGAGCTGTGTTATCTGTTTGCCAGCAATCCCTTTATGATCGATAATGACGTGATGGATAAAGAGCTGGCGGAGTGGCTGGATCGGGAATGTGGATTGACGGAGCTCAGTCACCAGCTTCTCACCTTGTTTCAAAGAGGCTGCCAGCCCGGAATCTTTGTCAGTACGATCTTAGATTACGTGAATTTCTGCACACCGCAGGAAAAGGCAAAGATTGAGGAGGTTTTACAGGGGAGCGTCGGGCTGAACGATTTTGAAAGGCGGAAAAAGCAGGCGGACTACCTGATGAAAAATCACAGATACCATCTGGCGATAGACGAGTACGACCGCCTTATCAGGGAGCTTCCGGAGACGGAAAGCGCACTGCAGCCTTCCATTTTTCATAATATGGGGACAGCTTATGCCGGATTCTTTCTATTTGATATGGCGGCAAAGTATTTTAAAAGGGCGTATGATATGACGGGAAGTACAGAGTCGGGAGTTTCTTTCCTTGCGGCGAAAAGGCTTTTTCTGCATGACGAGGCGTACATTGCTTTTATTGCGGAGCATGAGGAGTACCACGAATTGTCCCTGCTTGTGGAAAAGAAACTGACAGATGCGCGGGGACAGTTTGAAGCATCTAGGGAGAACCGGATGCTGTCGGCGCTTAAGATTTATAAGGAAGAGGGGAATGTGTCTTCCTACTACGAAGAAATTGATAAGATTATTGCGCAGTTAAAAAACGAGTATCGTCAGCTTGTGGAGGCTTAGGATGGGCTTAATTAAAAAGCTATTGAGTTTAAGGAAAAAGGCAAATGAGCCGGAATATGAAGGCGGAGACTGGAACGAAGTCGTCTATAACCGGGATGATTTTGAGATTAAGGACAAAAAACAGAGGCGTGAGTATGTAAAAGGGTGTCTGGAACAGATTGCAGAGGCCTCCAAAGAACTGGAAAACCTTCAATTTGAGTATAATATGGTAACGTCCTATTTGACGGATATGGAAGAGATCGAGGCTCTTCCGCCCGAAGAAAAGGCTTCGCTGGAGGACAGCGCCAGAAAGATTGAAGCGCTTGAACTGCAGCAGTCCGGCTATAGGGAACGGAAGAACCATATGGATGAGGAAAAGTTCCGTCAGATGGAGCGTCTGGAGGAGGAAGTGCAGGAAGGGCTTGAAAAGCTGACTCAGGCGGAGGAATATCAAGAGCTGATAAGGCGCGACCTTCGGAAGCTGGATGGGGAAAAGCAGGCGTATCTTTTCCGGAAAAGAGAGCTGCAGAGAATTATTGAGGATACTAGGTCTATGACCATTGTGTGCACGTCGGCGCTGGTGGCATGTATCTTAATCCTGCTGATATTACAGTTCGGCTTCCGGTTGAATACCAAGCTGGGGTATCTGGCTGCGGCGGCGGTAGGGGCGGCGGTAATCACGGTAATCTTTATCAAGCACAATGACGGAGTGCGGGAGCTTGCACAGGTTGAAAACGGGATTGGAAGGATTATCCGGCTTCAAAATACGGTTAAAATCCGCTATGTGAATAATACCCATCTTTTGGACTATCTCTATATGAAATACAATGTTTCAAGCGCCGGAGAGCTTGGGAAAAGCTGGCAGCAATATATAGAAGAAAAGGAAGAACGGCAGAAATATCAGGATGCGGAGCGGGAGTTAGACCTCTGCCAGAAGGAGCTTCTGCATGTGCTGCGGCGGTATCAGGTGAAAGACCCTATGATATGGCTTCATCAGACACAGGCAATCCTAAATAAAAAGGAAATGGTGGAAGTCCGGCATAATCTGATCATCCGCAGGCAGTCCCTTAGAAAACGGATGGATTATAACCGGGAAGTGATTGCCGGAAATGCGCAGGCGGAAATTAAGGATTTGGTAGATAAGTACCCGGAATATGCGAAAGAGGTGCTGGGGATTGTGGCGCAGTATGCAAATTCGGAGGCTGGGTGAGTGTATGCAGTTTTGCATTTGGGGTTTTTGTCTGCATCTTTCAGATTTTCATGCAGATTATTTCTGCAAGATTAATAAATAAGTTTTACAGCCGCAGGACGGCAGAAGGAGGAAACATGAAAAAATTGGAGCAGATTTATGAGGGAAAAGCCAAAAAAGTATTTGCAACGGACGATCCGGACGTAGTCATTGTAGACTATAAGGACGATGCAACGGCATTTAACGGAGAAAAGAAAGGAACGATTGTGGGAAAGGGCGTGATTAATAACCGCATGACCAATCACGTTTTTAAGCTCCTTGAAAAGGAAGGGGTTCCTACACATTTGATCGAAGAGCTGAGCGACAGGGAGACAGCCGTAAAGAAGGTGGAGATCGTTCCTCTTGAGGTAATCATCCGCAATGTTGCGGCGGGGAGCTTTTCCAAGCGTCTGGGCGTTCCGGAGGGAACTCCTTTTAAAGAGCCTACCATTGAATTCAGCTACAAAAATGACGAGCTGGGCGATCCGCTGATCAACAGCTATTTTGCGGTTGCGCTTGGACTGGCAGACTGGGAGGAGATTGAGACAATCAAGAAATATGCGTTTAAGGTGAATGAGGTTTTAAAGGCATACTTCCTTCAAGCGGATATAAAATTGATTGACTTTAAAATTGAATTTGGACGCTTCCACGGAGAGATTCTGCTTGCGGATGAGACATCGCCGGACACCTGCCGTCTGTGGGATGTAAATACCAATGAGAAACTGGACAAGGACCGTTTCCGCAGAGACCTTGGGAATGTGGAAGAAGCATACAACGAAGTGTTTAAACGCTTGGGTTTGGCGTAATCAGGGAGAATTTAATTATGAGTACAGATAAATATGTAAGCCCATTGTCGGAGCGTTATGCAAGTAAAGAGATGCAGTATATTTTTTCGCCGGATATGAAGTTTAAAACATGGAGAAAGCTTTGGATTGCGCTTGCAGAGACGGAGATGGAGCTGGGGCTTTCCCAGAATGGGAAGCCGGTAATCACCATGGAGCAGATTGAGGAGCTCCGTGAACATGCCGAGGATATTAATTATGATGTGGCAAAAGCACGGGAAAAGGAAGTGCGCCACGATGTGATGAGTCATGTGTATGCTTACGGGCAGCAGTGTCCCAAGGCGGCGGGCATTATCCACCTAGGCGCTACAAGCTGTTATGTGGGTGATAACACGGACATTATTGTGATGACGAAGGCATTAGGGCTGGTTAAAAAGAAGCTGGTCAATGTTTTAAAGGAGCTTTCGGATTTTGCGGATAAGTATAAAGCCCAGCCGACCCTTGCATTCACGCATTTTCAGCCCGCCCAGCCTACTACGGTAGGGAAGCGCGCTGCTCTTTGGATGCAGGAGTTCTGCTTGGATTTGGAGGATCTTGACCATGTGCTTTCCGGCATGAAGCTGCTTGGCTCGAAAGGAACGACCGGAACACAGGCGTCCTTTTTGGAGCTGTTTGACGGCGATCAGGAGACCATTGATAAGATTGACCCTATGATTGCAAAAAAGATGGGCTTTAAGGAGTGCTGTCCGGTGTCCGGACAGACTTATTCCCGCAAAGTGGATACACGGGTGGCAAACGTGCTTGCGGGGATTGCGGCAAGCGCCCACAAAATGTCCAATGACATTCGGCTGTTACAGCATCTTAAGGAAGTGGAGGAGCCTTTTGAGAAAAGCCAGATTGGCTCTTCGGCTATGGCGTACAAACGGAATCCCATGAGAAGTGAGCGGATTGCGTCCCTTTCCAGATATGTCATGATTGACGCCTTAAATCCGGCGATTACCTCGGCAACTCAGTGGTTTGAGAGAACCTTGGACGATTCGGCGAATAAGAGGCTTTCCATCCCGGAAGGCTTTCTTGCCGTTGACGGAATTTTGGATTTGTGCCTGAATGTGGTGGACGGGCTGGTAGTGTATCCCAAAGTGATTGAAAAGCATATGCTGAGCGAGCTTCCGTTTATGGCAACGGAAAATATTATGATGGACGCAGTGAAGATGGGGGGCAACAGACAGGAGTTACATGAGAAAATCCGGGAACTTTCCATGAAAGCCGGTAAAAATGTAAAGGAGGAAGGAAAAGAAAACAATCTTTTGGAATTGATTGCGGAGGATCCGGCGTTTAACATGACGCTGGATGACCTGAAAAAGACCATGGAGCCGTCCAGATACACAGGGCGGTCAAAGGAGCAGGTAGAGAGCTTTCTTTCAAAGGTTATACAGCCGATTCTTCAGGAAAATGAAGAACTGCTGGGGGTAAAAGCGGAGATTAATGTATAGGGGTTTAACAGTTTTCGGCAGGCGGCTATGAAACAGTGCGTTATGCCTATTAAATGGAGGAATTAATTTTGGGTGGTTTTTTTGGAGCAGCTTTAAAAAAGGACTGTGTATTTGATTTATTTTTTGGCACGGACTATCATTCGCATTTAGGGACAAGAAGAGCCGGAATGGCAGTCTACAGTAAAGAATACGGGTTTGACCGGGCGATACATAATATTGAAAATTCGCCTTTCCGGACAAAGTTTGACAAGGATGTCAATGAGATGCACGGAAATATGGGAATCGGATGTATTTCCGATTATGAACCTCAGCCTCTTTTGGTGCGTTCCCATCACGGCACTTATGCCATTATGACGGTGGGCAAGATTAACAATGTGGACGAGATTGTCCAGAAGATTTTTACCTTGGGGCATGCTCACTTTTTGGAAATGAGCGGCGGAGATATTAATGCTACGGAGCTGGTGGCGGCGATTATTAACCAGAAGGATAATCTGATTGAGGGGATTACATACGCTCAGGAATTGATTGACGGGTCTCTGACCTTGGCGCTTCTCACTCCGAAAGGGATTTATGCGGCAAGGGATAAGATGGGGAGAACGCCGGTGGCAATCGGCAAAAAGGAAGACGGTTATTGCATATCCTTTGAGAGCTTTGCTTATTTAAATCTGGGATATATGGAGGAGAGGGAGTTAGGTCCGGGAGAAGTGGCGATTATCACGCCGGAAGAGGTGCGCACACTGGTTAAACCGGGAAGCAAGATGAAAATATGTACCTTTCTTTGGATTTATTACGGTTATCCCTCTTCGTCCTATGAGGGAATCAGCGTGGAAAAGATGCGCTATAACTGCGGAGCCCTTTTGGCGAGAAGGGACGACGCAAAGCCGGATAATGTGGCGGGAGTTCCGGATTCCGGCATCGCTCATGCGGTGGGATATTCCAATGAGTCGGGGATTCCTTTTTCAAGACCCTTTATCAAATATACGCCTACGTGGCCCAGGTCTTTTATGCCTACCATTCAGAGCAAGAGAAATCTTATCGCTAAGATGAAGCTTCTGCCGGTTCATGATTTAATACAGAATAAGAGCCTTCTCCTCATTGACGATTCCATCGTGCGGGGAACACAGCTTCGGGAAACCACGGAGTTTCTCTATCAGAGCGGCGCTAAGGAGGTACACATCCGTCCGGCGTGCCCGCCCCTTTTGTACGGATGCAAATATTTGAACTTCTCCCGCTCCTCTTCGGAAATGGATTTAATCACCAGACGAATCATTAAAGAGATGGAGGGGGAAGGGAAGAATGTAAATCTAAGCGCCTACTCCAATCCGGAAACGCCGGAATATCAGGAGATGGTTAAACGGATCGGCGTTCAGCTTAATTTTACGTCTCTCCGGTATCACAGGCTGGATGATATGATAGAGTCCGTGGGGATTGATAAGGATAAGCTGTGCACCTATTGCTGGGATGGGAAGGAATAAGAGAAAATAGGGTGTGAATAATATATAAATAATATTTAAATAATATTTATAGGAGCCTGTATAAGAAAGACGGAAAAGGAGTGGTGAGGATGGCAGTGGTAAGTATGGAAATGCCTGATGAAATGATAACATATGCTGTGACATCCAATAAAGAGGAACAGCTTAAGATCAACGCCATGATATTGTATCCTTATATACAGCAAGGAACAATTTCCCATGGAAGAGCTGCTGAAATTCTTGGGATTTTCAAAATGGATCTGATCACCTTATATGGCAAAATGGGATTATCTTACATTGAGATGTCAGAAGAGGAACTTGAAGAGGAGCTTGAAATGGTTAATTATTTGAAGG
Organism: Lachnospiraceae bacterium; assembly: GCA_023663945.1. Lineage (GTDB taxonomy): Bacteria > Bacillota > Clostridia > Lachnospirales > Lachnospiraceae > Suilimivivens. The sequence goes on along the minus strand of JAMPGL010000011.1, from coordinate 53,612 downwards.
AAGTGATGGCATGATAGTTATTTCGGATACAACGCCAATCATTTCACTGCTGAAAGGAAAACAGCTGGAATTGCTGCAGAAGCTGTATAAGACAGTTTTGATGCCACAGGCTGTTTATAGAGAGCTTACAGAGAATCCTGCATATATAAAAGAGGCAGAAATAATTAAAAATGCGGATTATTTGTCAGTTGTGGCAGTCGAAAATGCAAGGTCAGTGGAAGTCCTTCGTTTTGTTACTGGTTTGGATGAGGGGGAGAGCGAAGCACTTATTATGTATGATGAGCAGAAAGCGGATCTCCTGCTGATCGATGAACAGAAAGGAAGGAGCGTTGCAAAACAGCTTAAGGTTAGGCATATTGGTACGGCAGGTATTTTAATGCTTGCTTATGATAAAGGAATCATTCAGGCTGCAGGCGTTAAGGAATGTATAGATGCAATGCTCAAAAATGAAATTAGGCTAGGGAAAAATATTTGTAATACTGTAATGGCTCATGTCGGCTTGGACGTTCGATATTAGAAATCAATTTAAGGAAAGGTGCGGTGAAATTTCACCGCATTTCCTTTTTCCCAAAACAGAATGCTGCAATAAAAATTCCCAACACAAAAATCAAAACAGCGCAGGGCAAAAACGGAAACAGCGAAAACTCCCTGCTTGCACCGCCTGCGGTGAAGTCATGCAGGGAGCAGGAGACCAGATAACCGCTGTAGCAGTATGGATAAACGACCCAAAGCGGTGTGTTTGCAACTAATACGCCGGGGATAACAAGGAGCAGATTCAATCCTGCGGACAGCAGGTGCCTCCCGCACAGCAGGGTGACAGCCCACATCACTGCCGTACCGGGAAGCATACTGAGAAATAACTTTATGCACCAGCTTATCAGATATCCAATTGGAAGTGTTTCCGTAACTCCGGCGTTTTTAACAGCGATAAGCCCTGCGATTACAAATACGACAAGAAACAGCATCACTTCTATCCATAAACAAAATAACAGCACACAAAATTTTGCTGCGGAAAGAGCATGTCTGTCCACCGGCAGAGCCAGCATCTTTAAGATTCCGTTATGCTGTGTTTCCCGTCCGGCAATCAGCACGCAGACGATAATAGCGCTGAAGGGAAGTAAGTAGTAAGAATAGACCAGCGCGCTTTGAATAAACATAGCCGCCCACGCATTGGTATATTCCGGGGTAAGGTACTTATGCAGGCTTGCAACGCCGGACGAAACGACCAGCAGAGGAGCAGTGGAAATTAATGGAATCAGTCTGCTTCGTTTTATTTTGAGAAATTCAATCTTAAGCAATTCAAAAAAGTTCATAGTTCTTTGCCTCCTATTTATAACATTTCATAGTATATTTTTTTTGAACGCCATAGCCCGGCGCAGAGGAAAATGCATGTTTCAATCAAGGACAAGATAATCAGGGAAATGTCTGGCTGTGCACGCATGGAAACGGCGGGCTTCAGCATAATGACAAAGGGATGAAGCGTAAACAGTGCAAAATCGGATACTGCCAGTGCCATACCGCTTAAAAAGCCTGTCACGCCAATCCCCAGAGGCACCCATAGATTTTCAAACAGGGAAGAAATTAAAATCATAAAGGACAATACGGGCATGGATGTCAGGAAGGAATATCCGGCAAAAGCGGTCAGCATTTGGGGATGAAAGGCATCCGGCGGTAAATCTGTCATGCCGATTCCTGCAAGGGCAAGATTTTGGATGCAGACAGCAAGCAAAAGCATCACCGTCAAAAGAAAGAACTTGCAAAGGTATACGGCGGAAATCTTTACGGGAAGCAGGCACATTTTTTTGACGGCGTTTCCTTGAAATTCTATATTGTAAAGCATACAGGCAGTGACGATGACGCCGAACAGGTTCAGAATCATGATCATTCCGTACAGCTGAGTGAGCAGGATATCCATGGGAGGTAACGGCAGGTCAAGAAGCGTCTCCTTCCGCACGCGAAAATTTACAAGGGCATACAGAGCGCCCAAAATCCCAACGGCAGGCATGAGCGGGACAATTCCGGTTCGTTTTTCTTTTTGAAGTTCAATCAGAAGCATTTTCATAACTGCGCCCTCTGCTTTCTGTGGGTATTATCCTCTTCAACCATAGATAGAAACATATCTTCCAGATGCTCCGCAGAGAATCCGGACTGTAACGCTCTCTGCCGTAAGTCGTCCAGACTGCCCTCAAACAGCAGCCTGCCATGATTCAGGATCCCGATGTCGTCAGCCATCAGCTCAATTTCCGACAGCATGTGCGAGGAAATTAAGACGGTGCAGTCGTAGAGACCGGGCAGAGACTTAATTAGATTGCGGATTTCATGGATGCCGGCAGGGTCAAGCCCGTTGGTGGGTTCGTCCAGAATCAAAACGGGCGGTCTGCCGATTAAGGCTCCGGCAAGCCCGAGTCTCTGCTTCATGCCCAGCGAATATTTTTTTGCAAGCCGGCTGCCAAATTCGGAAAGCCCAACCAGCTCCAGCGCATCATCGGCGGCGGTTTCGGGAAGTCTTAAAATACGGCGGATTATATCAAGATTTTCCCTGCCAGTCAGATTTGCATAAAAAGAAGGCGATTCAATCAGAGATCCAACGCCTTTTAAAATGGCAAGGCGGTCTTCGGGAAAGTGCTTTCCGTCAATGGTAAAGCTTCCTCTGGTCGGCGCGGTCAGCCCTAAAAGCATTTTCATGGTAGTGGATTTTCCAGCTCCGTTGGGACCCAAAAATCCGTAAATACTCCCTTTGCGGATATGGAGTGAAATGTCGTTTACCGCAACAAAAGATTTAAATTTTTTGGTTAAATGTTCTGTTTCAATGATAGTATTCATAGTAATCTCTCCTTTCAAGTCTTATCATACTCTGCGGATCTTGCGTTAACCTTTCCGCTGTCTTACATTTACCTTACATTTTTACAGAAGGGCAAAAGAACAAGGGATTTGTGATACAATAGTTACAAAGCCGATTAGCAGGCTTGCCAAAAAGAGGTCTTAAGGAGATTTAAGCATGGGCGATGATTACTTATTAAGAAAACGGATACTGCTTGTGGATGATGAACAGAAGCTTTTGGACATGGTCTTTGAGATTTTGACGGAATATGGATTTGAAAATGTGAGAACGGCAGACAGCATAAGCCGTGCGCTGGAAGAAGCCCGGGAATTTCGCCCTGAGCTGGCAATTCTTGACGTAATGCTTCCCGACGGGGACGGATTTCAACTGTTAGAGCAGTTGAAACGCGACAGGGACCATCCGGTATTATTTTTGACGGCGCGCGGGGAAGAGGAGGGCAAGTTCAAGGGTTTTGGACTAGGCGCGGATGACTATATGGTAAAGCCGTTTTTGCCGAAGGAGCTTTGTTTTCGGGTTATGGCAGTCCTTAGAAGGAGCTATAAGGAAGAAAATCCGCTTGTCCGCCTGCGGGGCAGTCAAATTGATTTTTCCCGTGCGGAGGTGATTAAAAATGGGGAACAGATTCCTCTTACAGCAAAAGAGTATGAATTATTGTCGGCGTTATACCGCGGCGCAGGGCGGATTGTGACGATTGACGCTTTGTGTGAGGCGGCGTGGGGCGACAATCCCTTTGGGTACGAAAACTCTTTGATGGCGCATATACGCCGTATCCGGGAAAAAATTGAACAGAATCCTTCCCAGCCCGTCTCTCTGGTCACGGTGAAAGGGCTGGGCTATAAGCTGATTGTGGAGGGAAAATAGAATGAGGAGCATACCAAAGCTGATACGCCGTTTTGTAGGCATTATGATATTGAGTATCCTGATACTTGTAATTTTAAACATAATCTTTTTTGGACTGGTCTTTGTGAGAAACATTTCCGCCGTTTCTGCATGGGACACCGCACAATGGACGGCGGAAGGATTCCAATGGACGGAAGAGGGATATTTGCCTGCGGATGAGATGCGTGAGGAATTGGAAGAGCAAAACGTCTGGGGTATTTTGATTGATAACGATACCCGAAAAGTCATCTGGCAGTCGGACAATCTGCCGGAAGGGATTCCCATGCAGTACACCTTGTCTGAAATTGCCGATTTGTCGCGGGGATATGTGAACGGTTATCCGGCTTTTACCGGGGAGGCAGAGGAAGGAATTTTGGTGCTGGGATACCCGAAAGACAGCTATTGGAAGCTCACACGGGCGAACTGGGACTATGATTTTATTGCCAGCCTTCCGAGAAATATATTGATTGCTTTAGGAATAAATATGGGATTGATTTTCCTAATTTATGTGGCCGCCAACTTTGGGCTGATCCGCTCCATCAAGCCTATAATCGGTGGAATACAGGGGCTGGCGGAGGGGATTCCGGTGCATGTAGAGGAAAAGGGGGCGCTGTCTGAGCTGGCGGAAAGTATTAACAGGACGTCCATGACTTTGCAGGAGCAGGCATCAGAACTGCAAAAGAAGGAAACCGCAAGGGCAAACTGGATTGCAGGCATCTCCCATGACATCCGGACGCCCTTATCGATGGTGATGGGATATGCCGGACAGTTGGAAAGCTCCGGAGCTCTTTTGGAGAGCGAACGTAGAAAAGCCACGGTGATTGTAAGGCAGAGCAGAAAAATAAAAGATCTGGTTGACGACCTGAATCTTGCCTCCCGGCTGGAATATCACGCACAGCCTCTTAAATTCAAAAAGGAGAATGCTGTTGCCATCGTCCGTCAAGTGGTCACGGATTTTGTGAATTTGGATATAGAAGATAAATTTCCGATAGAATGGGGGACGGATGCCGGGTTTGCGGTCTGTGAGGTTGAGGCGGATAGCGATTTGCTTCGGCGCGCCGTTGCAAATCTGATTCAAAACAGTATCAACCATAATGAGGACGGATGCCGGATTTGGGTATCAATTGCATTAAAGGAAAAGGACTGTGTAATACGCGTTGCGGATGATGGGGCAGGCGTGTCGGATGAGCAGATGGAAAGACTGAATTACGCACTATGCTCCCTGTACTGTGATACCGCGGCTTTTGGAGAACAGCATGGGCTTGGACTGCGGATTGTGAAGCAGATTATAGATGCGCATCACGGAAAGATAGAAATATGTCATAGGGAAAAGGGCGGATTTCAAACGCTGTTGACAATACCGTCTCTTTTAGGTATACTTTTATAAGTCAAAGCGTTAAAGCTTTAAATTGTGGTGAACGACATAACAAATGCCGTTTACTATTAGTGTGACGAAAGAAAGGCGAAGAGAAAATGACAATTGTTGATGTGCTGGAGCAGAACAGCAGGAGCTATGGAGACGAGATTTGTCTGGTGGAAATCAATCCGGAGGTGAAGGAAGTCCGCCGGGTGACGTGGAAGGAATATGAACTGATGGAGCCGAATCCCCTGACTCATTACCGCAGGGAAATCTCTTGGAGGGTTTTTGATGAAAAGGCAAACCGGTTTGCGAATCTGCTGCTTCAAAGAGGAATTAAAAAGGGTGATAAGGTGGCAATCCTTTTGATGAACTGTTTAGAGTGGCTGCCTATTTATTTTGGCATTTTGAAGACGGGTGCGCTGGCGGTGCCTTTAAATTTCCGCTATGCATCGGACGAAATCGAATATTGCGTGAATCTTGCAGAGGCAGATATTTTAGTTTTTGGCCCGGAGTTTATCGGACGCGTGGAGGAGATTGCAGATACCATCAGCAAGAACCGGCTGTTGTTTTTTGTGGGAGAACCGTGCCCTTCCTTTGCGGAGGATTACAATTCGCTGACATCCAACTGTTCCAGCACCGCGCCCAAGATTGCGCTGACGGAGGCGGATGATGCTGCAATTTATTTCTCATCGGGGACTACCGGATTCCCCAAGGCGATTCTGCACAATCATGAGAGTTTAATCCACTCCTGCCGGGTGGAACAGAACCACCACGGACAGACCAGGGACGATGTTTTTCTCTGCATTCCGCCTCTTTATCACACAGGAGCAAAGATGCACTGGTTTGGTTCCCTGCTCTCAGGAAGCAAAGCGATCCTTTTAAAAGGAACGAAGCCGGAATATATTTTGGATACGGTGTCTAAGGAAAAATGTACCATAGTCTGGCTGTTAGTGCCCTGGGCGCAGGATATTCTGGAAGCCCTCGACAGCGGAAGGCTGAAATTGGAAGACTATGAGCTTTCCCAATGGAGGCTGATGCATATCGGGGCTCAGCCGGTTCCGCCCAGTCTGATTAAGCATTGGTGCAGTTATTTTCCGTCGCATCAGTATGACACCAATTACGGGCTGAGTGAGTCCATTGGCCCGGGCTGTGTGCATTTGGGGGTGGAAAATATACATAAGGTTGGCGCTATTGGAAAACCGGGATTTGGATGGAAGGTAAAGATTGTGGACGAAAACCGGGAAGAAGTAAAGCGCGGAGACGTGGGAGAGCTTGCCGTGAAGGGTCCCGGCGTTATGACCTGCTATTACAATGACGAGCAAGCCACCGCAGAAGTCCTTTCTCCGGATGGATGGCTTTTTACCGGAGATATGGCAATGGAAGATGAAGATGGATTTATTTTTCTGGTAGATAGGAAAAAGGACGTGATCATCAGCGGCGGTGAAAATATCTATCCGGTGCAGATTGAGGATTTTATCCGCAATCACGGCGCCGTGCATGACGTGGCGGTAATCGGCATTCCCGATAAGCGGCTGGGTGAGACAACCCTTGCAGTGATTGAGTTAAAGCCTGATATGGAGTGCACCGAAGAGGAAATCATGAATTTCTGCTTAAAGCTTCCCAGATATAAGCGTCCCCACAAGGTAGTTTTTGCAGAGATTCCCAGAAACCCTACCGGTAAAATCGAAAAGCCCAAGCTGCGTGAGATTTACTGTGGGACAAGGCTGGTAGAGGCACAGATCAGAAGTTAAAAGGAGAAAAGAAAATGATTATCAAAATCTTAATGTTACTGGTATTTTTCGGTGCTATGGTCGGCATTGGATTTTACTGTAGAAAACACGCTACCGATGTAAACGGGTTCGTTTTGGGAGGGAGAAGCGTAGGCCCCTGGCTTACCGCTTTTGCCTATGGAACTTCTTACTTTTCAGCGGTAATCTTTGTAGGATATGCAGGACAGTTTGGATGGAAATATGGAATTGCATCCACTTGGATTGGCATTGGAAATGCGCTGATCGGCTCTATGTTGGCATGGGTGATTTTGGGAAGAAGAACCAGAGTCATGACCCAGCATTTGGACAGTGCCACAATGCCGGAGTTTTTTGGAACCAGATTTCAGTCAAAGGGGCTTAAAATCTGCGCGTCAGTCATCGTATTTATTTTTCTGATTCCTTATACGGCTTCCTTATATAACGGATTGTCCCGCCTGTTTGGGATGGCGTTTGACATTGACTATACCGTATGTATTGTGGCAATGGCAGTTTTGACGGGAATTTATGTAATTGCCGGAGGCTATATGGCAACCGCAATCAATGACTTTTTGCAGGGAATGATTATGCTGGTAGGAATTGTGATAGTCATTGCGGCAGTGCTGAAGACCAACGGAGGGTTCATGGAGGCGCTGAACGGGCTTGCTTCCATTCAGGATGAGACGGTTTCCACACAGCCGGGCGTATTTGCTTCCTTCTTTGGACCGGATCCGCTGAATCTTCTCGGGGTCGTTATTTTGACTTCGCTGGGCACTTGGGGACTGCCTCAGATGGTTCAAAAATTTTACGCCATTAAGAGTGAGGAATCCATCAAAAAGGGAACCATTATTTCCACGCTTTTTGCGGTAGTGGTTTCCGGCGGATGCTATTTCCTTGGCGGTTTCGGAAGATTATTCTCCGACCAGATTGATATTGCGGCAAACGGATATGACTCTGTGATTCCCACTATGCTTTCCGGGCTTTCACCGATTTTAATCGGCCTGGTAGTGATTCTGGTGCTTTCGGCTTCCATGTCAACCCTGTCTTCCTTAGTTATGGCGTCCAGTTCCACATTGACATTGGACGTGCTCAAAGGGCATGTGATTAAGGACATGGATGAAAAAAGACAGGTGCTGATCATGCGGGTGCTGATTGTGGTGTTTATAGCTATTTCCGCAGTGATTGCAGGGATACAGTATAAAAGCAATATTACCTTTATTGCTCAGCTTATGGGCGTTTCCTGGGGAGCGCTTGCGGGGGCATTTTTGGCGCCGTTCCTTTATGGGCTATACTGGAAAAGGACAACCAAGGCGGCATGCTATGTAAGCTTTGTTTTTGGAGCGGGATTTATGATTTTAAATATGCTGGCGAGGAGCAGTTTCCCGGTATTATTACAGTCGCCCATCAACGCAGGTGCGTTTGCAATGCTGGCAGGGCTTGTGATTGTTCCGGTGGTGAGTCTTCTGACCCCGAAGCCGGATCAGAAATGGGTGGAGGATACCTTCTCCTGTTATAATAAGAAGATTGAGGTTTCGGTAAAGAGATCTTTAAGCGATTAAGTATAACAGCTTAGCCTTGCAGTTTCGGGCAACGGGAAAGTTCCGTGTCATGTTCCGTTCCTGCAAGGCTGAATTGCTGTATAATAAAAAATTTAAAAAAATGCTTTCTATTTTGATAAATATGTTGTATAATATCCTTTGTAAACATTTCAAATGACAGATCGTATATTTTTCCCAAAAGAAAAATTATTTTTTGTGCAGAATTTGATTATTTATAATAGAAAGGTATGGTTACATTTTATGAGAGAAAAATACGAGTCTTTAGGACTTGCCGATTTGAAGGCAATCGCAAAGGCAAGAGGACTGAAAGGCACTTCGACGATGAAAAAGGCGGAGCTTGTCGAGCTGATGCTTGCAGAGGATGAGAAGGACAAGGCGGAAGGAAAGAGCGTGCAGCCCAAGGGAGTCATGGAGAAGGCTCCCAGAGCGGACGGCAGGAGGGCGGAGCGTCCGGCAGGAAAGGGCGAGCGTTCTGAGGGACGCAGTGCGGAGGCTGGCGACAAGGCAGAAGCACTGGCGTCTAAGGAGCGTCAGGAGACCCAAAATGAACGTCAGGAGAGCCGGACGGAGGAGGCTAAGAGCGAAGAGGACAAGTATCCGGCAGAGCTTGACAGCGGAATCACAGCCGATGGCATTTTGGAGGTTATGCCCGATGGATACGGCTTTATACGCTGTGCCAATTATCTTCCCGGAGATCATGATGTGTATGTGGCGCCCAGCCAGATCAGAAGATTTGGATTAAAAACAGGAGACATTCTCGTGGGAAACACGAGAGTGAGAACTCAGGGAGAGAAATTTGCGGCGCTCCTTTATGTTAAGACCATCAACGGATATACGCCGGAGGAGGCCGCCAAAAGAAGAAATTTTGAGGACATGACGCCTATTTTCCCCAATGAAAGGCTTCATTTGGAAATGCCCGGCGCAAGTGTGGCAATGCGTATCATGGATCTGCTCAGCCCGGTCGGAAAGGGACAGAGAGGTATGATCGTATCTCCCCCCAAGGCAGGTAAGACAACGCTGCTTAAGGCAGTGGCGCAGTCCGTTAAGCGCAATTCGCCGGAAGTTCATTTGATTATTCTGCTTATTGATGAGCGTCCTGAGGAAGTTACCGACATTAAGGAAGCCATTGAAGGTCCGAATGTGGAAGTGATTTATTCCACCTTTGATGAACTCCCTGAGCATCATAAGAGAGTTTCCGAGATGGTAATTGAGAGAGGTAAGCGTCTGGTAGAACACCAAAAGGACGTTATGATATTGATTGACAGCATTACCAGATTAACCAGAGCTTACAATCAGACGGTTCCCCCCAGCGGACGTACCTTATCCGGCGGTCTTGATCCGGCGGCGCTTCATATGCCGAAGCGGTTCTTTGGTGCGGCTAGAAATATGCGTGAGGGCGGTTCCCTGACCATACTTGCAACGGCGCTGGTAGAGACCGGAAGCAAGATGGATGACGTGGTTTACGAGGAATTTAAAGGAACCGGCAACATGGAACTTGTTCTGGACCGCAAGCTTTCCGAAAAGAGAGTCTTTCCGGCAATTGACATACCCAAGTCAAGCACCAGAAGAGAGGATCTTTTACTGGCGCCGGATGAGCTGGAAGCCATCAATATTATCCGGAAGGCATTAAACGGCATGAAGCCGGAGGAGGCTGTGGACAAGATTCTGGATATGTTCGCAAGAACCAGAAATAATCAGGAATTTGTCCATATGGTGAAAAAGATTAAGTGGCTGTAATTTCTTTTAAAATTGTAAAAAGGGCTTGCAACATAGGATAGCCTGTGATACAATTAAAAAGCTGTTTCGGGCGAAACGTAGTTATTTTAATTGACTTATAGAGAGGTTGATGGAGTTAAACCATAACCGAAAATTATCGAATGCAAATTTTGAGACAGAGAAAGGAGCATATTTTTAAAATGAAAGAAGGAATCCATCCTGAGTTTTATCAGGCAACCGTAACTTGCAACTGTGGCAATACATTTGTAACAGGTTCAACCAAACAGGATATTCACGTTGAAGTTTGTTCTAAGTGCCATCCATTCTACACAGGTCAGCAGAAGGCGGCAAGAGCGGACGGACGTATTGACAAGTTCAACAGAAAGTACGGCGTAGTAAGCAAATAGTTATGCACGAAAAGGTTGAGGTGTTACATCTCAACCTTTCATAATATTAGTCAGACAATCGGCGCGCACCATTATTCGGCGCTCTCTTTGACAGTATTTAGAAAGGCAAATAACATATGAAAAAGAAAAAAATCAATCGCTCCAATCGTTCCAGCCGCTCCTCGGGAATCGGCGGCCAGGCGGTCTTAGAGGGCGTAATGATGCGGAATAAAGACGATTATGCGGTGGCGGTGAGAAAGCCGGATGGAGAGATCGAGGTGGAGGTAGATGTTTTCCACGGCTGTTTCCACGACAGTAAGATTACCAAGATTCCCTTTATCAGAGGCGTATTTAACTTTATTGACTCTCTGCGCATCGGAGTGAAAACGCTGAACTATTCAGCATCTTTTTATGAAGATGAGGAGGCAAAGGAGACGGTGCTTGATAAAGCATTAGATAAAGTGTCAGGCGGCAGAGGCGAAAACATCCTGATGGGAATTACCACGGTGATTTCGGTTGTGCTTGCCGTAGGAATCTTTATCCTTCTGCCCTTCTTTTTGTCGTCGCTGCTTTCGGAGCATATTCGAAACGCTTCTCTTTTGGCGATTTTGGAGGGCGCTATCCGTATCATAATCTTTTTTGCTTATGTGGTGGGAATCAGTTTGATGAAAGATATTCACAGGCTGTATCAGTATCACGGGGCGGAACATAAATGCATTAACTGCATTGAAAAAGGAAGACCGCTCACGGTGTACAATGTGATGCGCAGCTCCCGTATTCATAAGAGATGCGGAACCAGTTTTTTGTTCTTTGTTATGTTTGTGAGCATCATTTTGTTTTTCTTTATCCGGGTGGATAATCCGGCGCTTAAGCTGGCTTTGCGAATCCTGCTGATCCCGGTGATTGCCGGAATTTCTTACGAGATTATCCGGCTTGCAGGGAGGACGGATAATATTTTTGTGCGCATTATTTCAGCGCCCGGAATGTTTTTACAGCGGTTGACCACCAAGGAGCCGGATGAGAGTATGGCGGAGGTTGCCATTAAATCCGTGGAGGCGGTGTTTGACTGGAAAGTATATTTAAAGGAAAATTTTGGATACGAAGAGTCATGGATGAGAGAGGATGCTTCTGCTGAAACAGCGGATGAGGATGAATAAATGGAGTATGCAGCTATCTACCGCATGGGCGCGGAGCGTCTGCAGAAGGCGGGAATTGAGGAAGCTTTGCTGGATGCAAGGCTTCTTTTGGAAGCGGTGTGTGATACTGATCAGAACACCCTGTTAGCCCATGGTGATTATTTGGTCACAGAACAGCAGAAGGAATGTTATGTAAACTATATCGAACAGAGAAGCCGTCATGTTCCGCTGCAGCACATTATCGGTTATCAGGAATTTATGGGACTTAAATTCAAGGTGTCTCCGGATGTTCTGATACCCCGGCAGGATACGGAAACGCTGGTGGAGGAGGTCATGCGGTTTTTGCACGACGGAATGCGGATACTGGATTTGTGTACCGGTTCCGGCTGTATTCTTTTGAGCCTTCTTAAATATTCAAATGACTGTGCGGGAACTGGCTCCGATTTGTCAAAAGAGGCTCTTAGGATCGCGGAGGAGAATGCCTACCGGTTGGGGCTTGAAGCGGAGTTTGTCTGTAGTGACCTTTTTGAAAGGATTGAGGGAAAGTACGAGGTTATCGTATCTAATCCGCCCTATATCCCAAGCGGTGATATTCTGGGGCTGATGGAGGAGGTCCGGGATCATGACCCGATGATGGCGCTTGACGGCGGAGAAGACGGTCTTGCCTTTTACCGCCAAATTATTGCTCAGGCAGGTGCGCATCTGCACTTTGGAGGAATGCTCTTTTTGGAGATTGGAGCTGATCAGGCAGGACAGGTTTCGGCATATATGGGAGATGCCGGTTACCGGGATGTGACGGTGTGCAAGGATTTAGCAGGGCTTGACCGGGTAGTTTATGGAAGATTTTCCAAAATCTAGTATTTCAAAAACATAGAATATAATGAAATAATTTGCATAAATACTGATTATTATTTGACAGTGGCTGTCAGAAAGGTAAGGGATTAACGTGTTTGACAAATTGGAGGATCTTTTGATCCGCTTTGAGGAGATTATGGGGGCGCTTGGCGAACCCGATGTGACCAACAATCAGGAACGGTTTCGCAGACTGATGAAAGAGCAGAGCGATTTGACCCCGATTGTGGAGGCGTACAAAGAGTACAAAAAGACAAAACAGGATGTGGAAGATTCTCTTGTCATGCTGGATGAGGAATCCGATGAAGACATGCGCGAAATGCTGAAGGAGGAGCTGAATGCGGGCAAAAAGCGCATTGAGGAGCTGGAACAGGAGATGAAGATTCTGCTTCTTCCCAAGGATCCCAATGATGACAAAAACGTTATTGTGGAAATCCGTGCAGGAGCAGGCGGTGACGAGGCGGCTTTATTTGCGGCAGAAATGTACCGGCTGTATGTTCATTATGCGGAGGGACAGCGCTGGAAGGTAGAGACCATGAACGTGGACGAGATTGGAATCGGAGGCATGAAGGAAGTGAACTTTATGATTTCCGGACAGGGTGCTTATTCCAGACTAAAATATGAGAGCGGCGTGCACCGTGTACAGCGTGTGCCGGAGACAGAGTCCGGCGGGCGCATTCACACCTCGACCATCAGCGTGGCAGTGATGCCCGAAGTGGATGAGGATATTGATATTGTAATTGATGAAAAGGATATTCGTATTGACGTTATGCGTGCTTCCGGAAACGGAGGGCAGTGCGTTAACACCACCGACTCTGCGGTGCGCCTTACCCATTATCCCACTGGAATTGTGGTATACAGCCAGACAGAAAAATCCCAGCTTCAAAACAAGGCAAAGGCATTTGCCTTGCTGAAAGCAAAGCTTTACGATATTCAGCAGCAGCAGCGTCACGACGCGGAGGCGGAGCTTCGGAGGAGCCAGATCGGCACCGGAGACCGCTCTGAGAAGATTCGTACTTACAACTTCCCTCAGGGGCGCGTGACAGACCACCGCATCGGATTAACGATATACAAGCTGGATAAGGTCATGAATGGGGATATTCAGGAGATTATTGACGCCTGCATCGCCGCAGATCAGGCGGCGAAACTTGCAAGGATGAATGAGAACTAGAACGCCTGAGCTGCTAAGATCAAGGCGGCAAAGCTTGCAAGGATGAATGAGAACTAGAACGCCTGAGCTGCTAAGATCAAGGCGGCGAAATTCTTGTGTTCATCTTGATAGAATTTGAAATCAAGCATATAATAGTATTAAAAACAACTGCAAAACAACTACGCTATGAAGTAGAACGGAGGTATATTATGGCAGAACAAGTATTGATTCAGTTCCGTGCAGATAAGGCATTAAAACAGGAAGTGACAGAAATCTACGAATCTCTTGGGATGGACTTACCTACAGCATTGCGTATGTTTATGAATAAAAGCAAAATAGTCAAAGGCGTTCCATTCGATGTAAGACTTCCAGAGAATACGGTTACAAGAGCTGAAGCAATGAGAGCTTTTGAAGAACTACGGGCGCAGGCAAGTAATCTTCCAGAGATGACACTGGAAGAAATCAATGCAGAAATATCGGCGGCAAGAGCAGAAAGAAAAAAGAGGTAATGACATGATATATTATGCAGTAATAGACACAAATGTATTTATATCTGCCCTTCTGTCGAAAAATAGCGATGCCGCAACGGTAAAAGTGTTGCGGGCGATTCTTGATGGCAGGATTGTGCCGCTGTATCATAATGAGATTTTGGCTGAATATGATGAGGTGCTTCATAGAGATAAATTTCAATTTCAAGAGAAGTCCATACAGAAGATACTTATGGCAGTTAAAGAATTTGGCATGGAGGTTTTTCCACAGCCTATGGGAGAAATCCTTGTTGATATGGATGATTTGATATTTTATGAGGTGGCTATGGAAAAGAGGAATGATAATGCGTATTTAGTGACGGGGAATCAGAAACATTATCCGATTAGGGACTTTATTGTTACGCCAATGGAAATGATGGAAATCATAGAAATCTGAATATTTTCGAATGCCGATAACTGGTAAACTTGTTTTTCTTATGTGATTAAATATAAACCAAAATGCTATATTATTGCAATTGTTAAATTCTTTTGCATGATGTTCTTTTTCTTTACATTTAGGTGGCAAAATTTGCAAAGATGAATGAAAACTAAAACGCCTGAGCTGAATTGATTCCCACGAGCAACGAGCAGACAATTACTACGCTAAACGTGAGCTTGCTAGGAATGCAAAAGATGATGAAAGCGGCATATACAACAACGATTGTTCCGAATGAAGCGTTTGATGGAATGATTGTTTTCCAGACAGTTTCACCTATAACGCTTATCAAATAGTTAAGTTCTGGGAAAGCACTATGGAACTGGATTTGAATCCGTAAAGGACAGAGGTATTAGCGTCAAATCAAGCGGTATGCCGCTATTACGGGGCTTGACGAAACGGTGTTAAACCGGCTGATTAACCGCATACTGATAGGCAAGCCGGAGAAGGTTGACGGTATAAAGACACAGGAAGTGCGGATTGTTTATAATTTTGTTGGGGAACTGTAAAAATTTGAAGCCATATCTGCTGTGATTCAGCAGATGTGGATTCTCTTAATATTGTTCCAAAAAATCTGCCATTGTGATAATTTCAGGTATTTCCACATCTAAAACAAGAAAATCTTTATCACCAGTTACAAATACGTCGATTCCCTCCATAATTGCTGTTGCCAATATAGGCGAGTCCTTTGTATCACGCATTTCAGGAAACTCATTTAAATTCAATGTTTTCGGTGTGTAGACCAATTCAAAAGGAAGTTCCAAAAAGAAATGGTCAAGGAACTGCCTCTTCGCCGGAAATTTTCGGTCAGTTACAAGCCGTAATTCCTCGATTACATAATCGCATATTACAATCTGGTGATTGTCTGCCAGTCTTTTTGCCAGGTCTCTTGTTTGTGGGGATGGGAAAAAAATCATGGAAATAAAAATGTTGGTATCAAGCATTACCCGCAAAACTAATACCCCCTGACTTCTTTTCGGATTTCTTTCATATAGTCCTGCATTTCTTCTTCGGTAGAAAAGCCTGCGTTCTCTGCTTCCCCGGCAAAAGCATCTTCTACCCTCTTAAATGCCAGTACCGCTGAATTATCAAAATAAAACCGTCCGTTTTCTTCTAAAATAACAATCTTATCTCCCGCTTTCAGCTTCAGCTTATTTCTCACAGATATAGGAATGGTAATCTGCCCTTTACTGGAAATTTTTGCAACTTCCATATTCATCATCCTTTCATTGTTGCTTGGTTTTCTTTACTTTCTTTACCTCTATTATATGCAGCAGAATACATAATATCAAGATTTTTTTGAACAAAATTAAATTCATCACTTGACAATGTTGCATAGATTTGATGAGTTTACAGGAACATCAAATCTTTTTCTGTTAAGAAGCCTGCTTGATAATGAAAGTAGTCTATGGTAAGGTATAGTCATGGCGTTACGATTCAAGAGAGTGAATCCTCCGCGTAAAACAGTCAATACGAATTTAGCATAAAAGAACAGGCAGGTGAAATGATGTACAAGCATATTGTTTTTGATATTGACGGAACATTAGTGGACAACGAAAAGGCTATTTTGTATTCGCTTCAGGATGTGATGCGTCAGATAAAGGGAAAGGAATACCCATTTGAGGAGCTGGCATTCTGCTTGGGGATACTGGGTGAGGATACCTTGGAAAGGCTGAATGTGGAAGACATACCGGCAGGGATGGAGCTTTGGATTGAGATGCTGCGCCGGTATGAAAATATGACATCAATTCACAAGGGGATAGAAGAACTCTTGCAGGAATTGACACATAGGGGATATAAGCTGGGACTTGCCTCATCGAGGTCAAGGGAATTATTAGAAAAAGACTTTGATAAACTCAAAATCAGTAAATATTTTGAAATAAAAGTCTGTGCAGATGACACCGCGGAACATAAGCCGACGGCGGGACCGCTCTTGAAATATATGGAGCTTTCCGGACTGGGGAAGAAAGAAGTTTTATATGTGGGTGACAGTGTTCACGATAGTCAGTGCGCTGAGAACGCCGGGGTAGATTTTGCTCTGGCGGTATGGGGAAGCCATACGGAGGAGACACCGGCAGTATATTATTTGCGGGCACCATCGGATTTGCTCCCAATTCTGAACGAAGACAAACAAATTCAAAAAATATATTAAATTTGAAATTAATAAGAAAGAGGAAATGCATCATGAAAATCTATGACATGAAGGTCAATCACTTGAAAAATCCCCTTGGATTCCGTATGGAGCGCACTGTATTTACTTGGAAGGTGTCCGGAGCGGTTGGCAGGAGGCAAAAGGAAGCCAGAATACAGGTGGCAGCGGATGCACAGATGGAGGAGATTTTGTTTGACTCAGGGTTTGACGCGAAAGCGGATCCTCTGGGGTTTGGCGTTAAGATGGATTTAATGCCTTATACCCGTTATTATTGGACGGTGACGGTGCGGAGTGATGCAGACGAGGAAGCATCGGGAGAGGTGCAGTGGTTTGAGACGGGGAAAAGGCAGGAACCTTGGCAGGCAGAGTGGATTACCTGTAATAACGAGGAGAGCCGTCATCCTTATTTTGAAAAAGAGATAATTCCTCAAAAGGATGTAGCCTGTGCCAGATTATATATCAGCGGTCTTGGATTGTACGAAGCATACTATTTTCCTTCTGAAAAAGGAGCAGCAGGAAATCCGGTGAGGATTGGACAGGAATATTTGACTCCGTACTGTAACAATTACAAGGAGTGGATACAGTATCAGACTTACGATGTGACGGAGCTGATACGGAGAGACGGGAAGCTGTCTGTGCTTTTGGGGAATGGATGGTATAAGGGAAAATTCGGCTTTTGGGAAAATGACGGGTCGGGAATATATGGAAATGAGTGGAAACTGATTGCGGAAGTCCGGATTACCTATTCAGATGGGACGGAGGACGTTATCGGAACGGATGAGAGCTGGACGGTACGGCGCAGTAACATTACCTTTTCTAATATTTATGACGGGGAGTGTCGTGATGATACTTTAAAGGAACTGCCGACGGAGCCTGCCGTCTGTTGTGAACCGCCGCAAGGGAAGCTGACAGAGAGAATGAGCCTTCCTGTTGTGATTCAACAAATTTTTGAACCGGTGGAGCTTCTTGCCACGCCGGCAGGGGAGCAGGTTTTTGATTTGGGGCAGGAATTTACGGGACTCTTTTCTTTAAAGGTAAAGGAACCGGCAGGAACAAAAATACATATCCAGACAGGAGAAATTTTGCAGAACGGCAATTTTTATAATGAAAATCTGCGTTCGGCGAAATCGGAATACTGGTATGTATCGGATGGTAAAGAGACGGAGATTGTTCCTCATTTTACTTTTTACGGATACCGTTATGTAAAGGTTGACGGGGCGGCGAATTTAAGGAAAGAAGACCTGAAGGGATTAGCGTTGTACAGCGATATTGAAGAAAAGGGAAGCCTGAAGACCGGACATGAGCTGGTGAACCGGCTGATCAGCAATGTGCGGTGGGGACTTCAAAGTAATTTTGTGGATGTGCCCACGGACTGCCCTCAGAGGGATGAGCGCATGGGCTGGACCGGAGATGCTCAGGTGTTTTCCGCTGCGGCAACTTATTTAAAGGATACTTATGCTTTTTATGCGAAGTATCTTTATGATATGGCAAGCGAACAAAGAGGATTAGACGGGAAAGTGCCGGATACGATTCCTTCTTTCGGGAAGGAGACCACTGCCTGCGTGTGGGGAGATGCGGCGTGTATCATCCCTTGGAATTTGTACTTATTTTATGGGGATAAAAGTATTTTGGAAGACCAGTTTGCCAGTATGAAGTCTTGGGTGGATTATGTGCGCAGGGTGGACGGTGATGACCACGGCTGGCGTTACGTATTTCATTATGGGGACTGGCTTGCCCTGGATAACTTAAATGGTAACTCAGAAGAGGTCAGAGGAGCAACGGATGAAGAGTTTATTGCCAATCTTTATTATGCGGTGAGCGCCGGATTGGTGGCAAAGGCGGCAAGGGTTCTTGGCAAAAAGGAGGAAGAGGAGGCTTACCAAAAGCTTTCGAATGAGCAGTTTTCGGTGGTGAAGAATGAGTATTACAGCGTTACCGGAAGGTGCTGCATCAAAACGCAGACGGCGTTAATCTTAACCTTAAAATATCACTTATCGGATAATATTGACCTGACAAAGAAACAGCTGGAAAAGCTATTTGAGGACAGTGGAAATAAGCTGAGGACTGGTTTTGTGGGAACACCGCTTTTATGCAACGTGCTCTCTGACAATGGTTATGACCGGCTTGCCTATGGGCTTCTTCTGAATGAGGAATATCCGGGATGGCTGAATGAGGTAAAGCTGGGAGCAACTACAGTTTGGGAGCGTTGGAACAGCCTGCTTTCCGATGGTACAATATCCGGAATCGGCATGAACAGCATGAATCATTATGCTTATGGTTCCGTGGAAGAATGGATATTCCGCCACAGCGCCGGTATTCAGCCCTGTGAGGATGCGCCGGGCTTTACAAAAGTAGAGTTTATTCCTACTTTGAGCTGGGAGCTTAGAAGCATGGATGGGCGGTATGATTCTCCCGCAGGCTTATGGCGGTGCGCGTGGGAAATGACGGATCCTTCTCATGTGAGATTGTCTGTCAGCGTGCCCTTTGGATGCAGCGCAGTCCTGCGTCTGCCTATGGCAAAACAGGAAACCTTTGAATCGGAAAATGTTATGTTTGCCGATGTGAGGGAAGGGTTATGCTGTTTACAGCCGGGCGATTACGCAGTGGAATATGAGCTGGCGGAGTCCCTTGTGACAGCGGAGTAACAAGTGGGGCGGCTGTGAGTGGAGGCTATAGGAGAAATAAGCATACTTAAAATAAGTATTGCTTATTTCCCAAACATTTGACGGATTTCGGAGTCTGTAGGTTCGGCATCATCGTTTTCATATTTTTCTTTTGTATAATCTCCGGAACCGCCGTTATCAAATTGTTCCAAGAAGCGCATTGTTCCAGTGATGCCCAAGGATTCTTTTAAGGCATTTAAACCGTTCTTTTGGAGCTCGATATTGTTTATTACATTTAATTTTGCTGTGATCATAAATATAATACCTCCGATAACCATTGGTTAGGTTCTGTGACTTTAGTATAGGTTTTGATTTGACGGCATTGGTTTAAAAATTTTCGCACCACCCTTTATATACTTCATTATAGACTAAAAGAATAGTTTAAACAATTATTTCATAATATATATAGGAGAGGGAATATTTGACTTTATCATGTACTAAAATCCAATAGCGAATAAATAATGAAGACATGTGCTCTCTTGTGGAGAAGGAGAAGCAGGCAGGGTGTGGAAAACAGCGTAGACAAGGCTAATGAAAGAACTTGTTCTATGCTGTTTTTTTATTGTATCACGTAAGAAAAATAATTCCATCAAAAATAAAAAAATTACAACTTTATAATAATCGAGTCAAAAAAATCTAAAAAGTAGTAAAGCAATTCTATTCAAATGAAGATTTGGAAAAGATAAAATAAATCTATCAATGAAAGTTAATTTTGAAAGGAGAGGCTCATGAAAAAAAGGTTATTAAGAACAATTGGTTTAATGATGTCAGCAGTTTTGGTGTTGGGATGCACGGCTTGTGGAAATTCAAGTAAAAGTCCGGAAGTGACAGAAAGCAGTGTACAGGAATCGCAAAGTGATTCATCGGATGCGCAGGAATCGCAAGTGGATTCGGCAGATGAAGGTGAGAAGGTTACGATTACCTTGTGGTCGCAGTTTTCAGACCCCAATTCCACAGATGGAAATTATGTAGCGTTTTATAATGCGCTCGAATCTATTAAAACAGATATGCCTAATGTAGAAGTTGTGCATGAAGGAACAGAGTCAGAATCTTATAAGGTTAAATTAAAGACAGCAATGGCAGGTAATGAATTACCGGATGTGTTTTTTAACTGGGGAGCAGGAACCATGAAACCCTATGTGGATGCAGGGCTGGTATTGCCGTTGGATGAGTATATGACAGATGAGGTAAAGAGCAGAATCTTGGGCGGAACACTGGATAATTTCATTTTTGACGGAAAGACATATGGATACCCATATAGTGTTGCTGTTGCATCACTGTATGTAAATACAGAATTATTTGAGCAGAATAATGTAAAAGTTCCGGAAACCTATGATGAACTTCTTGAAGCAGTAGATGCTTTTAATGCTGTGGGAATTACACCGATTTCACTTGGAGAAAAAGATTTGTGGCCGGGTCTGATGATTTTTGGAATTCATGCAATCCGGATGGCAGGGGCAGAAGACTTTAATGCAGCATTAAACGGAACAGGTTCTTTTGATACACCTGAATTGAAAGAGGCAGCAAAACTGGTACAGGAGCTTGCGGCAAGAAATGGCTTTGGAAGTAGCGCCATGGGGACGTCAGAAGATGATGCTGTGGCTGCATTCAAGCAGGGAAGAGCAGCAATGATGTTTATGGGAAGTTGGCTGAATGGTGACTGCGAAGCAGATGATGCGGCAGTAAAAGGGAAAATATCTGTTATTAAGTTTCCGGTTGTTGAAGGCGGAAAGGGAACAATTGATGAATTCCACGGTGGATCAGGGGAAACTTTCTTGGTAAGCAGCAGTACGGAATATCCTGCGGAGGCAGCAGCAGTTGCACAGTATATTTGTGAGAAGATGTCCAAAGATCAGTATCTTGCTGGTTCAGGTATGCCGGCATGGGAGGCTGATATGGGTAATACTGATAATTTAAATCGGTTATCACAGGAAATTGCGACATTGACGGCAGATGCAACTGGATATGTATATTGGTTAGATTCTCTGACCGGAGGATCAAAGGCAGACACTATCATGAATGAGATTGCGAAGCTGATTGACGGTTCTGTAACACCGGAAGATTTCTGTGCAAACCTTCAGGCATTAAATCAGTAGTTAGAAGCAGAGAATCCGGAAGACTTTCCGGATTCTCTCATGCTTTTAAAGTCATATTTTTTGAAAGGAGAAACGCTATGCAGAAGATGTTGGGGAATAAAAAAGCATACCTTGTCTTTGTGATTCCGGCATTGGCTATATATCTGATAATGGCATTTGTGCCGATTGCTATGTCTGGCTATTATAGCACCACACAATGGGATGGGATTGGAGCTAAAGTTTTTATCGGTATTGATAATTATCTGGCATTGATGAAGAATGAAGCTTTTCTTATTTCGGCTAGAAATTCACTGATTTTGGCAGTGGCATCTATTGTTGGTCAGCTAATACCGGCACTGTTTTTTGCACTTGTTCTTGCAAGAAGCATAAAAGGAGAAAAAGCTTACCGAACGATTTACTTCATTCCGGTACTGCTTTCAACAGTGGTTATCGGACAGTTATTTTTGAAAATATATAATCCTGATTATGGAGCGTTGAATGCAATTTTAAAGAGCTTTGGTTTAGAAGGAGTTGATTGGCTGGGGGATAAACGTTTTGTACTTGCAGCTTCTTTTTTTCCAATTGTATGGCAGTATATAGGATACCATATGTTGATTCTTTATACGGGAATTAAAAGTGTGCCTGCGGATATCTATGAGGCAGCACAGATTGATGGAGCAAACGAAAGGCAGATGGCATTTCATGTGACCATTCCATTAATTAAAAATACAATGAAAGTGAGTTTGACATTTGCAGTCATTGGTTCATTAAAACTTTTTGATTTGATATGGGTTTTGACAAAGGGAGGACCGCTGCATGCAAGTGAAGTACCAAGTACTTTAATGTATACATCTATTTTTACTAGGATGGAATATGGAATGGGAAGTGCAATGGCAATTTTTATTGTACTTGAGTGTTTGCTGTTTTATTTCCTTATTGAAAAATTTTTTAAAGTAGAAAACATGACTTATTAGGAGGTGGGAAGAATGAAAAAGATAAAACCTACAAAGATTCTGCTCCATATAGTATTAATTGCATTTGCGGTGGTGCAGATTTATCCGTTAATCTTTCTCGCGTTTTTTTCACTAAAGGATAATAATGAAATTTATAGTGGAAATGTAATGGGTCTCCCTAAAGAGTTTCACTGGTCAAACTATCAGAATGCATTGTTTAATGCAAATGTTGGACATTACCTGCTGAATAGTATTTTGGTAACAGCAATCGTGATTGTGGTATCAGATATACTTGCCTGCATGGTATCTTATGCAATTGCCAGAATGAGGGTAACAGCGAATCGTTTTGTGAAACCATTTTTTTCAATCGGTCTGATGATTCCGCTTCATGCAGTGCTTCTGCCTGTGTTTATTATGCTCCGAGATTTAAAAATGCTGGATAGTTATCAGGCAATTATTGTTCCTTACATAGCATTTGCACTTCCAATGGCAATCTTTTTTATGATAGGTTTCTTTCAAGTGCTGCCACTTGAATTGGAAGAGTCAGCATTTTTAGACGGGTGTGGGATATTCAAGACATTTTTCTCTATTATACTCCCTCTTGTAAAGCCTGCTTTAGCAACAATTTCTATTTTTACGTTTCTATCCACATGGAATGAAATGATGTTTGCAATTACATTTATCAATTCTGAAAAATATAGAACACTGACGGTAGGAATTATGCAGATGGTGGGACAGTATACGACAGATTGGGGGACAATGGGGGCAGGGCTTGTAGTAGCAACTCTTCCCACAGTAATTATATATTTATTGTTTAGTAATCAGGTACAAAGTGGTATGGTTGCAGGTGCTGTAAAAGGATGACAAAAAGAAAGGTAGAAAACTATGAAAATAAAAAATCCAATTTTGACAGGATTCCATCCGGATCCAAGTATTGTTCGGGTAGGAGACGTATATTATATTGCGTCATCAACGTTTGAGTGGTGGCCGGGGGTTAGAATCCATGTATCAAAGGATCTGGCACATTGGAAACTGATTACTTGCCCGATTAATGAAAAGAGACTTTTAGATATGGCGGGAAATCCTGATTCAGGAGGCATCTGGGCACCAGATTTATCTTACTATGATGAGAAGTTTTATCTGGTGTATACAGATGTAAAGGTGACAGATGGTGCTTATAAAGATTGTGTCAATTATCTTACTACAGCTACAGATATTATGGGACCATGGTCAGATCCTATTGTGCTCAATACGGCAGGCTTTGATGCATCTCTGTTTCATGACGACAATGGTAAGAAGTATTTGGTTAACCAGTATTGGGATCCGAGAAGTTTTCATCATCCATTTTATGGAATCATGTGCACAGAGTATTCCGAAAGAGAACAAAAATTAGTCGGGAAACCGTGGGTTATATATAAAGGAACTATTGACCGTTTTACGGAAGGCCCGCATTTGTATAAAATTAACGGATACTATTATCTTTTTGTAGCCCAAGGGGGAACAGTATATGCACATCAAGAGAGGGTTGCACGTGCAAAGACTCTTTGGGATGAATTTGAAACACAGCCTGGTGATCCTTTTCTGACAACGCTGGACACACCGTTTCATTCTATTCAAAAAGCAGGGCATGGTTCGTTGGTGCAGACCCAGTCTGGAGAGTGGTATTTTACACACTTGATGGGAAGACCGCTGCATCACCATACAGAGTCGGTTGCAGAAGTAAGAGGATGGTGTCCGCTTGGAAGGGAGACCGGAATTCAAAAAGTTATATGGGATGAAGACGGTTGGCCACACATTGTAGGTGGGCATCAGGGAATGCTTGAGGTAGAGGCTCCAATGGATGTGGCTGAGGCGGAAAAAGAGCAATTTATAGAAAAAGATGATTTTGATGAGGAAAAGTTAAGCATTCATTTTCAAACACTTAGGATTCCGCTTGGAGAGGAAACCCTTTCGTTAAAGGAACGGCCTGGACATTTAAGACTTTATGGAAGGCAGTCTCTTGCATCTACTTTCACACAGGCGCATGTTGCAAGACGATGGCAGAGCTTTACGTTTGACGCGGAAACAAAAATGGCATACCAACCGTGGAACATTCAACAGTTTGCAGGCTTGAGCTGTTACTATAATACAAAAAACTGGTCTTGTATTCAAGTTACTTGGAATGAAAAATATGGAAGAGTAATTGATGTAGTTGCAACAGATTTGGGAAATACATTCAGCCTATATCAAGAAAATCCAATTTTGATTCCGGAAAGCATAGAATACATTTACTTGAAAGTCCAAGTAAGAGGTATATATTATCAGTATTTTTATTCTTTTGACGGAAAGATATGGAAGGAGACGGCACATCAGTTTGATTCCGCAAAGTTGTCGGATGAATATATCAAAGCTGTTTATGATGCTGCATTTACCGGGGCATTTACAGGTATGTTCAGCGTAGACGGATTGGGCACAGGACTTCCGGCAGACTTTGATTACTTCTCTTATCGTGAATTGGACATAGAGGTAGACGGAAAATATATTTAGTATTACAAAAGGGACAGCTAAATTGTCCCTTTTCTGTAGTCACGAATCGATTTTCCAGTGTATTTTTTAAAACAATTGCTGAAATAGTAAGCATCTGGAATGCCGACAGCTTCGGCAATCTGATAGGCTTTTAAATTCGTAGTATTGAGGAGTGAAATTGCGTGTTCCATACGAAGCCGGTTCAGATATTTGGAAAAGGTGAACCCTAGTTCTTTTGTAAAAGTACGGCTTAAATAACTGTCATTCATGTGAAAGATTTCTGCAACAGAGCCAAGGGACAGAGTGGAATCTGTCAAGTGATTCTGGATATATTGGAGAATTTCCCATAGAACAGATTTGTTTTTGTTGGTTCGGTATGCAGAAATTTCATTGGTAAGTTTTGTTAAAAAGGAATTTGTTTGATTACATAAATCCTGACTAGTGGGTTCAAGTAAAATCTGCATAAAGGAATTGCCTGATTCGGCAAATAATTCTTGCAAAGGAATTCCAATATCATTTGCTGCATTAATAGCAGAAGAGAGCAATGTCATGGATAAAAAACGTGCATGTTCTAAGCTGATTAATCTGCCCTCTGAATTTAAATACAGAGAAGGAAGTAGTTTTTGAACAGGATCAGGAAGTCCGGCTTTTACATAAAAATTGAGATCCTCCAAATCGGCAGGCGAAGAGATCCAGTCAGGATTTTGAACGTGAATATCATTTTGATAAATAATAATTGGTTGATTGGGCATATAGCGACTGAATTTAAGAGATTCTAAGGCTTCTGACCAAGAGAGTTCCGCTTTGTAAAAACTGTCATAATGATTGCCAATGCCAAATAAAATCTCATTTCCGGATGATTGAAAAATACTGTGTTGAAGTTGTTCGCAAAGAGTAACAACCTGAACGTCAGGAGAATAAGAAAGGAGCACAAGGTGATGATTATTGTCTCCAAATATTTCAACATTTTCAATTCCGTGCAAGTAGTTCTTAATAAATTCTAGATTTTTCATATCCTGCAAAAGGTGCTCTTCTTCTGAAAGATTACCAGAGTAGGAAGAGTGTGATTCAATCAAAGTTACTTGAATGTATGTAGGAATTCCATTAGGAAAATAGTAGGCAATCTGCTTTTCGGAAGATGTGGAGTGAGCACTGTTTTCACAAAATTCTAGTAAAAAGCGTTCCCTTAAAAAAGAATAGTTTTTTTCCAGTATTTTTTTTAGATGGTCAAATTCCAGCCATTGCTGTTTTTCTTTTTCAATCTGTTCACGAAGCTTTAGCAGAGTTGTCACTAAATCATTGCGATTAATTGGTTTTAATAAAAAATGAGAGACTCCCAGACTAATGCATTGGTGGGCATAGTCAAAATCTTTAAATGCAGTGGTAATAACAATTTTAATATGTGGATATCTTCTGGTTACAATGCGACATAGTTCCATTCCATCCATATAAGGCATTTTAATATCAGTAAAAAGAATATCCGGTATTTGTTCCTCCATAATAGAAAGGGCATCTTGTCCAGAAACAGCCTCTGCAATAATTTCCATATTTATAGCATGCCAATCGGTGCTGGTAATTAGCATTTTGCGTGCTAATTCTTCATCATCTGCAACAATTACTTTAAGAATCGAACTGTTCATTTTGTACCTCCGTTTTATCAAGTGGAATAGAAAAGGTGATTGTAGTGCCCTCATTAGGACAGCTGGTTATAGTACAAATATTCTGAGTTTCATAAAAAATCTGCATTCGTTCAATTGTTCCTCGTAATCCAAAACTCTGTGATGTGCCATTGATTGAATGTGAGGACAAAATTTTGTCTGGAGCTGCTTTAGCCATACCAATACCGTTATCCTGAACACTGAGGATTAAATATTCAGTTTCAATATAAGCACGTATTTTTATTATTCCAAAATCACCGGTTGGAATGATGCCGTGATAAAGTGCATTTTCCACAAGCGGTTGTAAAATAAGCCGGGGAATGCGATAGGAAAGAACCTCGTTCTGTAATTCGTATTCATCTGCAAAAGCATCCGGAAAACGAACTTTTTGGAGCTTTAAATAGTTTTTCACAATATTAATTTCTGTTGATAAAGAAATAATTTTATTTCCTTTGCTTAAACTTTCTCTATAATATTCAGACAGGGAAATGAGAAGTTCATAAGCCTTGTCATTTTGCATTGAAGTAACTAAATAGGAAATAGCACCAAGACTGTTGTAGAGAAAGTGGGGCTTAATTTGTTCTTGTAGAATATTTAATTCTGCTTCGCGAAGTCTTTTTTGCTCGGAAACTTTTGCCTCAAGAAGCTGTTCGATTTTATCAACCATATCATTGTAAGCATTTTGGAGTTGACCAATTTCATCATAATATGAGGTTACATTTGCATGCTTAAAAACACCATTTTCAGACTTTTCCATTGCATTCATAAGTTGTCCGATTGGAGCAGTGACATAGCGGTTTGTGATTATAGCGGTTAAGAGAAAAAAACTGAAACAGACAAGAAGCATAACAATGGAAATTACAATAAAGGTTTTGTGTTGATTGGTAAATAAATGATAGTTAATTGCGGCAATATAGTTCCAATCAAATTCAGAGGCTTTAAATTTCAACAAAAGATAACGATCGTGATTTAGTGTGATAATGTTTTCGGCATGAAGAGAATCTACGGAGGCGACACTTACCCACATATTTAAATCATCGTTCAAAAATGGCAGGATGGTATCATTGCCGGAAGACACATAGAAATCGGAGTAATTATTATTATCTTCGCGGGCAAAGGAGAGCAGAGAATCTACAGAAATATTTATAAACATGTAACCTAGTGGCTGAGCGTTTTCCGTACTGTTAATCAGTCGAATCAAAGTGACATAATTGCCTTGATCTTCAAAACGAAGGCAGTCACCTCCATTTATAGTTAAAATGGGAGATCCCTTCTGTGCGTTCAGTTCCTCGTACCAAGGAGCATTTTCTGGTGATTTTATCTGTACGGATGGGAGAGTATATCTTGCCACACCTTCATAGAGACCGGAGGGCTGCATTACAATAATTGAAGAAGCAAGGGGCATGGATTCCAATGATAAATATAAAAAATTCCGTAATTGCCTGGAAATAATTGCGTATTCTGAATGGCTGGCATTTTGAAGATAGTTTTGCACTTCCGCAGCACCGAGAAGGTATGTAGAAGTTTTAGAAATTGTTGTAAGAGAGCTGTTTACATTTTGGGAAACAGTTTCCACAGTTTGGGACGTGAGAGTAGAAAGAGTTTTTTGCATCTCACGGGAAAAGAAACCATATAAAATTATGAAATTACAAATTATGCAGACAAAAATTAAGCCAATATAAATATACTTTAGTTTTGAGGTCAAAGAAAGGTTAAAAAAAGCCTTTTTTATGCGGTGTAGGTACACGGAAGTGACCTCCTGTTCAAGTTTTTATTTATTTTTTATTATATCAAAACAAAAGAAAGATTACAAGAAACTTCCATCACTCATGGTGCGGAAAATATTTGACTTTTCCAATTTTCATGTGGTAAAATCCAAAAGCAAATAAATAATGAAGACATACATGATGACACAGGTGGTGCTCTGCACGTAAAGCTGATTACGGAACATGATAGGATTCTGTAACGGATGCGTATGAGCGGACCTGTGTTTTTTGTGTGCTGAAGGAGGAGAAAATTATGCCAAAAAATCAATTTCAAAGGATGGTGTTTGCCTTTTTGACGGTTCTTGTAACCGTTCATGGGTATGTGTTTTACAGCCTGTACGTGGTCAACGGTTCTACGCTGATGCAGGTTACAGGAGCTGATTCCGTGCTTCAAGCCTTAAATGCACAGGGAGGGGTTTATGCGTTCGGGAGGATGATGCCGATTTGGGCGGTGGTTTTGATTGAGTTTATCTTTGCATATGGACTGGAATGTCTGGTGGGGAGCCCCTGCTCATTTAAGCTGGCTTGTCAAAATTTTGAAATCGAAAAAACTCACCCCGTTATTTTGGAGAGCGCGGTTATCTGCGCAACCGTGGGAATCATGTGCCCGATAATGAGTTTTCTTGCGGCGTGGTTTTATTATCCGTACTATACGGGATTTAATCTGGTCACGCTGCTGGCAAACTGGCTGAAGCTGGTATGCCTTAATCTTCCGTTTGCGTTCTTTTCGCAATTATTCTTTATTCAGCCGCTTATTCGGACTGCTTTTAAATTTTTGTTCCAAAAGCAGATTGCGGCGGAGCATTGCCCGATAGCAAACGGCGTCAGCAGTTGCCAATAAATACGTTTTTCAGGTATTTTGCGGCGGTCTTGGCAAGACGGCGTATCTGCGCAATGTCAGTTGGCGCTTTATCCATCATGTGATATTGAGGAAAAAAGCGGGTTATATGGAGAGGAATCTGACCGGAAGCATTCTTAGTTTTGAGAGAAGCAATCCAGCGCGCTTCCTCCTCCATTTGCGCAAGATCGTCATTTTCGCCGGGGATGATCAGGGTGGTAAGTTCTATATGACATTCCGCGGCGGCATGAAGGATAAATTCTTTTACGGTTTCTAAATCGCCTCCAAGCATCTGGTAATATTGGCGGTTAAATCCTTTTAAATCAATATTCATGGCATCTGTCAGTGGAAGAAGCTCATCAAGGATTTCAAGGGAAGCGCTTCCGTTAGTGACCAGCACGGTCTTCATATCAGCCTTTTTTAGGAGTTTTGCGGTATCGCGCACATATTCCCAGCCGATCAGCGGTTCATTGTAAGTAAATGCAACTCCGATGTTTCCGTATTTTTGACATGAGACGGCTTTTCGCACAAGCGATTCGGGAGAAAGATAGACGCAATCCGCCTCCCTTTGGCTTATCATGGAAATTTCGTGATTCTGGCAGAAAGGGCATCGTAAATTACACCCGTAGCTGCCAGCCGACAAAATAAAGCTTCCGGGATAAAACATGTGGAGAGGCTTTTTCTCAATGGAATCCAAAGCCAGAGAGGTTATCTGACCATAGTTTTCACATCGAATCACTCCGTTTTCATTTTTTCTTGCCCGGCAGATTCCGTACTGTCCGGGCTCCAATTGGCAATGATGCATACAAACCTGACAGATTGTTTTCAAAGGATTACCTTGCCTTTCTATGGGTTTTCCATTATTCCCGAGAGGTATTTGACTGCGGAGCAGGAGAGACCTCGTGCCGTATCACTTCAAAGCGTTCCAGCGATGCCGATTCTTTTTCGCGGATTCCAGCTTTGTTTTTGGCAATGGAAATCTGTTCTTCCACGGTATCCACGCCTTCTAAGTTGGGAAGCAGAAGCCCCCGCTTATGGCCTTTTGTAACGATTACGCCATAGCGTTTGGGGTCAAGTTGTGCCGGGGAGTCGATGGCTTCTTTTTCACCAAGGATATCCACGCTGATGGCCAGCCGTTCCAGCTCCCAAGGTTCAATAGGAGAAAATCTGGGATCTTTGGTGGAAGCGCTGACGGCATTGGCAATGATTTCTTCCGCAATGGAATTTTGCACGGCCTGAATGGTTCCGATGCAGCCCCGGAGACGCCCGTCTTCTTTAATGGAAACAAAAACTCCTGCCTGTCTGCGGTACATCTCTTCCGGCAAATCTTTTGGAATATCCGGAATAGTGCCTGTGCGCACATAAGTTTCAATAGTGGCTCTCGCAAGGCGGATATAAGAGTCTTCCCCTTTCTGCCTTTGCAGAAACGCGTTTCTCTGTTTTGATTCATATTGCGTGCGGAAATCCCGTGCGGGGTCAGAACCGGATACTTGATAACAGCAAATGCCGTACCCCACGCCGAAGGGACCTTCGTAAGAAAGCCTTTCGGGCAAAACGCCCATCCCGTTCAAGGCTCCTGCCATAATGGTAAAGGAGCGGTGCCCGCATTCGCCCGCCTTTTCACAAAAATCTTCCGAAAAGGAGAAAAGCTCCAAAAAGGCGCCTCTTTCCATAACGTCCATAATGCGCCTGTCATATTCTGGACCTTCCTTCTGATAACCGTAAGGACCGTCGTCCTTTAACCGATGGGAGAGGTCGCCGCTGGCAATCAGGACAACCCTTCGATTGAGAAGAGCGGCAGTCTGCTGGATATAAGTCCCCAGCTCGTAATGTCTGATTAAGGGCAGTCCTGACAGCCCGATTCTCACCAGACGGTAATTCTGCCAATATTGATTGATAAAATAAAGCGGAACCATTGTTCCATGGTCGAGATGCCTGTCCCGCTCGCCGTAAGTTCCGGCAGGAAAAGATGCGCTGTCGGTCAGTTCGCAGAGTTTATCGACAAAATTAGTGTCGTAGGAGACTTCCATCTTCACATGACCGGCTCCAAATGTGGAGAAATCTCCCTTTGCACCTTTTCCGGGAGAAATATGAAAATAGTCGGTATACATAATCTGATGAGGAGAAAAAAGGATGATGGTGTCCGGCTGCTGCCTGCCAATCCGGCGCGCCGTCTCCTGATAAGCATCAATCGTGTGCTTGATGGTCTGCTCCCTGCCTTTGCCGATTTCGGGCACGATAAGCGGCGGGTGCGGAACCATATATGCAGAAAGTATTGCCATAATAAGGTCTCCTTTCAATTTTGATGTTGTTCTGTCGTTTGCTATGACTATAGTAGTGTATCAAATATATTAGTATTGTATCAAATAGGAGAGGAAGTGGCTACTAAAAGTTATTCCCTCATGTTTTTGTGATTTTGACGTACAATTCGCTCATGTTTTTGTAACACATCTGTAAAAACTCGCTCATTTTTTTGCACAATGGTTGTAATTTCAGTTATAATGACATATACTATATGTAAGCTTTTACAAGTCCGAAAAGGCAAAATTCTGACGACCTTAACTTATAAAATGGGAGCGAGGTAGTTTCATGATTTATTTAAAGCGAAAATTAGATGTCTTTTTAAAGGAATGGAAACAGAATCCGGACAGAAAACCGCTGATTGTAAAAGGTCCAAGACAGGTTGGAAAAACAGAATCAATTAGAAAGTTTGGGTCAGAAAATTATGCGCAGCTGATAGAAATTAATTTTGTCGAAGAACCTAAATATAAAATGATTACAGCAGACGGCTACAAAACGGATGAGCTGATTAAGAATATTTCCAGAATGGATCCGTCAAAGCAGTTTATAGAAGGTAAGACTCTCATCTTTTTTGACGAGCTGCAGGAATTTCCGGAGATTGCAACCGCATTAAAATTTTTTTGTCAGGATGGAAGATTTGACGTAATCTGTAGTGGTTCTATGCTTGGCATTCATTATACCAGAATAGAGAGCAATAGTGTGGGGTATAAGGTGGATTATGAAATGCGTTCGCTGGATTTTGAAGAGTTTTTGTGGGGAAAAGGATATTCCGATTCGGCGGTGGAGGAGCTTTTAGGGCACATGAAAAACCTTATCCCTTTTAATTCGGTAGAAATGTCAGTTTATGGCGGTCTGTTTTTGGATTTTTGTATTTTGGGCGGGATGCCGGCAGTGGTCAGGGAATACGTTGAAAAAGGAACATTTGAAGGATCTCTTTCCACGCAGAGACAGCTTCTCTCCGATTATGAGGAGGATGTGCGCAAATACGCACAGGGAATGGATCAGGCAAGGATTTTAAATATCTTTCGTCAGATTCCCTTGCAGCTTGCGAAGAATAATAAAAAATTTCAGATTTCCAAAGTGGCGGCAGGCGCCAGGTTTAAGGACTACAGGGGCTGTATTGAATGGCTGGAGGATACGGGAATTATTAATGTCTGCCACTGCATGAAATATCCCACCCTCCCTCTTAAGGGAAATTTTGATGAAACGAAGTATAAGATTTATTTTGTAGACAGCGGTCTGCTTGTGGCAATGCTTGATGAAGAAGCGCAGGATGATCTGCGGGCAAACAAAAACCTAGGCGTCTATAAAGGAGCGCTTTATGAAAATGTGGTTGGAGAAGCTCTTTCCAAAAGCGGGTACGGGCTGTATTATTATAAGAAGGAAGACTCTACGCTGGAGGAGGACTTTTTTGTGCGGACAGCACAGGATTTAATCCCTATTGAAGTGAAATCCACAAATGGGAGATCAAAATCCTTAAGGACATTAATCAGTGAAAAGCAATATGAAGATATTCATTGTGGAATCAAGCTGACCGGAGGGAATATTGGTTATGCAGATAAAATATATACCTTTCCGTACTTTTGCGCTTTTTTATTGAAGAAATATTTGAAGGATCATTCTTATAGTCAAGGAGGAAACCATGATAACAGAGACTTTTGACAATCAATCGCAGGCAATCATCAATCCGCATTGCAGAGAAGACGCGCCCAGAGTGGATGCGTGCATTATGACATTTTCAAATCAGATTGAGGAGTTTGTGCTGGCGAATTATGAGTGTGAGCCGATTGCGGCTTTTTGGTTTGCCACGGGGAAAACGACGATTTACGGCATAGATTATAAGGGGAGAAGATTTGCTTTTTTCAAAACTTATGTAGGCGCGCCCGCATGTGTCGGCACAGTAGAAGATACGCTGTCGGAATTGCGGGCGGATAAATATATCGTCTTTGGAGGCGCAGGCTGTTTAAATAAAGAGATTGCCCATGGAAAAGTGATGGTTCCGACACATGCTTACCGCGACGAGGGAACCTCTTACCACTATGCATCTGCGGCGGATTATATTACCATAAAGAATGCAGATATTGTTGCAGACTTTATGGAAGAGAGCGGGCTTCCTTATGTAAAAGGAAAAACATGGACAACGGACGCTTTTTATAGAGAAACCACAAACAACTTTGAAAAGCGCAAGGCGGAGGGCTGTATTTCCGTGGAAATGGAATGTGCCGCCCTGCAGGCGGTGTGTGATTTCAGGGGATTAAATTTGTATACCTTTTTTACCAGCGGGGATTTGCTCGATGCGCCTAAGTGGGACAGCAGGCGGAAGGAGGGACAGACAAAAGGAACCCAGCATGATACCGGGCATTTTGATATTGCGCTGGAACTGGCATATTATGTTGTGAAACAATAGGAGAAAAGTTTTGTTGAATAAGAAAATCATTAAACGGCTTGCAGGAGCAGCAATTTATAACAGAGGTCTTGAAATCGTTGAGCAGAATAAAGTGGAATCGCTTGAATACAGAGAAGAGGACGAGCAGATTTTTATCAGGGCCGTCGTGCAGGGAAGCGGAAGAAAAAAATATAAAGTGAAACTGGCTTATGACGCATATTATGAGGATTTGTCGGAATCCTATTGCGAATGTCCGGCTTTTCGCAATTATGAGGGGATTTGCAAGCATTGCGCCGCGGTACTATTGGAGTATGAAAGCAAAACAAATGTTCAACAGACAATGTTTGATTATATGGATCAATTGCTGTACAGGTCAGACATGCGCAGGCTGAGTGATTACATAGACATGGATGAGGACATGCCTCACTCAAAGAAGCACGTCCGGGAAACCACGCCTGCCGTGAAAGAACTGCTTAAGCGGCAGACCATAAAGGCGGCGATGCCCTTATTGCAGGAAAAAATTCACGGAAAAGTAGAACTGGAGCCTTTTTTTGAATGTAGCGCGGACAATATTACCGTGGAATTTAGGATCGGCGCAGGCAAAAAATACGTGTTAAAGGATATATTTGAGTTTGCAAGGAATATGGAGTCGAATGCGGAGTATTCCTATGGAAAAAATCTCAAATTTTTTCATGAGCTGGGTGCGTTTACTCCTGTTTCGCAGAAGCTGGCTGAGTTTATTTTAAGCTGGACAGACAAAAACAAAGCCTACCGCTCCCAATATTCCTATAATTTTTATTACTATAACTCCCTTTTTCCCAGACTTCGCAAAATGTCGATTGGAAGAGCGGATTTTGAGGAGCTTCTGGAAATTTTGAAGGAGAAGCCTGTCACAATTAATTTTTATGGTTCGGGGGAAAGAAAGTGGCAGCAGACGGAAGATAAACCAGTCCGCAAGATGGTGATAACGGGGAAACATGAGGGAATCGAGGTGGAGCTGGAATCTTTGCCGGGATATGACTGCGCCCGTCATGTCATCAGCTTTAAGGATGGGCTTATTTATAAGGAAAAAAAGGATGATATGATGCCGATACAGGACTTTTTAGCCTGTATTGCGAAGCTTCCGGAAAAGAGATTCTATATAGACCAAAGCGATGTTCCGGCATTTTGCAGGGAATTACTGCCCCTTTTGGAAAAGTATTACGAGTGTGAAAAGAAGGATTTTCGCGAAACGGATTATGGAGTGGAGCCGGCCTCCTTTGAGATTTATTTGGACGCGCCTCAAAAGGATTTTGTCACCTGCAAGGTTTACGCGGTGTATGGGGAGAAAAGATTTGAGGTATATGACAAAAGGAAAGAAAATGAAGGCAGGGACGTGGTCAAGGAGATGCAGGTGGGAAATATTGCTGCTTCTTATTGTAATGCCTTTGATGAAAAGGAACATGCAATGGTTATTTCCGGTGACGAGGACAAGATTTATGAACTGCTTACCTTTGGGATTCTGCGTCTACAGGAGCTGGGGGATGTTTATGTCTCAGATGCATTAAAAAGAATCCATGTCGTACACAGCGGCAGGGTTGAGGTCGGCGTTTCCTTATCGGGAGATTTGCTGGAACTGACAATGGAAAGCGCTGAATTGTCAAAGGACGAGCTGATAGAAATTTTATCGAAGTACGACAGAAAGAAAAAGTATTTCCGATTGAAGAACGGAAGCTTTGTGCAGATGGAAGATGAAGGGCTGCAGACGCTCCTTGAAGTAAAGCACAGTCTGAACCTGACAGACACACAGCTTCGCAGGGGAACGATTACTGCGCCCAAGTACAGGGCTCTTTATCTGGACAGCGAACTGAGAGAAAAGCAAAATTTGTCCGCAGTCAAAAATAAAGAATTTAAAGAGCTGATCCGCAACATGAAAACAATCGAGGATAATGATTTTGAGCCGCCTGCAAGTCTGGAACCTGTTTTGCGCCCTTATCAGAGAAACGGGTTTTTGTGGCTGAAAACATTAAAGCACAACGGTTTTGGTGGGATTCTGGCGGATGATATGGGACTGGGGAAGACCCTTCAGGTGATTTCTTTTTTGCTGACCGAATATCTTGAGGCGGAGGCGGAGGACAATCGGAGAGTCTTAATTGTCACGCCGGCATCACTGGTATTTAACTGGAAAAATGAATTTGAACGTTTTGCCCCGGTGCTTCCGGTCAAGATGGTAATCGGGACAGTGCCCGAACGGAAAGTAATTATACAGAACGCGCAGAGCAGAGATATATTGATTACCTCTTACGAACTGCTGAAAAGAGACTTGGAGGAATATGCCCTGACCTCCTTCTTTTGTCAGGTTATAGATGAAGCGCAGTATATTAAAAATCATAACACCCAGGCTGCAAGGGCGGTAAAAGAAATAGATGCGGTGTGCCGTTTTGCGCTCACGGGAACTCCCATCGAAAACAGGCTGAGTGAGCTGTGGAGCATCTTTGACTACCTGATGCCGGGATTTTTGTACGGATACCAGCGTTTCCGGACAGAAATCGAGGTGCCGGTGGTGCAGAATCAGGATGAAAAGGCTATGACAAAACTACAGAAAATGGTCAGACCGTTTATTCTGCGGAGACTGAAAAAGGACGTTCTCACCGACCTTCCGGATAAATTGGAAGAATGCATGTATGCCCATATGGAGGGAGAACAGTGGAAACTGTACTGCGCCCATGTGCAAAGACTTAAGATGATGCTTGATGATCAGACGGACGAAGAGTTTAAGACCGCAAAAATACAGATTTTATCCGAACTCACCAAATTGAGGCAGTTATGCTGTGACCCGTCATTAATTTACGAAAAATATGAAAGCCCTTCTGCTAAAACAGCTATGTGCATAGACTTGATTAAAAATGCGGTGGAAGGCGGACATAAGATACTTTTGTTTTCGCAGTTTACATCCATGCTGGAAAATTTACAGAAAAATTTGACGGAAGAAGGGATTTCCTATTATGTGCTCACGGGAACTACTCCCAAGGAAAAAAGGCTGAAACTGGTTGAAGATTTCAACAAAGATGAAACCAGCGTGTTCTGCATTTCGCTTAGAGCGGGAGGAACGGGACTAAATCTGACGGCGGCTGATATTGTTATTCATTACGATCCATGGTGGAATCTGGCAGTTCAAAATCAGGCAACCGACCGGGCGCATCGAATCGGTCAGAAACATGTTGTGAATGTTTATAAGCTGATTATGAAGGATACGATAGAAGAAAATATCATAAAGCTGCAGGAACGGAAAAGGGAACTGGCGGAGCAGGTTCTTTCCGGGGAGAATCTGGGAAGCGGAAGCTTTACAAGAGAAGAATTGCTGGAACTTTTGACCATGTAAGGGAAGTGGTAAATTCTTAAGATGTTCCTTTTCCATGCAGAAGATAAATGGTAAAATATTGGAAGCAAAAGGCTTGTGATGCGAAGAAAAGACAGAGGATGGAAAGAAAGGAAACAGCATGGTAAATCGTGAAGATATTTTAAAATATACTGTAGAAACCTATGGAATTGCCTCTGTGCGGTTGTGGGCGAAGACGCCGACGAATGAAGTCTGGAGGCATGAGACCAACGGAAAATGGTTTGCTATTATCATGGAGATTCCGGAAAACCGGGTAGGGCTTTCGGAGGATGCGCTTATTGACGTTATGAATGTAAAGTGTGAGCCGGAGATGGCGGCGCTCCTGTCTTCTCAGCCGGGATTTGCTCCGGCATACCATATGAATAAAATCCATTGGGTATCGATTCTTTTAAATGGAACGGTGCCGGATGAGACGATTTATCAGTTATTGGATATGAGCTATGAGATGACGGCTGGGCGGAAGAAATCATAGAGAGCCGAATATTTTGTGAACAGAGGAGAGGAACATATGAAACAAAAATGGAAGTATCTGTTAGGAGCGTTTCTCTTAACAGCAGGATTGCTCACAGGATGCAGTGCGGAAGCAGTACCGGCGCAGGAACCGGCGCAGATAGTTGAAACCAAGACGCCGGAAGCGGAGATGCCGGATGAAGCTTTAGGGACAGAGACGCCGGAAGAGCTGGATGCGCTAGAGACAGAGACAGTGGGCGAGTCGAAAATTTTGGAAGATTCTGAAGAGGAGGCTTTGGACGAGTCGGAAATTCTGGAAGTTTCAGAAGAGGAGACTTTGGACGAGTCGGAAATTCCAGAAGTATCAGAAACGGATGCCTCGGATGAGGCGGAAAGCCAAGAGTCAGAAATCGCGGAGGACGGCACTTATACTTCAAAGGAAGAGGTGGCGGAATATCTATTTCTTTATGGACACTTGCCGGATAATTATATCACCAAAAAGGAAGCGAAGGCTCTGGGCTGGGTGAGCAGTGAGGGAAATCTGGCAGAGGCGGCGCCGGGAAAGAGTATAGGCGGTGATTATTTTGGAAACTTTGAAGGAAATCTGCCGGAAAAGAAAGGCAGAGAATATCATGAGTGCGATATTGACAGCGACGGCGGGTATCGGGGAGCAAAGCGTCTGGTATATTCCAATGACGGACTGATTTATTATACAGAGGATCATTATGAGACTTTTGAACTGTTATATGGGGAGGAATAGGCTGTGAATGTTGTTTTGGATGCACGACGTATGGAGACAAAAGAATCTGCACACGCTTATTTGCAAGAGAAGCTGAGCTTCCCGGAGTATTACGGGAAAAATCTGGACGCGCTTTATGAATGCCTGTGCGAGATTTCAGACATGGAAGTTGTTATTTTGCACCGATGTGAAGCACGGGACTATTATTGGAAGGTTGAAACCGTCTTTCGGAAAGCGGGAGAGGATAACAAGGATTTGCGTGTTCAATATGCAGGTTATAAGAAACGGCGCGGTCGGAGAAGGGGGAAAAGGTAGGTGGTGGAGGTAAAAAAAGGATGATATAATAAACAGTGAATATCTGGATTAGCGAAGATATAATGAAAGGACAACTTTGATAGAATGAACGTATCTTTTTATAAGGAAATTAAAGAAATTTTAATTTCGGCAAGAAATAAAGTTTATCAAACAGCTAATTTTGCAATGGTTGAAGCCTATTGGAATATAGGAAAATCAATCATTGAAGAACAGGGCGGTAATGAAAAATCAGAATATGGTTCAGGTTTATTAAAAGAATTGTCAAAACAGATGACACAGGATTTTGGAAAAGGATTTACTGTTGCTAATTTGAAAAATATGCGGCAGTTCTATTTAACCTTTCCAAATGGCTACGCACTGCGTAGCGAATTGAGTTGGACTCATTATCGACTTTTGATGCGTGTAGAAAATGATAATGCACGAGAATTTTATATGCAGGAAGCCATAAAAGCACAATGGAGTACCAGACAGCTTGAAAGGCAGATCAATTCTTTCTTTTATGAAAGATTATTATCCAGTAAGGAGAAAGAACAGGTTGCAGCAGAAGTTCAGGCATTGGAGCCTGCTAAGAAACCAGAAGACATTATCCGCGATCCGTATGTTTTGGAATTTCTTGGTTTGAGTTCAAATGATGATTTTTATGAAAGTGATTTAGAACAGGCATTGATTACGCATTTGCAAAAATTCCTTTTAGAGCTTGGAAGAGGATTTTCTTTTGTGGCTAGACAGAAACGCATTACATTTGATGGACGACATTTTAGAATTGACCTTGTATTCTATAATTATATTTTGAAATGTTTTGTTCTGATAGATTTAAAAGTTGGAGATTTAACACATCAGGATTTAGGGCAGATGCAGATGTATGTTCATTATTATGAACGGGAACTTATGAATGAAGGGGATAATCCGCCGATTGGCATTGTATTATGTGCAGATAAAAGCGAGTCTGTGGTTAAGTATACATTGCCCGAGAATGAAACACAGATTTTTGCTTCAAAATATAAATTATATCTGCCGAGTGAAGATGAATTATTGTGTGAATTGAATAGGGAATATCAAGCCTTGGAATCTGCGAAAGCAGGGGAAGAAAATATTGCAGAAATGAAAAAGGATTAAATTTGGGACTCGCCCTAATTATAGAGTGGATGAGATTGAACTGCAAAAGAGCATAGATAAAAGCGGGAAAATGATGGAAGTTATCAGAAATATAAAGACTTTTTACGCTGATGAGCAGTCCAGAGTTTATCTTGAAAAAGTGAACGTTAGGGGTAGAATGAATAGGTAAGATAATGCTATAATACTAAACGAATAACATTTGACCAAATGGCAAAGAAGAGAAAGGAGAAAATCATGTTAGAATTTAAGTATGATACACAATTGTTGATCGAAGGCGAAGATTTGGATGAAGATGCCATTTCCGAATATTTTACGGAAAACTTTAAGGGAGACTGCCTGCTTGCAGTAGGCGATGAAGAATTGATCAAGATACACTTTCACACCAACGAGCCTTGGAAGGTGCTGGAATACTGTGCTTCCATCGGTGAGATTTATGATATTGTGGTGGAGGATATGGATCGGCAGTCAAGAGGATTGAAGGGTTAAAGATGTGTAAAAGAACACTCGAATTAAAGGAGGAACATGATGAGCAGGACAAGTAATTTGACCAGACAGGAAGCACTGGAACTGTTAAAAAAGTACAATAAGGAGCCTTTTCACATTCAGCACGGGCTGACCGTAGAAGGGGTGATGCGCTGGTATGCCGAAAATTTAGGCTATGGCGATGAGGCAGAGTTTTGGGCGCAGGTGGGGCTCCTTCACGATATTGATTTTGAATTGTATCCGGAGCAGCATTGTCAGAAGGCACCGGAGCTTCTTAAGGAGGGCGGCGCGGGTGAGGACATGATTCATGCGGTATGTTCTCACGGATACGGATTATGCTGTGATATAGAGCCGGAGCATGAGATGGAAAAGGTTCTGTTTGCCGCGGACGAACTGACAGGGCTTATCGGGGCGGCGGCGCTGATGCGCCCTTCCAAAAGCGTAATGGATATGGAAGCGTCCAGCGTCAAAAAGAAATTTAAGGACAAGAAATTTGCGGCAGGATGCTCTAGGGATGTAATCCGTCAGGGAGCGGAAATGCTGGGCTGGGAATTAGAAACTCTCTTTGAAAAGACGATTCTTGCCATGCGTTCCTGCGAAAAGCAGATACAGGAGGAGATGGCATAAAGCGGAGCGGAGCATTTCCGCAGACGGCAGCCGCATTTAGGGAAACTTACACATTTTACTTGATAAACCCCATTAGGATAAAATAGTTTCCATTCCTGTTTTTTGGGGCTTTAGTCCGCATGCCTGATAAAATTTCATGGCGGGCTCATTGCAGCTCCACACGTTCAGGGTAACGTTGTAGCATCCGGCTTCCTTGGCGTAGGAAAGAACATGTTCATAAAGCCGGCTGCCGATGTGCTTTCCGCGGATGGCTTCGTCCACGCACAGATCATCAATGTACAAGGTTTTAATATCGGTCAGGACATTGTCGCCGATGTGTTGTTGGAGCACGCAGAAAGCATATCCGAGAACGTTCCCCTCCTCGTCAACAGCAGTAAAAATGGGGCGCGTATCGTCTTGGATAATAGCTTTAAGCTGGTCATCGGTGTATTTTTTGGCACCA
Source organism: Lachnospiraceae bacterium (assembly GCA_023663945.1). Lineage (GTDB taxonomy): Bacteria > Bacillota > Clostridia > Lachnospirales > Lachnospiraceae > Suilimivivens. Next base: position 12,176 of record JAMPGL010000011.1, on the reverse strand, counting down.
TATTTAAATAAATCCGGTCTGCCCTTGTGATGTACAAGGCAGACCTGCAATAAAAGTTTGTTGATTCCATCCATGTCCTGTTCTTTCGCACGTCTGATTTCCATAATTTTAGTCTCCTTCTGATAATATCAGTATCTTCCGGCATCTGCATTCATAGATGGCGAGTCAATGATGCAATTGCCCGTATTTCAACTATAGTATCAGAAACGGGGAACGTCAAGACGGTTCTTGGTCTTTTTGTGATGGTTATTATTGTCTGATAAAGTCAGGCGTGATATACTTTGTTCATGGGAAACTAGAGAGCCGGGCGGCTTACCCTCTTTTATCGGAGGGGTTGAACCTCCAGACGAAAGAAAGGAGGGCGTTGCCAATGATGATTACATATTCTGATTTAGTTCAGACTGGAATATTCATTATTGCCCTTATCGGATTGTGTTACACAATTTTCAAGGGAAAACGAAAATAGCCGCCACTACTGCCAATAGTGACGGCTGACCTTGTAAAAGGTTATTGCTAAAATCTATTCGAAGGGTAGCCGCTTTTCTAGCTTTCCCTTTTCATGCTTAATATATCATATCTGCAAATCTGACGCAAGCATAATTGAGAAATAGTTCGCAATTCAGTAACAGTTCAGCCTATTTACTCATTTCAAAGTAATCAGACAAAACTCGGACTGAGATGTTCTTGACTTTTGGAATGGGAAACTATACAATTCATATTAAATCAGTCGGAATTTAAATGCAGTTAAAAGCGATTTATCAGGAATCATAGACAGAAATACAGATTAAAGGCGGAATTATCATGAAAATATCAACAAAAGGAAGATACGCGCTGCGTCTTATGCTGGATTTGGCAGTTTACAACACCGGGGAGCCGGTGAGTCTTAAAGATGTGGCAAGAAGACAGGAGATTTCAGAAAAATATTTGGAGCAGATCATATCCCTGCTCAACAAGGCGGGATTTGTCCGGAGCATCCGGGGTGCCCAGGGAGGCTACCTGCTGACCAGAAACCCGTCGGAGTACACAGTGGGGGCGATTCTGCGCCTGACAGAAGGTGACCTTGCACCGGTGAGTTGTGTGGGAGCGGAAGGCGCCGACTGCGACCGGAAGGCGGGCTGTGTGAGCGTGCGCGTCTGGGAGATGATCAGCGACGCCATAAACGGAGTGGTCGATCATGTCACCTTGGCGGATATGGTGGAATGGCAGGAAAATCAAGGAGACCAGTACTGCATTTAATCTTGTATGAAAGCAGAAAAACGTGTATAATGAAGTGGTTTCAATGAAGAAGGATGAAAAAAGCAAGAACAAGGCACAAGATTTAAGAAGAAAAGATTAAAGAAATAGAGATTTAAAGAAGAAAAGATTTAAAGAAAAGAAGATTTAAATGAAGAAAAGATTTTAAAAAGTAAAGATTAAGAAATAAAAATAAAAGATAAGGATAAAGGAGCAGTTATGGTACAGTCAAGAACACATACATGTAATCAGTTAAGAATGGAGCATGTAGGTCAAAAGGTCACAATTGCAGGCTGGTATGACAACATGCGCAAGGTAAGTAAAAACCTTGGATTTCTAATTTTGCGGGATTTCTATGGGGTGACTCAGGTGGTGGTGGAGACCGAGGAGATGATGAACCGGCTTTCCGGTGTCAACAATGAATCCACTCTTTCTGTTACCGGCGTGGTGCGGGAGCGTTCCAGCAAGAATGCACAGCTTGCCACGGGAGAGATTGAGGTAGTTCCCGAGGAGATTACCGTGCTTGGAAAATGCATTTACAATGAACTGCCTTTTGAGATTAACCGCTCCAAAGAGGCGGACGAGGCTGTGCGTCTGAAATACAGATATTTGGATCTCCGCAATCCTGCCGTGAAAGAAAAGATTGTGCTCCGCAGCAAGATTGTGGCTGAGATTCGTAAGAGTATGATCGAGCATGATTTCTTGGAAATCACAACGCCTATCTTAACCTGTTCCTCTCCGGAAGGGGCAAGGGATTATCTGGTTCCGGCGCGGAATCATCCAGGGAAGTTTTATGCGCTTCCCCAGGCACCGCAGCAATTTAAACAGCTTCTTATGACCTCCGGGTTTGACCGGTATTTTCAGGTAGCGCCCTGTTTCCGTGACGAGGATGCCAGAGCAGACCGTTCGCCGGGAGAGTTTTACCAGCTGGATATGGAAATGGCGTTTGCTTCTCAGGAGGATGTATTCGGGGTGATTGAAGATGTGCTTCCGCCGATTTTTGCAAAGTACGGGAAGTATCAGACCGCTTCTAAGGCGCCCTTTGCCAGAATTTCTTATCGGGAGGCAATGGAGAAATACGGTTCAGACAAGCCGGATCTCAGAATTGACCTGCTGGTTCAGGATGCTACGGACTGCATGAGCGGATGCGGATTCGGACCTTTTGAAGGACAGACCGTAAAGGCGGTTGTGGTGGATGAATTTGGCGCCACCCGGAAGGTGATTGATAAGATTTGTGCCGATGTGGAAGTGCAGAGCGGGCAGAAGGCGTATTGGTTTAAACTGGACGAAAACGGTGAGCTGGTGGGCGGAATCTCCAAGTTCCTTCAGGAGAGAAAGCAGCAGGTGATTGATGCGCTGGGACTTAAGAACGGCGATTTTATCGGTCTTACCGCAGGGAAAAAGTCCGATGCCCAGAAGACTGCCGGGGTTCTTCGGAAGTTCCTTGGAATGGCAAGTGAGAAGCACATGAAAAAGGAGTGCTACGAATTTTGCTGGATTGTGGATTTCCCTATGTATGAGATTGGGGAGGAGTCCGGAGAGCTGGAATTTTGTCATAATCCTTTTTCTATGCCTCAGGGCGGTATGGAGGCGTTGGAGACCAAGGATCCTCTGGATGTTTATGCGTACCAGTACGACTTGGTGTGCAACGGCGTGGAGCTTTCTTCGGGGGCGGTGAGAAACCATGACCCGGAGATTATGGTAAAGGCATTCCAGATTGTAGGTTTGGAGGAAAAGGATGTAAAAGCCAAATTCCCTGCCATGTACAATGCGTTCTGTTATGGAGCGCCTCCGCACGCGGGAATTGCTCCCGGCGTAGACCGGATGGTAATGCTGATTGCCGGAGAGGAGAGCATCCGCGAAATCATTCCTTTTCCTATGAATAAGACCGCCCAGGATGTGATGATGGGAGCGCCTTCTGAGGTAGATGAGAAACAGCTTAAGGATGTACATATTAAGCTGGATCTTCCGGAGGCAAAAGACGAGTTATAAAGCAAACTTAAAAGAGCCCGCAACAGGGCTCTTTTGTGAAAGAACAGAGAAAAGGACAGGAGGAGCAAAGGCTATGGAAATGAGAAAAATGGAAAATCTGGGAGTGGAGACTTCTCTTCTTGGGTTTGGCTGTATGCGGTTCCCACAGACGCCCCAAGGAAAGATTGACGAGGAGACGGCGGAAAAGATGCTGGACCGGGCAATAGCACAGGGCGTCAATTATATTGATACCGCGTATCCTTATCATGACGGGCAGAGTGAGATTGTGGTCGGAAAGGCATTAAAGAAATACGACAGAAATTCCTTCTACCTTGCCACGAAGCTGCCGGTATGGCTGGTAAATACGGCAGAAGATGTGGACAAATATTTTGAGGAACAGCTTGCCAAGCTTCAGACGGATCATATTGATTTTTATCTGATGCATGCCATGAGCAGAGAACGCTGGGATAAGATGCTTGCGATTGGCTGCGTAAAGCGTCTGGAAAAGTTAAAGGAGCAAGGGAAAATTAAATATTTGGGATTTTCTTTTCATGATAAATACGAAGTGTTTGAAGAGATGCTGAATTATCGCGATTGGGATTTCTGCCAGATTCAGTTAAACTACATGGACGCCGAAGAGCAGGCAGGACTAAAGGGCTATCAGCTTGCCGCGGATAAAGGGATTCCGGTTGTGGTCATGGAGCCGGTAAAGGGTGGTTCGCTTGCAGTCTTTGCAGAAGATATTACCGCAAAGCTTAAGGAACTGAATCTGGAAGCGTCCCCTGCATCCTTTGCGCTTCGCTGGGTGGGCAGCCTTCCCGGAGTAAAGGTAATCTTAAGCGGAATGACCTCCATGGAGCAGGTGGAAGACAATCTCCGCACGTTCGCGGACTTTAAACCCCTGTCAGACAAGGAACAGGATACCATCAGACAGGTGACTGAAATCTTAAGAAGCCGGGTGCAGAACGGGTGCACCGGATGCAGGTACTGTATGCCTTGTCCGGCAGGCGTGAATATTCCGGGAAGCTTTGCGGTGTGGAATACCTATCATATGTATCAGAATTATGCAGCTGTCAGCTGGAACTGGGAAGGAATGGGAGAGGAGCACCAGCCGAAAAACTGCGTCCAGTGCGGAAAATGTGAGGCACAGTGCCCTCAAAAGATTGCAATCCGCGAGGATTTGAAAAAGGTGCAGGCGGATTTGGACAAAAAGGAAATGGTGTTGTAAAAAATTGGCGTGCTGAATGGAAATGGAAATAAAGAATTGGTGCGCTGAATAGAAATGGATATAGAGAATGTACGATATTGCTATTTGTGACGATATTTTTGAAGATGCGGATTTTTTGATCAAAAGGATTCAGCACCTTAAAAAGTATCAGGATAAAATCAGATTTCACACATACCAGACAGGGAGAGAACTCTTATCGGCAGTTGAAGAGGTAAACTTTTCTCTGATTTTTCTGGATGTGTGCATGGATGAGCTGGATGGGGAGCAGATTGCGGAGGAAATCCGCAAACAAGATGACCATGTTGTATTAGTGTTTTTTACGGGCTATGCGGATCCTACCCCTCACAGCATAGTAGTTCAGCCCTTCCGCTTTTTAAAGAAAAGCATGAGTGAGGATGAGCTTGACGGGAACCTGCTGGAAATCTTGGAGCGGATGGAAGCGGCGGCAAAGACGCCTGTTCTGGAAGCAAAGACTGGAAGCAGAAAGCTTATTTTAAGGGCGGATGAAATTGTATATATCGAAAAAGCAAATAAGTCGGTCCGGGTCTATATCACGGAAGCTGCCGCCAAAAGACGCAAAATAGAGTGGAATCACCAGAAGAGAGCGGAGATTAAGGCGCCGGATCGGCTGAAAGATGTTTACGAGCGGTTCCGAGCCAGCGGGTTTGGGTATCCTCATGACAGTTATATTGTAAACCTGCAATATGTGACCTCCCTTTCGCAGGGAGAACTGCGCATGGAAGGCTATGAGGAAACTGCGTTCAATATATCGCGCGGAAAAATGATGGAATTTAACCGGGTAAAAAGAGAGTTCTACGGGGCGAAGTACGGGAGATAAAATGATCAATCTGGTATATACATGTTTAGATGTTTTTGCAATTTATCTGTTTACTCATAATTTGTTTCGAAGCAAGGCGGATAAACTGCACTTTATTCTGCTGGGATTTCTGGCGGCGCTTGGAGTCTGCGGGGTAAATCTCTTTAACAATACGTGGCTTAACTTTTTCTTTGTTCCGCTTATACTTACGATATTTGTAAGGCTCACTTTTCAGATATCAACCTACAGGGCGGTGGTCTTTACCTTTATTCATCATATTATTCTGGCGTGCGGACGGGAATTGGCGTTTATGCTGCTTGCCGAGCTTCTAATGAGCGTCTGCCCGGAGTTCGGCGCGAAGTATTTCGTGCCGGGAGAGATTCCCTTTATGACCATTGAATATATCTATTCCATCTGCGTGCTTGTCATTCTTGGAAGATATACAAGAAAAGTGGAACTTCCGGAAAACAGCCGGGGAGACTGGTATCTTTTAATCATGCCGATTGCATCGATTGTGATCCTGTTCTGCTTTGCCTATCTGGATTTTCCGGATAACAGGGTTTTGCAGGTTCTGATGTGCGGAGGCGCCTTTTTGCTTGATTTTGCCAATCTGGTGGTTTTTGTAATCCTTGCACATTTTACGGTGGCTTTGAATCAGGTGAAACTTGCGGAGCTGTCGCTTTTGAAGCAGGACTTAGACAAGGCTAATTTTGACAATATGGAAAAACTAAATATGGCATACAGAAGGTATATGCATGATATTCACCACTACTTTTATCAGATCAGGAATCTTGCAATGGAGGGAGAAGATCATGCCATCATGGATATGATTGACCAGGTGGAAGGACAAATAAAAACGGAGACGGACAAGAGGATTTATGTAGGAAATCGGATGTTGAACTCCATTCTGGCGGTAAGCAGTCAAAAGGCGGAAGGATATGGCGTGGAGCTGTCAATTCTGGCGGAAGAGAATATCGATATGTCCTTTGTTAAGGACATCGATATGATTTCCATGTTTGGAAACATTCTGGATAATGCCATAGAAGCGGCGGCAAAGTGTGAGCCGGGGAAACGCAGGGCGGATGCAAGACTGTTTATGGGAAGCAGGTATATTTTATATTTTGAGGTCAGAAATACTTGGAATGGTGTGCTGGAAAAAGAAGACCAAAAACTGCTAAGCATGAAAAGGGATGCCGGAAATCATGGACTGGGAATCGACATTGTTAAGGAGCTTGCCCATAAATACGGAGGGGACTTTGAAATGACAGGAGAAGATGAATGGTTTGTGACGATCCTGTATTTATCGAGTGATAAAAGGTAATCTGCTAATTTCGGCAGTTTTGATGTACAATATTGGATTTGGCGTTGTGTTTTGTTATTGACAAAGGTAAAATGTGGCTGATTGTTTATTTTGTTTGGATAGGTCATGATTTTTTTGAAAAATTCAAAAAAGTCATGATTCTTTTCGTATTTGGGGAATTATATGGGATTTTAACTGGAAAGCAATAGGAAAGGAATTTAAGATGGGAGAAGGCTGACCTATGAAACGAAAAGAAGCAGTTATCATGGTTTACATTATTTTGATTGTAAGCACCATATACGCAGCAAGCAAAGGAAATATTTTTGCATCGATATTAGGGATTCACGCATTGCCCTCTCTTATAACGATGATGACTGCTGCGGAATATTTTGAAACAATTGACCTTCCTTTTGAATATATAGGGAGCAGTGGGCTGGATGTAGACGCGGTGGGTCTGGCTGAGTGGAGATATATTCTGGGTGCTGAACAGAAGGAAAGCCTATGGACTTTTGTGATTGACAGCGAAGAGGAATTTGAGAATTTATATGGAGATTATGGGGTGGACGGAAGCTGGGTGGAGGATTTTGATTTTGAGAATTACATATTGCTGATTTCAGCCAACAGCCCAATCAGCGCCGTAAGAATCAGTGAGAGAGACAGAATGTGGGATGGAGATACGCCCTATGTGTGCGCTGAATTTACCTATAAGACGGAGTACGAAAGGAATCGGATGTACTACCATAGACTCCCAAGAGATGATTTCAAATTTAAGCGAAAAGGTGAAATTATTACAAGAAAACTGCATATGTACGCGACTCCGTATGCGGAAAGAGAAAAACCTGCTTATGGTTCAAAGCAGATTCATTTTGTAGATTCCAATCCCTTTTGGTCTAAATGGGGATGGGCGTTTGATAAGCTTAATAATGTGTAAAGATGAGCAGGAAACAATACTAGTCTGGAAAAAGCAGTAAAAAGAAGAGTATCCAGATTTCGACTATGACGGAAATCCGAAATAAAAAGAACTACAATGAAGGCGCATGGTATTTTTATGAAATTGATGATATTAACATAGGAGATATGTCAGATGAATTAGATTTAGATGGGGTGCGAAATGAGTATTAGTAATAGGGTAAGGAATAAAAGGCGTATTACATTAATAATACCAATTACTTTAATTATAGTATGCGGAATTTGTACTGCCTGCTTTTGCAGCAGACATTGGACGATAAATGATATTTATGGGCAATGGAAAGTTACGCGGCTGATATATAAAAGCAAAGGAAGTTACGGTCATATTCCTTTAGGAAATGAGATTGGGAGGTCATTTACGATTTCTGAGAGTCAAATCACAGACAGCAGATCAGGGGAAATGGGGATGCAGAAAGGGGAGAACAGCTATAGTATGGCTTACTCGTCATTTGAAAAAAAGAAATATGCGAACCATACAGCATTTGAGAAGGAAGGCAATATTCCTCTAAAAGCAGCAGGAGCATCAGCAGGAATACCCAATGGAAAAATACAGGGGTTCACTTTCTATTCGGATACGTCAGCACAGAAAACTTATGAAAAATTTTTTGTATTTACATATGATTATCAAGATAAAGATAAATTGGTAGTTTGGCTGAATGGAGCTTATTACTTGTTGGAACGCTTTAAGAACGCGCATAAAACAGATGATCCTTATGGAAAATGGTATGTGGAAAGTATGGTGTCTCGTGGGACTGAAGCACGGGAAGGACTTCAATTTTTAAAAAAATACGGGAAATGCTATGAACTTGCGGAAGAATCATTGAGGATAGGGAGAGGTGAAAAAATACAAGGCATAAATTGGCATATTGAAAGAGCTGAAAGGATGCTTTTTGAAAAAGAAAATGGAATTGTAGAAGGATTAGGAGTATCGGACAGAGAAATTTATGTATGGTCGGCGCGAAAAGGAGAGGAGCAGCTATTGTGTGTAATTCCAATCAACAACGATGAAATAATAACACAAATCAATGGACAATGGTTTCGCTTATATAGAATGGATCAATATGTGGAACCATCCATAAATTGGGAGGAGCAATTAAGCGGTGAATGGAAATTTACGCAGTATCTTGCGTTGACAGAGCCAGTAGAGGAACAAGTGATTTCCGAATATTATACGAAGAGCATTACACTACTGGACATAGGAGAATATGTCAAAGGAGCGGTAACGGACTGGGAAATAGAAGATTGTGCGGTGTCTAATTTTATCGACGAAATGGGGAGAAATGAGTATTTTGAGTCTTTTTTCAGTAAAGATGATATTATCCATATTGCAAGGAGAAAAGTTTATGACAAAGCGAAAATGTTCGTTATTATTAACCATGAAAAGATGATATATAGTGGCAATGGAGTGGTTTTTATCATAGAGAAAATACAGTAGAATGGGGATGCATAGACGCTATAAAAAAGGTATTGATATGTGGAAGGAAAAAATATCTGTGATGAATAGACATAAAAAATTTATAAAGATGATAGGCGGAGTTATAGTATTTTTGATGGGAATATTTATAATCAGATGGATTTTAGCATTTATAATCAGATGGATTTTAGTATTTCAAATAATCATTGCCAGCATCTTTACTTTTTGGAATCCAACTAATATATCTATTAATCATATGAATATAACGAAAATAACTAATAAAGAAGAAATGTTTCAGTTTGTTATTGATAATCAGGAAGAATTAGATCGTGTTGTATGTGAAATGGTAAATAATTATGGAACAAGCGATGATAGAGTAACTATTTTATATAAATATGATCAGGAATTGAGTTCGCTTGATAACGTAAATAAATTATTTAATGAGGTTTCTGCAACATATATTGCGTTAAATAAAGTAGATGAAGTAAGGCAGGTAGATATTTGGTTTGACTATGTACCTGATGGTTTTGATTACTGGGGAATTTATTATTCTAAAACTGGCGGGCCTGCTGATTGGGGTGGAGAAAGAGAACTTTTAGAGCAGGATGGTATGTATGTGCAGTTAGGAAGTTATTTCAAATATGAAACTGAAAAGATATTTGGGAATTGGTATTATTATCAATGTGATACAAGATAAAAAGAACTGTTTTCTGGTTTAAGATTGCAGGCTGTGTCCGGTATTTGCGTAAGTCAGTGATTATAGAGAAAGGGAAAAATATGCAGCACAAAAAGATCATTCAGGAGATATTGGGAAAAGAACTGGAAAAGGAAGGATTTGCTTATGTCCCGGGAGAGACGTCAGTATGGACTGCGCCAAATCATCACGCAGTTTACCTTGTACCTTTAGCTGATGTAATTCTTACGTGGAGTGGAAAAAGAAATGACATATTAGAAGATAAATATATGACTGTTCAAATACATATCGAAAATCAGAAAATGTATGATGAGTATAGAGCACAGAAAAGAAAGAAGAAGTGATTAAGCTAAAAAATAAATGCGTTATCGCCTATGCATTATTTGCATTTTAATAAGATGCCGTATGGAAAAACGGGAGAAAAAGTGTGTATATAAAAAAAGAAATAATAATTATCTTAATAATGATATTATTAGCTGTAGCCATGGTTTTGGCGTGGCTGTATGTTTACAAACATATGGAAAACAAAGGTATAAAAAGCATAATTTTTTTAATTTTCCTATTCCTGATAATAAGAGCTGCTTCATTCATTTTTGGGAATTATCCAATCAAATATGCCATAAAAGAAGACGAATTAAATCAATACGCAAATTATATTTTGGTTCAAGAAGTTCATTATACAGGTACAGGTTGGACTATTGTGGGAGATGAAACGGGATATTTTTCTGATAGTCAGGTAAAAGATATTGTCATTAGCGGGGAAAAATTGCCAGAAGCTAAATTGCCGGATCAATTTAATACTTTTTTATGTATTATAAAATATCAAGGATTAGTTGACCATGGAGCAGTTGAAGGACAAGTAGATTCCTATGAAATAATTGAGTGGTATCCAGTATATCCGATTGTAAGAAATAGAATTTTGCCATCAAATTTTTATCCTCAAAATTATATGAGAAAATGTGATATGGAAAAATATTAATAATTTTGCGACAATCTTTATGTAATTTTGAAACTAAAGAAAATGAGTAGATTAAACTGGGAAGTGAATTGCAGTGGAACATTAATAGAAGCTGGCAGGTCGATATTATATTATGATGCATTTAAGCGGTATAATGTGGTGAATGGCTGTGATGGAGATAATTAAATGAAGAGAACTGGCGGAATACTGGCGAGGGTTGTAATTTTAATTGCATTTATACTGTTGATTCGGTGGGCAGTAATTTACTTTTTGACTGATGAGCCTTTATGGGAATCTCCATATGACCGAAACTTGATGGATCAGGAGATAGTTTTTGAATTGGCGAATGATAATTTAGATTTATTGCTATCGGGCGTAGGAGAATATGTTGAAAAATGGACAGGAGAGCAAAATCTAATTTCGTGTAATATGAAGATAGATAATGAGGGTGTAAACACGCATTGCAGTTTGGTGTATTATTCTGGAAAGATAAAAGACTATAAGGGAACTTGCAGTGTGATGTGTTATTTTAAAGAGGAAAAATGGGTCATGGCAAATGCAGAAGAGCAATATGCTCTTGACGATTCTGCGCCTAATTTTATTACAAACATTCAGTCTGTCCAAGAAAAATATAAAAATGTTTTAGCGTTCATAAATAAAAATGCTTTTTCAGGAGCAACCGATTATTGGGTATGCATTGGGGCTGATAGGACATATATCACCATTTTTGGAGTAAACGACAGTAATGACCGGTGTATTATTAAAGCATTAGAACTGGAATGAGGACAGGTGTATATCGGACCGATAAAAGAATAATTGGAGGAATAAAGCTTGGGAGGGATATTGTATGAATGCCGTTTCTATTTTCATTTTGTGGTATTTGCACCGTTAATAATGCTTGTCGCAATGATATTGCTTTTCGTTTTTTTAAGCAGGAAGCTAAAAAGGGAAGGTGCGCCTGCATTAGGGATTAAGATAGTAAAGATTTTCTTCCTCAGTGCGATTATATTTTCATGCATAATAAATATTTTGGGACTTATTTTTCGGATTGATTTGTATAACAAAACGGTGGCAGCCTATCAAAATGGTGACTACCAGATTGTAGAAGGATATGTAGAAAATTTTGAACCAATGGGCAACGGCGGTTTTCCGCCAGAAAAATTTGAAATAAACGGAGTCAAATTTGAATACTCAAATCATAGAGTTGTATCGGGCTATCACAAAGCGAAAGGAGACTGCACAATAAGAAGCGGTCAGCATTTGAAAATAGGATATGTTTATTATGGAAAGGAGTACGGCAACATTATTGTATATATTGAACAATTGCCATAAATTGTATTTTTTCAGATTTAAATGAAGAGGAGTGCATCGAATGAAGAAAAATACTATATGCAAAGTTGGAATAATACTTGTCTGTGTCATTTTAATTGTGCTGCCTATGTACGGGTTATATAGAAGCAGATTGCATATCGCAGTTTTGGAAAAAGAAAAGGAACAGTTAGAAGAAAAATACTCAAAACTTCAACTGGAATATTCGGAGCTTCAATCTGATTATTTAGAGCAGAGCCATTTGATAGAGGAAAGTCAAGTTG
>JAMPGL010000010.1 GCA_023663945.1 Lachnospiraceae bacterium | reverse complement strand
CTTCGGAAGCCAAACTCGTATCAAGAATAACTTCTTAAGGAGCCCATTAAAAAGCACCAGTACTTGGTGAGGTATTTTCGAACCTAGTACTGCTGTGCTTTTTAGTGAGCGAGAGCGTGGCGACGTAGAAATAAATCTCCATACAAGCGTCCGTCCTTCAACCACCCTTTACCACATTAAACGGAACCTTAATCACTCCCTCCCGCCCTCTTCCTCATTGACCGCGCGTTTTTCATAGTGTAAAATATTTATGGAAAGCCCTTTCGGAGCAGCCGCTTTCCATACTCAAATACGCAGATGATCACTATGCTCCAAAACAATCTAAAGAGGCTGTTTAATTATGGAAGAAAAAATCACAAACCCTGATTACCTTGAAGTGAATGACGAATTTCGAATGCGGGAATTGGATAAAAGCGATTTGGAGCAGTTTAACGCCCTGCTGCAATACGCATTTCAGGTGACAAGCTACGACCTGTTTCAGACCGGCTGGCAGCAGGACGAAATCAAATACGCCAAACGCCCTATTCTGGAAGAGGCATATGTGCTGGGCTGGTTTTACAAGGAACGGCTGGCATCCATGATCGTGGTGTATTCCATGAAAGTAAACATCTACGATGAAATTATGGACATGGGCGGTATTACCGGCGTTGCCACTTATCCCGAATATACCGGAAGAGGATTAATCCACTCCCTTATGAAACATGCAATCAATTATATGCATGAGCATCGAATGTCTCTTTCCTTTCTTTATCCCTATTCCATTCCTTTTTACCGCAAAATGGGATGGGAAATTGTTTCCGATAAGCTTACCTTTACCGTGAAAGACACCCAGCTCCCCAAACCCCGTCCTGTAAGCGGGATGGTGGAACGCGTCAGTCTGGATTCCGAGGATTACCATAACGTGCACTCCTACTTTGCCCTGCAGCGCCACGGATGCCTTGTCCGGGATGCCCTTGCATGGGAAGAATACTGGCGCTGGGACAATGACGATATGATTGCGGCAGTCTATTACAGCAAGGAGCACAAGCCTTTGGGATATGTGGTCTACTACATTGCCAACGATGTTTTTCATATTAAAGAGATGGTCTATCTGAATATTGAAGCAAACTACGGTTTGTGGAATTACATCAGCGCCCACTTTTCCATGATTGACCGGGTGCAGGGCGACAACTATTCCGGAGAGCCCATGGCGTATCTGTTTGAGGACAGCGAAATTACCGAAACTATCTCACCTTACATTATGGCGCGGGTCATTAATGTCCGGGATTTCTTGGAGGACTATCCCTATCAGATTCAGCCGGAGGATTTTAAGATTCACTTTAAGGTTCATGACCGCATGGCGCCTTGGAACGAGGGAGACTATATGGTGTCGTGGCACGAGGGAGAAACGCTCTGTGAGCAGGTGGAGAACAACCAGTCCATCAATGTGGTCGAGCTTGACGTGAATACACTGACCGCAATGCTGATGGGCTATAAGCGCCCCTCTTATCTCTACGAACACGAAAAGATTAAGACAGAATACTATATGCTGACTTGGCTGGAACGGCTGATACCAGCGGAAAAGCCGTATTTTTCGGATTACTACTAAGATGCAGAAAGGCGTTCCATTATGGGTGAAGACACCGCTAGAAAGAAAAAGAATATCTCCTATTTGGGAATCACAATACTCCTGCTGATTGTTACCACGATCACGGGCGTGTCTGCCTTTTCCATGTACTTAGATTATTTTACGCAAAAATCCGACCCCAACCGGTATGACAAGTATTACGTGATGATTGCGGAGAATGACAGCTCCTCCTTTTGGCAGTCTGTTTATGAAGGCGCTTATCAGGACGGGCTGGAGCAGGACAGCTATGTGGACCTGTTAAACGATACCTTTGGAAACAGCTATTCCAAAGAAGACATGATGCGGATTGCCATCGCATCAGGGGTGGACGGCATCATCATTGCCGCCGATGAGAGCGATGAGATGACACAGCTTATCAACGAGGCATCCGCACAGGAAATTCCTGTAGTCACGCTCTACGGAGACAACACTCAGAGTGACCGGTGCACCTTTGTGGGAAGCGGCAACTATGACTTAGGCAGAGAGTACGGCAGACAGGTTCTTGAAATTATACGGCGGAAACAGCTTCCCAAAGCGGAAGTCCGGGTTGTTCCTCTTTATGACGAGAACGGAATCCGGCTGATGTGGACGGAGAGCGTGGTGCCCTGCCCGGTCAAAATAACCGTTCTGGTTAACGCCCATGCCCGGGACTCCCGCCAGAATATCCTCTGCTCCGGCATTCAGGAGACCATCGAAAATGAAAAGCAGGCGGACTTAGATATTGAGTTATCCTTAGTCTCCATTGATGATACCAACGCCTTCTCCGTGGAGGAATCTATACGTGATATTTTTATGGAAAAGGATCTGCCAGACATTATTATATGTCTCAATGAGCTGAACACCACCTGCGTCTATCAGGCGGTGGTAGACTACAATAAGGTTGGACAGATTCATATTCTCGGATACTATGACTCCGATACCATTCTCAAAGCCATTGACCGAAACGTAATCTTTGCAACCGCCGCCATCGATGCCGCACAGATGGGCAGATACTGTGTGGAAGCTCTGACGGAATATAATACCTACGGCAATACAAGCCAATATTTTATCACGGATATTGAGCTGATTGACAAGGATAATGTGAGAGCATATTTAGACGGGGGGGATGCAGAACATGAATAAAAAACTGCGTACATTCCCTAATCTGCCCTTACAGGTTAAGATTAGCAGCATTTACATTTTGACCAATCTGTTTGTGTGCCTGGTCAATCTTCTTTTGATTCTGGGGATTAACCGCATGTCCGGCGAAATGGAAATGGTCTACCGGGATAACCTGAATTTAAATGAGCTGTCGGAATCATTGGATGCCGTGCAGAGCAGTATGACCGACTACTTAAACGCCAAGACCAGCGATTCTCTGGAAGAATATTACCGCAATTCACAAAATTATATGACGCTTGTAGAGGTTCTGGACGATGAGGTAAACGGCGTATCCTATGACCGCATGAAGCGGAATATCAAGCATATGTCCGGCAAATACTTGGAAATTGCCGACCAGACCATCGAGGCAAAGCGCGGGCGCAATGTTGAGAAATACCGGGCGCGCTACGAGAGTGCCACCCAGATGTACGACTACATCAACACCTATATTTACAGCCTGAATAATCAACAGTTTAAAAATAACTCCGAGAATTATGCCAAACTCTCCCATGCGTTCCGGCTGTTTGAGACAGTAGGATTTATCGTGATCCTTCTGGTCATCGTCACAAATGTGGTTATCATTACCAAATTGGTAGGCGCCATTATCAGCCCCTTAAAAGCACTGGCAAAGTCTGCGGACGAAGTGGCAAAGGGCAACTTTGAGGTGGAGCTGTCCGATGTGCAGACGCAGGATGAAATCGGCGTTGTGGGACGGGCATTTAACCAGATGGTAGCCAGCATCAGGGACTATATCGAGCGGATACGCCACGGCATGGAAGCGGAGCGCGCCATGAAGGAAAAGGAGCTTTTGATGGAGTCCCACTTAAAGGATGCCCAGTTGAAATACCTGCAGGCACAGATTAACCCTCATTTTTTGTTCAACACTTTAAACGCCGGGGCACAGCTTGCCATGCTGGAAGGCGCCGACAGAACCTACCAGTATGTGCAGAATGTAGCGGAGTTTTTCCGCTATAATGTCAAAAAAGGTGACAATACTGTCACAATTCAGGAAGAGATTGAGCTGGTGGACAACTACATCTATATTTTAAATGTCCGCTTTTCGGGAGACATTCATTACGAAAAAGATGTGGATCCGGCACTTTTGCAGGTAGAAATTCCAAGCATGATTCTACAGCCTGTTGTGGAAAACTGTGTCAATCACGGTATCCGTGAAATGGCGGGCAGAGGGAGAATCCTGCTGAAGGTTTATCATATGGATGACTCTGTGCAGATCAGCATCCGGGATAACGGCATCGGCATGAATCCGGAAGTCATTGAAAAGGTTTTAAAGGGCGCCTACAAGGATGAGGAACACGCCGCGGGCTCTAACGGCATCGGCATGGATAACGTGATTGCCCGGCTGAAGCTTTTTACCGGAAGCGAAGATGTCATGTCCATTATCAGTGAAGGCAAAAATCAAGGAACAGAGTTTATTATTTATTTACCGGACAGAAAGCGGGAGGAAAGTCATGTATAAGATTATGCTGGGGGACGATGAGGGAATCGTCATTGACGCATTACAATTTATTATCAAAAAGGAATTTGGGGACGAATGCGTGGTTGAATATGCCAAAACCGGCAGAAGCATCATTGAATTGGCGGAGAAGTTCCGTCCGGACATTGCCATTATGGATATTCAGATGCCCGGAATCAACGGCATTGAAGCCATGAAGGAGATACGGCGGAACAATAACGATGTTCTCTTTATCGTTATGTCCGCCTATGATAAGTTCGACTATGCCAAAGAGTCCATCAAATTAGGCGTGATTGAATACATTACCAAGCCCATGGAACGCACAAAGGTCATCACCGTTCTGAAAAAGGGCATGGAGATGGTTGACCGGGAACGGGAAAGGCGCAAGAATGACCTGTTGATAAAAGAAAAACTGGAAACCGTCGTCCCCATCATTGAAAACGGTCTGATCTATGATATTCTGCTTCAAGAAAATTTTGTGGAGGATATTGATAATTATAAGACCATCCTCGGCATCAGCGCCAGCCACGCCTATATGATTGTCATCGTGTGCGGAGACGAACAGGTGGGAAGCCACTTAACCAACGCTGTAGGAGGCGGCGTTAAGATGCAGCAGCATTACCAAGAGGTTCGGGAATATCTAAAAGAATATTTTGACTGCATTGTGGGAACGGTCATGGCAAATAAGCTCGCCGTTCTGGTTCCCTATGAAAAGGAACAGATGAATTACAATGAAAGAATTGACCTGATCGAGCGGACCAGAGAGCTTGTCCGCCATATGCGCCGAAAGACCAATATTGTGTTCCGCATCGGTATCGGCAGAGTCGGAGAACTGCGGGAAATGTCCAAGTCCTACAACGAAGCTCTTAATGCGCTGATCATCACCACCGGAAGCGTGGCACACGCGGACGACCTTCCCATCGGCTGCGACTATACCGATGACTATCCCATCCATCTGGAAAAGCGTCTTTTTGAAGAAATTGAAAAGGGAGAAGCCAGCCACGCCCGGGCTACGGCAGGAAGCTTTTTTGACTGGATGGCGGACAACAGCCCGGACAGCATTATGGAGATACGCCTTAAGATTCTGGAATTTGCATTATGGGCGGAACATATTGTTTACGAAAAGGGCGGTATGACCTATCAATTTCATTCCCGACAGGATTACCTTCCCACACTGATGGGCACGGAAGACCTTGGCTCCCTCAAAAAATGGTTTCTGGACAAAATCACGGATGCCGGGCAGAACAGCCTGCGGAAACGGGAGGAAAAGTCTAACAGCATTATTGAAATGTCCAAGGAGTATATCAGAAATAATTTTAATAAAGATATTTCCTTAGACGAGGTATCGCGGGTTGCAAATATCAGCCCCTACTATTTCAGCAAGATTTTTAAGGAAGGAACCGGACAGAATTTTATTGAATACCTGACAGGCATCCGCATAAATAAGGCAAAGGAGCTCCTGAACACCACCGATTATTCCATGAAGGAAATCTGCTCTATGTGCGGATATTCCGACCCCAATTATTTCAGCCGTTCCTTCAAGAAAAACGTAGGCGTAACGCCCACAGAGTACAAAAGTATCTGATAGCTTTGAAAATCCTGCATACAGCAAATCCGGAAAGGATAACAACATGAAGCGAAAATTCTTTTTATTAGTTTCTATCCTGCTGTGCCTTAGTTTTCTTCTTCCTGCCTGCTCAAACGCGGTTCCCGGAAGCAGTCCGGCGCAGCCGCAGACGGAAGAGAAAATACAGATTGGCATGAGCTTTGACTCCTTTGTCATTGAGCGGTGGCTGAGAGACCGCGATGTCTTTGTCTCTACGGCAAAAGAGCTGGGGGCGGAGGTCAATGTCCAAAACGCCAACGGAGACCCGGCTACCCAGCAGAAGCAGATTGACTACTTTATCGAAAAGGGCATGGATGTCATTGTTATCATCTGCGTAGACTCCGACGGCTTACGCTCTTCCGTGGCTAAGGCAAAGGAAAAAGGCATCAAAGTGATCGCCTATGACCGGCTGATCAAAGACTCTGACATTGACCTTTATATTTCCTTTGACAACGCCAAGGTGGGAGCCATGATGGCGGATGCCCTGATTGGCGAGGAGCTCTCCGGCGGTTCCGTTCTGATGCTGGGCGGATCGCCCACTGACAATAACGTTCCCTTGGTGGAGAATGAGTTTAAACGGATCATGCAGGAGAACGATGTCACCGTCCTTGACTCCGTTCATGCGGACGGCTGGCTGGCGGAGCTGGCGGCAGAATATGTATATACTCATATGGACGTGGTGCGCGAGGCGGATGCCGTCATGTGCGGCAACGATAATATTGCAAGCCGGGTAGTCCCTGCACTTGCCGAAAAGCGTCTTGCAGGCAAAGTGCTTGTGGTGGGGCAGGATGCCGATCTGGAAGCATGCCAGCGGATTGTGGAAGGGACTCAGCTTATGACCGTCTATAAGCCCGTAGAGCGGCTTGCACAGCGGGCGGCGGAATGCGCGGTGGCGCTGGCACAGGATGAAGAAATTTCCGGCGCAGATGTTACCATGCTGGACAACGGAGATTATTCCGTGCCCTACGTGGGGCTGGAACCTATCAGCGTGACCAGCGAAAATATCAACGATGTCATTATCAACAGCGGTTTTCATCTGAAAGAGGATGTTTATCTGAACGTTCCGGATAAAATGCCTTAAGTATGCCAAAATACAATAGGATTTTTTTGCACAGGACAAATTTGCAATCGCAATTTTGTCCTGTTTTGCGTGCAGTCAAAAACTTTGTATAGAAAAAAATATACAGAATAAAACAAGTTTATCCAGTCTCTTTTGTGTTATAGTAACAACATCAAAAGAAAGGGAGGATTTTTTAAATGAAAAGAAAATTACTTGGCGCTTTATTGAGCGTCGCAATGGTTGCTTCATTGTTAGTCGGCTGCTCAGGCAGTTCCGCAGAGACAGCAGGCAGTGCAGACAGCAGCACGCAGGCTGAGGCTCCGGCTCCGGCAGACAACACAGAGGCAGATAATGCTGAGGCTGAGGCTCCGGCAGATACCGCTTCCGCAGGCGGAAAGATTGGTATTTCCATGCCGACACAGTCCTTGGAGCGCTGGAACCGTGACGGCGCATATCTGGATGAACAGTTCAAGGCTGCAGGCTTTGAGACAATTCTTACCTTCTCCGATAATGACTCCGGAAGACAGGTAAATGATATTCAGAACATGCTGGCTGACGGTGTCAACTTACTGATTATTGCGGCAATCGACGGCGAAGCGCTTAACACAGCCATGAACGAAGCGGCAGACGCGGGCGTTCCGGTTATCGCTTATGACCGTCTGATCAAGAATGACGCGGTTTCCTACTATGTATCTTTCGATAACTACACTGTTGGTAAGTTACAGGGTGAGTTCATCGTAAACGAGCTGGATCTTGCAAACGCAGGCGACAAAGTTTACAACTTAGAGATCACAGCAGGCGATCCTGCCGACAACAATGCTCCTTATTTCTACAATGGCGCTGTAGATGCTTTACAGCCTTACATTGATGCAGGCACTTTAAACATCGTATCCGGTCAGGTTGATTTCGATACCGTTGCTACCGCACAGTGGAATACCGACACCGCTCTTGAGAGAGCACAGAACGTTCTTTCTTCCTACTATGCAGACGGCACACAGCTTGACGTATGGCTTTGCTCCAATGACTCTACCGCACTTGGCGTTTCACAGGCAGTCACCTCTGACTATGCAGGTTCCAACAGCGTAGTGATTACCGGACAGGACGGTGACGAAGCAAACTTAAAGAACATCGTTGACGGCATTCAGACCATGACCGTATATAAGAACGTAAGCAACGAGTCCATCGTTACCTTAGGTCTTGCAAAGGCATTACTTGCAGGCGAGACAATCGATGAGTCCTTAATCCCGTCATTTGGCATTGAGTGTGCATATGATGTAGAGTCTTACGAGACTTCCGCAGGAAATAAGTGCCCTTCCTTCCTGCTTGTACCCAATGTAATCACCAAGGACAATTTACAGGAATTGGTTGATACCGGTCTGTACACCATGGGTGCTGACGGATACTTATCTGCAAACTAAAATTAAAATGTTATAAACCTGAAAGGGGGCGGGCGTCTGTCCCGCCTTTCTTTTTTATAAAGAGAGGAGGAAATCTTTTGGGTGATATTATATTGGAAATGAAGTCCATTACCAAGGAATTTCCGGGAGTAAAAGCGCTGGACAATGTCAATCTGACTGTGGAGCGGGGAGAAATCCATGCACTGATCGGTGAAAATGGAGCAGGCAAATCCACACTGATGAACGTCCTGTCCGGCACTTACCCTGTTGGGAGCTATTCAGGCGAAATCTATTATAATGGAGAGCTTTGCCAATTTAAGACCTTAAAGGACAGCGAATCAAAAGGAATCGTCATTATTCATCAGGAGCTGGCTTTAATCCCGCTTCTGACCATTGGCGAAAACATGTTTCTTGGAAACGAAAAAAAGAATAAACTAGGGCATATCGACTGGGATCTCACCTACAACGATGCCGAAAAGCACATGAAGCAGGTAGGATTAAACGAATCTGCCCAGACTCTGATCAAGGACATCGGAACCGGCAAGCAGCAGCTTGTGGAAATTGCAAAGGCATTTTCTAAAAATGTTAAGCTTCTCATCTTAGATGAGCCTACCTCGTCCCTGAATGACGAAGATGCGAAGATGCTTTTGGATCTTTTGATGGAATTTAAGAAAAATGGATTAACCTCCATTATCATTACGCATAAATTAAACGAAATCATCTACTGCGCGGATAAAGCTACCATTATCCGTGACGGTTCCACCATTGAAACCTTGGTAAAAGGCGTGGATGAATTCAGCGAAGACCGCATTATCAAAGGCATGGTTGGGCGTCCCATGGATGACCGTTATCCGACCCGTGAACATAAGGTTCAAAAGGAGGTTCGGCTGGAAGTCAAGAACTGGACTGTCTATCATCCCCTTTACCACGAAAAGGTAGTGGATAACAATATTTCCTTTAAAGTACATAAGGGAGAAGTCATTGGATTTTCCGGACTTCAGGGCGCAGGGCGCACCGAACTTGCAATGTCCATCTTCGGCAAAAGCTATGGCTCTAACATCAGCGGTGAGTTATACCTGAATGGAGAAAAGATCGATTTAAAAAATCCGGAACAGGCTATTCAGCATAAAATCGCCTATGTTACGGAGGACCGAAAGGTAAACGGACTGATTCTCGGCGAGTCCATCCGCTTTAACACAACACTGGCGCGCTTAGATAAGGTGTGCTCACGGGGAATCATTGATACCACAGGCGAAAAAAATGTAGCGGAAGAAATGACTAAGGCTATGGGAACCAAAACACCCTCTGTTGAACAGCAGGTAGGTAATTTATCCGGCGGTAATCAGCAAAAAGCCCTGCTGGGCAAATGGATGTTTGCAGAACCGGATATTTTGATTCTGGATGAACCCACCCGCGGTATCGATGTAGGCGCTAAATACGACATTTACTGTCTGATTAACCAAATGGTGGAGGATGGCAAATCCGTCATCATGATTTCTTCCGAAATGCCGGAGCTCATCGGCATGTGCGACCGCATCTATGTTATGAACGAAGGAGAACTTCGGGGAGAGTTAGATGCAAAGGATGCCACTCAGGAAAAGATCATGAGCTACATTATCAGTGCCGAAGCTTAAAACGAAAGGAGTGTTGTAATCATGGCAACAAAAAATGAAACCACAAACGGCAGCCAGTTTAATTTAGGCGCTTTTTTGACCAAAAACAGTATGGTAATTGCCCTTGTAGTTGTATTTATATTATTTTACTTTTTGACAGACGGACGGCTCCTGTATGCGCAGAACATGTCCAACCTGCTTCTTCAAAACGGCTATGTGCTGGTTATGGCATGCGGTATGCTGCTCTGTATCCTGACCGGCGGTAACATCGATCTTTCGGTAGGTTCCGTGATCTGTATGGTAGGCGGTATGGCGGCAGTTCTGCTCACCAACCTTCACGTCAGCGTGTTCCTGACCATCCCCCTTTGTATCGTGGTTGGTCTTGCAGCAGGCATCTGGCAGGGTTACTGGATTGGTTATGTACGGATTCCGCCCTTTATCACTACCTTAGGCGGCATGTTCATCTTCCGTGGTTTTGGACGTCTCATCTTAGACAGCAAGACCGTAGCCGTTCAGGATCAGACCTTTTTGAATATTTTTACGGCGTATATCAAGATTCCGGGACTTGACAACGATGCGCATATCTGGTCCCCCATCGTGATCGGCGTGATTGCCGTTGTTATTATCATCTACAGCACAATCTCTTCCCGCGCTAACAAGGCAAAGAAGGGCTACCGCCAAAACAGCGCTCTTGTTGATTTTGGACGTACCGGAATCATTTCCGTTGTGCTCCTGTTTTACTGCTATCTGCTCAGCCAGTATAAGGGAATCTCCGTTATGCTTGTATGGGTAGTTGCAATCTGCCTGCTCTATCACTTTATTACTTCCAAGACTGCATTTGGACGTTATTTCTACGCAGTGGGAGGCAACGAGAAGGCAACCAAGCTGTCCGGTATCAATACCAACAAGGTTTACTTTATCGCCTATGCAAATATGGGTCTGCTTGCAGGTCTGTGCGGTCTGCTCTGCCTGGCACGTGTAGGCTCCGTAAACGGTTCCACCGGTACATCCTTTGAAATGGACGCTATCGGTTCCTGTTTCATCGGCGGTGCTTCGGCTTACGGCGGAAGCGGTACGATTCCCGGCGTTATCATCGGCGCTCTCCTGCTTGGCGTTATCAACATGGGAATGTCCATCATGGGAATCGGCGATTCCTGGCAGTATGTTGTAAAGGGCGGCGTACTCCTGATTGCTGTTATCTTTGATGTAGTTTCTCATCGTAAGAGCGGCAAGTAAATTAGTTTATATAAATTGAGAAGGGGAGATTAAATCTCCCCTCTCTTACTGCCGTGTATGTCGTCCGCAAGTTCTTTCCTCGTCTACATCCGACTTTTTATCTCATCTTGATTTTCCCTCAAAAGAAAAGTCCTGTTATACTCAGTCTTCTCTTTTAATCATCATAGTGTCCACGACAGGACAAAATTTCTAGCACACCGTTTTTAACCCGATAGACAAATCTGTTGGTTTCGTCAATCCGCCTGCTCCAAAACCCACTCAACTCACCTTTCAGCGGTTCAGGCTTCCCAATCCCCTCAAATGGATTTCTTTCCGTATCTTTTAAAAGAGCATTGATTCGTTTTAGTGTTTTTTTATCCTGCCGCTGCCAATATAAATAATCCTCCCATGCTTCTTCAAACCAAATTTTTTCATTCGCCATCCTCCAAAAGAGGCTCATGCTCTGCTCCCTTGCCGGAATCGAGCGCTGCAATTCCCCTCCGCAGATGTGCCATATTGCTTTCAGAATAAAATGAATCTGCAACGATTTCAAAAGGGATCTTATGTTCACGGCTTACTTTTTTCGCAAAAATAGTAAATGCGGTTGTCATGGACAATCCCATATCCTCACATACTTGTTCCATATTCTTTTTAAGTTCTGCATCCATACGAAAATTTACATTTACTGCCTGTGCCATTTCCGCCACGCTCCTTTCCAAAATCATTATATGTGTTTGTAATGAAAAAATCAGCTTTTTTCATTACAACATCTTCTGTATTTTTATTATATGCTATTCTCATTAAGTTTACAAGATTTTAAAAAGCACTCTTCATCTGTCCATGTTTTTTCGTCTGATTACAAACTGCAGTCTCTATTTTTACCCATGTTATTCATTTTCTATTCTATAAATATCTTCCAATGTGATCAGTCTGACCTCACCCTGTTTTTCCAGTTCAAGCAGCGCTTCCGTAAACCCTCCTTTTGAAAAAATGTAATAATAAAATTTCCCTTTTTCATTAAATACGGAAGCATATCTGTGAAGCAATTCCAGCTCATTCACTCCTACTTTCTCATTTCTGTACTTGCAGGAGCCAATTAGGTATTCGTTTCCCTCCACCGGCGTTCCCACAAGGTCTATTTGAATCTCTTTCCGCGTTTTTGCATCGGTTCCCCACCATTGTCCCACTTCACTGAGCAGGACCGGCACATCCCCGGCATAACGGAGCAGATATTCCCGGCACATCTTTTCAAACACCTGTCCCATGTAATCAGGATAAAAACGCTTTACCGCCCGGTCATAAAC
This sequence comes from Lachnospiraceae bacterium, assembly GCA_023663945.1. Taxonomy (GTDB): domain Bacteria; phylum Bacillota; class Clostridia; order Lachnospirales; family Lachnospiraceae; genus Suilimivivens. Next base: position 73,481 of record JAMPGL010000010.1, on the reverse strand, counting down.
CTGCCGGATACGCCCTGCGCTGATCAGAGACATATTCTTTGGCACAAAGCGATACCAGAATCGGAAAAAATTGTCCTCGATGGCGTAAATTGTTTTTTTGCCGGGCTTTTCCGTCACAGGCGTTTCCTTTCTTAAAATCCCCAATTCTAACAACACCCGCAAATATTTAGAGCACACGCCGGATTCCAGCCCAACCTTTGTAGAAATTTCATTGGAACGGCTGGCACCGCAGGCAATTGCAGAAATAATAGAGTTGTACACCGCAGGCTCCCGCAATTCCTGTTTTAGAAGATTTTCCGGCTCCTCAAACAAATAGCTCGATGTCTGAAACAAATGCTCCAAAACAGCTTCATCGATATCATTTTCTACATCCAGCTTATTAATATAATGCGGAATGCCGCCCGTCACGCCATACAAAAGCGCCTGCTCTTCCGCCTTAAGATCCGGATGAAACACCGTCATCTCCCGGTAGGTCAACGCTTGGATCTTAAACTGTGCTGTGCGCCGTCCATATAAGGGGCTCTCATATCCCAACACCTGATACTCCATAAAGCTCATGGACGAACCGCACAGAATAAAGTAAAGCTTTCCCTCCTGCCAAAAGCGGTCGATCATATGTTGAAGACGTGAGGATATGGATTTTTCCGCCTTAGCAAGGTAAGGATATTCATCAATGACAAATACCAGCCGTTCATCCTTTGCCATAGCCGTAATCTCATCCAAAGCATCTGCGTAACTCTGATAGACCGGCGCATTGTTCCCCTCCGGATTTTTGTATGCATAAATAGACTTTGACAACACTTCCAAGTTTTCCTGTGCAGAAGCATTGAGCGCAGAAAAATAAACTGTCGGCTTATCCTTGCAAAATTCGTTGATCAGTGCCGTCTTTCCTACACGCCGTCTTCCATATATGACAATGCATTCAAACCGGTTCTTATGATAACGCTGATTCATAATATGAAGCTCTTCTTCCCTGCAATAAAACATCCTATTCTCCTTACAAAAAATAGACTTATGAGTTGGTTTATCATAAGTCTATTATATTCTTTCTATGGAATTTGTCAATTCTTTTGGGATTTTGGAAACCCAGCAAGCGGTTCAGCTGACTGAAACTATAACACGGAACTGTTATTGGACTTTTTCACTCAGAAAAATCTCCGTCATATACTGCACCGTCGGCATGATCACCGCCGGATTAACCATAAATCCCGGCTGGTGTATCAACTGTCCGCGCCCGGTTCCTATTTTCAGATAACATCCCGGGATTTTTTCTTCCAAAAATGCAAAGTCATCGCCTCCTAGAGAGCTTTCCTCCGGCACCACCTGAAATCCCATCTTTACTGCTATTTCCCTGCTGATGTCTGTCATTTTCCCATCATTATAAGTTGCGGGCGGTCCGGAAATCCACTGCACTTCCGCCGTCATCCCATAACTCATTGCCGTATACTTTGCTATTTCCTTCAAACGCTGTTCCATAAGCCTGCGGTCCTCCCTGTCCATGGTCCGCACGGTTCCTTCCAGCACAGCGCTCTCGGGAATCACATTCCAAGTGTTTCCTGCCTCCACTTTGGTTACGCTGAGAAGCGCCGGGTGAAACGCATTGATATTTCTGGTCACAATCGTCTGAAACGCCTGTATCATAGATGCAGCCACGGGAATCGGATCCCGTCCATCGTCCGGGTGCGCTCCGTGGCATCCCTCGCCATTGACGGTGACTATAAACCGATCCACCGCAGCCGTCACCGCACCCTCCCGGATTCCAATAACGCCTGTCTCATTGGTAGGGTCTGCATGAATCCCCCATACCAGCTCCACATCATCCATAAGGTCTGTTTCCAATATTTTTAACGCTCCTAGGGAAGACTCTTCCGCAGGCTGAAATATAATTTTGACACATCCTGCCATTCTCTCCCTTTGTCCCTGCAATAAAATGGCGCATCCAATTCCTGTAACGATGTGAAAATCATGTCCGCATGCATGCATTTTACCCTCACATGCGGAAGCATAAGAAAGCCCGGTCTCCTCACGGATTGGAAGCGCGTCAATATCACAGCGGAACGCCTGCACCGGTCCTTCCTTTTCGCCCCTTATCACCGCCGCCAGCCCGGTTTCTAACGGGCAGGGCAGAATCTCAATGCCCTCCTCCGTAAGGATTTCCCTGATTTTTGCCGTGGTTGCATATTCCTCATAGGACAATTCCGGATTTTGATGAAACCACTGAAAATATTCCTCTAATCTATTTTTAAGATTCATATGATTTCCTTTCCTCAGCCAAATCTCCCTTATCTTCCGCTGTTCGGGTCAAGTGCATCCCGCAGGGCGTCTCCGATAAAATTGATTGCCATAACCAGCAGGATAATCAAAAGACCCGGAGGAATCCAAAGCCAAGGCTGCCTGGTCAGCACCGTAAGCGACTGCGCTCCATTTAACATATTTCCCAGACTTGCCATAGGCGGGCGCACGCCCATGCCCAAAAAACTGAGAGCCGCCTCATCCAGCATGGATAACGCCAGCACGGAGGTTGCATATACCAAAATCGGCGCTACCGTATTGGGAAGTATTTCCGAAAATAAAATATGGCGCAGAGGCATTCCTGCCACCAGACTTCCTTTTACAAAATTGGTCTCCCTAAGGCTCAGCACATTTCCTCTGACCAGTCTGGCAATTCCCGGCCAATCTACAAAGCCCAAGATTAAAATAATGCTCCACATTCCCGGCTCAAAGATAGACGCCGCCACCAGCACCAGCAAAATATAAGGAAACGACATGACCATATCCGTAAAGCGCATGATTACCATATCGATAACGCCTCCAAAATACCCGGCGGTCAGCCCTAAAATCACTCCCACCGCCGTCGAGATTGCTGTCGCCAGAATCCCTACCAGAAGCGATACCCGCATGGCGTACAGAAGCCTGCTGAACACGTCCCTTCCAATCTGATCCGTGCCCAGCCAAAACTCCCTGCACGGCGCACCGCTGAATGCTCCCGCAATCTCTTCCGGGTCGTAGGGCGCAATCACCGGGGCAAAAAGTGCGGCTCCGCCCAAAATAACCAGCACAATCAGGCTAACTGCCGCCAGATGATGACGGCGGAACCGCCGGAAGACTGTCTGCAGGTAGCTTTCACTGATAAGATCCTTTTCCCCTTTTTTGAAATTCCTCTGTCCCATACTCCCTCCTAATTCAGTTGAATCGTAGGGTCAACCAGCGCATACAAAATATCCGTGACCAAATTTGCGGCAAGCACCACAACCGCCGACAACAGGCAGACGCCCATGATAACCGGATAATCCCTGCCTATAATGGCGCTCATAGTCATAAGCCCAAGACCGGGCCAGGAAAATACCTGTTCCACAATCACTGCACCGCCGAACAGAACCGGGATTTCCATCCCAATTACCGTGACGATGGGAATCAGCGCATTGCGGAGCGCATGTTTGTTAATCACCAAAAAGTGTCCAATTCCTTTTGCCCTTGCCGTCCGCAGATAATCCTGCTGTAAAATTTCCAAAACCGCGCTCCGGATATACCGGATATTCCTGCCTGCTATGGAAGTTGCAAGCACGATCACCGGCATCACCATATGGCGCGCCACATCGGAAAAGCTTCCCGCAGTCCCAAGCGTGCTCATGCCGCTTGAGGGAAGCCACCCCAATTTTACCGTAAATACGAAAATCAGCAAAAGTGCAAGAAAGAAGCTGGGGATACTGCTTCCCAGAAAGGAAAGTGTCACTGCCGTATAATCCCCCGCGGAATACTGATGCACTGCGCTGTAAATTCCCGCAGGCACCGCCGCCAAAAGCCCTATTAAAAGGGAAACTCCCATTAGAAGCAGAGTCGGTCCTATATGACTTCCAATCATTCCGCTGACAGACTGATAGGACTTAATGGAATATCCCATATTTCCCCGCAGGAGCTGTCCCAGCCAGACAAAATACTGAATATAAAAAGGCTTGTCCAAACCAAGCGCAATCGCTTTTGCCTCCACAGCCGCCTCCGAAACTCTCGGACCCTGCAGCATTTCCAGCGGGCTTCCCGCCAGACACATAATGGCATAGTCGATAATTGTAATGCCAAAAAGCACCGGGATGGCAATCAAAATACGCTTTAAAATATATTTACTCATTTCCCGCCTCCTCACTTGTCATAACAATCGGACATGCCGCATAATGTCCGCTTTCCAATCCTGTTTCCAAAAGAGCAGGCTCCTTCTGACTGCAAATCTCCGCGGCATACGGGCATCTGGGATGAAACCGGCATCCGGAAGGCGGATTGGTACTGCTGCCAATCTCACCCTGAAGAAGCTGATGTTCCTTCTTCTTTTCGGCAGGATCCGGAATAGGCACCGCCTCTAACAGCGCCTGCGTATACGGATGAACCGGATTGGCAAAAATCTCTTTTGCCTCTCCAATCTCCACAATCTTTCCCAAATACATCACGGCAATCCTGTCGCTCACATAGTTCACTGCACCCAGACCGTGCCCCACAAACAAGAGGGTAAGCTTAAGCTCCTTCTGCAATTCCTTTAACAAATTTAAAATCTGCGCCTGTATGGACACGTCCAGAGCACTGACCGGCTCATCACACACGATAAACCGGGGCTTTAAAGAAAGCGCCTTGGCAATTCCGATTCTCTGGCGCTGGCCGCCGGAAAACTCATGGGGGTATCTCCCAAGCACGTTCCGGGGCAGTCCCACCATATCCAGTATCTTAACCATATCCTTTTCCACCGTCTTAGGAGTGGAAACCTTGTGGTACAGCATGGGTTTTGACAAAATCTCAAAAATATGCTTTCTGGGATTTAAGGAGGAGTACGGATCCTGAAATACCATCTGCAAATCCGTCCTTATTTTGCTCATTTCCTCCTTGGAAAGCCCGGCAAGCTCCCGTCCCTCGTAACGGATTTTTCCTTCGGTGGGCTTTTCCAATCCTACAAGTGCTCTTCCGATAGTTGACTTACCGCATCCGGATTCTCCTACCAGCCCCAGCGTTTCTCCCTCAAAAATTGAAAAATCAATCCCATCCACCGCCTTTACATGAGCCGTGGTATGGGTAATGATTCCGCCCTTGACCGGATAATATTTTTTGAGATTTTCCACTTCAATCAGCGGAATTTTCTCCTGCTGCCCTGCATGGGGATAACTCATGCGGATATTCCCCCTTCCTTCATCACAATGCACTTAGCAGAATGCCCCTCTCCAAACTCATAATCCGCCTGAGGAAGCCCACACTCCTCTCTCCGGTAAGGACAGCGCTGTGCAAACCGGCACCCTGCAATATCATCATAGTTTTCGGGCACCATTCCCGGAATCGCCGTAAGCCTCCGCTCCGCACTGTCCCTGATGGTAGGAACGGTGTCCAAAAGCGCCTGCGTATAAGGATGCTTTGGATTTGCAAAAAGCTCGGATACCGGCGCCTCCTCAACAATCTGCCCTGCATACATGACAAGCACACGGTCCGCCATATTGGCAACCACTCCAATGTCATGGGTAATTAAAATCATGGACATTCCGCTCTCCTTTTGCAATTCCTTAAGCAGCTTCATAATCTGCGCCTGTATGGTCACATCCAGGGCCGTAGTGGGCTCGTCTGCAATAAGAAGCCTTGGATTGCAAGAAAGAGCCATCGCGATCATGATTCTCTGGCGCATTCCCCCCGAAAGCGTATGAGGATACTTTTTCATCATTCCTTTAGAATCCGGCATTCCCACCTTTTCGAGCAAAGCATGCGCCCGCTCACGCGCCTGTGCCTTTGGCAGATGCATGTGTGTCACAATGCTTTCCGTAAGCTGATTTCCTACGGTAAAAACCGGATTTAAGGATGTGAGCGGATCCTGAAAAATCATGGTCATTTGATTTCCCCTAATCTGGTCAAGCTCCTTCTCCGTCATGGAAAGAAGATTCTTTCCGTCAAAAAGAACCTCTCCCTCCGACACTTTTCCGTCACGCCTAAGAAGCCCCATGATCGACAGGGAAGTCACGCTTTTACCGCATCCGGATTCCCCCACAATGCAGACCACTTCCCCCTCATCCACATAAAAATCAATATGATCCACGCTGATATTTTTGCCGTAATCTCCCGTAAAGGCGGTGGTAAGCCCCTTTACCTCCAATAAATGCGCCATTATTTTCTCTTTCCTCAATAACATCTTTATACAAATACCACAGCACATCCGTACAGGATGCCTGCGGTATCTGTTTCAACGATGAATCTGTTTCACTATTTATTAGTTGATGACATTAAAACTGCCATTTCGGTCTTACAAAAGCTTACATATATGACTTTTGCAAAAGCCGGAAAGTGCAATTTGTTATGTATTTACTTCAACTCCCAGTTCTGCACATTGTTAAAGAATCCGTACACACTGGGTTCTGCGCCGGAAAGCCGGGTATTTACTGCTCCCTGCGCACTGATGATGTAGATAGAGAACATGGGAACATCCTCCTGCACCTTCTGATCCACCACCGAATAAAGATCTCTGATTGCTCCAATATCACTGGTCTGCTGAGTTCCTGCAAGAGCCTCGCTGATCTCCCCGTCTGCATATCCGGTCCAGCTTCCCTCGCCGCTGAGCAGCCAGTCAACATCCGGATAAGGATCTACCGGCGCATAAGTATACTGCACTGCCATAATATCATAATCCGTGCTTCCCGCAATTGTCATCAGCGTAGCAAGGTCTACCGTCTGGATCTCTACTTTGATGCCAACATCCGCCCACTGCGCCGCAAGAACCTGCGCGCCGTTTACAAAAGTGCTGTCTCCAGAATTAATATAAAAACGAAGGGTCTGAGAGCCGTCCCAGCCTGCCTCAGCCAAAAGCGCTTTTGCCTTTTCCGGGTCGTAAGGGGTAACTTCAATATTGCTGTCAAAGAAAGGGCTTGCGGAGGAAAGGAATCCATCCACTACTTCTCCGTGTCCTTTCAGCAGTTCATCTACCAGCTTTTGCCTGTCAATAGCATAGACAAGCGCCTGACGCACTCTGGCATCGGGTATGTTCGCCGTCTGCACAAACGCGGACTGATTCGTCACCGGCGCACCGTAGACGGTTTTGACGTTCTTTAACGCCTCGATGCTGTCATAATCCTCCTGAGGGATTGCAGTCATGGTGTGGTGGGTAATGTCAATTTCTCCCGACTGCAGACCGGAAAGAATCTGGCTGGAATCCACAATCCGCAGATTCAGCTTTTCAATCTTGGGCGCACCCTTCCAATAATTCGTATTTGCCGTGTAAGACACATAATGATCATTATCAAAGTCCGTCAAAAAGTATGGACCGCTGATCACGTCCGGCTTGTTGAACCACTCCGTTGTAAGAAGCTCTTCCTCACTGAATTTTTCAATCACATGCTTAGGCATTGTGTGAAGGTATCTTGCATAAGTATTTTGAAAGGTGGTAAGTGCCATAGGATACTTCGAGGTGAACTGAACCGTCTTATCATCCACGATCTGTATTCCGTCCACGCTTTCCGCGCCCTTCTCCACAAAGCCGTCGTCTCCCACGCCCTCAAAGGCGTAAAGCATCAGCGTGGTATTATTCACTACCGGGCTTGCGAGCCTGCGCACGGTGTACTCCACATCCGCCGCCGTAACAGGAGTGCCGTCCGACCATGCCGCTTTGTCGTCAATATGCACCAGAAAATGGATATTGTCTTCCGTTGTAATGGAATCCGCAAGCATTCCCTGAAAATTCAAGTCCTTATCAAGCTCCATCAGAGGCAGAAACATTAATCCCACCGCATACTTATTGATTTCCGTCTGGTCAATGACAAAGGGATTTACTCCCCCTAACGAATCCGTCACGCCGATGTTGACAACATTTTCACTCCCGCCCGCAGAGCATCCGGATACAGCAAATAGAAGAGCTGCCACCAAGAAAACAGCGGACAAACTTCTGATAACTTTTTTCATTTTTTCCTCCGTTCTGATACCAAAAACAAATAGTCAGTTCATTGTACTGTTACCACCCCAAAATGTCAATATTTCCCGGGCAAATTTTTAAAAATATCGTAACCGTTCAATTCTTTGCAAATAAAGCCGTTGACAAATATCTGTCCCCTGAATCCGGCAAAAGAACCACTATTGTCTTTCCTGCATTCTCCGGACGTTTCGCTAAGACAGCCACCGCCTTAAGCGCCGCACCGGACGAAATTCCTACCAAAATGCCCTCTGAAACCGCAAAGGCTTTCCCTTCCGCAAAGGCTTCCTCATTTTCAATTGTGATAATCTCATCATAAATCTCTGTGTTTAAAGTATCCGGCACAAAGCCCGCTCCAATGCCCTGTATGCCGTGCTTGCCGGAGGTTCCCGCAGAGAGTACCGGGCTTCCAGCCGGTTCTACTGCTACAACCTTTACATCCGGATTCTTGGATTTCAAATATTCTCCCACTCCGGTAATGGTTCCGCCGGTACCTACGCCTGCCACGAAAATATCTACCGCGCCGTCCGTCTGTTCCCAAATCTCAGGACCCGTTGTGCTCCTATGTACCGCAGGATTTGCAGGGTTCGTAAACTGACCCAAAATAACCGCCCCGGGAATGGACTCCTTAAGCTTCTCCGCTTTGGCAATCGCACCCTTCATTCCCTTAGCTCCCTCTGTGAGCACCAGTTCTGCGCCATATGCTCCAAGCAGGTTTCTCCGCTCAACGCTCATCGTATCCGGCAGAGTCAGAATTGCCTTGTAGCCTTTTGCCGCCGCCACTGCCGCCAGCCCGATGCCGGTATTTCCCGATGTAGGCTCAATAATGGTTGCTCCCGGCTTCAAAATACCCTTTTCTTCCGCATCCTCCACCATGGCAAGGGCAATGCGGTCCTTAACGGAACCGGCGGGATTTAAATACTCCAGCTTTGCCAGAATAACAGCATCCTGCACATCCGCTTTTGCCATATAACGGTTTAATTTTAATATGGGTGTTCCTCCAATTAATTCTAATGAACTTTCTTTAATCTTGCTCATAATTCTCTTTCTCCTCGTTATTTTTATATTTCCTACTATTTAAGTAGGATTAGTATGAATTGTATTATAGACCTCTCCTGTCTCCTTGTCAAATACTTTTTTAACTGTCACTGTATCTTTTTAACTGTCATTGTATCTTTTTAACTGTCACTGTATCTTTTTAACTGTCACCGTATCTTTTTAACTGTCATTGTATCTTTTTAACTGTCACTGTATCTTTTTAATTGTCGCTGTATCTATTCATCATGTACCGCTTTCGCAAGCTGGCAAAGCGCCGTTTCCAATATGCTTCTGGGACATGCCGCATTGACTCTCTGAAATCCCCTTCCATCGTCTCCAAACATAGTCCCTGCATCCAGCCACAGCCCCGCCTTTTGAGCAATCAACAGCTCAAGCTCATTTTCGGAAAGCCCTAGTCCGCGGAAGTCAAGCCATATCAGATAAGTCCCCTCCGGGGCTGTCATCTTGACTTCCGGAAGTTTTTCTTTCAAGTACTCCTTAACAAAATGAATATTATTTCTTATGTACTTTGAAACCGCCTGATACCATTCCTCCCCATGCTGGTAAGCTGCTTCACAGGCTGCAATGCCCGCCGAATTAAGCTGGCTGTAGCCGGATGCGTCTATCTGCTTTTTAAATAAATGGCGCAGTCTGGCATTGGAAATAAAGATATTAGATGCCTGAAGCCCTGCAATGTTAAAGGTCTTGCTGGGTGCCGTACAGGTAACCGTTATATCCCGGTATTCTTCTTTAATATCTGCAAATACCTGATGCTTCCCCTGCCAAATAAAGTCGGAATGAATCTCATCACTGACCACTGTTACATGATGCTTAAGACAAATGTCTCCAATGGTTTCCAGCTCCTGACGGCTCCACACCCTTCCCACAGGGTTATGAGGATTACACAGGAAAAACAACCGCACATTTTCCTTTACAACCTTTTCCTCAAAGTCCTTATAATTCATCTCATATTTTCCATCATCGTTAAGGATAAGCGCGTTGTTGACCACTCTTCTTTTATTATCCAGAATCACCCCGCTGAATGGATAATATACCGGCTGTTGGATCAGAACGCCCTCCCCTACGTTGGTAAAAGCGCGCACTGCCATCGCAAGCGCATAAACTACGCCGGGAGTCTTAATCATCCACTCCGGTTTTACCTCCCAGCCATGACGCCTCTGCATCCATCCGCTCACCGCCTCAAAGTATTCCTCCCCAGGCTCACTGTAGCCGTAAATCCCATGCTGAATCTGCCCAAGCAGGGCATCCTGAATATAAGAGGAAACCGGAAAGTCCATATCCGCCACCCATAAAGGAAGAATATCCTTACGTCTCCCTCTTTGCTCCGCAAAGTCATACTTTAAAGAATTTGTGTTTTTCCGGTCAATCACCCTGTCAAAATCAAGATTTCTCTCCGCCATTTTCATCTTCCCTCTTTCATAATCTGTTTCCGTTAATACCTGCTGCAGGCACGCACGCCCGGCTTACTGCATGCACGCCTGACTCATTGCCCGCCAAAACGAAAAGCCTGCTCTAAGTCGGCTAATAAGTCCCTGCCGTCCTCAATCCCCACGGAAATCCGCAGCAGCGCGTCAGTAATTCCATTTTCTGCAAGCTCTTCCTTCGGCACATCTGCATGGGTCTGCATAATGGGATATGTAATCAATGTTTCCACTCCTCCGAGACTTTCTGCAAACTGAATAAGATGCACTTTGTTTAAAATGCGCCTTGCAAGCTCCCGGTCTTCTACCTCAAAGCTGATCATCGCGCCATATCCTCTGCTTTGCTTTTTCATAATATCATATCCGGGATGCTCCGGCAAACCGGGATAAAAAACCTTCTTGACCTGCCTCTGCTCTTTTAACCAGCCCGCAATCAAAAATGCATTTTCCTGCGCCTTTTCCATGCGCACAGCCAAGGTTTTAATCCCACGGAGAATCAGCCAGCTGTCAAAGGGCGATAAGCAGGAGCCTACGGTCTTATAAATGTAACGGAGCTTTTCCTTCAATTTCTCATCCTTCACTACCGCAAAACCGGCAATGGCGTCATTGTGACCATTCAGATATTTTGTCCCGCTGTGAATTACAATATCAGCCCCCATGTCCAGCGGATTTTGAAAATAAGGCGACAAAAAGGTGTTGTCCACAATCAGCAGAATTTCCTTTTGTCTGGTAATTTCACTGAGCTTTTTTAAATCAATCACATGCATCATGGGATTGGTAGGAGTCTCCAAAAATACCGCTTTTGTCCGCTCGGTAATATAACCGCTTACCTCTTCCCTGCTTAAATCGACTCTGGAAAACACAATGCCGTTTTTTGCCGAAATATTTTGAAACAGCCTGACGCTTCCCCCATACAAATCTGCATCTATGATCACATGATCTCCGGGTACAAACAATTCCATCACTGCCGTGACCGCCGCCATTCCGCTTGAAAATCCTATGGCATCAATCCCTTTCTCTAACGCCGCTACCGTCTTTTCAAGCTGTTCTCTGGTCGGATTCTGCATCCTTGAATAGTCGTATCCGGTGCTTTCTCCCACTCCTTTATGCGCAAATGTTGCGGTCTGATAAATCGGAAAACTGACCGCTCCAAATGCCTTTTCAATATTCTCATTTTCCTCTAAATGAATACATTTTGTAGCATTTTGATATTCCATAAAGCTTCCTCACTTTCCATTTCTGTTTTCCTGCTGTCAAATCTGAGTATAGCAAAATCAGCGGAAATCTGTTAATACAAATAAATTTCCGCTGATAATAGGCGTTCCCTATAAGTAGTTAAATTATTTTGCTTTTAATTTTTCATATTGTTTCTTCCATGCTCTAGATGGTCTTCTACATATATTATCCGCAGATGTAAACGCACAAATATTAGGTATCGAATTATTAGAACATATATCCGGATTATTAGCCCTGCACCCATATGTTTGTTGCTCTGTGTCCTGCTCATTTAATGGTGAATCAAATTCTATATGTAATTTCTCCATTTTCCTAATTAATCCTCCTTATGATATTCACTAAAAAATCTACGAATTATATTTTTTTCCCTCTCCCTTGCAAAATGAGACATCCATTCAAAATCAATTTCTCCATCATTATTTACCGGAAGCAATACTTTCATTTTCAAGAAAGTTTTATCAACATCTCTAACTAATCCCGACAAAAGCTTCTCAGACAACCCATTTAAAATTGTTTCTAAATATAACCCCGCGTATTTGTCTATCTTATATTTACAAGATACCACTCTCATAAATTGACCGCCATACCATGCACGTTCACGATAGAAAAATGCCATCTGAAGCAATCCTAAACTATAAGTACCTTCCTCATTTAATCCATTAGAGTCAATGAATCCTGTAATATCACAAATTCCTCTATTCGTTACTGTTCTTGTTATATAGTCATATACATCTATGTCGTCTGTTGGTTTTTTTAAGTCTTCCTTGTTGTAACTACATGATGTTTTAGTAATATTGAATACTTTTGAAACCTCAAATTCTTTCATTTCTTTTTGAATTAAATATTCTATTGCTTCCTCTGAAAAGGGCGCATTAATTTGTGTCAATATCCAGTTCTCAATATCCCATGATAGATGATGATCAATTGAACTCAAATAAGACTTTTCTTCCGGCTTATTGCTAATTTCAATATGTTTCTCAAAATTCCAGTCATCACCCTTTTTACTTATAGTATCTTCACAATAGACTTTCTTTAAATCCCATAATTCTGAATGAAATTCTGAATTTTTTACCGCATTAAATCCTAATTTGTAAACTAAATATATATCTTGATATCTTTCTGTTGGATAATCAATCTCTTTTATACATCTTTCCGTACGTTTATATCCATCATTTCTAAAATCAATAAACTTTACAATATCATAATCAAAATTATGCGGTGTACCTGCTTTGAAAATATATATACTTGTTTGCACTGTTGCATTCGGTTCAAACAAATCCATGGGCATTTTAATACTTGCAATCATTCTGTGTTTCTCCAAAATTGCTGTCGTGATTTCAATAGTCTTTCCAGCGCCTACTGAATCTTGAATAATAACAGCTCCATACCCGCCTTTTTTCATATGATCAAGACCAAATTTAAAAAAAGGTAGTCCATTTCCTGCATATGAAAAAGGAGGATTTAATAAAAGTACGTCTGCATTAAAATCGTCAAACACAGATTCTGGTGTTGTAAATGTATCCATCTTCTTTATTTGAGTACTTCCATCTCCGCGTAAAATCATATTTGAAGCGGCAAGTGTGTACATTTTAGCATCAATTTCTATCCCCAATAATTGTTCTTCTTTTATTGAAGTTATCGCTTTCCGTGCAGCACTGGTGTTTTTTCCATATGTTTTATTTACATCACTTATCATCTGTTCCATTGCTGCAACAAGAAATGCCGCCGATCCAGTTGCAATATCCATAACTTTGGATTTTTTATTTACATCTAATAATTTAGCCATCAATGTTGTAATATATGGAGGTGTTAAAACTTTACCTAATGATGCTCCATCACTTAATGCATACTTCAAAAAGGTAGAATACATCTCTGCCATAATATCTAATGCTCCACCTGTCAAATTAATTGCAGTATACACATTAAAGTATAAATATGTAAATATCTGTTTCGTAATTGATGCCTGACCATTTATCATACCATCTACCGCTTTATCGAGATTTATCGGGACATCTCTTGCCGCATCCAAAGATATCGACATTTTAAAAGAATCGAGCATAATATTTTTCTTATCCTCAGGAAGATTTTTTCTATCAAGGTAATCTCTTAAATGGTTAATTATTATTATTCCATCTCTCTTTTGCTCCGTTTTTATACCTTGCAAATCATCTGGCACAAGTCCGCCGTCAAGTACTGAAAAATCGTCATCTAATACATCCTGCATTGACAGCAGCATCCCAGATACATAAACTACTCTTTGCTCAACGCCTATATTTTGGTTATTCATCATCTTATTGAGAACTTTTGCATGTTTAATAAGTTCTTCTCGTGTTTTAATTAAAATTTTATGTTTCTCATCCTCTGTAACTACTGCATTATCATAAAATGCATTAAAACTTTCTTCACTTTCTAAAAAATCAAGTGAATTATAATCTTTCATAAATTTAGGTTTAATATTAGATGAAAAAACATAATAAGTAGATATTTTAATGCTATCATCGCTTTCTCCCGAAATACCTATTGCAATTACTTCATCATATCGCTTGCTTTCAATCATGCTTCTAGCATAATAAACAGCGCCATTAACTGCATAATTGCTAACTGATTTATCATCCGCCTTAATTTCTTCTTTGGCAACTGCAATGTGAAATTTATGATAAAGTTTATTTTCAATTACAACCGGAATTTGATATTTCTCTATATGGAAATCTGGCTGTCCAAAACTTTTTTTATTTCTTGTTTTAGCCGCACCTTTTAACGCTTCCTTCATATAACTTGACATAACCGATTTTTCATTATAGTCTATTCCTTTCCTGAGTTTTAAACTATCAAACTTCCTCTTTACAAAATCATCTACATCTGCTTCTAATGTATATATTATTTTTTCCATAATTGCCTCCTATATATTTTGTTCTCCATGGTCTTTCCGCCTTTGATAACTGCAATTATAAAAATACTCACTATTATACTTTCTCACATATAAATAATGATACTATAATTAGATAATTAATTCTATAACATTATAGAATTAATTGTACAATAGCGTGCACTGCTTTACATTTCATATATTATTATAGAACATACGTTCTTCAATGTCAACTTATATATTGACAAACAGAGAAAACCGCGGTATATTACAATCACTTTGCACCATTATTTTTGACACAACATAAATTATAACAAAACCTATCAAACACTAAGGAATATTGCAAAATACCATGAAGAACCTATTAAATTATCAAACATCTGAATATGACTGTGGTCCTGTCAGCCTGTTAAACGGCATCCGCTATCTGTTTGAGCGGGAAGAGATTGCCCCCGATCTGGTTAAATTTATCATGCTCTACTGCATGGACAGCTATAATGAAGCGGGCGAGCTGTGCAAACACGGCACCTCCGCCGCCGCCATGAATTATATGGCAAGCTGGATGAATCATTTCGGAGAGGTAAAGAAATTTCCCCTTGCCTGTGAATTTTTTACCGGGAAAGAGGTTGTCATTACTCCTGAAAGCCGGATTACTCACGCGCTTAAAAAGGGCGGCGTGGTTGTGGTGCACGTTTTCCTTGAAGTCCCGCATTACGTCCTTTTAACCGGAATCAAAGATGACAGGGTTCTGTTGTTTGACCCCTTTTACGAGGAAATCGATGATCCGGAGCTGGACGAGGAATACTCCACCGACGAGATTGAATTTCTCCTTGACACTCCCAAAAAAGCCAACCGTTCCGTCAGCATCGAGCGGATGAACCGCACTACCATGGACTACTATGAAATGGGGGACTATTCTTGCCGTGAAGCATTAATCATGTACAATACCGCCCAAATTAGACAGGAAACAAAATGAATTATATTATCAGAAAAATTGCGAAAGATGAATTTGATAAATTGCATGACCTTTTCCCGGATGATGAGCAAATGTGGCTGAAATACCGGAACATGAGACTACAGGAATTTGATAAGAAAGAAATTGATGTTTATGTAATTGAACTAAATGATTCCTTTATAGGGGAATTGTCAATTAATTATATCAGTCATGATTTAGCTTCTGAGGCAATCCCCGGTCAAAGAGTTTATCTCCAAGCTTTTCGATTAGATAACAGCTATCAAGGATTAGGGCTTGGACAAAGGTTAATTGGGTTTGCCTTGTCTGATTTGGAAGAACAGGGGTATACCGAATTTACTATCGGCGTTGAAGATAATAACGAACGGGCAAAGCATATTTATTTTAAATTCGGATTTACGGAAGCCATTGATAAAGGATATGGGGACGAGTTTGATCCAAGCGACTATACTTTATATTTGAGAAGGGTTTAAATTCAATCGCAACACCGTTATCATGAAGCGCAAAATATTCAGCACTCAAAAGCGGGCTGCAATTTGCCATAGCCCGCCCTGTCTTACCGTATTCGCCAACTGTCCGCAAGGGCACGGTCTCTTCTCTCTGCCCACGGGAATAAACCCTTACTGCTCCATCTGTCTTCCCAAAAAACCTGCTGCCGACTGCACCAGCTTCTGTTCTACTTCACCCATTTTGCCCTTATCGCTGTTATCGATTAGAACTACACCTCCAATCATATCACCCTCACAGATAATCGGATAAATCGCTTCCTGCTCAAATTCATCCGTCAGATCCTGCGTGATTGGAATAAAATTACTGTCGCCCTTTGAAGCAATTACCATTTCTCTTTTTCCCAGCTTATCCTCCAAATCTTTGCTGATTGACTTACCCAGGATTCCTTTATATCCCCCTGACACCGCAATAAACTGGTCCCTGTCTGCAATCAGCGCAGTTCTTCCGGATGCCTGCGCCAGACTTTCCGCATACTGTCTGGCAAAAGAAGTCATCTCGCCAATTGGGGAATATTTTTTAAGAATAATCTCACCTTCTCTGTCCGTATAGATTTCCAAAGGATCGCTTTCCCGAATCCGAAGGGTTCTCCTGATTTCTTTTGGAATAACAATGCGTCCCAGATCATCTATTCTTCTAACAATGCCCGTTGCTTTCATATTATAAAAACCTCCATTTACTCTACTCGTATTTTTATCTCACTTTTTAATCGTGCTACTAGTATCTGTAAATGGAGGCAGTTTATACCTTTGTTTTTTATTTTTGTTAAAAATCCCTACCGGTACAGCGGTCCATACGCCTTGCATGCCGCGTAATCCGCCGCTTCCCTGTCCTTAGTCCCAAAGCTGTCCCAGACGTGAGGGCGGAATATTCTTTGTTCTTCCACATTGTGCATGGCTACCGGTATTCTCAGCATGGAAGCCAGCGTAATCAAGTCCGCTCCCACATGCCCATGAACAAAAGCTCCATGATTTGCACCCCATGATGCCATCACACTGTACACATCACGGAATGCTCCTTCTCCTGTAAGCCTGGGCACAAACCAAGTTGTAGGCCAAGTAGGATCTGTCCTGTCGTCAATTTTTTTATGGACATCTTCCGGAAGGACAACACTGCTTCCCTCTGCAATCTGCATCACCGGTCCTGCGCCTTCCACCAGATTAATCCGCACCATGGTAAGCGGCATCTGCGCCTCCGTCCTAAAGTGTGAGGAATATCCGCCGCCCCGGAACTGGCAGAGCTCCGCCGGACACCAGTCCGTTGCCTCCAAGCAGGCGTCAATGTCCTGTTCTGTCATCTTCCACCATTCTTTCATCACGGGATTTCCATGCTCATCCCTGCTCTTTCCCGTGGCATCTAAGCAGGTGGAACCTGAGTTGATCAAATGAATAAATCCATTCTCCGCCAAGCCTTCCGGCTTCCAGCCGGTAACTCTTTCCACCGCCTCAGGGCTCCAATAACACCTGACATCCGAAAATCCGCTTGCCTTTCCTGTCAGCAGACTGCCAAAGAGCATTGCAAGCCCATTCAGATTATCGTTTTCCGTGGCAAAGACAAAGGGCGGTCTCTTTCCGTTCCAGTCAAAGGTAGAATTTAATATGGCTTCCGTAAAATCTCCGTTCGGTTTATAATCCGTCCACATGCGCTGTCCCTGAAAACCGCCGAACAGCGCGTTTCTTCCCAGCGCTTCCTCCGCAAATCCCTTTTCCGCCAGCTTGGGATTTCCCTGCATAATGTCTTTGACTATCATGGTCATTTTAACCACAAATTCCCATTCTTCATCTTTTTGTTCTCTGGTATGGGCGCGGGAATCCGGATTTGGATCATGCCCTTCCCTGCATTTATCTTTCACCCATGCCAAGGCCTTTTGAAATTCTTCTTCGTCATAAATTCCATAATCCATCCTGCGGAGAATTTCCGTCATATCCACCCACTCCGGGCGCATTCCCAAATACTGAATATAAAACAGCGGGTCAAGGAAGGAGCCCATGATTCCCATGGATACCGCTCCAAATCCTACATAGGATTTTCCCCGCATCTGCCCCACTACGGCGGCGCATCTGGCAAAGCGGAGGATTTTGTCCTGCACATCCGCAGGAATCTCCTCGTCCTCCATGTCCTGCACATCTCTCCCGTAAATAGAATAACAGGGACGGTTCATCTGATTATGTGCCGCCAGCGCAGAGGCAAGGTATACTGCCCCCGGACGTTCCGTGCCGTTAAAGCCCCAGATTGCCTTCATGGTCCATGGGCTTAAGTCTATGGTTTCTAAAGGATAGCACCAGCTTGGGGTAACGCTCAGCGTCGCAATTACATTTCTTTCCTCAAAGTACGCCGCACATCTTGCCGCTTCCTCTCCCCCTGCAATGCTTCCCGGAAATACCACCACTCTTACCGGCGTCCCATCCGCATAAAAAACATTTTCTTCAATCAGCCTCCGTGCGCTTTCCGCCATCTGGGCAACCTTATCCTCAAGAGCATCGCGGATGCCCATTCTTCTGGAATCAACAATTGGTCTGATACCGATTGCGGGATAACTTTTCATAGAATCAATCTCTCCTCTCTCTATCTGCTTTTGTCAGTCAACAGCCCCGATGCCAAGCATGACACTTGACTCATTGCTCGTGGGATTCAGCCTGCAAAAACACTTCTCAAATACGACACCGACCAAGCCGCGTCGCGGTCAAGCATCTCATCCGATGCCCCTTTGCTTAAATCGCGCCAAATCTTAATATCGCTTCCAACGCCTCCTCCGCTTCTCACAAAGGGCTCCATCACCACGTTTTTGTCGTAGCCGATGGCGCGGAGCGCGCTTCCAATCTCATACCAGGGCATATTGCCCTTTCCGGGCAGACGCCGGTTATTTTCACCTACATGAAAATGTCCCAGCTTATCCCCTGCAAGCAGGATTGCCTCTGTCATGCTGTCCTCCTCAATGTTCATATGGAAGGTATCCAGCATAATCTTCACCGCAGGGACATCCACCTGCTCCACAAACTGTCTGCATTCACTGCATGTATTAAGCAGATACCCCTCAAACCGGTTCAGTACCTCCAGGCAGTAATCCACTCCGCATTCCCCGGCAATCTTCCCCACGGTTCTCACATTCCTTACGCTTCGCTCCCAATCGCCCTCTTTATCAATGGGCACGCTGTAATCCACAGGCCAATAGGAATAAATCCCTCCGCCCAAAGTATGAATATCAAGAATTTCCAGCTTTTTCAGAATATCTGTAAAAAATCCTATGGCATTTTTCACGGTTCCCTCATCCGCACTTGCCAGATTTTCTCTTGCCGTCGGGCCATAACCGGCTGTCAGCACCACCCCCGCATCCTGCGCCATCTTTTTCATTTCCACAAGCTCCGCTTCGGTGATGTTTTTCAGCATCGCACAGGAAATCTCCAAAATATCAAAGCCAAGCTCCTTCACCTTGGAAATATAAGCCTTTTGGTCTGCGTTCCACTCCTTTTCCCAATATGCAAAATAAATTCCGTATTTCATATAACCCCGCCTTTCCTATTTTGACAGGCATGGGCTCAGCCTTAGCCCAAGCCGTCTGCCAGTCCGCTTAACCATTACCGCAAAACAACTCCCTACGAAATCTCTATCATCTGGAAAACCTCCAGCTTAGGCAGATAAATCCGCATGGTATCCTCTCCCACAGGCTCCGTCCGAAGCTCCTCCCTTAAAGGAAGCAGATATGCATGTTTTCCCTGATTCTTCACGTCAACCGTAATATCATACATGGGCGCAATCGGTGACTCCTCCTGCTCATTGACCGCCGCCAGATAATCTTTCCCATCTTTTTCCCAAGAAAGAATCTCCACAAACTTCGGTGCATTGGAGGTAAACACCGGCTTTCTTATCAGCGACTGAATGATTCGGAAAAATACCTGCCGGCTCATATAGGGCTTTGACATTTCAATCGGCGCCGCAGACCAGATTAATTTTCCTTTTCCGGTATCCTTCAAGATCAGGCTGGGCTCCTTTGTATAAATTCCGGGCGGATTGGAATGAATCGCCGCAAAGTCTTCCGTATCGGTCCGGGTATATGGGAGCGTTCTGGTCGCAAGAACGGTGAGCCCCTTTCCGTCGATAATTTCCGCCCTCATCTGCGCCATAGGAACCGTCAGCGGCGTCAGGCGGTCAAATCCCTGCAGAATCTCTTTTCCCTCCTCCGTAGGGCTCATATAAGTAAATTCGTGTTCCGTCCTTCCGATGATGCTGATGCCCAAAAGCTTCTGAAGCCGTTCGTTTCCCACCGGTCCGCTTATATAGAGATTTCCTCCGCGCTCCAAGTATCCTTCGATTTCGTCCATCTCCTCATCCCGGATAGCCGCCACATGAGACAAAATCATCACATCCGCCTTTTCATCCTTGATGTTTTTGGTTCCAATCACTTCAAAAGCAATATTGTTTTCCCGCAAAATAGATGCCGATGCTACAGGCGCTTCCATATAATATCCAGGCCAAAACTTTTTATCCATGATCTCACAGCTTTTCTCAGAGGGGTCATATTTGGCATGAGAGGCAAACCAGATTGCCGCATTATGGTAAAGCTTTCCGCTGATATACTTCTCGTAAGGCTCCGTCTGTCCAAAAACCTTTTTCATAATGTTGTGGTACACATCCGGAACAATTGTTCCATCTGGGTTAATCGCATCCACTAGGAGAAATGCTCCGTTGTGAATCAGCGCCGTCACTGCATGCAAAAGCAGCTCTTCCTCCGTCTTGGTGGTGGTGTGATAGCAGAGCTCCGGGTCGCACCGTGACGTGTGATAGACAAACGGAAGGTTCGGGGAAACATTTTTATAATACTTATTGATAAAGGTCTGCTGTAAAAATCCGCCGTAGTAATCACCGCCGGAATAGTCCACCGCCTCCGTCAGCATTTCCGAGCTTCCATCTATCCAGCTTCCCGTAATTCTGGAAAACTGATGCTCCACCGTCACATGAGGCTTCACCGCCTTTATACAGCCGGTAGCAAATTTCGCATAATCCGCAATCCACTCATCCCGCAGATAAACAAAAGAAAGCCAATCCGGGTCAGACCAGTCCACACGCCTTGGAAGCTCCTTGCCGGTCTCCTTTTTGTACCGCTCCCGGCAGCTGTCACAATAGCACACCTCCGGGAAAAAGGTCATATCCAAAAACATGCCCTCAAAATCATACATGGTGTTCATTTCCGTCAGGCATGCCTTGACATACTCACGGTATTCCGGATTATTGGGGCAGACAATCCCGTACCGTCCGGTCTTAAAGTCCGACCCGTGACGGTATTCTCTCATATTTTTCCCTTCCGCCGTGACAACCCGCCAGGACGGATGCTCCTCATACGCCCAATTGTCAAAAATCTGAGAAAAATATGCGATTACGGCTATCTTGTTTTCGTGGCACTTCTTGATCATCTCACCAAAATAATCATAGCCCTTAAGCCCTCGGTGCATTCGCCCGATTTTGGTGGGATAATAGCATAATCCCGTATGGGGCTTTCCCTTCACCATTGCCGCCTGCACCCCTGCTGCCTTCAGCGCGTCCACATACTCCTGCACATCCACCTTGGAAAGAAACTCCGGATTCCAATCGTCAATATGCATGTCCAGCAGGTTTCTTCTGTAGTTTCCTTCAATCCACATGTCTTTTCCTCCTAAAATTTATCCTCTGTTTCCGTATTTCCGTCATCTGTCCAAAATTCCGGAATATAACTTTCTTTTGCCGTGTCTCCCTCTTGGATAAAAGCATCTTCCACGCCAATTTCAAGAGCGTAATTTACCACCTGCTCATACTCTCTTCTGGTAACCTTCCGGCAAAGCTCCTGAAACTCCGGATGCCCTTTCAGCCTTTCAAAAGGGGTGTACTGATTCATCAGGCTTAAGATGGCCTGTTTTCCGTACGTCTCATGAACGTATCGTATCACATCTTTTGCATTTTTCTTATGTCCGGGCAGAAGCAGGTGCCGCACTATAACGCCCCGTTTCAGCATTCCTTTTTCGTCAAAAACCGGCGCTCCGGTGATTTTTACCATCTCTTTCAGCGCCTCTTTCGCAATCTCCGGATAGTCCGGCGCAGAAGAAAGCCGTCCCGCCAATTCTGGATCCATGTACTTAAAGTCCGTGAGAAAAATATCAATAATTCCTGACAGCTGACGGATGACTTCCTTCTTTTCGTAACCGCTTCCGTTGTAGACAACGGGAATCCTAAGCCCTCTTTCCTTAGCGGAAAGTACCGCCTCCGCTACAGCCGGCATATAATGATCCGGCGTCACCAGATTGATGTTTGCCGCTCCCTGTTCCTGCAAATTCAGGAAAATCCCGGCAAGCTCCGCCTCCGAAATTATTTTTCCTTTCCGTCCTGCGGCAATCTCATAATTCTGACAATATACACACCTTAAACTGCAACCCGAAAAAAATACGGTTCCCGAACCGTTCTCTCCGGAAATGCAAGGCTCCTCCCACATATGGAGCGCCGCCCTTGCTATGGAAATCCTATTGTCCATCATGCAGTAGCCTATTTGTCCCCGTTCCCGCTGCGCCATACACTCTCTGGGGCACAAATTGCAAGGGCTGCCGCTGATTTCCTCCCACGCTGTCATTGTTCCTGCTCTCCACCCTGTACATTTCCTTTCCTGTAACCTGATTTCAATTCTAGCAAAACCGGACAAGGAATGCAACTTCTCCTGTGGTTTTTCCTCCTGCGGTATGCTATAATAAACGTTGCAGGAAACAAACAGTCGAACAGCCTTAAGGAATCGTATCATGAATGCAAAAGTTTTAAAAACCTTAGAATATAACAAAATCATCAACATGCTCACCGAGAGAGCCTCCTCAGACCCCGGCAGGGAATTGTGCAGGGATCTGGTTCCCATGACGGATTTAGATGCCATATCGCTGGCGCAGACGCAGACCGCGGACGCTCTTTCCATGCTTTTTGCCAAAGGCTCAACTTCTTTTGGAGGCAATAAAAACATTTCCGCCTCCCTCCGCTCCTTAGAGATTGGAAGCGCCTTATCTGCGCCGGAGCTTTTGCACATTGCCAGTCTTCTTGACAATGTAAGCCGGATAAAATCCTACGGCAGGTCTTCTAAGGAGGATGAGAAGGAAACCTCCCTGACTGAATATTTTCATGCTCTGGAGCCCCTTACCGCTTTGGCAAACGAAATTCACCGCTGTATTCTCTCCGAAGATGAGATTGCGGACGATGCCAGCCCGGGGCTTAAGCATGTGCGCCGTTCTATGGCTCTTACCAACGACAGGATACACTCACAGCTTGCCTCCATGCTAAACGGCTCCTTCCGCAGTTATCTTCAGGATGCCGTAATCACCATGAGAGATAACCGTTACTGTATCCCTGTCAAGGCGGAATACAAAAGTCAGGTTTCCGGAATGATTCATGATCAGTCCTCCACCGGCTCCACCTTTTTTATTGAGCCTGCCGCCATTGTCAATCTGAACAATCAGCTCAAGGAGCTCTCCATAAAGGAAAAAGAAGAGGTCGAAGCGGTTCTTGCCGATTTAAGCGCACAGGCTGCCTCCCATACCTTAGAATTAGCCGAAAACCAAAGGATTATGACCTTTCTCGACTTTACCTTTGCCAAGGCTTCTCTGGCTATGGATCAGAATGCCGCAATGCCCCTATTTAACACGGAACGCAGGATTAATATCCGCAAAGGACGCCACCCCCTGCTTTCCTCCAAAAAGGTGGTTCCCATTGACGTTCACCTCGGCAGGGACTTTGACCTTCTGGTTGTGACCGGTCCCAACACCGGCGGTAAAACGGTTTCCTTAAAGACCGTCGGGCTGTTTACCCTGATGGGACAGGCAGGGCTCCATATCCCCGCCTTAGACCGCTCGGAGCTGTCTGTTTTTACAGAGGTTTTTGCGGATATTGGGGACGAACAGAGCATTGAACAAAGCCTGAGTACTTTTTCTTCTCATATGACCAGCATTGTGTCTATTTTGAAGCAGGCGGATGACAATTCCCTGTGCCTGTTCGACGAATTAGGCGCAGGAACCGACCCCACGGAAGGCGCGGCGCTTGCCATTGCGATTTTGGATCATCTCCACACCCGGGGAATCCGCACCATGGCTACCACACACTACAGCGAATTAAAGGTGTACGCCCTTTCCACTTCCTTTGTGGAAAATGCCTGCTGTGAATTTAACGTGGAAACCCTTGCACCCACCTACCGTCTTTTGATCGGCATTCCCGGAAAGAGCAACGCATTTGCCATCTCCTCCAAGTTAGGGCTGCCGGATTACATTATAAATGCCGCTAAGGAACAGATTACCACCGAAGAAAAGAGCTTTGAGGATCTGCTCACCGACTTGGAGCAGAGCCGGATTACCATCGAAAACGAACGGTTGGAAATTGCCTCCTACAAAGAGGAGATTAAAACCTTAAGGGAGCGTCTCCAAGCCAAAAATGATAAAATCGATCTTGCCAGAGAACGCATTCTGCGGGAGGCAAACGAGCAGGCAAGAGATATTTTAAAAGATGCCAAAAACGTGGCGGACGAGACCATACGCATTTACCAAAAGGCGGGACCGGGAGCCTCCTTAAAAGACTTGGAAAAGACCCGGGACAGGCTTCGGGGCGAAATCGGCAAAAAGAACGAAAAGCTTGCCCTCAAAAATGACGAAAAACCGGAAAGCGGTCAAAAGCCTTCTCCGGAACAGCTTAAAGTGGGGGATCACGTAAAGATTCTTTCCATGGGGCTTTCCGGAACCGTCAGCACCCTGCCGGACCACAAGGGTAACCTGTTCGTCCAGTGCGGCGTCATGCGTTCCCAGACAAACATTAAGGATTTAGTCTACGCACAGGAACCCTCCTCCGCCTCCTCCCTGCAGCGGTCAAAGGCGGCCGGCTCCGGAAAGGTCAAGATGTCCAAATCTTTCAGTATTTCTCCGGAGATTAATCTCCTAGGTAAAACCGTGGACGAGGCGGTTGCTCTTTTGGACAAATATTTGGACGATGCCTATCTGGCGCATCTTTCTTCCGTCCGCGTGGTGCACGGCAAGGGCACCGGAGCGTTAAGAAGCGCCGTGCAGAGCCACCTAAAGCGCGTAAAATACGTTAAGTCTTACCGTTTGGGAGAGTACGGAGAAGGTGACGCAGGTGTCACAATTGTGACTTTTAAAGAGTAAGCTTTGAAATCCTGATTTGGAAATGATTTGAGAGAAAAGATTTGGGAGAAGGAGAAAGGAATATTATGGTTAACAGACAAAAAATTTTAATCGTGGATGATGACAGCAACATTGCGGAACTGATTTCCCTTTACCTGACAAAAGAATGCTTTGAGACTACAATTGCCCCCGACGGCGAAACCGCCCTTCTGCTGGCGGACTCCTTTGCGCCTAACCTGATTCTGTTAGACCTGATGCTTCCGGGGATTGACGGTTATCAAGTGTGCCGGGAGATCCGCGCCAAATCCTCCACCCCTATCATTATGCTCTCCGCCAAGGGCGAGATCTTTGACAAGGTTTTGGGGCTGGAATTGGGAGCCGATGATTATATGGAAAAGCCTTTTGACTCTAAGGAGCTGGTGGCGCGGGTGAAAGCGGTTCTGCGGAGATATAAGCCAGCCGCATCCCCAGCCGGAGATTCAGACATTAAGTGTGTGGAATACCCGGATCTGACCGTAAATCAGACCAACTATTCCGTAATCTACAAGGGCAGGAATGTGGATATGCCGCCCAAGGAATTAGAGCTTTTATATTTTCTTGCCTCTTCGCCCAACCATGTATTTACCAGAGAACAGCTCCTTGACCAAATCTGGGGCTACGAATACATAGGCGACACCCGGACCGTGGATGTCCACATCAAGCGTCTTCGGGAAAAAATCAGCGATCACGCCAACTGGCGGATTGCCACCATCTGGGGAATCGGCTATAAATTTGAGGTGCGTCAATGAGAAAAACGCTCTATTTAAAGTTTCTTCTTGCATATTTTATCTTTGGATTTTTTGGTTTTGTTGTGGTTGCTACCTTTGTGAGCAGCATGACCTTAGAACACTTAAAGAGGGATAAGGCGGATGCCCTTTACAAGGAAGCCACCCTGATTGCCAATACCTACGCATCGGATCTGTACAACAATGAGACCTCGCTGGACACCGTTAAAAAGCAGTTGGACGCTTTAGACGCCTACCTTTCGGCTAATCTATGGATCATCAACCCATCCGGGCGTATGATTCTTGATTCCAAGGCTCCCTTGGACGTGGAAAATGAGACGGTGATTGAAGGCTTTGACCCCACCGTCACCGAAAATTCCTACTACACCGTAGGCAACTTTTGGAAAAGCTTTGAGGAGGAACAGCTCAGCGTATTTGCGCCTATCACCTCCGACTATAAGGTGCGCGGATACGTTGTCATTCATTATCCCATGAGCAGTATCACCGCGTCCTGTAACAGCCTGCTCAATATTTCCTACCTGATGCTGACTATTTTATTTCTCCTGTCCATGATCATTTTAATCTTTTTTACGGAAATGGTCTATCTGCCCCTGCGCAGGATCACGGAAGCCACGGAGCAGTATGCGGCGGGAAATATGCACTACGAATTTCAGATTGACAGTGAAGATGAGATTGGTTATCTGGGCGCCACCCTAAGCTATATGGCAAGTGAGATTGCCCGTTCTGAGGACGACCAAAAAAAGTTCGTGGCAAATGTCTCCCACGACTTCCGCTCACCCTTAACCTCCATCAAGGGCTATCTGGAAGCTATGCTGGATGGCACGATTCCTCCCGAGCTTCACGAGAAATACCTTACTATCGTGCTGAATGAGACGGAACGGCTGACTAAGCTGACCGGAAGCCTGCTCACCCTGAACAACTTAAATACCAAGGGAATGCTCTTAGATAAGAGTTTTTTTGACATTAACCGCGTTATCCGCAATATCGCCGCATCCTTTGAGGGAACCTGCCGTCAAAAGGCAATCGCTATCGAGCTGATCCTCACCGGCGACGAGCTGTTTGTGGAAGCGGATGTGGGCAAGATTCAGCAGGTGATTTATAACCTTCTGGACAACGCGATCAAATTCAGCCACCCGGATTCCATCATCAAAATTGAAACCACCGAAAAGCACAACAAGGTTTTTGTGTCGGTGAAGGACAGCGGCATCGGGATTCCCAAGGATGCGCTGAAGCTGATCTGGGACCGGTTTTATAAATCCGATCTGTCCCGCGGAAAGGATAAAAAGGGCACCGGGCTTGGACTCTCAATTACCAAGGAGATTATTCAGGCACACGGAGAGAATATCAATGTGATCAGCACGGAGGGCGTCGGTTCCGAATTTATCTTTACGCTCCCTGTTGCGGATGAGGGCAGTGACGATTAGGAGATTTTGCTATGCATATTATATTACACCAGCCGGAAATTCCTGCAAACACCGGAAATATTGGAAGAACCTGTGTTGCCACAGGTACATCCCTTCACTTAATCGAACCGTTAGGCTTCCGTCTCACGGAAAAAGAAATCAAACGCGCCGGAATGGACTATTGGGAGCATCTGTCCGTGACCCGCTATATGAACTTTGACGAGTTTAAAAGCATGCATCCGGAGAGCAAAATCTGGATGGCGACCACCAAGGCAAAGCATGGATATGCAGATGTCTCTTACGGACCGGATGATTACATTATGTTTGGCAAAGAAAGCGCCGGAATCCCGGAAGAGCTTCTGCTTGAATACGAAGAGACCTGCATCCGTATCCCCATGCTTCCCCAGATTCGCTCCTTAAATCTGTCCAACTCCGTTGCCATTGTGCTTTACGAGGCTCTCAGACAGCAAAATTTCTCCTCCTTGCAGATGGAGGGGGAGCTTCACAGGCTCCATTGGAAGTCCGACAATATTTCTTGAAATTTTTCCACAAAAAACTCCTCCTTATCCGTATCTTAACCAAGAGATACCAAAGGAGGATTTATCATGAATAAAAAATTAATGTTACCCGTTCTGCTTATCACTGCCCTCACTCTTCTGTGCACTGCCTGTGGGAATAGTTCCACCGCGGACGCTCCGCCGGCGGCGGAAACGTCTTCCGCCGAACCCGATGAGGATA
Organism: Lachnospiraceae bacterium; assembly: GCA_023663945.1. Taxonomy (GTDB): domain Bacteria; phylum Bacillota; class Clostridia; order Lachnospirales; family Lachnospiraceae; genus Suilimivivens. The sequence goes on along the minus strand of JAMPGL010000010.1, from coordinate 45,456 downwards.
AAAACGTTGTTCTGGATATCGGAGATAAGATTTCTTATTATACCGGAAACAGCATCAGCGTAAAAAGCTCGGAAGCAGTCAACGTTACTCCTGACATTGCGCAGATTGTTTATTCCGTGCGGACAGAAGAAAAGACAGCCTCCGGCTGCCAGCAGGGCAATGGGGAAGCTGTCTCTTCTGTTATTGCGCAGTTAAAAGAGCTGGGGGTATCGGAAGCCTCTATTCAGACCTCCGACTACTATATGCATCCCGTTTATAATTACAGCGGAAACACAGCCCGGGTCACCGGCTACGAGGCGGTTACTTCCCTGACCGTATCCGACCTGCCTATTGATGGTCTTGATGAAATACTGTCCAAGTCCGTGGACGGAGGAATCAACACCATACAGTCCATTACTTACATGGCAAGCAATTACGATGCAGGCTATCAGGAAGCCCTCCGCAAGGCGGTAGACACCGCTTATCAGAAGGCGCAGGTACTGGCGCAGGCTTCCGGACGCAGCGTAGGCACTGCCTTAAATATCACGGAAGTAAGCGGCTATTCTGAAGCCCGCTATAACGATACCGCCCGTTCAAATATGATGGCATCCGGAGCCGCCAAAGAGATGGCAATGGAGGACTACGCCGCAATCATGCCCGGTGAAATTCAGGTGGAAGCAAGCATTATCGTGGAATATCAAATGTATTAACCGGCATGCTTTTCCGCCCTGAGTCTGGTGATAAAGCTTTGAATCTTATCCAGCGCTATTTTCAGGTTCTCCAAAGAATAGGCATAAGAGATGCGGAGGAAGCCCTCACCGCAGTCGCCAAACGCGGTTCCCGGCACAACAGCCACCTTCTCCTCCCTAAGCAGCCTTTCGGCAAATTCTTCACTGCTCATGCCAAACTCTTTGATGCAGGGAAATACATAAAAAGCTCCGTAAGGCTCAAAGCATTCCAGTCCCATCTCGCGGAATGCATTCATCAAATATCTTCTCCGCTGGTTGTAGGATTCCCTCATGGAAGCCACATCATCATCGCCGTTTCTAAGCGCCTCCACTGCCGCATACTGGCTGGTGGTGGGGGCACACATAATGGCAAACTGATGAATCTTGATCATCTGCTCCATAATTTCCTTGGGCGCACAGGCATACCCAAGCCTCCATCCGGTCATGGCATACGCCTTGGAAAATCCATTGATGAGGACTGTCCTCTCCTGCATACCGGGAAGGCTTACAATGGACACATGCCTGCCCTTATAGGTAAGCTCCGCATAGATTTCGTCAGAAATCACAAAAAGATCCTTTTCTCTTATGATTTCTGCAATCTCCTCCAAATCCTCTTTTTCCATAATGGCTCCGGTGGGATTATTAGGGAATGGAAGAATCAAGATTTTTGTCTTGTCCGTGACGGCGTCCCGAAGCTCCTTGGCCGTTAACCGAAATTCATTTTCCTCTTTCAGCTCAATAATCACAGGCACGGCATCCGCCATAATCGCACAGGGCTCATAGGAGACATAACTGGGCTGCGGGATTAGAACCTCGTCTCCGGGATTGATCATAGCACGCAGGGCTAAATCAATTGCCTCCGAACCGCCCACCGTGACAATCACCTCATGGTCCGCATCATAAGCGACGCCCTGACTCCTCTGTATGTACTTAGTTATCTCTACCTTAAGTTCCTTTAATCCTGCATTTGAGGTATAAAACGTTCTCCCCTTTTCCAGAGAATAAATCCCCTCGTCGCGGATATGCCATGGGGTGTCAAAGTCCGGCTCCCCCACGCCAAGGGAAATGGCATCCTCCATCTCACTTACAATGTCAAAAAACTTTCTGATACCGGAGGGCTTTACTCCAATAATTTTATCTGCTAACGGATTTCTCATGGCGTGACCTTCTCCCTTGTGTCTTCATATTTTTTGGTAAGGATGGTTCCGTGATCCTTATACTTTTTCAAAATAAAATGTGTTGCGGTGCTTAAGACCCCGTCCAGCGTGGAAAGCTTATCGGACACAAAGCTGGAAACCGCTTTTAAAGACTTGCCATCTAACGTAACCAAAAGGTCGTATCCTCCCGAAATCAAATAGACACTGTTCACTTCCGGATACTTGTAGATTCTCTCTGCAATGTTGTCATATCCCTGTCCCCTCTGAGGCGTGATCCGCACCTCAATCAGTGCCGTCACCTTCTCGATAGAGGTCTTTTCCCAATCAATCATGGTATGGTATCCGCAGATGATTCCCTCCTCTTCCATTGCCTTTAGCTCGTTGGCAATGTCAATCTCCTCCACTCCCAAAATAATTGCCAGCTCCTTTATGTCAATCCGGCTGTTTTTTTCTATGATTGCTAAAATTTGCTCTCTCATCTCGTTTCCTCCTTCAAAAAGATACTTTAAATATTTCATCCGCCGCAGGCATGGTCAGGTATCTGGTTTCGTCCCGGTTGAGCACAACCTTGTCGTTTCCGCTGTTCGTCCTCCCGATTACCGCCGCCGGAACCCCTTCTCTCTGTAAGTCCTCTGCAAGCCTCTTTCCATCTGACGTAACCATAAGAAGGGCTCCTCCCGACAACAGTTCGTAGGGATTTAAATCAAAAAACTCACAAATTTCCACGGTCTCCTGCCTGATTGGAATTTCTCTCAAATGAACCGTAAGTCCAACGCCTATTTTCCGGGATAACTCCCACAATGCACCGAAAACACCGCCGTTTCTTATATCGTGCATTGTATAAACGCCGGACTTAAGGGCTATTGCGGCCTCATTCGCCGTGGAAAGCCATCCCTCACAGCTCTTTGCCTTGTCAATCAGACGTGCTGGAAAACGCCCTGCAAGCTCCTCTCCCTTTTCAAGCGCTAAAACCGCCGTCCCTTCCAGCCCAATCCACTTGCTCATCACAATGTCCATCTCTGAGGCGTCACCCTGTTCCATGCAGGCGGTATCGCCTATCGTCCCCACCGCCGTCACGCTGATAACCGGGCTTCTGACCGCGGAGCTTACCTCCGTGTGCCCGCCTGCAATCTGAATATTGAGTTCCGTGCATCCCTTTTGCGCCTGATTCATGATTTCCTTTAATATTTCCTCCGGCGCCTCCTCCGGCAGTGTCAGTGACAGCAGTACCGCCGCAGGCTCCGCCCCCGATGCCGTCAGATTGTTTGTGCCGGCAATAACCGCCAAGTAGGCGGCGTTTTTAACAGGGAGCGTAACGGTCTGCATGGAACACGCCGTCCCCCGCTCCTGATTCCTCCAAGACAAAAAGGCGCAGTCTCCGCCTACTTCTGCACCTTTTATCACTTCATCCCTATGAGTTTTGATAAGCCGCAATACCGAACGTTTTAAGATACTCTCCGATATTTTCCCTGTTCTCATCTGGTATCCCTTCTGTAATCGCTGTCCTGAATGCTCCGACTATACCGCTGGTACTTCTGCAGCCGGCGCTTCCGCGGGCGATGCCTCCGCAGGCGCATCTGCCGGAGGCGGTGCCGCAGCTGCCGCCAGCGCCGCCGCTACGTTCTTCACATGGTCGATATTGTTGGTCGCAATGGCGGCCATAATCTCATTGTATGCATTGGGATCCCCCGTTGCAACGCCCACCGTCGCCGTTCTGGGAGCCACCTGATAACTGCTGGAATTAATCATTTCACGGCTGACTTCCACCCCGTTCTCCGTGACAACCTTCCAGAGATTTGCCTTATATCCGATATGCGCCGACTGTACGGAAACAGAACCCACCGGGAGGGATTCATTCACGTAGATAACCTCCGACTCCGGATAGGTCGTGCTGATGACTTCGCTTTCATAGCGCACCTGATGCGCACTGTCCCTTGTTTCCATGCCGTATATGGTAAAACAGATCTGTTTATCATCCGTAGTATATCCTTCAATATAAATCGGCGCCCCCGTATTATTGACAAACCGGAAGTCCTTTCCGGATGACTCTGCAATCGCCGCATCCGCCGAAGGATCCACATAAGTTACAATCATGGAATGATTATGTCTTTCCGTGACCTCAAGCTCCGCCAAAAGCACAGCATTGTATAAGGTGGTGGATACCTGACAGATTCCGCCGCCCAAGCTGTCCACTACCTGTCCGTTCAAATAGGAGCCTGCCATATAATAACCGTTTGCCTCCGAAAAGGGCGACACCATCTGATAAGTGGAAAACTCGTCGCCCGGATACAGCGTTGTCCCGTTGATCAGTTCGCATCCGTTCCGCACATTGGCACTTCTGGAAGTCCCGGAAGTCCGAAAGCTGGTAGAAAAGGTTCCCAGCACATCCTTTACCTTGGAGAGCTCCTCCTGCGTGCCTCTCGGCTCATCCTCTCTGATCACCAACTGCAGGGAGTCATTATCCCTGTTCCATGTATCATTAAAAAACTCACAGAGAAGATCCTTGGAAGCCTCCTCGTCTACCACCTTTCCCACTTGACCGGGCTGTACCAGAAATCCTCCCTCGTCCCGAAAGAGCGTGGCATCCACCGCCTGCACGTTAAACGCCGCACACTGCTCTGTGAGCACCTGCCCGGCAAGCTCCCGGTCGATGGTAAATTGAAGATTGTAGATCAAATTCTCATGCTCCAAATCCTTAGCCGCCTTGTACCGCTGTACAATATTTCCCTTCTGCCCAATCGAGGCAGCCTCGTCCACAATCTCCTGATTCGTCCAGCAAAAGCCAAGGTCAGCAGGCGTGAGCAGAATCTCGTTTCCATCTACCGCCGTCAGCACGATTTCTTTCCCGGAAAGCTCCTCCACATAATCCTCTATCATATCTCTGGCTTCCTTTGCCGTTTTTCCTTCCAAGGATATATCATCCGCGTAAATTCCCGGTAATATTCTGTTTTCTTTCTCCACCTTTACCTGTGCGTCCGCCTGAGATACGGGCAGGATACACGCCAGAAAGCACAGCCCTGTGCCAAACATTCCTTTTACAAATTTATTCATAACCGCTCCTTAGATTGCTTTAATATAAAAAAGATGCTATAGTTGGAATAATCATAGCCAACACTAATAAAATCACTATAATCGCTGATACGATCTTTTTACTTTTTTTGTTAGAAAAATTAAACATTTCGTTCCTCCGATTGTACACCTTTGAAAGGATATTATATATGAGATTCCCTTTTTTTGCAAGTTTTATCGTCTTCTGTATCTGGCTCGGTTACGAAATCCACAAGCACCGCAATATGGAGGCAAAAGCCTCCGAAGATTTTTGGGCAAAGGAAGCCGCCGCCAACAATACCCGTAGAAAATCCTTAGAGAACCTTGATTATATTCACATTCCCTTTGAGGCTCTCCCTATGGATACCCTTCCGGAGCACCCCACAGTCAAGGACTGCCAAGAGACTCTGCGGGAGATTTCCTCTGAGCCGGTGGTCAACCTGACCGGAATCACAAATACCGACTTAAAGCTTCAATACGGCGCTCCCAATATTGAACTGCTATCCCAATATGACCAGCGGTACACGCTCCTCGCGCGCACCCTCCAGACCTGGGCAGAAGCACTGCATAAGGAGGGCTGTCCGGATGATGCCGTGACGGTTTTGGAATTTGCCGTTAAGACGCGCACCGACATCAGCGCATCCTACAAGCTTCTTGCAAAGATTTATCAGCAGAAGGGACAGCCGGACAAAATCCGGGAGCTGATTCCTGTTGCCGAGAGCTTAAATTCCCCTATGAAAAGCCATATTGTGGAATTTTTAAAAAGCCTCTGTCAATAATCCAGTTTATGCGCTGTTTTGATATTTATGACTGAAAAGTTCCCTACGACAGTATTTCCATATTTCTGCCACAGGGAACTTTCCAAATTAAAATCTTATTTCCAGAACTTCTTTTTCTTTGCGTCTTTGGTCTCCGTTTTCTCTGTCTGTACCTTCTTCGCTGCATTCAGACTGTCCCCGCATAAAGCGTCAAACTGTCGCAAAAGCTCCTTTGCCTCATGGGAAAGCTTATCCGGCGTCTGTACCACCAGCGTCACATAATGGTCGCCGCGGACATCCTTATTCCGAAGGGTGGGAACGCCTTTTCCTTTCAGCCGGATCTTGGTGTCTGTCTGCGTTCCTGCTTTTACCTCATAAATCACCTTGCCGTCAACCGTATCCACTACCACCTCTCCGCCTAAAGCGGCAACCGCAAAGGATACGGGTACTGTGGAATAAATATTGTAATCCTGTCTCTGAAAAATGGGATGGCGTCCTACGATTACCTCTACCAGCAGGTCTCCTCTTGGACCTCCGTTCACTCCCGGTTCGCCCTTATCCCTGATGCGCACGCTCTGACCATTGTCAATGCCCGCCGGGATGGAAACTTGGATCTTTTTGCGGTTTGCAATATATCCTGAGCCGTGACAGTCCTCACATTTTTCTTTAATTACCTTACCGGTTCCGCTGCACTCCGGACAAGTCTGCACATTCCGGACCGTGCCGAAGAAAGACTGCTGGGTAAACACCACCTGTCCCTTGCCGCCACACTTCTGACAGGTTTCGGGGCTGGTTCCGGGCTTTGCTCCGCTTCCATGGCATGTTTTACATTCATCCTTTAAGGTGAGCTCTATTTCCTTCTCAACGCCGAATACAGCCTCCTCGAAGGTGATTCTCACACTGGTTCTTATGTTCGAGCCTTTCATGGGACCATTATTGCCCCGGCTTCTGCGTCCGCCTCCAAAGAAATCTCCAAAAATGTCGCCGAAAATGTCACTGAAATCTGCACTGTTAAAGTCAAATCCGCCAAATCCGCCGCCGCCCTCAAATGCCGCGTGCCCAAACTGATCATACTGTTTCTTCTTTTCCGGGTCGCTTAAGATTGCATAGGCTTCCGATGCCTCTTTAAACTTTTTCTCAGCCTCCGCATCCCCCGGGTTCATGTCAGGATGATATTTCTTGGCAAGAGCTCTGTATGCTTTTTTAATTGTGGCTTCATCGGCACTTTTATCAATTCCAAGAACCTCATAATAGTCACGTTTTTGTTCTGCCATCTTTGTTCCTCCTGCATATCTTTAGCGAGACATATGGTTTGCCATATGCCCCGCCAGCTATGTCATAATTACTATGATATTTTATACCTCTCTGTAGTCTCCGTCAACTACATCGTCAGCTCCGTCGCTGCCTGCTCCCATGTCAGGACCGGCTCCCGCGCCCATATCCGGGCCGGCTCCGCCTGCCTGCTGCATGTTCTCATACATCTTGGTGAACAAAGCCTGTGCGCTTGTAGTAAGCTTTTCTCTTGCCGCTTTCAGCTCGTCAATATCGGAATCGGACATCTCCTGATCTTTGGTTCTCTCCAAAATATCCTTAACCGCCTGAACATCAGCCTCAACGGATGCCTTTTCGGAAGCATCAATCTTATCGCCCACTTCATTCAGAGCCTTCTCTGTCTGGAATACGAAGGAGTCCGCTTCATTTCTAGTGTCAACCGCTTCTTTTCTCTTCTTATCCTGTGCCTCGAACTCAGCCGCTTCCTTGACAGCCTTATCAATCTCGTCATCGGACATATTTGAGCTTGCCGTGATGGTAATATGCTGTTCTTTGCCAGTTCCAAGATCCTTCGCAGATACGTTTACAATACCGTTTGCATCAATATCAAAAGTAACCTCAATCTGCGGAACACCGCGCATTGCCGGAGGGATTCCGTCTAACCGGAACTGCCCTAAGGACTTGTTATCTCTTGCAAACTGTCTCTCACCCTGTAATACATTGATGTCAACCGCTGTCTGATTATCCGCCGCCGTGGAGAAGATCTGGCTCTTCTTGGTGGGGATGGTTGTATTTCTCTCGATCAGTCTGGTTGCAATACCGCCCATGGTCTCAATGGAAAGAGAGAGGGGCGTAACGTCCAGAAGAAGGATTTCCCCTGCGCCTGCATCGCCTGCAAGCTTACCGCCCTGAATGGAAGCGCCCAGCGCTACGCACTCATCCGGATTCAGGCTCTTGCTGGGTTCATGTCCCGTCAACTGTTTTACTTTATCCTGTACCGCAGGAATACGTGTGGAACCGCCTACTAAAAGCACCTGGCCAAGGTCGGAATTGGTAAGTCCTGCGTCCTTCATTGCATTCTGTACCGGCAGAGCCGTCTTTTCAACCAAGTCATGCGTCAGCTCATCAAATTTTGCTCTGGTAAGGTTCATGTCAAAGTGCTTCGGTCCTTCTGCGGTTGCCGTGATGAAAGGAAGGTTGATGTTGGTGGTGGTAGCGGAAGAAAGCTCTTTCTTTGCCTTTTCTGCCGCTTCCTTTAATCTCTGAAGCGCCATCTTATCATTGGACAGGTCTACGCCCTCCGCCTTCTTAAATTCATCAATCATCCACTGGGTCAGCTTATTGTCAAAATCATCGCCGCCAAGATGGGTATCGCCGTTGGTCGCAAGAACCTCGATAACGCCGTCACCGATTTCAATAATGGAAACATCGAAAGTACCGCCGCCCAAGTCGTATACCATAATCTTCTGCTCTTTTTCGTTGTCAAGACCATACGCAAGAGCCGCTGCCGTAGGCTCGTTGATGATACGCTTTACATCAAGGCCTGCAATCTTGCCTGCATCCTTGGTCGCCTGACGCTGTGCATCGTTAAAGTATGCGGGAACCGTGATAACCGCTTCCGTTACCTTTTCGCCAAGATAGCTCTCCGCATCCGCTTTCAGCTTTTGAAGAATCATAGCCGAAATCTGCTGAGGTGAATATTTCTTGCTGTCGATGGTGCGTCCTCTGTCCGTACCCATATCCCTCTTAATGGAAGAAATAGTCTTCTCCGCATTGGTCACCGCCTGACGCTTTGCAGGCTCGCCAATCAGTCTCTCTCCCGTCTTTGTAAATGCAACCACAGAGGGTGTGGTTCTTGCACCTTCCGCATTTGCGATAACAGTGGGCTTGCCGCCCTCCATAACTGCCACGCAGCTGTTTGTTGTACCTAAGTCAATACCAATTATTTTGCTCATAACGATTTCCTCCTTAAAATTATAATTGTTTGATTTATGCAATATTGATGTTAACTGCCTTTTGAAGTCAGCTTACAACGCCGACCATGCTGTGTCTTACCACGGAGTCCCGATAGGTGTATCCCTTTTGAAGCTCCTGGGCAATGATGCCGGATTCGTATTCCTCACTCTCCACCTGCATCACCGCGTTATGAAATTCCGGATTGAACTCTTCTCCCACTGCCGGGATAGGCTTCACATCCATCTTTTCCAATTCTGCCATAAGCTGCTTGTAAATCATTTCCATCCCTTCTTCAAAGGCGCCGCCCTTCTCCGCTTCGGGAACCGCAGCCAGACCCCTTTCAAAGTTGTCTACCACCGGCAGAATCTTTTCGATTACGCTCTTTGCGCCGGTTTCAAACATGGCTGTCTTTTCTCTTTCCGTGCGCTTGCGGAAATTTTCAAATTCCGCCATCTGACGTTTCACACGGTCTTCAAGCTCTTCGATTTTTTCTTTTAATGCATCCTGTTTTTTATCCGCTTTGAATTTCTTTTTTGCCGCTTTCTTTTCCGCTCTCGATACAGCCTCCGGCTCCGGTTCTCCGGCGCTCTCGTCTTCCGCTTCCGCCTCTGTTTCCGCTTCTGCCTCCGCTTCTGTATCTGTTTCCTCTTCCAAAGCCTCTTCCGGCATGTCTTCCGTCTCCTCGTCAGGCATATCTTTCTTTACTTCTTCACTCATTCGTCCTCAGCCCTTTCATTTGCTATGTTTTCTTTTTATATAGTTCATCCAGTTGATGAGTAATTGTCTTAAGCGTGCCTACTACCTTGTCGTAATCCATTCTCTTCGGTCCGATAATTCCTATTGTTCCTCGCATTCCTTCCCCTAATTCATAGGTTGCGGTGACCACGCTGCAGTCCTTCATGGTCTGAATAGGCGTCTCGTTTCCAATGTACACCTGAATGCCCGTATTGTTCTCGTCCGCCAGCGTATCCTGCACCAGCTCCGTAAGCATCTGCTTTTCTTCAAAGGTATTGATAATCTGGCTTGCCTTCTGCTGATCCGCCAGCTCCGGATATTTAAAAATATTGTTTGCGCCGCTGGTATAAATTTCCAAATCTTCATCCGCTTTAATGGACTCTGCAATGGCGTCAACCACATCCCCTACTACGGTGCTGTGAATGCCCGCCTGCTGTTTCATTGCGGAAATCATGCCAAGATTAATCTCTTCAAGCGCCAGCCCGTTTAAATGGGTGTTCAGCAGAATATTCAGCTTTAGGAGCGTCTCGTCGCTCATCTCCTCGCTTACCGGAATGATGTTGTTCTTAATCACATTTCCTTCTACTACCACCACCGCAAGCAGCTGGTTGCTGTCCACGCGGGAAAGCTGTAAAAACTTAATCTTATTGGTATGGATGGTCGGCGCCGAAATCATGGTGGCGTAATTAGTGTTAACCGCCAGAAGCTTTGCCACCTGCTTAAGAAGATGATCCATCTTATCTTCCTTTTCCAGCATCATCTCTTTCAGCTCTTCTAACTCCTTTTCCTTCTCCTCCATCATGGTATCCACATAAAGCCGGTATCCCTTATCCGAAGGAATGCGCCCTGCGGAAGTGTGGGGCTGAAGGATATAACCCATCTCCTCCAAATCCGACATCTCGTTTCGGATAGTCGCGGAGCTTAAATTCAAATCCGTGTACTTGGAAATGGTCCTGCTTCCCACCGGCTCACCGGTTTCCAGATAATTTCGGATGATTGCCTGCAGGATTCTTACTTTTCTTTCACTTAACTGCACCGCCTTCACCCCTTTCTATGCAAAACCTCTTCCATAAGCTCCTGATCCTCATGTTGTTAGCACTCAATCTAATAGAGTGCTAACATCTTCTTACCATAAAATATCACTTACCCTATTCATTGTCAACAGATATATCAAAAAATAATTATTAAAAAAGTCTAAAATAGAAGCTGCTCCTTACGCAAAAAGAGAGCTGGCGATTCAGCCAGCTCAAAAGATTTCTGTCAATCTTTATTTCATTAGATAAAGAAGCTTCCGGTAATATCTCCGTTGATCACATAATATGTAGTGTTCTCTTCCGGTTTCACATAAAGCTCTACACTCTTGAAATCTTCTTCTTTTCCATTCAGGTCGTATTTCCATACGTCCCGGCAGATGCTTAAGAGCGCATCCGGCGTATAGGACTTTCCGCTGAACTGGAAATTAACAGTTTCTTTTACTTCTTCCTGCTTTACAGCTTCCTTGGGCGCTGTTTCCTTCTTAGCAGCAGCCTTCTTTACGGGCGCTTTCTTTGCGGCAGGCTTCTTCGCTGCTGCCCTCTTTGCAGGAGCTTTCTTTACCTCCGCCTTAACCTCAGGTGCCTCTTTTACCTCTTTTTTTGCCTCAGCTGCCGCTTCTTTTACCGGCTCTGCCTTAGCAACCGCCTTAGCAGTTGCTTTTTTTACTTCTGCCATGATAATGACTCCTTTCGATCAATCTCTCCCATAATAACGGTTACGTACTTATTTCTCCCCCGAAATCCTGTCCGGTGTACACACTGACAGTACATTTCTGCAAATCAGTGTAACCCATAATCTCTCAACTGTCAACTAAATTGATGATTTTACAGCTTAAAAAGCTCAATTTGTTAATTTTTGATATTGTTTGAAAGCCCTTTTTTGAAAAAAGGAGCCCTTGCTCCGGCAGATAATTCTCTGCTTTTACAACAGCTCCTTATTACATTTTATTTTAACTCTGATTATTTGGAAGCCTTCCATGCATCATACTGTGACTGGAACTCTTTCAAAACATCCTGATAGCCGGCTTCGTCAAGAGCCGCACTGTATTCCTGAATCACTGCCTCAACATCAGCCGCAGGATAACCGCCGACCTCAAGCACATAACCATACTGATCATACATATTACCGCATGCCGCATACTGCGCTTCTACCGGGCTTGCATCAAAACGGAATCCGGATGCACAAGAGGAAATTGCCGCATTGTTATTATCAATATAGTTCTGAACCTTGTCATCAGCATCGCCCGCTACAAGACTGAGCGGAACAATAGAAGTTGACTCCCAGGCTGAATGGCCATATTTTTCATTGTTAGCAGTAACCTTGCCCTCAGCATCACGCGTATAATCTTCACCTTCAATGCCATAGGTATAAAGGTCAGCCAGTGTAGTGTCTGTATATAACAGTCCTAAGAAATCAATACAAGCCTTTGCCTCTTCTTCCGTACTGATTGACGTAATTGCATAGCAGGAGCCAAGTGTTGTTGTCGAATGAGCATACTTGCCGGTAAATCCTTCTATAAATACTTCTTCCTGAAGGTCACGTGATTCAGAGTTTGCCTCATCACCCGGTACGCATGTCCACCAGTTAACGCCCCAGGAATCTCCCTGTGCCGCGTTGTCCAATGTGACCTTAGCTGCTTCATCTTCCGAAATGTAACCCTTTTCTCCCCATTCGCACATCAAAGTACAGAAGTCGAGATAGTCCTGAGTTAAAATAGTGTTTACTACTTCATTGGTCTCTCTGTCAACGGCAATAAAGGAATAAGTGCCTGTAAAGAAATCGTACTTATCAATGTAATAACGGAAAAACATTGCTGTCTTACCTAATAAGTAAGGGTACCGCATATTTTTCTCTGTCTTGCACCATTCGAGATAAGGCTCCAAATCCTTCAACTCTTTAATAGAAGAAAGGTCTAGACCAAACTCATTCACATAGCCTTCCGGGAATTTCAAATCATAACCTTCGTAAGCTTCCTTATATACAGGAACATATAAATCTCTGCCGTCATAACGGGAAGCTTCCCAAATTGACTCCGGCATGGAATCATATAACGTGGTTCCCGGAAGCAAATCTGTAATGTCATATACCGCATTAGACTTCCAGAGCTCATTTGTTCCCACGGTAGGTTCCCAGGAAGCTGTCCACAAAAGGTTAATCTCACCATTTGCCAATGCTAAGTTTGCCTTTTCCGGATATTCTCCGGAAGAAGCATCCGTGATACTGACTTCTACATTAATCTTATCAGCAATATACTCATTAATAGCGTCCTGAATCTTTGCAACCTGTGCACTGTCAGGCGCCGGTACATTAAAGCTGGACTTGTAAATGTTAATATGAACCTTTTCTCCGCCTGCATTTTCAGCAGATTCTGCGTTGTCTTCCGATGTATCTTCGGCAGGAGATGCATCTTCTGCCGGGGCTTCCGGCTGACTGTCGCTGACCGCCGGTGCAGTTTCATTCCCCCCGCCACAACCGGTCAACATAGTTGCTGCCATAGCTGTTGCCAGAACTATGGCTAAAACTTTTTTGATCTTCATACTATATCCTCCTTATTTTATTTCTAATTCAGCACACTATTGTGCTGAATTGAAACCTTAGTTAATATATAAAACTCCCATTTATATTCCACCCCTTGGAATATATTTAAAATATTTTATAATTATTTCAAATCTTTTTTAATTTTAGCATTATTACGCTCTTATGTCAATAATTCGCTCCTTTAAATTCTCTATCTATATAGCATTTATGCAGACAGCTCTATATGCACAAAAAAACGCATGGCTTGCAATACTATCCCATGCGTTTCTGCTTTAATATTAAATTTATGCACCATTAACTTATTAGTAAATTGTTTCGCGTACAAAAGGCAGGGGTCACTTTTCCAAGAAAACAATTTACGCCATCCCAAAATAAAACAGCACCAAAATCCCCAAAACAATCCGATACCACCCAAAAATCTTAAAATTATGCTTCTTAATGTAGCCCATCAAAAACCTGATCACTATCACAGAAACCACAAAGGCAGTCACCATTCCGGTAACCAAAATCATCATCTCATTCCCGCTAAAAGCAAATCCAAATTTCAAAATCTTCAACAGGCTTGCCCCTAACATAACAGGGATGGCAAGGAAAAACGTAAACTCCGCCGCAACGGTTCTGGAAACACCGATAAGAAGCGCACCTAAAATGGTAGCCCCTGAGCGGGAGGTTCCCGGGAAGATTGCCGCAATTAACTGAAACATTCCTATGATCAGCGCCGTCTTATAGGTAATCTGGTTCAAAGAATGAATCTTAGGCTTTCTGTTACTATTTCTGTTTTCAATAACCAAAAACCCGACGCCGAACACAATCAGGGCAACCGCCACGCAGACTCCGTTGTAAAAAAGACTCTCAAAATACTCGTCAAACAAAAGCCCCACCACAGCCGCCGGAAGACAGGCGGCTATAATTTTAAACCACAAAATCCAGACATCCTTCTTGCACCATGCCAGCGCTCCGCTTCTGCCCGCCGGATGCGGATTATTCTTTTTGCCGAAGGGCCATATCCGGTTCCAGAACAAAAGCACCACCGCAAGAATTGCTCCAAGCTGAATCACAACCAAAAACATTTCCCAAAATTCCGGCGACACATCAAGCTTCACAAATTCATCCAGAAGTATCATATGTCCGGTACTGCTTATGGGAAGCCATTCCGTGATTCCCTCCACGATTCCGAACAGCACCGCCTTCAAAAACTCAATCATCCCGTTACCGATCCTTTCCATTTGCTTTCATAACCTGCTTTAGTAATTTTCTTTCACAAATCTCCGAAGCGGTTCTAAGGAACGCTCCACCTTTTCTGTGTCAATGCAGTACGCCATACGAAAATAGCCGGACACGCCGAAGCTGTCGGAGGGAACCAGCACCAGATCGTATTTAAGCGCCTTTTTGCAAAAGGCGGATGCATCTTCTTCCAGCGCTTTCGGGAAAATATAAAAGGTTCCTCCGGGCTTTACACAGTCAAATCCCAGCTCTGTAAGCTCTTTGTATAAAAGATTCATATTCCGCTCGTAAACGCTCATATCCGAAGTCAGATCCAGCACCTCCGCTACCGCAAGCTGGATGATGGAGGGCGGGCAGTTATGTCCGATTCCCCTTGAAATCTGTCCGCACATAGCGCTGATTAATTCCGCGTCGGTACAGCGGGGATTCGCCGCCACATATCCGATTCTCTCTCCCGGAAGGGAAAGGGATTTGGAGTAAGAATAGCAGGATAACGTATTATCATAAAACTTAGACACGTAAGGAGCATCCACCCCGTCAAACACAATCTCCCGGTAAGGCTCATCGGAGATAATAAAAATGTCATGCCCATATTCCTTCTGCTTCCTTGTAAGAAGCTCCGAAAGCTTTGTGAGGGTCTGTGCGCTGTACACGGCGCCGGAAGGGTTATTGGGCGTGTTGAGCAGAAGCGCCGCCGTTTTGGCATTCAGCATCTCCTCCAGCTTCTCAAAATTAATCTGAAAGTTTTCCGTGTCCGCAGGCACCACCTTAAGCACTGCGCCGGACATATTAATGTACAGATTATACTCCGGAAAGTAGGGGGCAAAGGTCAGCACCTCATCCCCCGGGCAGGTAACGCACCGCACCGCATGCGCCACGGCGCCCGCCGCTCCGGTAGTGGGAAAAATATGATTCCCCGTGTAATCCATGCCGAATCTTTTATTTAAAGACTCTGCAATTGCCTCCTTAACGGAAGCAATCCCAAGGCTTGGGCTGTAGCCGTGAAGCTCTATGGAGCTCTTGGTCTTTAACAGGTTAATCATCGTCTCCGTAAACTGTTCCGGAACCGGCACGGAAGGGTTGCCAAGGCTGTAATCAAATACGTTTTCATAGCCGATTTCCTTTCCCCTTGCCGTGGCAAATTCTGACAGCTCACGAATTACGGATTTTCCTTCCAGCATTTTCTTATATTGCTCATTGATCATCTCTGTGTACTTCCTTTTCCTAGATACTTAAAAATATTTCCTTTTCAAATTTCTCCGGTCTATGCATCCTTCTCCTCATTTGGAACCGTGGACGCAATTAACTTCATATTCCCCTGCAGGGAAACCTCTCCGATTCCTGCCGGGAGAATAAAATGGTCACCCTTTTTGATCATCTGTCCGTTCACCAGACCTTCCCCTTCTATCACGCTCATATTTAAGAAAGGATACTTCTGCTCTACCCTGACAGGTTTTGTCACATCCAGCTTCCATACCGTGTAATAGTCGCAGGAAATCAGCTCGTTCATCACGTTCTCCGGCAGGTCTCCCACAAAGCGCACGCTGTCCCCTATAGAGGGCGCAGGAACCGTAATCACGTCAATGCTCTGCTTTACATGAAGCTGGCGGGGCTTTCCGTTCGTCAGTCTGTCATAATCATAGACGCGGTAGGTAATATCGCTGTTCTGCTGGGTCTCCAAAATCAGAAGCCCTCCTTTGATAGCGTGAACCGTGCCGGGATTAATCTGAATGAAATCGCCCTTTTTCACGGGAATCTCCCGAATCAGTTCTCCCCATCTTCCCTGCTCCACCATATCCTTCAGCTCTTCTCTGTCGGACGCATTGTGTCCTACCACCAGCGCCGCATCCTCCGGGCAGTCCAGAACATACCAGCACTCCGTCTTCCCAAGGGAGCCGTTCTCGTGTTCGCCTGCATAGGCGTCGTCCGGGTGAACCTGAATGCTCAAATCATCCTTCGCATCAATAATCTTGATCAAAAGCGGAAACCGATCCAAATCCAGATTTTCAAAAAGCTCTCCATGCTCCTTCCAAAGCTCCGAAAGCTTCTTTCCAGCATAAATTCCCTCTTTCACCACACAGTCCCCGTTAGGGTGCGCGCTGATTGCCCAGCACTCTCCGGTATCGTCGCCGGGAATCGGATAGCCAAATTCCGTATTCAGCTTATTTCCGCCCCAAAGCATCTGCTTAAACACGGGCTGTAAAAATAAGATTGGTCTTTCCTTCACGTTAATCGTCAGCTCTCTTCCATTGGATTCAATAATCCTCTGATACCAGTAAGCCGAATCCTTGACGATTCTCTTTTGAGTGGCAAAATCCACATAGACGATTCCAAACCGCTCCGTATATCCCTTATCCCATTCAAAATTGTCCAAAAACGTCCAGAGGAAATATCCCCTTACATCCGCCCCGTCATCGTTCGCCTTTTGAAGGGCTGAAAGATACAGGTCAAGAAAATTCTGCCTGTTGGGGTCATGAACCTTTCCGTCCAGAGACACATCATCATGACAGGACATGCCGTTTTCCGTAATATACAGGGGCAGCTTGTATCTTTCATACAAAAACCTCACGCCCCAGTAAAAGCATTCCGGCGTCACCGGCCAGTTTGCCGCCGTCTTGGGAAAGCCCTCCGGTCTGTCAACAAATTCAATCTCTCCGCCGCCGCCTCTTCTGACCATATATCCGTTATAAATATTCTGTCCCATAAAGTCAAGAGGCTGAGAAATTAATTCCATGTCCTCCTTCGTAATTTTAGGAAGATATTCTGCAAACTTTTTAAGCCCCTCCTCCGGATATTTCCCTAAAAATACCGGGTCATTAAACCATGCCACATTCCACGTCCAGTTCTCCATAGGCTGATAAAACCCAAAGAGAACCTCCCTTGCCGCTTCAATATCCTCCTCCCGCTCACTTGCCGGATACGCCATTCCGCAGGTAGGCGCATAACCCACCTTAATCGGACGGCACGCATATTTCCGCAAATTGATCACCGCCTGACCATGGGCGCGGAGGGCGTTATGGGCAATCTGGAACACATCCTTCTGCGGCAGCTTAAGCCCCGGCGCATGAACACCGGAAAGATGCCCTAATCCCACAAAGCATTCCGGCTCGTTTAGGGTGATAAAATTCTCACAAAGATCCGAAAAGTTCTCCGCCACAGCTTTGGCATATTCACCGAACCACTGAATCACTTCCTCATTCAGCCAGCCTCCCCGGTTCTGAAGCGCCTGGGGGAACTCCCAATGATACATCGTCAGATAAGGTTCTATCCCGTTCCTTTTCATCTCTGTAATCATATCGCGGTAAAGGGTTACCGCCTTTTTGTTCACCTCTCCGGTTCCGTTTGGAATCAGCCTTGCCCAGCTTACCGAAAACCGGTACGCCTTAATCCCCAGCATCCGCATAAGCGCATAATCTTCCTTATAACGATGCATATGATCGCACGCCGTATAAGATGTATGTCCATCTAAAATACGTCCTTCTTCCGTAAAAGTATCCCAGATGCCCTTTCCGCATCCGTCGCCTTCTTCTCTTCCCTCGATCTGATAAGCGCTGCTTGCCACGCCCCAGACAAAATCATCACGAAACATGTTCAAAACCTCCAATTTTTCTTTAAAGCTTAAATTTCGCTATGGATTGGTCTAATTCTTCCGCTTCCCTGCTGAGCGCTTCCGCCTTAGCAGCAAGCTGTCCAATCACTTCCGTCTGCCCACTGAGCGTTGCCGTAACCTCTTCGGTAGACGCCGCCACTTCCTCGGAAACCGAAGAGATATTCCGGATAGAATCCTGAACCTGATCCTTTTCAGCGGTAATCTGCTCTAACCGCTCTAAGGTGAGATGAATCCCTTCCACAAGCTCTCCCACGCACTCCTGTATCCGTCCAAAGACTTCCACGGTCTGCCTGAGCGCCTTTGCCTGCTCCAATACCATGGTTTCCGCTTTCTTTGCGGAGTCGGTAGTCTTCTGCGTAGTGTTTCCGATGCCGACAACAATATCCTGTATCCTGTTTCCGGATTCCTTGGACTGATCCGCCAGCTTGCGGATTTCTTCCGCAACCACTGCAAATCCCCGTCCCGCTTCTCCCGCTCTTGCCGCTTCGATGGAAGCGTTTAAGGAAAGCAGATTGGTCTGCCCTGCAATGCTGTTGATGACTTCCACAAAGCCCTTGATCTCCTCTGAGTTCTGCTCCACCTCGTTAATGTTTTCCACCAGCATTCGGGTAAGCTCCACCGTGGAATCGCTCTTTGCATTTAGCTCTTGTACAATATCCTTTCCTTCTCCTACCGCTTCAATGGCACGGTCCGCCGTCTGACCCATGCGGCTTGTCTGTCCGCTTACCATGTTGATATTTTCAGAAAAGACCATCATCTTCTCGTTGCTGTTTTCCGTCTCGTGCGCCTGAGATTGAACGCCCTTTGCCACCTCGTCCATGGTGCGCGACGTATCTCTAACGGAATCGTCAATATTCTCCGTGCGTTCCGAAACATCCGCCGCCATCTCACGCACTTTCACGCCGAACATCTGCATATCCCGCATCAGCGTACGCATACTTTCCAGCATCTTATTCAGGCTTACAGATAAGATTCCAAACTCGTCCTGTCTCTTTGTGACAAAGTTGTCGCTTAAATCTCCCTCCGCTACCCGGGAGATTCCCAGAGTCATGCTCTTTACTTCGCGGCTGATGCCGATGGAAATAAATCCGCCTGTGAGCAGTGCCGCCGCTGCCGCCAAAATTACCATAATGATCGTAATGGTACGGATGGCATTCGCCTGCCCCATCAGATTGCTTCTGGGAATCAATGCGCAGATTATAATTCCGGTCTTACCTACCGGAGTGGACAGATACACATACCTCTTTCCGTCTACCTTCACATCCATGCTTGAGGTCTCTTCCAGTTCCTTGGAATTTTCAAAAAAACTCTGCCCCGCAAAATAGGTCTCTGTGATTTCTTCCTCTTCTCTTCCCTGAATGGAAACAATCTCTCTGCCGTCCCCCGATACCACCGCGCGGATGGTTCCGTCCCCAAAATCCATCTGAGACAACATTTCCGCTATCACCTTCATGTCAATGTCAAGCACTAAATAAGAATCGCCCTTAGCAAATCTCTGATAAAAAGAAATTGCATAATTCTCCTCCTTACTGCTTAAACAGTTGTCAATATAACTATGATATCCAAGCCATGCGTTCCGCAGTTTTTTATTTTCTGCCAGATATTTTCCTTCCGCTGATGCCGCAAAATCATCATGCGGATTCTCCGTCATGGAACCGGTCAGGGAGGTGAGATAAGCTCCTCCTTCCGGAATCACGCTGTAACTGAATATGTAGCTGTTGGTCGCCTTTACATTGCCTAAAACGGTTTTGGCATTTCTTAAGGTTTCAATCGCCTCCGCATCCTGCTTTTTGTAATACCTCTCAAAATAATCCGCCACATCACCCTTGCCGATAAGCTCCAGTGCCTTGCTGGATATGGAGGTGCAGATCAGATTGCAGTAATTTCCCACTGCGGAAACCGTTGATTCCGCCGATTCCTGATATTTGGAAATCATGCCGGAAGCCGCCGTATTGTAGCATACCACTCCTAACACGATCATCATAGCTACCGGCACCAAAAATCCCAAAAGCAGAGTCTGCATAATGCTTCGCTTGCTGTTCCCCCGCACTTCCTTCACAACGGCCTTCTTTTCCGCTTTTAGTCTTTCCTTTTCACTTTGTTTTTTTATAGCTTCGTTTTCAGAAAATTCATTTTCGGAAATTTTGTTTTCTCTCTCCATTCCATTCCCCCATTTCTTTAGTTCGATCCAATCACGGAAACAAGATAGAAGGGAACCGCGTCATCCGCGTGAGCCTCGACAATGCTGATCTCCACTTTATGCGTTCCTGCTTCCATATGTCTGGTTATGGTGTCAATGTACAGGCAGTCTCCCCAATCTTCCTGAAAATTTGCATCGAGAATCACCGCCTGATCCTCTCTGTCATCCACCACAACCTTTGCAATCGGCGCCGGCTTCCGGACGGATTTGCGGTACTGAACCGCTATCCCTGTTGCCTCGATCTGAAAACAGATTCGATCGCCTGCTCTGCCGGCCGTCCATCCGCAGCGGAAAATCTCCCGGATGTCGTTCTGAGGCTCCGGATCCGCAGTAAACCCGACAGTCTCCGGATTCGAATTGTAATTTTGATACCTCACGGATTCCTCGTAAGCGTTGGCTGTGATCGGAGCAGGAAAGCCTTTCGCAAAGGGAACCGGCTCATCCTCGTCCATCTCGTTATAAATTTGTTCCAGAAAATCTGTAATGACCCGTGCTACCAGCTCGTGTCCGGCGTCATTGGGATGCAGATTATCCGGCGTAATCTCACTTCGTACAATGTTCCCTGCTTCCACTTCCGGCCATATGGTGCTCTTCATGCTGACCATGGGAAGGTCATACGCCTTTGCCACCGTCAGATGCATCTCTTCCGCGTTTTTGCCGTCGTCGTACTGAACATTATTCATTAACAGAACTGCCGGATTACATTCATCCTTACAAATCTTTCGGATCAGCCCTTCATAAGTCTCCTGAAAAAACTCCGTATTCTCATCGTTCACCGCAAATTCCACCAGAACAAAATCCGGCTTGTATTTAAGAACATGGTCGTTTACTCTGGAAACGCCGAACTGTGAGCTGGTTCCTCCGATTCCAGCATTCAAAAAGGAAATATCCGCCTCCGGAAATTTCTCCTTCCACCAGCTGTACACCAGATAAGCATAACATGTTTCCGGCGCGGAGGAAAGACTTCCCTGCGTAATTGACCCGCCGAGAAACGCTGTCATTACTGCCTCTCCCCTTTTTGCCCTTCTCATACAGTTTTTAATCTTATTCCAGTTTCCTCTGTTTATCATACCGTTTTGCGTGTGAACCTGATATCTCATTATTTCTCCTCCCGTAGAAAAAGGTCTGCTCCCTGCAGACCCTTTTCAAATAAAATCGTTTTCACTCTGCAGAATCCTTACGATTCATAAAATTATCTTATTCCAATTTCAGAATCGGATTCTGTCACTACACTATGCTCCTTGATATACGCCATAATATCCTCAAACTGTGTGAACGCAAGCCCTACATAGCTGTCGGCGCATCCATAATAAACCGCAATCCTTCCGCTTTCCGGATCGTGAATGGTTGCGCAGGGGAAGCATACATTGGGAACAAACCCTCTCTCCTCATACCACTCCTCAGGAGTCAGCAGGAAGGTTTCACATCTGTATTTCACGATGGAAGGATTGTCAAGATCCAAAATTGCTCCGCCGATGGAATAAACAAAACCGTTGCAGGTTCCGCTTACGCCGTGATAGAACAGAAGCCAGCCTTCGCTTGTCTCAATGGGGGCTGCGCCTCCGCCAATCTTAACGGACTCCCACCATTCGCTTCCTTTGCCCATCACATGCCTGTGCTTGCCCCAATAAACCATATCCGGGCTCTCACTGACAAAAATGTCTCCAAAAGGCGTATGTCCGCTGTCCGAAGGACGGCTCAGCATGCAGAAGTTTCCGTTAATCTTTCTGGGAAAGAGCACGGCGTTTCTGTTATAAGGAATAAACGGATTTTCCAGCCTCGTAAAGGTCTTAAAATCCGTGGTCTTAGCCATTCCGATAGACGCTCCGTAAAAGTCCTGACACCAGATAATATAATAGGTATCTTCCACCTTAACTAATCTAGGGTCATAGGCATATTTGGGCATAAAAGGCTTCCCTTCCTCGTCAACAAAAGGAATTTTGTCCTTTTCAATGTCCCAGTGAATCGCATCCTTGCTTCTTCCCATGTAAATATAGGGAATCCCGTTGGTCTGCTCACCGCGGAATACGCCGATAAACTCATCCCCGTAAGGCATTACGGCACTGTTAAAGATTCTTGCCACGCCTTCCACCGGATTTCTTCCGATAATGGGATTTTCGGTGTATCTCCAAATCGGCGCTCCTTTCAGGTCAGCGGGTCTCTCCTGCCAGGGTACGTTCTTCACCGGAGGAGCAATCATTTTTAATTCGCTCATTCTTTTTCCCTCATAATCTTTCTATTTATTTGTGTTTAAAAATTCCAAGTTCTTTTTAATCAGGTCACATCTCTGTGCCACACATTCCACGGAACGGTAAGGATCCTTCGGCGTGTTAAATACATAGTCGATCAGCTTGTCAACATTCGTCACTGCAACATGCATTCTGGTATCGCTGGAAGCGTAATAAATGTATACTTCACCGTTGTCTCTCGCAATAGCTCCGTTGGTAAATACCACATTGGAGACATCGCCTACACGCTCTCCGCTTCTGGGTCCGATCAGCAGTCCCGAAGGTTCTGCAATCACCTTAGAAGGGTCATTTAAGTCCGTTGCAAACGCATAAATCACATAGCGCAGACCTGCCGCTGTGTTGCGCACGCCGTGGGCGATATGGATCCAGCCCTTTTCGGTCTTGATGGGAACCGCCCCCGCACCGTTTTTGGACTCCGTGATAGTATGATACCGGCGGATGCTGGTCATCTTTTCCTCATCGATAACGGCGTGTTCAATATCGTCGCAGAGACCAAAACCGATACCGCCGCCCGACCCCGTCTCAATAAAATCATCCATAGGCCTGGTATAAAATGCATACTTTCCATTCACAAATTCCGGATGAAGCACTACGTTTCTCTGCTGAGGGGACTTTAACGTGGTAAGATTATCCAGTCTCTCCCAAGTCTTTAAATCCTTCGTCCTCACAATTCCTGCCGCCGCAACCGCCGCGGAAAGGTCATTGACTGATGTATCTTTGCTTTCTGAGCAGAACACGCCGTAAATATAGCCGTCCTCGTGCTTGGTCAGACGCATGTCGTAGACGTTCGTCTCCTCCGGGCAGGTATCCGGAAGTAAGATGGGATAATCCCAAAAGCGGAATCCGTCCACCCCGTTGTCGCTCTCCGCAACTCCAAAGAAGGATTTCCGGTCATCTCCCTCAATTCTTGCAACCAAGTAAAACTTGCCGTCCAGTTCAATTGCACCGGAATTTAAAACTGCATTGATTCCCAATCTCTTCATAAAATATGGATTGGTCTCCGGATTTAAGTCATATTCCCATGTAGGCGGAATATGGTCTCTGGTCAGCACCGGATATTTGTATCTGTCATAAATCCCATTATAAAAATCCGGATCCACCTCATTCTTTCTGGCAATCAGCGCTTCGTACTTTTGGAGCACCTGCGCATATTTCTCATGTAACATAGCTATACCATACCTTTCTCGCTTCGTTTGATTACCTCAAAGCACATCCTACCATTATGATAAGGGCATTTCCACGGTTCCACAATAGGTCTTTCGGGATAGGGCATCCCCTCAGGGTCAACCTCCCAGAACCACTCGGAGCCTGTGCGCTTGTCAATTACGTGCTCCTTGATAAATTCCCATTCCTTTTTCGCCGCTTCCAAATACTCCGGCTTATCGGGACTTTGATTCCATCCGTTCAAAAATCCTACCACGGTCTCCGCCTGCACCCACCAGATTCTGTGCACGTTCACCACGCCCTTTTCACATTCATTTGCAAGGGAATGTCCGTCAAATGCAGTCTTATAAATCTGCGCCGTGAGATCCTTGGTGATGGGCGACATTTTATCCTCGTATTCCTTTTCGCCTAAAATCGCAACGCCTCTGTCAATCAGCCAGGCAGTTTCAATGTCATGACCGTAGGAATGTAAATCCAAAATAGAATTCATCTGCGCGTCAAAGAATACCTCCTGCCTGTGAAGCTCCGGATTGTAAACCTTATCCGCAAAAGTATCCATGATCCATTTCAGGCACTCCTTCACCTCCGGCAGCCCTGCCACACGGTAAAGCTCCGTATAAGCCTCAAACACATGAAGGAGCGTGTTCATGGTCTTCTCTGCAATTACGCCGTTCTCCGAAAGCTTATCGTTTTCAATCTCTTTAAATTCCTTGTCAAAAGCCTCTTTATATCCAATCTCATCCGTACATCTCTCTTCGATGATATGGAACAGCTCCTTTGCCATAGATAACGCTTCCTCATCTCCGGATGCCTCATAGTACGAGGAGAGCGCATAAATAGCAAACGCCTGATTGTAAGTATGCTTCGTAGTATCCTCCGGCACGCCGTCATACTGAATCGACCAGTAAATGCCGCCATTTTCCCTGTCTATGCAGTGTTCCTTCAAAAAGGCAAATGCATGTTCCGCCTCTTTTAGGAGGCTTTCATCCTTCAAAAGGGTATAAGCATTGGAAAAGAACCACAAAATACGGCTGTTCAAGATACATCCCTTTACCGCCTTTTTATCCACATTTAAGTCATAATCCATGTAGCCATAATATCCGCCGAACTGTTCATCCTTTAAGGCTTTCCAAAAAGGAATGATATTTTCGAGAAGATGGCTTTTGATTTCACTTACCATCCTGTTTCTCCTTTCTCTCCATTAACCCTTAACCGCTCCGGAGGTAAGTCCGCTGTAAATCTGCTTCTGGCAGGTGATAAATATAATCAACGCCGGCAGAAGGGAAATGATAACTCCGGCACAAATCAGATTATATTTGCTTCCCAGCGGTCCCACAAAGGTGTAAAGAGAGGTTGCCACGGTAGGAAGGTTCTTTTTATCCTGTAAGTAAAGGTTTGCGGAGTAGTACTCGTTGTAGGTTCCCACGCCCTTTAAGATACAGGAGGTAACGATCGCCGGTTTCAGCAGAGGAAGCAGGATCTTATAAAAGATGGTAAAATAAGATGCCCCGTCCACGATTGCCGATTCGTCCAGCGATACCGATATGTTCTCAAAGAACTGAATATAAATGTAAATGGAAATAACATCCGTACCGCACATCATAATGATATAACCCGGAAGGGAATTAATGAAGTGCAGCTTAGTCATAATCTCGTATACAGATACCTGCATTGCAACGCCGGGAAGCAGGGTTGCAAACAGGAATAAATTCCGGATCAGGTTATTTCCGGGGAATTTAAACCGGTTCAATACATAAGCAAGCTGTGTGCCCACAAACACAGAAATCACAAGCACGCACAAAAGGACAATCACTGAATTGATAAATGCGCGTCCCATGTTTGCCTTCTGAAACGCCTGCACATAATTATTAAAATTCAGCCAGCTCTCCGGCAGAACCATTACATTAGTTCTCTGATACTCGGTATCTGTCTTAAATGCAGTGATTACACAGGAAACAACCGGCAAAACCGCCACAAATGAGAAAAATACCAATGAAAAATACTTAAGGAAAATCAATACATATTTGCCAATTTTCTGTAATGTAGTCATTTATCTCCCCGCCTTTCTTGCCGCTAATTTAGCCAGCTTCTTTTCACGCTTAACAGCTGCATTCAAATCCTCGTCCTCAGCGTTCTTAAATACATACTTGAAGAATAACTTCTGCAGGATTGTCGCCGCAAAAATAATCATCAAAAGCACGATTGCCATAGCCGACGCCAGACCTACCTTTTGCTGGGTGTGGGCGATCTCATGCATGATTACAAAATAAGTACCCGTTCCGTTTGCACCGCTGGTGATAACATAAGGAGGCTCAAATGCACTTAAAGAACCTGTGATGGACAAAATCACATTCAAGGTAATGATCGTCTTGATGCTGGGTAAGATAATATACTTAAACTGTTGGAATCTGTTTGCGCCGTCCAGCATAGCCGCCTCATACAGTTCTCCGTCTACCGACATGATTGCGCCGATGAACAGCACCATGTTCTGACCAAAATAACGCCATACCGAAGTTCCCACCAGAGAAATATTGTTAATGCTCTGGTCTTTTAACCAGTACGGGAGATTATCCAGTTGAAATCCGCACCACTGAAGCACCGTATCAAACACGAAGCCTCTGGTATAAAAAAACTTAAAAATAAAACCAATTGCAATACCATTAATCAGATAAGGGAAAAACATGAAGCCTTTAAAAATTCCGCCGCCCTTTACCTTAAAGCTGAGCACGGTTGCCAGATACAGGGACAATGCTAACTGCACAACAGAACCCGCCATATAGTATAGGCTGAGCTTTAACGCGCCAAAGCAGTCATCTCTCTGAAATACCTTTGCAAAATTCTTTAATCCTACAAATTTTCTTGTGCCGATATACTTCATGTTATAAAAGCTGAATCCAAACATTTCCGCAAACGGCAGATAAGTAAATACAAAGAGCAGCAAAAGGGGAATGACCATAAACGCAACCATGACAAATACCTTTTGTCCGTCCCTGCTTTTCGCCCACTGCCCAAATGTCCTCTTTTGCGGTTTTGCCGCCAAAGTTTTTGATGCCATACTCTCTTCCCTCCTGATTAATTATATTGCTTTTCTTTCTATAAGCAGAGCCAAGGAGAACTAGCTCCCCTTGGCTCTGTTATTTACATTAATAGAACTTCTTCTCGATATTATAAATACCTGATTAGTTGTTTACTTCAATCCCAAGCTCTTCCTGTGCTGCGTTCCAAGCCGCTGTCCAGTCTGCCATGATGTCATCGAAGGTCTCGGAACCGGTAGCTGCCGCTTCCACGATTCTCTGAACCTTAGTATTTCCGCCAGCGTTGAAGGAAAGCTCTGACTCTGCGTTTACATCATTTAAGAATGTCTCTTCACCAGCAAGTGCAGGCTGGTCAGCCAATACGGTACATCCATCAAATGCGGAGTACATATCAGGATTCTGTCCATTCTTATCAACAGTGTAGCCGCCTTCGTTGTAGCACCATCCGGACTCTTCTGTCATCCATTTAACAAATACCATAGCTGCTGTCTTGTTCTCATCGGAAGAATTAACATTGATTGCAAAGTTGTAGTCACCGCCTGCCAGTGCATACTGTGTTCCGTTTACAGACATCGGGAACGGCATATATCCAACATCTTCGCCGTGCTCATCAGCTTCTACCATCTGAGCATATGCCCAGGAACCAAGTACCATTGCACCGATTTCACCTCTGTTAAGCATGCCCTTGCAGCCTTCCCAGTCGGTTGTGGTGTAGTCGTCTTCAATCAGTCCGTTCGCAACTGCATCAAAGAGAATCTTGTAAAGAGCGTAAGCGCCTGTTCCATCGCCGTTGTCCTTGAAAGGCTCTGCTGTGTGTACAAACTTCTGATTCATATAAGTGTCATCGCCGTTTGATACAACGCCTACATAAGCGTCCCATGCTCCCATGGTCCAGCCTGCCGCATAGTTGGTGTAAAGAGGGATTGCATCGGTGTTATCCTTGATTGCCTGAAGAGCCGCAATAAACTCATCGGGAGTCTTAGGAAGCGTTGTCACGCCTGCTGCCTCAAACACTGCCTTGTTGTAAAGAACGCCCTGTGCGTTAGCCATATAAGGAACGCCGTAAGACTGTCCGCCAAATTCCCATGCTTCTGCAAAGTTGATTTCTTTGGACATATTCTCTAAAGTATCAAAGGGCATAAAGTAAGTTGCAAGCTCAGACTTGTCTACTGCGGGGATAAACATAATGTCGCCCCAGTCTCCAGCGGAAAGACGAAGCAGGGAATCCTCTGCGTAGTCTGTAACTGCTTCTGCTTCAACGGTAATATTGGGATATACCTTGTTGAACTCAGCGAGCATTGCATCAATTGTTCCGTCCTCAGCACGGTCTGTTTTGTGGTGAATCCACTTAATGGAAGCGGTAAGATCTGTATAATCTGTACCTACTGTAATCTGTGAGTAAGTGGGAACTCCTTCTGCGGGTGCCGCTGCATCTGCGCTGTCATCAGCAGGCTCTTCTGCATCTGCATCATCTGCAGCTGCCTGTGTGTCATTTGCGGGCGCTTCTGCCTGCGTGTCATCTGCTGCAGGTGCATCTGCATTTCCGCCGCCGCATGCCGCTAATGATAAAGTCATTGTCGCTGCGAGGGCGAGTGCTAAAACTTTTTTGAGTTTCATAATAACATATCCTCCTTTTTAATAACATATCCTTTTATTTCCGTCTGATTCCTATAATCAGCGGTGAGTTACTTGCGTAACTTAATTTTAATTATATTTACTTTGATTTTTTAATCATCACTCATTATTGCGTATTATATATTATTTTTGTTATACTTGGATATTTCTTCCTTTTCCACAATTTTTACCTTCCAAAATTATGCATTTTGTATAGTTTCATGCATTTCTTATTTTCTTCGTTTTCTTTTTTCACCCTTTAAAAATTATTTTTAACTTTATTTTAAGTAATTTATTAACTTAATTTATTTTTGCAGGATTGATTCAAGGGAAATGCACTGGAAGCTATAGCAAACGTGTCGCTAACTATATTGTTTGCAGAACCATACTTTTTATTCAAATTACCTTATCTATCATAAAAAGCGCAGTTTCAGCGATTATCCCGCTCTTTAAAAATAATTTCCTAATGAAACAGAAAAAGAGCCGGGATAATCCCCGGCTCAATTCAGTCTGCAATTTTGGGTAAAAACAGATTAATTATTTACTTCAACGCCCAGCTCTTCCTGTGCCGCGTTCCAATCTGCTGTCCAGTCTGCCATAATGTCATCACCGTGCTCTCCTGCCTCTACCATCTGTGAGAATGCCCAGGAGCCAAGTACCATTGCGCCGATCTCACCGTTGTTGATCATAATTTGCCGTTCATCTTAATGACGAAACGGAAAGTTACTCGTGTAACTTTAATTTAATTATATTTACTCTGCTTTTTTAATCATCACTCAAACTTGCTATTAGTATACCATTGTTATATTTGGTAAATTTTTCTCTTATATTTCACAATTTTCCACTGCTGGAAATTGCCTGTTTTTGTATATTTCGACGTTAATTTTTTATTTATGGTTTTCTTTAAGATATGTTTTAACTTAATTTTAAGCAGTTTATAGGCTTAGCGGCTTAAGCAGGGAATATTTTGCAGACAACAACCCCGATGCAAAGCATAGCGCATCTTCGATGTGGGGTTGTCGGCTCTCGCGACAGTCGTCAGATGTATGCAGGTCTGCATAATGAATAAAGTGAAATTCTAGTGAAACTCAACTAAAAATAATTTTCAAAAAATGAAATTTCATATTGACATTCCGTTTACATGTGATATGATATTAAAAAGCATATTTTCAACAGACAAATCCAATGAATCTAAGATGTATCATACATTCTAAAGTTTCAGAAAATCCATGCTTTTATTCCTATTAACTTATTTGACAAAGCAGGGGAATCTGGAACGGTTCTCCTGCAAGGGGCAGGCTGTTTTGAAAGCTGATTTCAATGGGGACTGCGCCAACCAACAGGAGGAGAATGAATGAGAGAAACACACTATCAACGCAACCTGAAGGACACGATTTTCCGCATGCTGTTCCGGGAAAAGGAAAATGCATTGGATTTGTTTAATGCACTGAACAAGACAGCATATACCGATGCGGACAAGCTGGAAATCACAACACTGGAAAATACCGTCTACATGAAGTTCAAGAATGATGTATCTTTCGTGTTTGACTTTGAACTTATGCTGTACGAGCACCAGTCCACCGTCAATCCCAACATGCCCCTCCGGGATCTGGTCTATGTGACGGACTTGCTTAAGGGGAGAATCAGGACGGACGATCTGTATAAATCAAGCCTTATTAAACTGCCCATGCCGAGATTTGTTGTTTTTTACAACGGAACGGATCCACAGCCGGAAGAGCAGACTTTGAGATTGTCCGATGCCTATGAGAAGCAGACAGGTGAACCGGAACTGGAGCTTACGGTAAAGGTATACAATGTAAACCTGGGACATAATCCGGAACTATTGGAGGCGTGCAGTCTGTTGAAGGAATATGCGCAGTACGTGGAGCGGGTCAGAAGGTATACGGCAACGGGACTGACCTTTGCGGAGGCAGTGGAGCAGGCAATCGATGACTGCATTCGTGACGGAATACTGGCAGATTTCCTGTCCAAGAATCGAGCGGAGGCGACAGCAGTGTGTATTTATGAATATAACGAAGAGCTGCATTTGGAAAATGTGCGCAATGAGGGAATACAGCAGGGCATACAGCAAGGAATACTATATGGAATAGAGCAGGGTGAAGAGCAAAAATTGATTGAACTTATCTGCCGTAAAGTGGAGAAAGGCAAGACGCTTCCGGTTATAGCTGAAGAATTGGAAGAGGAAACATTAGACATCTCTCCAATCTATGAGGCGGTGCTGGCAAGTGCCCCTGACTATGACTGTGAGAAGATATATGCACATCTGCATAATATATCATAAAAAGAAACACCGTCGATAAACGATCATCCTTAAAATTGATTGCAAAACAGTAACCGTATTCTCCGGCTTGAACTTCTACTGAAGGGCGGTTACTTTTTTGTCGCATATTTTTTACATTTCAAACTATTTTCTCTTTTTAAGCATCCTAATAACCCATTTTTAATCAATTTATAAGCTTAACATTTTTATGCACTTATATTATAATAAGGGCATACTTTAGTTCCGCCGCAATGAAAGGTTACAGAAACTATGAACTTTAAATCTCTTTTTCTTAATTCCTTTGCATCTGCGCCCAAGCTTGCCGGAGGAGAAGCTCCCGAAGCGTTTTTGGGACAGATTTTTCCTTTGGAAGACGAGGATGCTTCTTCTCCTCTTCTTTCTCTCCTTTCCTGCGGTAAAATACATGCACTATCTCCCTGGTCCTTTGATATACGCTCCATGGACTGTTTTCTTTATTTATATACGGAAGAGGGATGCGGTAAACTGCTTCTTGACAGTCAGGTTTATTCTCTGGACGCAGATTCCTTTCTTCTTCTGGACTGCCGGCAGCGTTTTCGGATCGATATTGCCGTGGAGCCTTGGAATTACCGTGTGGCTTTTGCATGGGGAAGCCCTCTTGCCTATTATCGTCAGCTTTTTCCCAAGGAACGGCTTTCCATTCTCCGCACCTCCGCTTATTCTGACCTTACCATGAGCATGGACAGGCTTTTCAAGCTGTATCCCGGAAGCCGTCTTCCGCAAAAGCTGATTATTTCTGATCTGTTGGGGCATTTGACCACCGCCGGCATTGCATTTTTATTGAACGAGACAGCGCCCGCCAATCAGATTCCCTCTTATATTGAGGAAATGCGCATGCTTTTTGATCAGAACTTTCAGGAGCTTTACACGCTGGACGATCTGGAGAAGCGGTTCCGCGTGAGCAAATACCGTCTCTGCCGGGAGTTTGGCGCCGCCTATCATATTTCTCCCCTGCAATATCTGAACAGGCGCCGTATTGACGTGGCGATGCATCTTCTCTGCACCACTGACTACCGGATTCACGAGGTAGGGAGCATGGTAGGCATCGACAACACCAACCACTTTATCACTCTGTTTCGAAAATACACCGGAAGCACTCCTTTAGAATACAAACAGCGGATGACTTTTTAGTCATCCACTCTCTTTACGCTTTCCTTTACCACCATATGCCCATCCACGATAAAGATTCCCGGCTTATAATTTTCGCCCGACATCTTTTTGATCAGCTTGTTGATCGTTCTGCGCGCCATCTCCTTAATGTCAATCTCGTAAGTAGTGATTCCAAGGCTGCAGATGCTTGGATAAAGGTAGTTGTCAAAGCCCGCCACAGACACATCCTCCGGCACCCGGTATCCTTCTCTCCTTAGAGCCTCCACCAGCACGCCGGCGGTCAGGTCACAGTTACACGCAAACGCAGTTGGCATCTCTTTAGGAAGCCGGAGCGCCTCGCCGCTCCGCACATCTCCGGTCTCCATGCTCCTGTCATCGATTATCCAATCGGCGCGCGCTGTCTGTCCATGCTCCAAAAGGGATTTGCAGTATCCAAGATACCTGTCCGTAATACTGTCGGTATACAAAAGGGTTCCCACGTAAGCAATCTTTTTATGTCCTTGGTCAAATAAGTAATTCGTCATCTTATACATTCCGTAAAAGCTGTCGGCGATCACCGCGTCGCAGTCATTTTCTTTATCATAAAAATCCAAAAACACGAAGGGCACTTTAATAAACTGCTTCAGTCTTGCCAGATAATCCGCCTTCATAAGACCTATGATGATCAGCCCGTCTACCTTATCCTCCTGCAAAAGCCTTGGCATCCTTCCTTCCTGCTCATCCTTTAAGTTGATAATTTCCAGCATGGTAAAGCACTCCTTGGAAACGGCGCGGGTAGCCACCATCTGATATACTTGAAGATAATAGGATTCGTAATGATTAAAATGCCTCTCCGCAATCAGAACCCCCACATTATAGCTCTTCTTATTTTTGCTTTGCTTGACCGCAGAGGGCGACTTATATCCCATCTCCTTGGCAAGATTTTTAATCTTTTCCCGCATCTCCTCACTGACGCCCTTTTGGTCGGAAAGCGCCTTTGATACGGTTACTGTACTGACCTTTAAAACTGCAGCAATATCTGCCAGCTTGACTGACTTTGCCATGATTACCTCACAATCTCAAACAGCCTTGCCATCACCGGCTGTTTATAGTTTATCTTAAGAGTTTTTGTATCCTTTTTGTATTCCCAGAGGCAGTTCTGGTTCATGCTTTCTTTCGGATATGCCAGCAGAACCTCCCCCGGCTCCTGTCCGTCAAAGATGCCCTCCAAGGGAATCTCCTTATCCTCTTCTCCGCCTCGTCTCCAGACTGCCAGATATGCTTTGTCCTCTGTCTTAAGGGCAAAAGCCAGCCACGAGTCCAGATTATCCGCGTATCCGATGGGCCAGACGGGAAGCGCCTCCTTAATGTCTCCCCGGATCCCTTTATAATAATCAATCCCTTCCTTTACCAGACGCTTTCTCTCTTCGGAAAGCTCCGCCAAATGTCCGCTCTGGTGAATCCGCAGTAAAAGGGTGTTTACCATATTATAAATGGTTTCCTCTTCGTCCCCGTCCCGCTGGGGATAAGACCACACCGCCGCCTGCTCCGGGGTAATCCCTGCTGCCGCGTTGGCGGAAATAGTTGCATAATTCCGATAATCCTCCTGATCGGAGGTAGACTGGATGCTGTACCGGGAAAGCATAGCGTAATCCGTCCGAAGCCCTCCGCTGGAACAGTTTTCAATCACCAGATCCGGGTATCTCTCAAAAACTCCGTCCAGCCACTTTAAATACGCTCTTTCATGCTCTAACATTCCCTGCCCCGGGCTGTCCGCATAAAGCTCCGTGCCAATGCCCGGTTCAATATTATAATCCATCTTAATATAGCCTGCGCCGTATTCTTTTACTACCCGGTCAATCACCTCGTCTGCATGGGCGATCACTTCCGGATTGCGGAAATCCAGCTGGTATCTGCTGCGGTCAAAGACTCTCTTTCCGTGGCGGACAAAGAACCAGTCATCCGGCGCTTTCTCTGCCTTTTCACAATTGATTCCCATAACCTCCAGTTCCAGCCACAGACCGGGAACCATTCCCTTAGAGCGGATATAATCCGTCATTTCACGAACTCCTCCCGGAAAACGCTCCCTGCTTTCCTGCCACTGCCCGACACTGTCCCACCAAGCTCCCGGCGCATACCAGCCCGCGTCAATCACATAATATTCACATCCCATCTGCGCCGCCGCATCAATCAGCGGAAGCTCCTTTTCGGTGGTCGGATCTCCAAACAGGCAGTTCATATAATCGTTAAAAATCACGGGAAGCTTTTCATTATCTTCGTTCCGGCGCCTTATCTTTCTCCGATAAGTTGTAAGCTGACCCATCGCCCTGCCAAAATCCGCCTTAGAGACTCCCACTGCGGCGGGAACCGAAACAAAGCTCTCTCCCGGCTTTAAGACCTTGAACCAATGGGACTGCACTTCCGTAGGTCCGCTGAGCCCTAAATAAAAATGATTATTTTCATCACCAATTTCCGCATGCCAGGAACCATTATGCTCAATCTGCCAGAACAAAGAGGTATCCGCCGCCGTATTTTCCAAATATCCCATAGGGAGATATTCTTTGGCAGACCAGTTCCCCGTGTTGGTAAATTCTATGGTTTTGGAGGTTCTCTGGGTTACCGTAGGCTGTGTCTGCGCCATGCCCAGCTCCGGGAAGGTATAAGTGTGAAAGCTCATCTCCTTCTGCCAGCCGTGATGGGCTATGGTAATCTTCATCTTGTCATCGGAGCTGCCTTCCCCTTCCTTTTCAATCCCAAGATAATAAAAGGATGAGAGATATTCCAACGTCTGGTCTTCGGTTCCGGTATTGGTAACCTGATTGTATATCCGAACCACGGAAGTCCCTGCGTAAAATTGCAGGTAAGACTCCACCAGCGCCCCGGTCTGCTCATCTTTTTGCGTGATGACCAGAAGCCTTCCGGTTTCGTTCCTTGTATCTTCCATGCCAACATACTTAAGCATATACCCGGGTGCCGTCACAATATGCTTATTTCCATGCTTTTCATAGGGCCTGTTATAACCGGAAAAGCTGACCTGCACGAGCTGAAAGCCCTCCTGTAAAAATATTTCCGTCTCCTCCTGCTCCTTGTAAGGCTTGGACGAAAAATGCAAAAATTTAAGCTGTTCCTCCTTAGTCACTCCAAAGACCAGATAAATCCCGTCCTCTTCAAGCTTAATCCATTCCTTGATAAATTCCATATTCCCACTTTTCACTTTCTATATATTTTCTTATGCTTCCATCAAATGAGTCAATCAGTCCCATTCCCTTATGCTTCCGTCAAATGAATCAGTCAGTTCATTCCTTTATGCCTCCATCAGATGAATCAGACGGCTCCTGTAATCTCCCCACATATTGGAAACCAGATAACCTGCTTTCATCAGCACATCTCCGGAGTACACGCCCTCTTCCCCTTCAATCTGATAGAATTTATCGGGATCAAGTCCCTTAAGATAGATTCTCCGGCTGTGGTAATTGGGTCTGTTCAAAACCTGTACAAAGGTGTAAAGCGCTTCCTTCCGGTCTTTGCTCACCACTCCGTAACAGTCATAAAAATGATTCTCCTGATAAGAGGCAATGCGGTAATAATCCCCCTCACGCACCAAGTCATTGTACTTATGGTACATAGCGGTCTGTTCGGGAATCATCTTTCTGTCCTCTTCCGGAATCCGAGTCACATCCAGCTCATAACCGAAGGTTCCAGCCAGCGCAACATGTCCTCTGGTCTCAAAAGGCGTGACTCTCCCCACCGTATGATTGGGGCAGTCCGAGACATGGGCGCCTATGGCGGATAAAGGATAAATCATTGCGGTTCCCTCCTGAATGCTCAGACGCTCAATAGCGTCCGTGTCATCGGAGCACCAAATCTGAGGGCCGTAGTAGAGCATGCCGGGGTCAAATCTTGCCCCGCCTCCGGAACAATTTTCCAGAAGAAGGTACGGAAATTCCTTCATCAGTCTTCCCTGCAGTTCATATACCGCAAGCACATACCTGTGATAAAGCTCTCCCATCT
This sequence comes from Lachnospiraceae bacterium, assembly GCA_023663945.1. Classification (GTDB taxonomy): domain Bacteria; phylum Bacillota; class Clostridia; order Lachnospirales; family Lachnospiraceae; genus Suilimivivens. The sequence continues at coordinate 9,734 of JAMPGL010000010.1, read as the reverse complement.
GCTCCGGCGGGAGCGCGGCAGAACCGATATCAGAAAGCTGACGGTTCATGTCCCACTTTACATATTCAATGTTGGCGCTCCGCAAAATTCTCGCAACGCTCTCATAGGTGTAATCCAACACGTCCCTGCGCGTTAAATCCAAAACATACTGATTTCTGCAAAGGCTCCCCGTTCTTCCGGAAATGGCAATCGCCCAATCCGGATGCGCCCTGTAAAGGTCGGAATCCGGGGAGATCATCTCCGGCTCAAACCAGATTCCAAACTTCATTCCCAGCTTATTCACCTCATCTACAAGATATTTTAGACCGCCCTTTAACTTGTCCTCATTGACAATCCAGTCTCCAAGCGCACGGTTATCATCACAACGGTTTCCAAACCAGCCGTCATCCATCACCAGCATTTCTATCCCCAGCTCCGATGCCTGCTTCGCAATGGCAATCAGCTTGTCCGTATCAAATTCAAAATAAGTTGCCTCCCAGTTGTTAATCAGAATCGGACGCTTTTTGTCCTTATAAGCTCCGCGGATCAAATGATTTCTATAAAAATCATGAAAAGAGCGGGTCATTCTGCCAAGCCCTTCTGCCGAATAAGTCATCACAGTCTCCGGCGTCTGAAAAGCTTCGCCCGGCGCCAGCTTCCATTTAAAGCCTTCCGGATGAATCCCCATCACCATGCGGATTTGGTCAAACTGATCGCTCTGCGCCATCACCTTAAAATTCCCGGAATAGACAAAATGCATTGCATAGACCTCGCCCTGCTCCTGATCGGCTCCCTTTGATGCCAGAGCCATAAAGGGATGGTCTTGATGGCTGGACTCTCCCCGGATGGATTCCACGCTCAGCTTTCCGTGACTTACCGGAACTCTTTGAATATGACGCTCCCTTGCCCAGGAGCCGTGAAGGGAGACTGCCTCAAAATCCCGGTTGTCCATATCGATACACGCCGAATAAGCTTTGGTGAGAAACAACTCTTCCGCCCCGTCATTTATCAGCTTAACGCTTCTGGTAATCATATCCACATCCTCAAAAACCGTATAAAGAAGCGCCGCCTTAAGCCCTGTATGAGGGTCTTCGCAGACAATCTCAAGACTGCTGCAGACATCTTCCCCGCCAAAAGAAGCAGGAAGACCGGCAAGCTCCGGCTTTCCTAAGGTTATCTTGTGGGATACATAATTTAGCGACAGACCCATATTTCCCCCCGCCGTCTCAATGCTGACACAGCTCTCCCGGTAATCGCCTAACCCTCCTGCCGGGTATTCCATGGGGAAACTGTCTAAAAAGGAAACCCTGTCACGGTTATTCTTAGATGGAACAAAGGGACTCTCCTTGATGCGGAGCACATGAGATAAATGATAATCATTTAATCTCTGACCATAATAGATATGTCCGAGGAAATTCTCCTCATCTACGACACCGATTACGTAACTGGTATTAGGAGTATCCAGCTTAAAAACTGCCTTTACGTCATCAGACAAATTTTGATAATATTGGATTGCCATAAAAAACCTCCGATTTTAATATAATTTAGGTAAAATTAACTAATTAAATTATAAAATAAATTAATTTAAAGTCAATAAATTACATTAAAACCGAAGGCTTAATAATTCACAAAATTTTCTGAAAATTTTTGTCTATTTCTTTAGGGATAAAAATGCAAAAGGGTCTTCCCTGCTCATTTTAACAAATTCCATCAGCAGAAACCCGGCGCGGAGGGAAACCCGCTCCTCCTTAAGAATCCGAAGAGCCTCCTCCCGGTCTGCCAAAAGAACCTCGATACTTTCCGTATCCTCCATAAAGCGGCCCGACAGCTCTCCATCCGCATATCCAAATACGGATGTGCTGGTCTCATCGGTCATTCCCGCCCCCAAAAAGAAGGGCTTTTGAAACCCGGGCTCTCCCCCTTCATAGGGCGTAAAGTCAAGCCCCGTCTCCTCCTTCATCTCACGGATTGCCGCTTCCCGGGGGCTCTCCCCCTCATCGACTAACCCTGCGGGAAGCTCATAGATCCAAGCATCAAGAGGATAGCGGTACTGCCGTATCATCACCAGTTTATCCGGCTCCCTTTTCCACACCGGATAAATGACAATTCCGTTAGCCGGAATCCTTCCGGTCAGAAGCGGAAGCTCCTTTTCTTTATTTCGGGATGCAAAATAATAGTGAAATTCCCTTCCCGTGTCGGTAAGCGCATCCATCTCGTATAAATTCAAAAACCGGTTGTCCGTCAGCCTGCGGACGGCTGTATACTTCTTTTTCTTTTCTTTCATCACTGCCTCATTTACATATTCATAAAATCCATCTCGTTTTGAATTTCTTCCGGAATTTCTTTCCCTTGGCTGCGGAGCTTCTGACAGATATTTTCGTACTTATGACGCTTTTGTTTCTGCTTAATCTCATATCGGTCCGCCAGCTCCTGATAAAGCGGGTTCGCCCTCAGTTTTTGGCGCACCGGCGTCGTAAAGGTGCAGTAGGTAAAGAAAATCGCTCTTGCCACTTTATTTAATCTGGGAGAACTGTTGCTCTCATACATAATCCAAAGAGAATAGTCCCTCAAAAACATTTCTTTGAAGCTGTTCTTGGTGCGTCCCAAATCTGTCTTAATCTTCTCCTTGGTCTCCGTGGACAAGTCCGAATTCTTGCGGTAAAACTGAATATAGTCAAAGTATTCGCTGGTCAACGACTTTTCGGATAAGTCGTTCCATCTTGCACCCTGCACACGCTTACACATCTCCCAGCGGAACTCTCCGGTCAGACGAATCAAAATCGCCTTCAAATCTTCCATCTGGAATATGGAAACCATCATTCTTGCAGGAGTCGTTCTCTTTTTCCCCTCTATCTCCTGCCACATAACGCCTCTTATGCCTGCATTGGGCATCAAGATAAAGTCTGGAAGAATCTCCACATGGATGACCTCCTTGGGGATTCCCTGCTGGGGATTGGTATACATGGTTTCCCGATAGTACGCTCCATAATCCTTCCCGCGGATTTCTTCCAAGACTTCCATAATCTTGTCCGTTGACACCAGCATGGAATCCATGGGCTTCATGATGTTATGTCCGCTGAACACCGGGCAGAAGGTACTGAGCCTTCCGTAAGTCACTTTGTTTACCACCGGGAACATATTTTCCAGCTCAAAGCGCACTTTGGCAACCTTGTCGGTAAGCAGTTCCTTCTGCTCCTCCGCCGTAATATTTCCCATCCGTTTCTGCTCAAGGAGATATGCAACATAATCGGTGTCAAACTCATTCCGGCAGGGTTCCTTTTTCTCCTCATAAACTGCCTGCAGCCATTCATAAACGGAGTAAACTCCCTGCTCCGGGTTGGTGGGCAGACGCTTGATCAGATGATACAAAAAGACTGCGTTCTTCTCCCCTGCAAGCTTCTCATCCACATACCCGAAGGTAAAGAACATTTTTACCGCTGTCGGCAGTTCCTTATCAATACTGTTTAAAAAGGCACTGCAATAAATCTGATTAAACTCTTTTGTAATCTCCTGCCGTAAAACACGAATATCGTCCTCCGTGCCGTTCTTATTGGGCATTTTCCGATAGCGCCCAATGTGGGACTTGAAGGAATCCGCAAGCTCCTTCTCACAGCCTGCAAAATTAAGAATCGTCTCGATAGAATTTTCCAATTCAGCCGGAAGATCCTCATTCAAAGCCTCCTCCGGTATCGGTTCGAACTTTGAGGCAGAAGTTTCCGCCTGCTCCGTACTTTGTCCGGACGCTTCTGCCGTCTGCTCTGCACTCTGACCAGACGCTTCTGCCGTCTGTTCTGCGCTCTGCCCGGACGCTTCTTCTGTCTGCTCTGCACTCTGACCGGACGCTTCCTCTGTCTGTCCTGCGCTCTGACCGGACGCTTCCGCTGTCTGTCCTGCACTCTGACCGGACGCTTCTGCCGTCTGCTCTGCACTCTGACCAGTCGCTCCTGCTGTCTGTCCTGCACTCTGACTGGATGCCTCTGCCGTCTGCCCTGCGCTTTGACCAGTCGCTCCTGCTGTCTGTCCTGCGCTCTGACCAGTCGCTTCCGCTGTCTGTCCTGCGCCTTGACCGGACGCTTCCGCTGTCTGCTTCTCCTGCCTTTGCCGCCTCTTAGGCGCAGGAGATTTGGCGTCCTCCTCAACAGCGCTGATTCCTTCCACAATCCGCGCCTTTCTCTCCTGAACATCATAGCCGTGCCGATAAAGCTGTTGAATCATTCCATCCATACTGCCCCGGACAATCAGAATATCCTCCGACCCGCCGCCGCTGTACATGATCTCTTCGTAGAGATGAAACATCAGTTCAACCAGGTCAAGCCCATCCTCATTCATCAGGTACTTACATGCATCGGTCTGATACCGGTGAAGCTTCTGGGAAAGCGTCAAAATCGTCCGTATATCGGAAGACGACTTCAGCATAAACCCATAAACAAAATCATAATCCGTCTTATTATAATCCCATATGGCAATCATCTGTTCCAAGGTAGAATAGTATCCGTTAATCCACATGGGAACCTCCTCCCTTGCAGAGGGCTGGCTTAGCTCCCCATATCCTGCCAGCGTCTCCGGCGGAATATGATATTTCTCACATAAAGAGAGATACGTATTGTAACTGTTATTCAGATACTCATACAGCTCCATACTTTCTTCCCTGAGAACTCTGTAACGCCCCAGAATTTCATTGAGCTGTCTGAAAAAGGAAGAGGTGAAAAACCGCACCGCATCACGGCTGCTCTCAAAAAGATGCTTCATCTGCGCCGCTCCATACGGATACACCAGTACCTCCACTCCCGCTCCTGCCCGGTATTCCATACCGGAAACTCCGCTTCCAATCTCACACAGACCAATCACGTCCCCGCTCTGCAGAAGGTATCTGCCCCCCTGATAAGTGACCGTGACCGTGCCCTTCCGGATCAGATAAAAGGAATCCAGCTTTTGACCTACAGAATATATTACTTTTCCCTGTGGAATTTCTCTCATTTTCTTTTCCTCACTTTACTCTTCAGTCCAGAGCAGCGCACATTTTACTGCCTTTTTCCATCCTTTTAAGAGCCTCGTTTGTTCGCTCTCTGTCATCTCGTGGACAAACTCTCTGCCAAGCTGCCAGTTTTCCTTGATTTCTTCTTTGTTCTTATAATACCCACAGGCAAGGCCTGCAAGATACGCTGCTCCCAGCGCTGTAGTCTCCACACACTCCGGACGGTAAACCCGCGCTCCCAAAATATCCGCCTGAAACTGCATCAAAAAGTCATTGGCGCTGGCGCCTCCATCTACCTTAAGACCTGCAATGGATACCTGCGCATCCTCCTCCATTGCCTTTAACACATCATAAGTCTGATAAGCAATGGATTCCAAAGTGGCGCGGATAAAATGTTCCTTTTTGCATCCTCGGGTAATCCCTACAACGGTGCCTCTTGCGTAAGGGTTCCAATAGGGCGCTCCCATTCCTGCAAAGGCAGGCACCACGTAAACCTCTCCGGCATCCTCCACCTTTGACGCATATTCTTCTGTCTGGGATGCCTTCTGCACCATCCGCATCCCGTCGCGAAGCCACTGCACCGCGGCACCCGCCACAAACACGCTGCCTTCTAACGCATACTCCACCTGCTCTCCGCAGCTTGCCGCTATGGTGGTGAGAAGCCCGTTTTCGGATGTAATTGCTTCTTTTCCGGTGTTCATCAAAAGGAAACAGCCGGTGCCATAGGTATTTTTCACCTGTCCCTTTTCAAAACAGCACTGTCCAAACAGCGCTGCCTGCTGGTCTCCCGCAATTCCTGCAATGGGAATCTTTCCGCCTAAGACCGAGCTTTCCGTGTATCCGTAAATACAGCTGGAAGGTTTGACCTCCGGAAGCATCGATGCCGGAATATGAAACAGGGAAAGCAGCTCCTCATCCCAGCATAACCGGTGAATATCAAAAAGCATGGTTCTGGAAGCGTTGGTATAATCCGTCACGTGGACTTCCCCTTTGGTGAGATTGTAGATCAGCCAGCTGTCCACCGTTCCAAAAAGAAGTTCTCCCGCCTCCGCGCGTTTCCTTGCATCCGGTACGTGTTCCAGAATCCACTCAATTTTGGTGGCACTGAAATAGGCGTCCGGAATCAGCCCTGTCTTTGCGCGGATCTTATCATCATACCCTGCTCTGACCAGCTCATCCACTCTCTGCGCCGTTCTGCGGCACTGCCACACAATGGCGTTGCAAACTGGTTCTCCGGTTTTTTTATCCCACACGATAGTGGTCTCTCTCTGGTTGGTAATTCCGATTGCCGCAATATCCTCCGGCGACGCCCCCACCATCGCCATTGCCTCCGTTGTGACGGCAAGCTGGGAAGACCAGATTTCCATAGGGTTGTGCTCCACCCAGCCGGGCTTTGGGTAAATCTGGGTAAATTCCTTTTGCGCCATGCTTAAGATTTCACCCTTTTTGTTGAAAAGAATACATCGGGAACTGGTGGTTCCCTGGTCAAATGCCATGATATATTTGCTCATACGCTATACTCCTTTATCTGCATTTCCGGTTGCAACAATGTCAATTCCCGTATCCGCCGCATTAGCAATCAGTACGTCTCCTATTTTTACCGGAGCCTTCACCGTCGTCCTTCGGATTTCCTCCATGCATGCGGCGATTTTTTCCTTGGGAATCTCTCCCTTGGTCTTTACCGGAACTACCTTCCCCTTTCCCCCCTGAACAGGGATAAAAGATGTGACCATGCGGACCGGCGCCGTCATTTCACTGCGGGCGTAAGCTTCTCCCTTGGGACAGCTGTTTCCTGTGATGTTAAGACTCCCGTCCGGTTCCTTCTTTGCCGTGATCAGACAGCCCGCCGGACAGCCAATGCAGATTAACTGGCTCTCAGAATCCCTTCCTTCGGGCAGCGTGCATTTGCTCTTCTCCGGAATCGGCGGCCGAACCGCCTCTCCCCAATCGCTGTTCTTGTTTTGAATGTATTCTGCGGCAAATGTCCCCGCCTTTACCGCTTCCTTCGATACATTATCCACCAGATCATGCACGTGAAGCACATTTCCGCATGCAAAAATTCCTCTCTCCGTAGTCTCAAGGCGCTCGTTCACCACCGGTCCCTGAGTTACCTCATCCATCTCGGCTCCCGCTTCTATGGTAAGCTCATTTTCGGGTATCAGACCGCAGGACAAAAGGATGGTATCGCAGGATACATATTCTTCCGTTCCCGGTATGGGATTCAGCGATTCGTCCACCTTAGACACCGTAACGCCCTCCACCCTCTCTTTTCCATGAATATAGGTGACGGTATGGCTTAATTTCAACGGAATGTGATAATCGTCCAGACACTGGACAATATTCCTCCGAAGTCCTCCGGAATAAGGCATAATCTCCGCTGCCATCTTAACCTTCGCGCCTTGGAGCGTCATCCGCCTTGCCATAATCAGCCCAATGTCACCGGAGCCTAAGACCACCACTTCCTTTCCGGGCATTCTGCCCTCAATATTCACATAACGCTGAGCGGTTCCCGCAGAGTAGATTCCTGCCGGACGGTATCCCGGTATATTCATTGCTCCTCTGGGGCGTTCCCGGCATCCCATCGCCAGCACCACCGCCTGCGCCTCAATCCGGAATAATCCCGTCTCTTTGTTCATTGCCGTGACGATGCAGGGGTCTCCGGATTTAATATTGGTGACCATTGTCCGCAGCAGGCTTGGAATTTCCTTCTCTTTTATCTGCTCTATATAACGCCCGGCATACTCCGGTCCTGTCAGCTCCTCCTTGAAGGTATGCAGTCCGAATCCGGTGTGAATGCACTGATTCAAGATGCCTCCCAGTTCACTGTCCCGCTCCAGAATAAGAATATCGCGGATACCCTTTTCGTATGCCGCAAGGGCTGCCGCCATTCCTGCCGGGCCTCCCCCGATAATAACAAGATCCTTTTTAAGATTCATGGGACTCTCCTTTCTCCTCCTCGGCAGAACCAGTCAAATACCAGGAACCCGTTCCTGATTTGCGGATTTCGCTCTCATCCACTGAAAGCTCATCTGCAAGGATTTCCACCACTCTGGGATTGCAAAATCCCGCCTGACAGCGTCCCATGCCTGCTCTGGTACGCCTTTTGATTCCATCTGTAGTCACTGCCCCAAGAGGTCTGCGGATAGCATCCACGATTTCCCCTTCCGTCACCATCTCACACCGACAGATGACATTGCTGTATTTGGGATTTTCAAGAATCAGTTTATGCCTCTCCTCCTCAGACGCCAGTGCCATATTGGGGATTCCCTTTCTGGCAGGGATAAACTGTTCCTTCTGATTCGGTTTTAATATCTCTGTCACCAGTTCTGCCGCAAAGACTCCCGTTGCCGGAGCACAGCTAAGCCCCGGGGATTCGATTCCCGCCGCGTCGATAAATCCGGGCGCGTCTTCCGCTTCTTTAATCAAAAAGTCCTCCGCCTCCTCCCCGCCGGGCATCTGGACAATATGCGCACGCAGCCCTGCAAAGGAGGTGATCACCTGCCTGCCCGGTATCCCCGGCACGCTTAAAGCTGCCTTCTGCTGAACCTGCCGGATTCCCTCTCCGGAAGTGCCTATATCTTCTTTGTCCGTAATATCAAGCGCAGTCGGCCCGGTAAGCAGATTCCCGTGAACCGTAGGCGTTACCAGGATTCCCTTTCCAAGCTCCGTGGGAAGCTGAAAAAGAGTGTGGCTGACCATACTTCCTATCCGCTTATCATAAAGAAGATACTCTCCCCTTCTGGGGACAATCTTCATTTTGTTTCTGCATACCATATTGTGAATCTCGTCCGCATGAACGCCTGCCGCATTGACTAAGACCTTTGTCTCATAATCTCCCCGGTCGGTCTGCACCAGATAGCCGGGCTCCCTGCGGACAATGCCGTGCACCTTGGTTCCCCTGTAGAATTCCACCCCGTTCACCGCCGCATTCTCAGCAAGCGCGATAGTCAGTCCAAAGGGACACACAATAGCGCCGGCAGGTGCATAAAGCGCCGCCACAGCCCCCTCCCCAACGGAAGGCTCCAGAGAGACAAGCTCCTCCCGGTTTAAAATCCGAAGATCCGGAACGCCGTTCTGCTCTCCCCGCTCCTTTAATTCTGTAAGCTTTGAAATCTTGGTCTCATCAAAGCACAGCACAAGAGAACCGTTTCTCCGATATGGAAAATCCAGTTCCTTGGAGAGAGCTTCCATTCTCCTGCTTCCCTCAACATTTAATTTTGCCTTTAAGGTTCCCGGCTTAGCGTCATACCCGGCATGAACAATTCCGCTGTTTGCCTTGGAGGTTCCCTCACAGACATCCGTTTCCTTTTCGAGAACGGCTGTTTTAAGCTTATATCTGGATAGCTCTCTGGCAATCGCGCAGCCGGTGACACCCGCGCCTATAATGATCACATCATACATATTTTACCTCATTTCTGCGCATTTCAAGTTTGTGAATGCAGCGCAGGCACAAACTTGTGCTTATTTTCTTCCAAATTTCTGTTTAATGTGGTAAAGGAGGAGGTAAAGAACGGACGCTTGTATGGAGATTTATTTCTGCGTCGCCACGCTCTCGCTCTCTAAAAGGCTCCTTAAGAAATAAATCTCCATACAAGCTGTCAGTGACCAACGTATCTTTACCAATTAAAGCCTCTGCTACAGTCGAATGGTTTACTGCACTGGCAGTGAAGCGTTGTGTAGTGATTAACGGTAATTTGTCGGAAACCATGCACAGCCTAACACAGTCAAAACAGTAAATCCTTTCACCATAGTCAGGTTGCCAGTTTGATTTTGCGTCTTC
>JAMPGL010000107.1 GCA_023663945.1 Lachnospiraceae bacterium | reverse complement strand
GCGGCTCCGAATGACAGAGGAGCCGCCGAGAAAAATAAACGGATATGGAGGATTTGGAAAATGAATGTTAGCGGAATCGGGGCGGCGGGAAATATAAAGTTGCGTCAGGCGCAGGACGGCGCACAGAGGTTTGACAGGGAAATGGCGTCACAGATGCCGCCCTCTTTTGTGGGGAAGGTCTGGACGAAAGAGGAACTGATGCAGTCGGTTGATAAACAGGTACAGGGCAACCAGAGCAGGAAAATGTCCGTCTCCGATATGATCAAGGCGACCTGCATAGAGGGGGCAAGGGCGAGATTCCGCTTTGCGGGGGAGGATAAGGTATACACGTTTGATGAATACATCAAAGAGCTGGATGAGCGTTCAAAGGACAATGCGTAGGAACTTATCATAAAGGGGGCATGGGCGGCTCTGAATGACGGAGGAGCCATCGATAAAATTATATCAAGTAGCAGGGAGGATGATATTTTGTCAATTAACATGGATTACAGTTATTTATTTGAGCAGATGTTTGGGGTGTCAAATGTTGCAAAAGATGTAGCGTCAGGAGGGAACATGGTTAAGATGTCAGACCTGTCAAGCCCTTCCGTGCAGGCGCAGTTAAAGTCTGCGGGAATTGATACGAACAGCAAGCAGTATCAGACGGTTGTGAAAAGTATGATGACGGCTGGACGTGGCGGCGGGTATTTTACCATCCAGGGGATTAAGAACCGGATGCAGTATTATGATGCGGACGGGGATCATATCAATCAGGCATTTGGCGTTTCCGGTCTTACGGTAACTGATAAGAACATTGCAAGCAAGAACAGGATTATTTCCATACCGGACAGCATTAAGGATGATATGTTTGAGCTTACCAAGAAAGAGTTTCTGCAGGAAAATGGTGTCGCGAATGGGGAAACAACAAGGCGGAGTGACATATACCGTAAGATGTATCCCCAAATAGCAAAAAATGACCGCTTGGCAGCCGGACATACATTGAGCCAGTATGAAAAGGCATATACACAGGCATTTGTGGATGCGGTGAAGGCTGTTGACTCGAAATGGGAGCCGGGCAAGCCGGTTCCGTTCGGGGCATTGGACGGAATCACAAGGGAGTCCATCGAAAAATCACTTGTGAAGTCAGGCAGTTCCCTTGTGAAAAAGCCGTCTTCGGGCAGCACATTGGATATACAGGTATAAAATTTACACCCTATTCCGCAGAGGCGCATAAACCTCTGTTTCTGCGGATTGCCCGGACTTATTGCAAGGGGGCAGGGGCGGCTCTGATTGACAGAGGAGCCGCTGTTAAAATAATTGATGACAATGGAGGATCGGAAAAATGAGCGTTAGTGGAATTACTTCGGGCTATTTAATGGGATATAGAGCCAAAAGGACAACAAGAGCTATATCTGAAAAAGGTTTTGATAATACCACGATAAAAGGGGCTGATGATTTGATTGCAAAAAAGCGTGTTGGTATAACACAGCAGGCATCAGTGATGGATATTTATAACAGCATGGGTAGATTTGCCGGGAGCATATCTAAAGTGGAAGAGACAAAAAGTATATCATTACAGTCTAAAACTACAGGAGATATTGTTGAAAATGACAGATATATAATATCACTGTCGAATGATATAAGCGAATGTTACCGTATCCACGATAAGCAGTTGAATAAGTATTATACGATTGATCCGGCAAGAACATCTTTGCAGACAGATGTAAATACGGGTAAAGATTATCTGATACAATCAGATAATTGGGGAGGACTTACAGATGCAATACAGATGACATCGTCTTTACACAGTGCATTAAAGGAATTTATGGGTGTGGAAGAAATTTCCAGTGGACAGTTAAATGATAAATATGTTGTGTATAAAGATAAGTTTTCGGGAATTGAGACGATGACAGTTAAGGGAAACGAAGGCAGTGTGTCTGTCATGATGATTGGCGGTAAAGATGATGAGAAACAAATACAAGAGCTTGCGGATATTTATAGAGAAAAATATCCCAATTTGGTACCGTCAGATGAATCAGCCAGAGCATTGGCAATGCTGGAGGTAATTGGACATACAGTTAGGACGGAAAAAGGCATTATGATGGTTACTTCAAATGGCATCAACTATATGGATGAGAATGATACATCAAAAAGTTGGGCAATCATATACTCCATGAATGGAACAGATGTGTACAAAGAGATTATAAAAGCAATACAGGAAAATGCAGTGGAGGGTGGAATAGAAAATGTTTCCGGTTGGGAAGACTGGTTCAAAGGAAATGGGTATGATTATGAGAGGGTTTTGTCAGACGAAGAATTAGAGCAAGCCGCTAATCAGGAATCAGAAACAAAAACAGATATTATTGTAAAGCCGGATGGTTCAAGGGTATTAGTAGTTACCATGAATATTGGCGGAATGGAAACTACAATGAGCTTGGAAATTTCCAAACCGACAGAAGCACCAAATGAAAATTCAAAACAGGATACTGAGAATAATATGCCTTCGGCTGATGCTGAAACGAATACAGTATCGGATGAAATGTCGAATATTTCTACTGAGACTTAAAAGATGTGAGTAACTTTAAGAACATTGGCAGCAGCTATGAGCGGATATGGTCTGATGAAGAAGAAAAGCAGGGGTATCTGAATAACTAATCGGTATATCCCCAATGCCCCACATAGGCATCCCCGGTTTCCGACAGATTGGCAAATCGGGGGAGCAGGGGCGGCTCTGAATGACAGAAGAACCGTTATAAAAAAATATTGGTAACAATGGAGGATTAGAAAATGAGCGTAAATGGAATAGGAGTGGGGTATCCCGCATGGCGTGAAATGGGAAAGACGCAGAGAAACAATTCGGGAACGGGCTTTGCAAATAAGATGGCTGGTGCGGATACGGCAGAAAGGTTTTCTTCCCAAAAAACCGGCATGAGGGCGGCAGGACAGAATACGGTATTGGAGGCATACCGGGCATCGGCGGCTTCGTCGGTGCGCAATGTGAAGCCCGCCTATGAAACATATGAATCTGAAAATTACAGGGTTGAACCGAACAATGAATCGGGATGCTTTAATATTTACAATAAGCAGGGTGAGAGGATAGGCGCTTTTGAATATTCAGATATCAAGGTCAGGCAGGACAGCATGA
>JAMPGL010000106.1 GCA_023663945.1 Lachnospiraceae bacterium | reverse complement strand
ATCTGGTCAGTAGATTTGTTATGGCATACCTAATTTCAATCGTTACAGTTTAAATTCTTGATACGTCCCAGATACTTTTGGGGTACAAAATCCCCATCTCCTTCCCTCACAAACTGATTGTAATATTTCGTGACGTACTGCATAAGATATATCAAAGCTCTTGCACCAATATCCGCACAGTTTGCTTCTCTGACAGGGCTGTGTGTCTCTATAAAGTAAATGATTTCATCCGTATTTAGCTCAATATCCATTACACTCTCAATGAGTGAAGCACTTGTCAAAATCAGTGCGTATTGCTTGCAGGCTCTTTCTGTAAGGGAATTATAGAAGCCTTGAGTTTTTGCGCGTTCTATCAAGATTTTATGCCACTCCCAATATACAGAGACTATTTCTTCCTGCCCATACGCCTGTTCCAAATCCAGAATATATTCAGCAAGTTTGGGGATCAGCCACCCATAATTGTCTGAAACGGTATTCTTAATTCGGTCTGCGGATTCCGCACTTTTTGTCCATACCTCATTTTCAATTTCCAACACACGCACCAATAAACCCGTGTTTTCATCCGCAATGCCAATCATGCTCTTTTCGCTGGTAATGGCTATGGCAGTGCTGAAGCATCCTGTTTCAGCCTTTTCCAAATCTTTTGTGAGCCTTTTCTTCTCCTTTCCCATAGACAGGCTGTATAACAGCTTCGTCGGATTATAAGTACATAGAGAACCCTCATCAATGAGTACAGGATAGCTTGATGGAATTGTGGCTAGTAAGGCATTCTGTGTATCGGAAAAATTCAGCACCAGACTGTCCCCCTGAAAGCTGGGTTTTGCGCCACAGCTTACCATGAAAAGTCCTGCTGAAGTTTTTCCGGAGGAACTCTCCCCCACCAGGCTGACGATTATATTTTCAACCTGCACCTTCTCCCTGAAATAGTCCACAAAAATTCCGCTTCCGGCGACTGCCAGAATAAATTCCAAAGGGGTGTTCCCAAGCACTTCTTCCTTCACTAACTTCTTCCATGTTTTGTATTTTCCTTTTTCACCAATTTGCAGTTTACCACAGTATTTTGACTCTGCGCCGACAGCCCTATCACCCAAAAAGACGGTATGCTCATCATATTCGGTAAATCCCAGTTTCTCATGCTGTAAAATACAGGGGCTTTCCGGCTCCTGATTGAAGATACTCGCAATCAACGCCCTTGCGTCCTGCTTTAAAACCTGTACACCATACCCCAACAATGCCATGATTCCTTGCTCTGTCAGTTCTTTTCGCGGGAATGGTATTGTTATTTCGTCTCCCTGTGCGTCTTTAAAATATAACTCCAACTGTTTCTCTTTTGTATCTATGCGGGTTATGATTTTTCTCACAAACACGGCAGAGCCCTTGGGAACAAACAACTTTGGCTCCTTCTTCATTTCCCATACGCCATACTGCCCATTTTGGATATCATACTTCCCGTTAATCACATAATGCTCATTTTTATCATCTGTTTTTTTGATTGATGCATCAAAACTCATATATATCTCCTTTCTGGTGCATGTACAATCCCCTCCCTCCTCCTTAGTCTATGCTTTCAATTTTTAAAATGATACACTTTTATTCATTTTAAAAAAAATTTGCTCAGAAAAATAAAAATGGCGGGATTAATTTTTGATATGCCGCTTTATCCTACAAGAAGCCTGAATGCCAGACCTCAGACAAACGGCATATCAAAAATTACATCCTGACATTACTGAACCGTCACAATAACCACCGCATAATCACTGGAGCAGATATACAGCCGTACCACCGTTATGTCCTGTCCGTTTCGGTATTCGTCCTCAAACTCGCACATATCTTTTTCCATGCAGTAACGTTGTAAGACCCCTTTAAACTCCTTTTCTACCTCGCTGGCATCCCCATAAAGGATAATCATGTACCCGCCCATGTCCGCAGCAATATCCCTGTCCGCCCCATAATAAAGGTCTGTCTGTTCCGCCATCACTTTCAGGCGCTCAATAGCCTGTGCGTTCTTCCACAGAGGTAATGTATTTTCTGTTTCTTCCTGAAACTGCTTCAATGCGTCCGCATTCGGTATGATTTTGTGCATATTACTTTCCCTGCTTTCCCTTATACTGAACAACAATTTTTAAAATGCTTACTACCAGTGTTATGCCTAAGATAATATCGCCCATTTTAGTACGCTCCTTCCCACATAGATACGTTGATATAGATTACGTTGATAAGCACAATCCCAATACCTATTCCTAATAAATAATTCATATTGATGTCCCTTTCCTCTCTTAACCTGAAAATCCTGAACCGCACTTCCCCTATGCCTTGGGAAGCGCAAACTTACGGAACGCCCATTTCCCTGAAAATCTCTGCCCCGCAAACAGAGGGTGGATTGTTTTCAGTGCCGCATACTTCTCGTCCGAGTCCACCAGCTCCACCAGCTTTTTTGCATACGGCTTCAGGGCTTTGTACAGCTTCTCCTTTTCCTCCCTGACCCTCTTGTTGCCCACAAAGCCGTTGCCAAACCCCAGAAGTATCTCGTCAAAGCCTCTTTTCAGCACCTCATTAATGTACTCTATGTTGTCGGCATTATCTCCCGCTTTCACGGGCTGTAGTTTCTCTGTGACCTCCGCAAACAGGTTGCACAGCGTGATCGTGCCATAGCCCATTGCAAAAAGGTTGTTCATCAGATAATTTGTCGTCATATCCACCACCAGCAGATTGTCGGATGCGGGATTGGTACAGATGACTAAAATCTTCTTTCCCTCTGTCTCCTTGCGTTCCATGGTGTACTCAAACCTCTTATCCACTGTCTGGCTGAATATCCCTGTCCGTTCCAATATCACATTCTGTTTTACTGTCTCCATGAAATTTCCCTCCTTCCAGAGTAGATAGTGTTGGGGCGGTGTACGCCGCTACACCGCCCCAAACACCGTTGACATGATTGCTGTGGTATCACGAAAGCGTCTTGTACAGATGCTTTCTCAGGATAAAGTACAGTACATAGATATAGCTGTCCGTCTCCTGAACGTGAAGCTTTCTCAGAAACCATTCTCTACCCTTTTCCTCACTGCCGCTGTCAGCGTCCTGTGTTTCCTGCCGTTCCGTCTCGTTGATAAAGTCAGCCTTGAGCGGATATATGCCGACGGCATCCTCTATCTCCCGAATATCATCCCTGACAGGATTTACAATGGCAATCAGAAATCCCTGTTTACCTAAAGTTTCTTCCTCCAGAATATAATCCATTTTCTTTAAAATCCTTTTAGGCAGTCTGTACCGCCCCAGTAATGGATTGATATTCCGCAGAAGTATGATCTGGTCTTTGGAAAAAATCTTAATGACCTTCACCCTGTGTCCTCCTTTCCTCTAAATTTGCGCAAAGAAAAAGGGGCTGTGAAAAAAGTCCCCAACCAAAAAAAGAACACTTTCAGGAATAA
>JAMPGL010000105.1 GCA_023663945.1 Lachnospiraceae bacterium | reverse complement strand
ATGCTTTTAAAATCCAACAAATTCAATTAAAAGCAGGAGTTTCAGATGCAGGAGATGCAGGGGAGGAAATACAGAATGCAGGCAAAGCGGCGGATACTCCTGCCATCAGGAGGTATTCATGGGCGAAGAAAACAAAAGAAACAGGAAAAGTGAGAAAAGCGAAAGAAACAAAAGCAGGAATGAAGAAGGTCAAAGAAACAAAGAAAACAGAAGAAACGAAGTAAAGGAACAGAGGAATTATAAGGACACGGTATTCCGGATGCTGTTTCGTGACAGGAAAAGGGCATTGTCGCTTTATAACGGAATCCATGGGACGGATTATAGGGATGATAGTCTGTTGGTATTTAACACGTTGGAAAATGCAATCTATATGAACCTGCACAATGATATTTCCTTTGTCATGGTCAACACGGTCCAGATGTACGAGCACCAGTCCACGCTGCCGGTCAATCTGCCGTTGCGGGATTTATTGTACATAGCGGACATTTTACAAAAGATGGTTATGGATAAGACCATTTACAGCAGCAGACGTGTGAAGATTCCCAGTCCGGAGTTTATTGTTTTTTATAACGGGATGGAGAAAATGCCGGGGCAGATGGAGTTAAAGCTGTCGGACAGCTTCATGGTTCCCACAGAGAATCCAAAGCTGGAACTGAAGGTAACGGTCTTGAATATCAATGAGGGGATGAACGGGGAGTTAAAGGAGAAGTGCCCGGCATTGGGGGAGTATATGCAGTATGTGGACAGGGTAAGGAAGTATCACAAAGAAATGCCGCTTAAGGATGCAGTAGAGAGGGCGGTAGACGAGTGCATCAGGGAAGGCATTTTAAGTGAATTTCTGATGGAGCAGAAAGCGGAGGTGGTCAAAGTGAGCATTTATGAGTTTGATGAAGAGCGGGAGATGAGACTGATACGGGAGGATGAGCGTGAAATTGGAAGGGCATCTGGCGAACAGCGTATACTGATGTTGAATAAAATTCTTTTAGCTGATAATCGTTTTGATGATTTGAAAAGAGCTGTAGAAGATGAATCATACCGCAAAACATTGTTTGAGGAATACAGTATTTGTTAAAAGCAAAACAGGCTGAAAAGCCGAAAATGAAGAAGAAGGGCAGAAATGCCTTTCTTTTTTTGACCAATTATGCCGGGTTGGCAACCACCTGTGCCAGAAGGGTTGTAAATATAAGAAAGAGACTTACAATATGAAAGTAAGAAAATGAATGGGGGAAAGTATTGTGGCAAAAAGAAATATAACGGGTCTTTTGATTATAGCAGTGATTATTGTACTGTTAAATCATGGAGTAAAAGCAGACGCAGCCGGCATATCAGATAATACTATTTCGGTAAATGAACTGGAAGCAGAAAGACGGCTTACTGTAGAAAGTGATATTATTATGCAGCCGGAAAATACTTTAGGGGAAGAGGCAGGAAATTTTATTGGGGATATGCCTTTCTTTGAAGTGGTGGATGCAAGAAATGGAAATAGATTTCAGGTGAATCCTCAGGAGAACATAGGCGCAATCTATATTTTTGGAGGGATTGGGAGTTGTCTGAATACAACAAATACCCTTGAAGTAATTGATTGGATTCTGGATTATGCGGATACACGTAATATAAATATTTATGCCTTTGATATTCAGGGAAATGATGATGAATCCATTCGCAGCGCAGCTGGCAGTATGAATGTTAAAATTCATATGACGGGTAGTGTGCCTAATCAGGAATCCCTTGATAAGTTTCAAAACTTTTTTAATCGCAGTATGGCAGTGGCAAGGAATCAAGGGACAATAAATGGAAACAGCTTTACCATGCCTTTAATTGTTTGTAAAAATGCAGGTGGAGAGGTTATAAAAACGAGTACGGGAAGTTTGAATACCTTTGAATTGCTTGAAATACTAAAATGTATGGGTGCTTCTTATGATATGTCTCTTATGAATTTTACAACGACGGGAAGAGTTGATTATCAGGCATCCTATGAGGTTTTGGATATGGTTAATGCCGAACGTGCAAAAAAAGGTCTTCCGGCATTGGTTATGGATCAGGAACTTTTGGAAGCAGCAATGCTCAGGGCGGCGGAGTGTTATGTGTATTATTCCCACACACGACCGGACGGAACAGCTTTTCATACTGTGGGCGGGAAGTTGGCAGATCCCGGTGCCGGGGAGAACATTATGACTGATTTGTGGACGGATACACCGCAAGGCGTAATGGAGCAATGGTTTGCTTCCCCGGAGGATTACGCCAATATTACAAATGCCTCTTATCGAAGTACGGGAATTGCTGTTTTCGATGGAACTACGGGAGGGGGAGGTCGTTGTTGGGTACAATGCTTTAGTACTGCGCCCGCTTCGGCGGCGGACAGACCGGAACAATTAACAAAAACAGTTAAGACGTACAACATAAACGGGCTTCGGGCAGCATTAAGACCATATATTTATGTCTATGACACAAATAGCTGCATAAGGTGGAGCAGGCTCCCGTCCTATGCTTTGGAAGCGGGAAGAAATTATTTATTTGCAATAGAAATTTTAAATGAGGAAACCGAACATAAAGCAAGGGTTGATGCGGATTGCTTTACTTGGAACTTCAGCAATGAAGCTGTTGCGGGGGAAAGTATGTTTACTACGCTTTATCCGCCGAATAGCAGGGCGCTCCGAATAAATATAAAAGGTTCGGGGGAAACCACGGTCAATGCAGTAAATAATTCTAATGCCGGAGTAATATTAAAAGCGGAAATCAGTGTTACGGGAGATGGCGGAAATATTGAAAATACTTTGCCTGATCAGATACCGGAGCGTGGAATAGAAGATTTTGTAAAGCGTATGTATATTGTTGCCTTAAACCGTGAAGCAGAAGAGGCTGGATTTAAGGATTGGTGTAACAGGCTTTCCACACAGCAGATTGACGGTGCGGGGATTGCACAGGGTTTTATCGGTAGTGTGGAGTTTGCAAACAGAGATTTGGATGATGATGAATTTCTGGATGTGTTGTATCGGACGTTTTTTGACAGGGAAGCGGATATAGAAGGAAAGCTGTACTGGTCTTTGTATTTATGGATAGGCGGAAGCAGGCAGGAGGTTTTGTGTGGTTTTGTCAATTCTCAGGAATTCAGCAATTTGAGTGACAGCTTTGGCATTGCAAGAGGAACTTTACAGGAAAACGGAAGCTCTATTTATAATCCGGGAGTACGAAATTTTGTTTTACGTATGTATACCAAGGCGCTAAACAGGAATGGGGAAACCATGGGAGTTGAAGATTGGACAAACCGTATTAATACAGGCATTATGAGTGCAGAAACGGTTGCCAAGAGCTTCTTTGGTTCAGAGGAATTTCTAAACAGAAGATTGAGTGATGCGGATTATGTGGAAACTCTCTATCAGACATTTATGGATCGGACATCAGATGAAGAGGGAAAAAGATACTGGATTAACAAGTTGAATAACGGAATGAGCCGTGAGCAGGTACTGGAGGGGTTTTCACGTTCAGTGGAGTTTGGAGAGATTATGAAAAAATATGGGTTATAAAATCTAAAGGTTCAATGCCATAAAATGTAAAACCGTATATTGACACACACCATATCAAATGTTAGAATCAGATAAA
>JAMPGL010000104.1 GCA_023663945.1 Lachnospiraceae bacterium | reverse complement strand
TGAAAGCATCTAATATTTTATTCCAGTCGCTTTTCTTCACTTTGACATATTCTTCACCGCCGAAAAGGTTATTTAGCGGAACAGCAACGCTTTTTATGTTTTTTGTTTCTGCTGATGTTTCCTTTGAAATCAGTTTAAGCGTTTCCGCCCTTAGATCATGTTTTGTGAGAACCTCCTTTGCCGCTTTTTCTTTCGCTTCTGTTTCTTCAATCTGCTCTGTTAGTTTCTGCGCCTGCAAGACCAGCTCATTGTTCTGTGATTCCATTTCCTGTACTTGTCCATGAAGTTCTGATGCTTTCTGTTCCAGATTATTGTTCTGCCGCTCAAGCGCCTCATTCTGCTGATCCAACGCTGCCGCCTGCTGTTCCAGTTCCTCCACCTCGCGCATCGCCGCCTTATATTCCGGCAGGGAAAGATTATCCCGCTGTATGCCGAGGACTTCTATCTCAATCCCCTGCTCCCTGCATAAATCCGTCAGATATGCCCTCTCCCTTTCCTGCCATGCAACCGTTTCATTCTGCTTCCTGCTGACCGCCTATGCGAACCCCATCTGCTGGAACGCCTTTGTTAAGCTGTTGCGTGTTTTCATGCCGTTTTTATATCCATGAGCCACAGGGATATAATCTATATGCAGATGCGGCGTTGCCTCATCCAAGTGCATCACACAGTTGAATAAATACAGATTCGGATTGCGCTCCTGAAAAGTTTTTGCGTACTGATCCAGAACTGCTATCGCTGCTTTTGCATCTTCTGTCAGGTTTCCATTCTCATCTGCTACCGGAGTATCTGTCATTTTACCGATCTGCACCACATTCTCATAAAACGCTTTCTCTCCGTTGCCGGAATTTTCTATCTCTTTCAGATAATCGTCTTTCTGTCTGTCCTTACGTTTCTGCGCCGCATTATAATCCCTGAGCGACTGACCGAAACATTTTTCATAAGCATCTCTTAAAGATTCCTGTATGTAAGTCCGGTTCCAAGCAGTTCTTTCCGGTGCCACATTATTGCAGATGAAATCCCGGTTATTATGCGTAAGATGCCCCTTCCCTTTTGGAAAGGAAATTGTTTTTACCGCCAATGCTTCACCTTCTTTCTTAGTGTTATATATAAGAGCTAACTACGGTTTTGTTACTTTTGCCAAAAGTAACGCCTTATTACTTCTGACACATTCGTATCAGAAGTAAGGCGCTCTCCGAGGGTAGTGTTTGCCGTCGGCAAACACCGTCTGCCTGTCGGCATCCGTAGTCTGTCGGAAAATCTGCCCGACAGACTGCTCATTCCGGCAGAGTACCGCCGTCATTCGCTTTGGGCGACGGTACCGAACAAATACTTTTCGGAACCGTTCCATAGGCTTCCTTTCCTAATTGGGTACCGAATATAAAAATTCGGAACCGCCTATTCGCCCATTGCAAATGCAAACGCCATCATATCCTCGGATAATTCTGCCTCCTGCATCTGCTCCATCCCGTCTGCATCAGCCTTTTCCGTAAGATTTTCTGCGCCGGAATGAAAAGCGGAAGCATATTCACTGAAACTGCTATTGATCTGTTCTGCCAAACTTCTTTGCAGTTCTTGAAAGATTTCATTGAATTTTTTCTCTAATACCTCGTCCAGCATCTTCCCAAGAATATCCATATCCTCCCTCAATGTAATCGCAGAATCAGAATTATCCTCCGCCTTATCAGTTCCAGTCCGTATCTGCCTATCAAGAACCGCCACAAATGCATCAGAGAGTATCTTCCCATAAGAACCGTCTTTTCGTGTAATTCCCTGCAAATACTCCCATGTCCTGCGCTGGTTTTCATCTTCCATGCAGAATTTTATATTGCTGCATTTATAGGTTTTTCTCATTCCACAGCCTCATTTCTACACCGCCTGTCTGCGCTGTTTCTGCATTGCAAGATATTCGTACCCTTTGGCATTGGCGCAGATGTCCTCAATAAAAGTCACATTCCCATTTGAAGCAATATCGCTGTAATGCCTGAGCAGACAGCCGCCTCCGCCGATCACATAGAGATGCACCAGATTCTCCTTATAACCATAATCAATCAAGCGTTTCAAAATATCCTCTGCATATCTGCCGGCAATACGCTCAATAGCCTTTGCCGTTTCATCACTCCTGCCCTGCAATCCGTTTATCAGCATCGGCTCGATCATCGCCTCTGGTATGCTTTCTCCGGCTGATTTAGACAGTTCCTTTTGTATTTCTTTCATGCAGATTGACACTCCAAACTTGTCCGTCACCAAACTTTTTTCTAATGGTCTGCCGTCAACTATCTGCATTACATTCATAGTGCCATTCCCTATATCCGCTATCATGTTAAAGCCTTTCATAGTTCCGGCATTGCATACTGCCGCAAATCCCTGCGGGAACACCTCCACTCCGCACAGATGCACCCGATAATTTTCTCTGCGGAATGAGAAAAACAATTCCTGCTCCTGCATCAGATATTTCTTAAAATCTGACGCCTGACTTTTCGCCCACGCAAGAGGAAGTCCGACAGCTAATATTACTTTTGCCTCATGCAGACCTCTGAATTTCAGTTCTTCCGCCAATCCTGCCAATGTGAGGATAAAGAAGTCCTGCGAATCCGTTTTATTGCCCTGATAAATCAGATGGTTTTCCCCAATTACATAATACTTATCTTTATATTTAATGTAATTCGTGCTGACAATCGGTTCTTCTTCAAAACATTCCACACCTGTCTTAAATACCCTGTGTGCTGTTTTTATATTGCCGTATCCATGATCCAGACCGATAATGATTTTTGTGTTATTAAATTTCTGCATAATAAATGCCCTCCATATTGTTATTAATCTTATTTCTGTGTTTTCAGTTTTCTCTGTTTACACCGTTTACAAATAGATGTACTCCTTGATTTTTCAACATTTTTTGTAAACCCACCGTTTACAAAAATGTAAACACACTCTGTAAACAGAATGAAAAAGAATTTAAAACGACACTATCCGTTACTCCTTAAAAGGTATCTGCTCCTCATCCGGCAATAGTGTAAATCCCTGCATATCAGTTTCACGCTTCCATCCACGCTGCAATCCATACTTGGTGAACCTGTGAGAGCTGACTTTCTCCCACCCGTCTATACAAGTATTCATAATACTATTAATTTCCTTAATCTCCCATTGTTTCGGCTCCTCGTACTCATGCCGCAGCGCTTCTCTGTAAATCATCTCGCTGCACACGTATTCCTCCGCACAGTCATCCAGCCACGCCTGAATAATCCCCACTTTCGTATCTTCCGGCATAAACTGTTTCTGCATCTCTTTCAGATATTCTTCCATCTCTTTTGACAGCTTCAGCTCATGCGCACAGTTCTTATAGATAACCATTGCCTCTGCCCACGCCTGCACGATGTACTCCCTCGATTCCTTTTCGTCCTCAAGGATATGTTTCTCCACACGTTCCTGATGCACCAGAACAGGCGCAAACCTCCTGTTTCCTGTCCTATCCAGCGGAAGAAAATCAAGATTGTTGATGTACCGACAAAAATACACTGTCTTGGTCTGTCCTCAGCATAAGTCTGATATGGAATACGGTATGTTTCTTTCTGTCTGCTCAAAAATGATTTAATATCTTCAATACTCTTTGCATTGACAGTCGCAAGCATTTCCGACATTT
>JAMPGL010000103.1 GCA_023663945.1 Lachnospiraceae bacterium | reverse complement strand
TAAGTAACTGTAGACAAGGCATTAACAAAGAAGCACAAAATAAAATAAAGAAAATTTTTAGGAGGTAATTATCATGAAAAAAATTATAAAAAAAGCAATTACGGCTGTTGTTTGTGCAATGTTATTGGTTGGAACAATGGGAATGACTGTCTTAGCGGCAAATGGACAAATTTGGGGAAGCTTGAATGGCAGTTGGGGTTCTGCAACAGTGAAAAATACAGGTGGAACTACAAGATATTGTTATGTAGCGATTCGTCAGTATGATACTGATCCAAACCAATATACGATTGTGTCAAGCAACGCAGGAGTTCTTTCAAATGGAAATACGATTACAACAGGTGGTTGGATTACTAAGAATTCGGCAATCGGTTTTGGAATGGTTTATAATTCATCACCACAACAATCGGGAGTTTCGTGGACAGAAACAACCCGCATTAAGTAATCGGCAGTTTCATTCATACATAGTGATGGGTAAAGCGGAAGCCTGCAAAGCAAAGGTTTACCCATCACTATACAACAGAAAGGGGGGATACGCCATGAAATACATAGCAATTAATATAAAAAGCTTCATAAAAAATGAAACTGCTATTTTTGCATTGGTTATTTTGTGTATTTTAAGCTCAGCAGTCATAATCAATTTTGTCTTTGGGTTTTATCATCACCTTCAGGAAAAAAAGCTGGAGGGGGAAATGGACAGCAAGTCTTTCGGCATTTATTTTTACGATGAAACAAGAACGATTGTTACAAAGGGAAGCCTTATGGAAACGCTGCTCAGCCTTGATGATGGTATCTATGAAGATTGCACCATCCGCCTGGATGGCAGGTTTTTAGGCGAGGAATCACAATATCCTGGAATTGATAATGGCCTACTGATAGCACACATGTTTTTTGGCATACAGGATGGGAAAGCCACGGTTGCGCCGGCTGGAGAAACAATGCGGGAAGGCAATGTATTGGTGGATGGAGATTACTTTACTGCAGAGCAGATCGAAAATGGAGAGCTGGTATGTTTGGCTTTGCGGGAGGGAACCAGATTTTCCGGCAGTAATGGCGAACAGGAAAAATGGTCAGAAAAATACAGTCCCAATGCCGACGGAACATATACAGTGAATGGAAAAAACTATACATGCATCGGGCATATTGACTGGATTTCTGTAGTTCCATGGGTGCCGGTAACGACAGTAGCAGATGACTGTTATATTAAGCAAGCATGGTTTTCCTATAAAAAAACGGTGCCGCGGCGGGCTTACAAAGAGATAACGAATATCGTTAAGAATAAGTACGGTGATTTGGCGGAGGTAGAAGCTTTGGATTTTCAGGAGGTGGACAGCGTAAAGTTTTATAATACGCTGCTAGTGCTGTGCATTTTGCTGATTTCTATGTCAGGACTTACACTTTCCGTGCTTTACCAGTATGTCCTGCTGCAAAGGAGAAAACAGCTGACAATCTACCGCATGTGCGGGCTGACGAACAAAAAGGCGAAGCTGTTATATTTTGTGGAATGTCTTTTTATATCAACGGTTATATATCTGCTTGCTGTGGTGCTGTTCCATTTTGCAATCCTGCCGTATCTCTGCAGATTTTTTGAGTACATTGCGGCGTCCTACACCCTGTACAGCTATACGGTTCTCGGATTACTGTATGTCGGTATTTCATCGCTTATACTGTATCTGATGATTCAGCGTCAGATGGGGTGGAACATTTCGGACGAGCTAAGGGAGGTGTAGGTCATGTTTTTTTCATTGGGCTGGAAGGATTTTAAACGGACAAAGGGAATGAACCTGTTGATTATCATGCTGCTTGTGGTTGTATTTTTAACGGCAATATCCGTTGTTTCCGCAGTTGAGGAAAAATTTAAGAAATATACAGTGCTTTCTGAATATCTAAATAAAAATGGTGTTTGTTTTGAGTCCGTGTTATTAGCAAGAGAAGAAGGGGATGAGGGTAACAATAGACTGTTGTGGGATGAAAAAGATGTCAAGGAGTATCTGCCGAACGTAAAGGATGTGCTTTCTGTTGAGGAGATTTGGGAACCTTTTATTATTGGATCTGATACAGAAATTGCGTTGTGGTGTTACAGCAGTGCTGTTGTGAAGTCACTGGAGCCGGACATGGAAAGCGGCAGATGGTTTCGTGACTCGGATATGGAGAGTGACATGCTGAAGGCGGTCGTATCATATAATGAGGATCTAAAGCCTGGTGATGTTGTAACACTTGGCAATGGATTCTTTGAAATTACGCAGCAGGTGGAAATTATAGGCATGATGAAGGATAATGAGAGTCTTTTTTATACAGATTCAATGGGGGATAGGCACAAAGATTACAGGGACTGTTACTATACCTATAACTATGAGTCGGAAGAACATAAGGTTCTAATGCTTCTTGCAGATGAACAGATACTAAAGGGAGAAGAACAGGGACAGTTCGAGTATTTCAATCCGAGGCTTTCTAGTATAGGTTTTCAAAGACAAATGTGTGGTCCGACTATACTTATATACGATGATGGTGTGTCGGAGGAGACAATCAATCAGGATATAGATAAACTGGGCAAATATTCCATGTTAAATGCGAAAATGCCTCTTTCAAAAATGAATGAAAACAGCTGGGATTATATTTTGATGGAGCTGCATAATTATCTTCCTGTTTTCATCTGCATTTTTATTTTTGTGATAGTTCAAACAATCAGCGCAAATGCAATCACAGTCAAAAAACAGTTGAAAAACTATGCAGTCTATTACATATGCGGGCTGCCGTGGAAAAATTGTGCAAGGATAAGCCTCAGCGTAGCCTGCATTACCTCGGGGATTGCATTTGGCATGGTCGTATTTTCGATATGCTTCCTAAAACTGATGGGACTGGTTACGGATATTGCGTTACGCTTAGGTCCGCTGCAGCTTTTAACGTGCATGATAATCATATTGTGTTACGTGCTGCTTGCATGGTCTATCCCGCTTGGCATTGTGAGAAATACATCGGCGAAGGAAATTATGACCAATAACCATTAATTATAGCTGTGCGCTGTCAGCCCATGGATTCCCGATTTACAAAGTAAACCGGAAATATACTGAAAGCAAATTTTGAATGGCTGGCATTGAAAGAGGAGGGAATGGAAATGATAGAAATAAAAGACGTTGTCAAGATATATAACAAGGGTGACGTAAATGCGTTTGAAGCATTACATGGTGTTTCTGTAACGATTGAGGATAAAGAAATGACGGCAATTGTAGGAAAGTCGGGCGCTGGAAAATCAACGCTGCTGCACATTATTGCCTGCATTGATAATTATGACGAGGGCGAATATTATTTGGACAAGGAATTAATAAAAAATAAGAGCGACAAAGAGCTTGCACGGATTCGGAATGAAAAGCTTGGACTTGTCATGCAGGATTACGCCCTGGTGGATGATTTTACGGCTGTTGAAAATGTGCTGCTGCCCCTTGATTTTGCAAAAACGAAAGCTTCAAATAGAAAGAAGCTTGCGGAACAGGCATTAGCGTCCGTGGGAATGGAGGAATTTAAGAATAAGCCTGTAAAGAAGCTGTCAGGCGGACAAAAACAGAGGGTTGCAATTGCAAGGGCAATTGTAAATAAACCAAGCGTGCTTTTGGCTGACGAACCGACCGGGGCATTGGATAGCGATACATCAGCAGAAATCATGGGATTGTTAAAAGAACTAAACAGTCAGGGAATGACGATTGTAATTATAACCCACGATGTTGAGGTCGCAAATTTGTGTGACAGAAAAATTGAAATCGGGGATGGCGTGATAAAGTGAAAATCAAGACCCAATTGGTACAATC
>JAMPGL010000102.1 GCA_023663945.1 Lachnospiraceae bacterium | reverse complement strand
CCGTCCTGAAATGCAGTACCCACACGCTCACCCAGCCGATAATATCCATAATGAATGGTGTCATAGGTAATTGGGCTAAACTTATCCAAGTCAAGCTCCCCGTCCTCTCCAAGCACACTTTCATCAATGCTGACATTCTTAATCTCCGCAAGAAACATACTGTTATCAATTACTTTAATCAAAGAACATTCCAGCGCCAGCGGAAGCTCTTTAATAATTGGTGCATTTACAAACTCACTTTTTTCCGTAGTAAACCCTGCTTTCTCCATCTTTTGCGGTTCTTTATTTCCGGAAACAATCCCTACATAATCACAAGCCACCAAATGCTCCACATCTGCCACGCTGACCGTAAATGCCTTTGTCTGCATAATGTTGTCCGTTGTCTTGTGGCTGCCGAGGTCAACAATAATTTTATCCATTCCCACGATGCCGCCCCATGCAGCGTTCATCGCATTTGCCTTACCATTCTCATCATAAGTGCCAATAATCATAACCGGCTGTGGAAACAGAAATGGTTTAGCTCCAAAATTTTTTCTCATAATAATGATACCTCCATTTATAATTTTATTTTTTTACTTTCTTATATTATGCTATCTTTAAGACACCACTTACATTATTTTAATGTCAGCTTATCCAGCCAACTATCAAACTTCTTCTTTACAGTAGCATTGGCTGTATCTGCACTGATTGTAAATCCTTTTACCACATTGGCATCCGGATATTTTTTCTTAATCTCGCTGATATTTGAACCAAATCCACTTCCCAGATGTATGCCAAATGGAACAATCGTTTTCCCTGACAAATCATTTTCATCAAGAAATGTTGCTACTGGTCTTGGGAGAGAACCGAACCAGACCGGCATACCCAGATAAATCACATCATACTGCTGTATGTTTTTTACTTTGGATTTCAGTGCAGGCTTACTGTTTTCTTCCCCTTCCTGTTCTGCCCTCTCAACCATTGTGGAATAATCCGGATTGTAAGTATCTTTTACAAGGATTTTGTGAATATCAGCGCCTTTTTTCTTCTGAATCTCTTTTGCCATCAGCTGTAGATTCCCCTGCTTATTCTTTGTCTTTTCATTAAGGCTTGCTGATGTTACCGCATCCACACTCATGCTGCTTGTGTCACCTATATTTTCACTATAAGCAAAATAGGCAACCACTGCTTTTTTATTTTTGCTCTTATTCGTATTTTTCTTTACTGTAATTTTGCACCGCATTTTCTTTCCGGCAACAACAGCAGTAACCACTGCCTTGCCTTTTTTCTTTGCTGTCACTTTCCCCTTTTTGTTTACGGAAACAACAGACGGTGCCGAAGATTTCCATTTTATCTTTTTCTTTGTGTTTACTTTCAATTTCTTTGACTGCCCGACTGCCAGAGTTAATTTTGTTTTACTCAATTTCATGGAAGCCGCCTCAGTCGGAATTGACACTGCCAATACCAGTGATGCCACAAGCATTACGGCAAGCCATTTGGATACTGCCTTTTTTCGTATCTTTGTCGCTTCACTATTCATGCTTTTTCCTCCTTTTTCTTTGCCAAAATCAACCACTTGAATCTGTTCATAATTTAATTTTATAAAAAAGTTCAAAAAAAGTACAATACGGATTCTGAATTGTGCTATACTTAAAATGAATACTGGAACTTAAATAAACAAAAATGGAGGAAGCGCCATGATAGAATTATCCCAATTAGAACAACTGGCAGCCTTTGCAGAACAGGGAACACTCTCCAAAGCCGCCGAACAGCTACATATGTCACAGCCAACCCTGACACGTGCCATGAAGCATCTGGAAGATGAATTTCAGGTTTCACTGTTTGAACATAAGAAAAACCGGCTTACCCTGAATGAAAACGGCTTGCTTGCAGTAGACTATGCCAACAAAATATTACAGCAGTCAGCAGATATGCTGGAACGGGTACGCACCTTTGACCGCAGCCGCCACACCATAGCTGTCGGCTCCTGTGCCCCTGGACCTTTATGGGATATTTCCCCTATGCTTTCCAGCCTTTATCCAAATATGACTATTATGACGGAAATGAAAGAGATAAATATCCTATTAGATGGTCTTTACAACAAAACCTATCAATTTATTATCCTGACAGAAAAACCAGAGGACAATTCCTGTGAATGTTTCCGATGGGGCGAGGAACATCTTTATCTGTCACTGCCCACCAGTCATCCGTTTGCCAAGTCTGAAGGTATCTATCTGAAAGAAATGGATGGAGAAAATATGTTACTCTATTCTGAAATTGGTTTTTGGCACAATTTGCACAAAAACAAAATGCCAAATTCCAGATTTTTATTGCAAAGCGAACGCTTCGCCTTCAATGAGCTTGTCAATTCCTCTATTCTGCCATCCTTTACCTCTGATATTGTGATGAGGCATCCGGAGCAGCACCAGAGTACGGCAGAAAGAGTTACTATCCCTATTCTCGATAAAGAAGCACACGTCACTTATTATTGCTGTTTTCTGAAAAACCAAACAGAATATCTGCAAACCTTTATACAGGAAATGAAAAAACGGCAATAACATCAAAGCGCCAGCATTCCACTTATGAA
This sequence comes from Lachnospiraceae bacterium, assembly GCA_023663945.1. Classification (GTDB taxonomy): domain Bacteria; phylum Bacillota; class Clostridia; order Lachnospirales; family Lachnospiraceae; genus Suilimivivens. The sequence goes on along the minus strand of JAMPGL010000102.1, from coordinate 1,302 downwards.
ATGCTGGCGCTTTATTTGAACAGCATACATTATATGGATTTTTTTACATTCTTTGGCTTATATCTAAGCCAGACACCATCACCCGGCAGTGTTTCAACATTCATAAGAGAAAATGCCACCGGTGCCGTTCTCGTCAAATGATGGTAACAGTCAAAAATGGATGCCGTATCAGCCTGACCGTCAACGGCAGGACAGAACACAATGCTTAATTCATCAATCAATTTTCCCGCAAAAAGATAAGATACCCCCACATTACGCAAATGCTGCAAATGTGCATCCGTTACGAATTCTGATAAAATCACTACTGCATGTGCATCCGGCTGGTTGGGACGGCAGATTGTACCATTTTCCCACTGAAGGCTTCCCTCTGTATCAACCACAACATTGTAATGGGATTCTTTATGTTCCGCAATCCAAGTCTCCCGTGGAAAGATTTGGGAAGGCTTTTTTGCATCTGTCATGGCTTTTTTGCAACAATAAATCTCTGCTGCCGTAACTGCTCCGCATAATGCAGCCATACACTGATACTCTGTACGGATTTTTCCGTATGCGGCACTTATCGGTGCAGTCTCCGGCACATGGAAAAAATCACCGGAAATCTTCCCATTCACAGCACTTAAGATATGGCAGACAATAAAAGGACGGTCTTTATACATTATTTTTCCTCTCCCTCCTGAACCTTATAGGAAGCTCCTCCATATACCGACAGCTCCATCTGATCCAGCGCTTTATCAATTTCCATTACTTCTTCCGGCAACAGCTTGATTGTATCTGCATCGGCATTTTCACGCAGTCGGTTTATTTTTCTTGAGCCGGGAATCGGCACAATATACGGTTTTTTGCAGAGCATCCAAGCCAGAGAAATTTGTGCAGGCGTAGCATTTTTTTCCTCTGCATACCGACGTACAAGTGCAATAACCGGAGCATTTTCCTCATATCCCTTTTCTGTGTACTGCGGCATATTCCTTCGATAATCATCTTTATCCGTAAAAACCTCATTCTGATAAGCTGCTGTCAGAAAACCGTTTGCCAGCGGGCTAAACGCCACATAACCTACATTAAGTTCCTCTAATACCGGAAATAGGCTTTCATGCCATCTTGCCATCATGGAATATCTATTCTGAATTGCCGCAACCGGGCATACAGCGTGTGCATGGCGAAAATAATTCTCGTCTGTTTCAGAAATCCCCCAATGCAGGATTTTCCCCTCCTTCATAAGTTCACTCATAACTCCTGCAACTTCCTCCGGTGGAATATTAGGATCAATCCGATGTTGATAATACAAATCAATATATTCTGTGC
>JAMPGL010000101.1 GCA_023663945.1 Lachnospiraceae bacterium | reverse complement strand
CAGTTAATTGATATTTGTGACAGCCAGTTTCCCAAAATCCCGAAAGACATCATAGTTGTCAAAAAGGAACATGACACGGGAAACTTTCCAGCATCCGGGACTGCAAGGCTGAACTGTTACCTGCCTGCAGCGGGGTACTGACTTAAGGATTGCAACTTGGGCGAAAATTCGATATGATAAGAAGAGCAGAAGGACAATAGGAGGTAATAGACATGAAGTATCGTGAATTGGGAAGTACAGGATTACAGGTTAGTGAAATTGGTCTCGGCTGTGAGGGATTTTTGGAGAATCAATATCAGAATATCAGACCGCTTTTGGATGCGGCGCAGAGGTGTGGAGTTAACTATATTGACCTTTACACGCCGGATCCTCAGGCGCGCATAGGCATAGGAGAAGCTCTTTTGGGAAGAAGGGAGAAATTTATCCTGCAATCCCATATCTGCTCTGTCTGGAAAGACGGGCAGTACAAAAGGACACGGAATATTGAGGAGGTGAAGCGGGGAATGGACGAAATGCTGTCCCTGCTTAAGACCGACTATATTGACGTGGGCATGATTCATTACGTGGATTCTATGGAAGACTGGAAAACTGTAGCGGAAGGACCGGTTCTTGCGTATGCTCTGGATTTGAAGAAACAGGGAGTGATTCATCATGTGGGGCTGAGCAGCCATAATCCCCAGGCGGCAATGCAGGCAGTCCTAAGCGGACATATTGAGGTTTTAATGTTCAGTATCAATCCGTGTTATGATCTGCTTCCTGCCAATGAAGATGTGAACGCCTTGTGGGATGAGAAGAATTATCAGGGGCATCTGGTCAATATGGATCCGGAGAGAAAGGAATTGTACGAGACCTGCCAGCGGATGGGAGTGGGCATCACGGTAATGAAGGCATTCGGCGGCGGAGATCTTTTGGATGAATCCTTGTCGCCTGCCGGAAAAGCTTTGACAGTCAATCAATGCCTCCACTATGCACTGACCCGTCCCGGTGTTGCCACGGTATTGTCAGGAGCACGTTCTTTGGAACAGCTTAAAGTAAGCGTAGACTATGAGAATGCATCCGGGGAAGAAAGGGATTACGCCGCGGCATTTGCAACATTTCCCAATATCAGCTGGGAGGGACACTGCATGTACTGCAGCCACTGCGCGCCTTGCCCGAAACAAATTGATGTGGCGGCAGTCACTAAGTTTTTAAACCTTGTGAAAGCGCAGGGGAGCGTCCCAGAGACGGTGCGTGAGCATTATGAAGTACTGTCCCATCACGCGGGAGAGTGTATCCGCTGCGGAGCCTGCGAAACCAGATGCCCGTTTGGCGTGTCGATTATGGAGAATATGAAGCAGGCGGCGGAGATATTTGGAAAGTGAGGGATTGATGGAAAGAGAAGGTTTAAATTTTAGAAGCAGATGAATAAGGTTTTTCAATCCAGCATATAGGGCAGATGGAAAAATATAATCTATCTGCCTTATATCGTTTAAATATGACAATTATTATCGAAAAAGGGTGTTTTGTGGCTATAGTTAAGGAATGCAAGCTTTTGCAAGACCGAAAAAGAAATTATTAATGTTGTTAACTATAGCATTTTAGAAACGTGCGCTGCAGACTGCTATGATAATTTTTCAAGGAGCGCTTCGCACCCCTCCACAATATCATCATAAGTAACATCAAAATTTCCTGTATACCAAGGGTCGGCAATATCTCTGGCATTATCCGTAAACTCCAAAAGCTTGTATAGCTTATGCTCCGGATCTCCGCCTGTGATGCGCCGCATGTTATGGATATTCCAGTCGTCCATGCCAATCAGGTAATCATAAGTTTCATAGTCCTTTCTGGTCATCTGCACCGCGCGGTGAGGAACCACCGGGATTCCTATCTCACGGAGTTTCCGAACCGTTCCGTGATGAGGCGGATTGCCAATCTCCTCCCTGCTGGTGGTGGCAGAGGCGATGCGGAAGCGGTCGGAGAGACCACGCTCAGAAATCATGTGGGTTAGGACGCTCTCAGCCATGGTGCTGCGGCAGATGTTGCCGTGGCACACGAAAAGTATTCTAATCATGTTAATTTTTCCTCCTAAAATGCCTTGATTTGCCGTATTTTGGCGCGATTTGCGAGGTTTGGATTTTTCACAGAGATTGTGAAAAATGTAACGAAATTGCCAAATCGGAGCAAAACGGGGCAAGTTGATGCCGTCAAACGTAGTAGGAATTGGGGGCTTTTACACTCTGGTATTTTAGCATAAATCAATTATCATCACATCATTATTTTCTAAGAAATAACCGATTTTTCAATACATCAGAACAAAATGCAAAAACCTAGCTCAAAAACTAAAACTTATCTTCTATAACATTAATCATTTTCTAAGTCAGTATATTTAGAAAGCAATCCTGCTACCTTAAAAAGTGTCTTTTTTGTATCCTTGTTAAACATATATTGTCCAACGGATGTGCGATATTCAGTTATCGAATATTGTTTTACAAATATTACATTATATAATTCCTTAACTTTTTCCTCCAATGATACTTGTGTCTGCTTGTCACTTGGTGTTCCAAATGTCTCATTGTTATTTAACAAATCATCAAAATAGCAGTCATTCAAACTATCAAAAACTTCCAATAATGGTTTACAATTTTTTCCACGAATAAAATCCTCATAAACATCAATATCATGGATTTTTATACCGATCATTATTGGAATAACATACAATAAACAAAACTCAATACCACGTCCCTCCGAAAAAGAGAAGCTACGTCCATCACCGTGAGTTATCTTATATGCCGCTACCTTAGTCAATCTTAAATATTTGGCAACTTCCCTAAGTTCAAAGTAATATGTTCGAATTACTGCATCACAAACAATATCATAAGTATAATGTGAATTATTAAAATTCAAAGATGTGTAAAACTTTTGATAATCGGCTTTCGGCATAGTTATGCGCAAATCAAAAAATCTATCCAGATATTTGCAAGCATTAAATTCATCACCATAATATCTCCGTACCGTATGCTGTAGCTCTTTCATATTTGTGGAGAAAACAAATGTAATACTATCATTTTCAAAATAATGCTTTACTCTCTCAAGCAGCTTTACCGCATACTCTGGCTTACACCTATCCAATTCATCAATAAAAATCACTAACCGATTTCCTCGTTCATGCATAATACTCTCAAGGAACTCACAAATTGCTCTATGTATATCTTTCCCTCTTTTAAGCATTGCAAGCGGATCTTCACCCCGTAGCATTTCGATGATTTGTCCAAAATTCTTTCCAGTAAAAAGTTCCAGCACAGAAGCACCTAACTGTAAACAATCTGGATTCTCTTTAAGCGAATAATCCATATCCACACTTTTCATTATACTAAAAACCAAAGATAGTATTGGATCTTCATCGTTATCATTTTCCCATGCATCATAGTATACGCATATCTGTGGTTGCAGTTCCAACTCCTCTAAAGACCGATACTTTGAATGTTTTTGAATAATCCTTTGGCGTACCGATTCATCTTCATTGACAATGCACCTATTGTGTGCATCCATTATCATTTTGGTTTGCTTTACAAAAAATGTCTTACCACATCCCCAATTGCCATCTAAAGCGATAGAACAACAATCATCTATTGAATTCAAAATATCTATGAAACGAAAAATATCTGTGTCTCTTGAAATAGTATCTTCCAAAAATGTATTCAAAAGATTTTCAGGCGTCGGCTTTAACTCATAGGATTTCATTCTTATTCCTCCATCTGTAAAAGTGTATTGTTTATTATAGCAAAACCTTAACTTTTTTACAATTATAGCATTCTGACATTTTTACGAAAAACCATAAAAAATGCCCTGCCGAAGCAGGACGCACAAACTTTCCATATCAGATTGCCCGGAACATTTTCTGTGAAACGGGCTTCTCCTCTTTGTTCTTTTCCAGTTCCTTTCTGGCATTCTCCAGTTCTTCCATCCGCCACAATTCATCCGTGGCATCCTCCAAGCCAAGGTGCGTTGAAGTGCTATAATAAAGTTGTAACGGGAGCGGCTAATAAGATATACTAAAAATAATTAGAAAAGAGGTACTCATTATGCCACACA
>JAMPGL010000100.1 GCA_023663945.1 Lachnospiraceae bacterium | reverse complement strand
AAAAGGAATGAGATGGTCATGGAGACGAATTTTGACTATTTATTAGAAAAAAAGAAATATGCTGATTTTGCAGCTCAGGCAGTAGAAGCTGAGAAGAGCATTGCCATCTCTCCAGCCACCTGTGCGATATTGTCAAGACGTGCCTTAGAGTTAGCTGTGAGATTTGTGTTTTCTTATGATGCGGAATTGCAATTGCCTTATCGGGATAATGTTTCAAGTCTGATTCATGAACGTACATTTCGCGATATTATTGAACCGAGACTGTTTCCTATGTTAAAATATACAATTCATCTGGGGAATGTTGCTGTTCATACAAATAGTAGCATAAAGAGAGATGAGGCTATTATTGCTTTAAGAGACCTGTTTGAATTCTGCGATTGGATTGATTACTCTTATTCTGAGGAATACGAAGAGCGAACTTTTGATGAGTCGATTTTAGCTTCTGGAAATGAAAAGCGTGTAAAGGCAGATGAATTAAAAGCGCTTTATGACAGCCTGAGTAGTAAAGATCAGAAACTTGCAGAGGTTTTGAGAGAGAATGAAGAGCTTCGCAAACGTATGACTGCGGAGCGTAAGCAGCATGCTCAGACAAGAGAGTTTCATGTGGATGCAATCAGCGAAGCAGAGACCAGAGCAAAGTATATTGATGTGGAATTGCAGGAGGCGGGTTGGATTATAGGCAGGAATTGTACAATTGAGGAGCCTGTGACCGGAATGCCAAGCAATACGGGAATAGGATATGCAGACTATGTCTTGTGGGGAAAGGATAATCTTCCTTTGGCTGTAGTTGAGGCAAAGCGGGCGTCTGTTGATGCCATGATCGGCAGTCAGCAGGCAAAGCTTTATGCAGACTGCCTACAGAATCAGTATGGTCAAAGACCTCTTATTTTTACAACAAATGGATTTGAGTTTTTCTATACAAATGATTATCTGGGGTATCCCAGGCGAGAGGTTTCGGGTTTTTTTACGCAGGATGAATTACAGCTTGAGATTGATAGAAGAAAACAGCGCAAACCGTTAGAAAATATAGAAATCAGTGATAATATTACCAATCGTCCTTATCAGAAGGAGGCGGTTACGGCAGTCTGTGATGCTATCTCAAAGAAGCACAGAAAAATGTTGATAGTGCAGGCAACCGGCTCAGGTAAGACAAGAGTTAGTATCAGCATTGTTGATATACTAAGACGGCATAATTATGTGAAAAATATCCTGTTTCTGGCAGACAGGACGGCTCTGGTCAGACAAGCTAAGAATAATTATACAAATCTTCTTCAGGATTTGTCTTGCTGTAATCTTTTGGACAGTAAGGATGACCCAGAGTCATCAAGAATGATTTTCTCTACTTATCCAACGATGATGAACGCGATAGATGAAAAGAAAAACAAGTTTGGCGAAAGGTTGTTCAGTCCGGGACATTTTGACCTGATCATCTGTGATGAAGTTCATCGTTCTATTTATAAGAAGTATCAGGAAATATTTGAATATTTTGACGCAATGCTCTTAGGCATGACGGCTACACCTAAGAATGGAATTGATAGAAATACATATGCCATTTTTGACTTGGAGAGAAATGTTCCTACATTTGCGTATGAATTGGAAAAAGCTGTTGAGGAAGGATATCTGGTTAATTATTCTACTCTCGAGTATAAGACCAAAATTATGGAAGAGGGCATTCACTATGATGATTTGACGGATGAGGAGAAGGAAGAATATGAGGAAAAATTTGAGAATGATGATATGATTGCGGATGATATTTCAAGCTCGGCAATCAATGCATGGCTTTTTAATAATGACACCATTGATAAGGTTTTAAAGGAGCTCATGGAGAAGGGGCTTAAAATCGAAGGCGGTGATAAACTTGGCAAGACAATCATATTTGCCAGAAATAGTCTGCATGCACAGGCTATTGAGAAACGGTTTCATGTGTTGTTTCCTGAATATGGCGGGGATTTTATAAAACAGATTGACTATAGCATTAAGTATTGTGATTCTCTGATTGACGATTTCAGTACAAAAGACAAAATGCCGCAGATTGCGGTATCGGTTGACATGCTTGACACGGGTATTGATATTCCGGAAATATTGAATCTGGTATTCTTTAAGAAAGTCAGAAGTTATGCAAAGTTCTGGCAGATGATAGGAAGAGGCACTCGTCTATGCCCGGATTTGCTGGGGGAGGGAATAGATAAAGAGCGGTTTCTTATCTTTGATCTTGGCAATAATTTTGAATATTTCAGAGCGAACAGAAATGACAGCGAGGATGGTATTCAGGAGACGCTTTGTGAAAAGATTTATAACACAAAAGCTCAGATTTGTCGGGAGTTACAGGCTCCGGTGTTTGCATCCGATGAAACATATATTGCTTATAGGGCTGAGTTAGTAGACGGCTTGCACCGTGCGGTGCTAGAGTTGAATAATAGCAGTTTCCTGGTAAAGAGGCATTTGCGATATGTTGAGATGTATCGTACATATTCTAATTGGAGGAAGCTTGAAACAGTGGAGATTGCGGACATTAAAGAGCATATAGCTCCACTTGTCAGACCCGAAAAAGAGGATGAACTGGCTCGACGTTTTGACTACCTGATATATAGTATTGATTTGGGTTTGCTGCAGAGCAGAAATATTCAGACACCTGTTAGTATTGTAATTCAGACTGCTGAGCAGCTGTCCGCAAAATATTTGATTCCGCAGGTGGCAGCACAGAAGGAAGTTATTGAGAGAATTCAGGAGACAGACTTTTGGGAGAGTACAACGATTTTGGAACTTGATAATGTGCGGGTTGCCATGCGTGGTTTGCTTCAGTATTTGGATAAGATTCGCAGAAAGATTTATTATACTGATTTTACGGACACGATCGCTGATATGAATGAAGGCGAGCCGCTCTATCAAATTAACGATTTGAAGAATTATCGTAAAAAGGTTGAATTTTATCTTAAGGAGCACAGTGACAGGATTTCGGTGCATAAGCTTAAAAATAATAAGCAGTTATCGGCAGTTGACCTTCAGGAATTGGAGCGCATTTTGTGGCAGGAGCTTGGTTCCAGAGAAGATTATGTAAAAGAGTATGGGGATACTCCTGTAGGCAGGCTTGTCCGTCGGATAGTCGGCGTAGATAGAACTGCTGTAAATGAAGCGTTCAGTGAGTTCCTTTCAGAAGAACATCTGAATGTGAATCAGATACGGTTTGTGAATTTGATAGTTGATTATATCGTTGCTAATGGAAATATTGATGATAACAGGGTTCTTATGGAGGAGCCATTTCGATCCGTAGGCAGTATTACAACTTTGTTTCGGGACGATATGGGAACCGCAAAGCGCATCATGGAAGTGGTGGCAAATATAAAGCGTAATTCTGAAGAGATTGCGTAGAATCAAAGAAGTTTGTTTTTGAAAAGTAATTGGCAGGAGGTACTATGGATATTCAGGAAATGTTTTCGATACTTGGCTTGGACGAGACGACGGATGCGGAGCTGATCAGAGCGGCATATCTTAAAAAATTAAACACTGTGAATCCAGAGGATAATCCGGAGGGCTTTAAGAGGCTGCGCAGAGCTTATGAGGAGGCGCTGCTCTATGGGAAGCGTCAGGCTGAGCCAACGGCGGAAGTGGAGGAGACCCCGGTTGGGACGTTTCTGCGCAAGGCGGAAGAAATTTACCGTTCCCTCTCGCGGAGGATTGACCGGGCGGAGTGGGAGAAGCTGCTTAAGGATGATATCCTGGACGATCTGGATATGGGGGAGGAGGCAAAGTGGCGTCTCTTTGTCATGCTGGCGGATAAGTATTGGCTTTCATCGGATATCTGGCGCGTTTTAGATCACGTCTTTGGGATCGTGCAGAATGAGCAGCGCTTTAAGGAGCATCTGAATGTCAATTTTGTGGATTTTATGATCCGCAATATTGTGTCTGATACGGAGGAAGGTCTGTTTACCTATGCCAGCTTTCAGGGAAGGGATCAGGCTGACTACGATACCTTTTTGGAGGGGTATTACAAGCTGAGGCGGCTCCTCAACACGAGGGAGCCGGAGGACAGGACTGCATGGGAGAAGGAAATATCCGGTCAGGAGGCCTTTTTGGATTCGCTGGAGATATCCCATCCCAGATATGTGCTGGAGAAGGCGCGTATCTGCGTCCTTCATGGGGAGAAGGCAAAGGCGGAGGAGCTGGCGCGCGGGGTGCTGGCGCAGGAGACGGGGACGGACAGGGATCCGTTTATTCTGCTGGGGGGAGCTGAGGCGCTACGGGGCTGCGGATGCAGTGATGAGGCGGAGGAGCTGCTGCGGGAGCTGCTGGAGC